>DASRFJ010000124.1:0-51341 GCA_035651595.1 Streptosporangiaceae bacterium | reverse complement strand
GATCCGGAGAGCCGCACGCGTGTCCCGATGTTCACCGCCGGGTCCTGGGCCGAGGTGGACCTGTTCGAGCGGGCCCGGCTCCGGCCCGGGCACGCCGTGAACGGCCCGGCCATCATCACCGAGGAACTGGCCACCACCGTGGTCGAGCCGGGCTGGCAGGCCGTCGTGACCGGCCGGGGGGACCTACTGCTGTCCCGCGTGGCCGCGCGGCCGGACCGGGCGGACGTCGGCACGACCGCCGACCCGGTGATGCTGGAGATCTTCAACAACCTGTTCATGTCGGTGGCCGAACAGATGGGCGTGCGCCTGCAGGCCACCGCGCACTCGGTCAACATCAAGGAGCGGCTCGACTTCTCCTGCGCGGTCTTCGACGCCGAGGGCGGGCTGATCGCGAACGCACCGCACATGCCCGTCCACCTGGGCTCGATGGGGGAATCCATCAAAATGGTGATCAAGCGGGCGCCGCACATGCGCCCCGGCGACGTCTACGTCCTCAACGACCCGTACCACGGCGGCACTCACCTCCCAGACATCACAGTCGTCACACCCGTCTTCGCCGCGGCCGGCCCCGAGCCCGCCCCTCAAGGGGAGCGTGGCCCCCAGACCCCCCCTAGCCGCGGGGGTCCGGGGGGACGGTTCCCTCCGGTAAAAAGGGCTTCGGGGGCCACGCACCTCCCGGAGGCCGGCGAGCCGCGGCCGATCTTCTACGTCGCGTCGCGGGGACATCACGCGGAGATCGGCGGGATCTCGCCGGGGTCGATGCCGGCGAACAGCACGCGCATCCAGGAGGAGGGCGTGCTGATCGACACCTGGCTGCTGGTCGAGAACGCGCGGCTGCGGGAGGCGGAAACGATCGAGTTGCTGCGGGGCGCGGAGTTCCCGTCCCGTGCTCCGGAGACGAACATCGCGGACCTTCGCGCGCAGATCGCCGCCAACGAGAAGGGCATCGCGGAGCTCGCGAGAATGGTCGACCACTTCGGCCTCGACACCGTCCAGGCGTACATGGGGCACGTCCAGCGGAACGCCGCCGATGCGGTACGCACAGTGATCACCGCGCTCAGCGACGGCGAGTTCCGCTACGAACTCGACAACGGCGCCGCCATTGTTGTCGCGGTGCGGGTCCACCACGACACCAAGACCGCGGACATCGACTTCACGGGCACATCACCCCAGCTAGACGGCAACTTCAACGCGCCGTCCAGCGTCGCGATGGCGGCCGTGCTGTACGTGTTCCGCACGCTTGTGGACGACGATATCCCGCTGAACTCCGGCTGCATGCAGCCACTGAACGTGACCATCCCCGCCAAGACCATGCTCTCCCCGGAGTATCCCGCGGCGGTCGCGGCCGGCAACGTGGAGACGTCTCAGGCGGTGACCGGCGCGCTGTACGGCGCCCTCGGCATACAGGCGGAGGGATCCGGGACGATGAACAACGTGACGTTCGGCAACGAGCGCTACCAGTACTACGAGACGGTGGCGAGCGGGTCGGGGGCGGGCCCGGGGTTCCCCGGCACCGATGTCGTCCAGACGAAGATGACCAACTCCCGGCTAACCGACCCTGAAGTGCTGGAATGGCGGTACCCGGTACGGTTGGATAGCTACGCTATCCGACGTGGTTCCGGCGGCGACGGCCGCTGGCGCGGCGGGGACGGCGGCATCCGCCGCATCCGTTTCGAGGAGACGATGACGATCTCCACGCTGACCGGCCACCGGCGGGTACCCGCGTTCGGCCTGAACGGCGGCGATCCTGGCGCGCTGGGCCGCCACTGGGTCGAGCACCCCGACGGCAGCACCACGCCGCTGATGGGCTGCGACACGGCAACAGTGCACCCGGGGGACGTGTTCGTCATCGAAACCCCCGGCGGCGGCGGATACGGCGACCCCGGCGAATAACGACGGGTCGAGTTCCTCGAGAGCGGACAGCAGCGCGGCGCGGTCAGAGCCGACCCGGTCCAGCACGGTCATCAGTGCGTGCAGCACCAGGTGCCGTTCCTGGCCGGAGTCGAGCAGCCGCTGCGCGGTCTGCCACAGCTCCGGCGGGTCGTCCCGCCACAGCCGGTCGGCGACGAGCATGTGCCGGTCGATGTGCCGGCCGGCGTCTCCGGTCGTGGGCGTGGCGTGGTCGGCGGCGAGCAGCGCCCGCCGGTCGTGCGGGTCGGCCGGGTCCAGCTCGGACAGATCCACGCCCTCATGCCAGCCCTCGAGCACCGGGAACGCGAACGCCCGGCGCGGCAGCGCCTCCAGGTCCGCGTCCGGCAGCAGCCGCCGGACCAGCGCGTACTCCAGGCCGAATTCGGCGGGATCCCGGTACGCCTCCGCGAACGCGCCGATCGAGTCGAACACGGTCTCCAGCGTCTCCGCGATCAACGCCCCGGACAGGTCACGACGCCGGCCGGAGAAGCGCACCCAGGCCGCAAGCACGTGGGGCATCGCGTCCTGCTCGGCGAACGTCAGCATCACCTTGCGCGGCAACCAGCCGAGCAGGAATTTCTCCACCTTGGTGGGGCTCATCCGCAGCGGGCGGCCAAAGTCCTTGTCGCATCCGTAGTCGATGATCCGGTCCGCGCAATGGGAGGCGGCGCCGCGGTCCGACAGGTCTTCGGCCTCGTCGGAAGCGAGGAACTCCGCGGCGAGCATCGCCCGCCGGTCCTTGCTCCACACCTGCCGCCGCGGCCCGGTGACACCGGCCAGGGCACCGCGCCGGTACGGCGGAAGCGCCCGGACCCGGGCCCGGATGAACGCGTGATAGGAGGGAAACGATTCGGACACGCTGGACGCCTCAGGCGCCGCGTCGGTCACCCGCAGCGCGGTCTCCAGCATCCGGCGGGCCTGCGGGGCGTCGACCTCTCGGAACGCATGCCGCCCTTCGGCGCCGCGCTGCGCGGAGACCTCGCGGCAGTGGTCGAGCAGCTTGCTCACGCGCGAGGTGACCCAGCCATCCCTGATCATGCCGCCGTCGTTGTAGTCGACCACGGAGACCAGCGCGTGCGGCTCCTCCCCGGCGTAGGAGAAAACGCAGATGACCTCGTCCTGATCGCCGAACTCGTCCGGGTTGACGTAGCACTCGGCCGATGTCACCTCGCCCAGATGCGATGCCCAGGCCGGGCACGGCACGCCGGAGTCCATCAGTGCGATCGCGGCCCGCTCGGCCTTGGCGGCCTGCCGGGGCGTGCCCAGGCAGGCGATCCCGGACAGCAGCGCGAGCGCCGCCGGGCTGCGCTGCCCAGACGCGTAGTCCACCAGGCCCTCGCCGATGAGCTGTTCCACGCCGGTTCCGCGCACGCCACGCTGACCCCACCAGGTGCCGAGCAGCTCGCTGACCATGAGCTCGGCGTCCAGCGGGCTGCGGACCGCCAGCAGTTCCCGAGCCGCGCGGAGCATCTCGGCGAACAGCGCGTTCGGCGGCTGGACAGCGCTGCCGGGGGGCGCAGCTGGACCCCGGCTGCCGCTGCCGGGGGGTTGGCTACGTCGGCTCTGCGGGCTCACCCTGATAGCCTCTCAGATCTGGACATGCGGACGCTATGCTACGACGCCATGCCCGGTGTAGCTATCCACGATCGCGCAATTGCTTGCCACTAACATGCTCGCCCGGGCTACACCAATTGCCGGACTGTGGCACGCTTAATGAGATGGCCGCGGGAGACTATCCCGGGGAAGGAGCCGCCGATGGCAGCCCCCGGAGCGGGACGTGGGAGCAAAGCATGAGCACGGACACCTCCGTGCCCAGGCAGCGCGACGCGTCCGAAATCGCGCTCGCTGACCTGCTGGTGCTGTACGCGCCGGTAGGCATGGCTGTCTTCGGCGCCGACTTGCGCGTTATCAAGGTCAATGAGGCTTTTGCCCGGATTGCAGCGGTAGCGACGCCCCGTCCGCCGGCCGACACCGGCATCCGCGACCAGGCCGCGCTCGACGCGGCCGAGGCCAGTGCCCAGCAGGAGCCCGCCGCGTTCGCCGGGCTCGCGCCCGCCCAGGTCTGGGCGGAACCGATCGGCAGCCTGGCCGAGGCATCGCTGCGCCGCGTGCTCACCGAGGGCATCGCGCTGACCGAGCCCGGCTACCCCGGCGGCAGCACGGCGCAGTGGTTCCCGCTGCGCGATCCCGGCCCCGAGGCCAAGATCGCCGCGGCCGGCCTGATCCTCACCACCGGACCCACCGCGCAGCACCCGATGACCACCGTCGAGGAGGCCATCCGCCGCAGCGAGGAGCGCTACCGCAGCCTGGTCCAGGGCGGCGCCCAGGTGGTCTGGGTCGCGGAGCCGGACGGCGCGATGAAGGAGGATGCTCCGGAGTGGCGCTGGATCACCGGTCAGACGGTCGAGGAGTTCACCGGCGACGGGTGGCTTGACTCGATCCACCGTGAGGACCGGGAGCGGGTGGAGCGCGGGTGGCGGGAGTCGATCCGCACGGGAAAGACCTTTGACGACCGGTACCGGATCCGGACCAAGGGTGGCTCGTATCGCCACTATGACGTGCGGGCGGTGCCGATCGAGCGGGACGGCAAGATCGTCGAGTGGGTCGGCGCCAGCACGGACGTGACCAGTCAGCGTGAGGCCGAGGAGATGCGCGGCCGGCTCACCGAGCAGCTGTCCGCGGCCGCGCTGCGGACGGCCCGTCTTCAGCAGGCGACGAGCATGCTCGCTGAGGCGCTCACCGTGGAGCAGGTCGTCGAGGTCATCACCGAGGTCGGCCGCACCGCGATCGGCGCGCTGCGGTCGGCGGTGGCACTGCTGGAGCCCGATAACACGCGGCTGCGCGTGGTCAACGATGACCTGCGCGGCGCCCCGGACTCGGCGGGCTGGCCGCTGACGCTGGACTTGCCGAGCGTGATGACCAAGGCGATCGGCACGCGCCGCCCGGTCCTGGTCGAGGATCCGGAGGATCTGCGCAGGCAGTTCGAGGGTGAGCTGGAGATCGATCCGCGGGAGATCGCGCAGGCCAGCGAGGAGCGTTCCTGGGTGGGGCTGCCGCTGCTCGCGGCCGGTGCCCCGCTGGGCGCGCTGCGGTTCGCGTTCGCCAGGCCGCGGAAGATAACCGAGGAAGAGCGGGTGTTCCTCGAGGCGCTGGCCGGCCAGTGCTCGCTGGCCGTGGAACGCGCCGCGATGTACGAGCGCGAGCACACCACGGCGGAGACCCTGCAGCGCAGCCTGCTGCCGGATCAGCTGCCGAGCGTGCCCGGCATGATGATGGCGGCCAGGTACCTGCCGGTCGCGCGGAACATGGAGATCGGCGGGGACTGGTACGACGCGTTCTGGCTTGCGGACCGCAGGCTGGCTGTCGCCGTCGGTGACGTTATGGGCAAGGGACTCGTCGCGGCGGCGGGCATGGGCCGGGTGCGGAACGCGCTGAGAGCCCTCGCGCTGACCGACCCGAGACCCGCGGCGGTGCTCGGCGGCCTGGACCGGCTGTTCGCCGCCACCGAACTCGAGGAGCAGGTCACCACCGTCGGGTACCTGGTCATCGACCCGGAGAGCGGCGAGGGAGTGCTCGGCAACGCCGGACACCTGCCCGCGCTGATCCTGGATCAGGGTCAGGAGCCGCGATTTGACGGGGTCGAGGCGGGTACGCCTCTTGGGTGGCCGAGTCCGCGCAAGCAGCATTCATTCAATCTCCAGCCGGGCAGCACCGCGGTCTTCTATTCAGACGGCCTGGTGGAGAACCGGGGGAGGGGACTTGACGCCGGACTTGACGAGCTTGCCGCGGTGGCCGCGCAGGCCGACGAAAACGTTCGTGACCAGCCCGGATTGCTGCTGCAATATCTGGTAGACCATATGCTCGCTGGCCATGAGCAAGACGACGACGTGACCGTGCTAGTCGTGCACCGGCCATAGGCTGGAGGGCGCCCTCATGCGCGTCGGGGGCAGACAGGGTGTGGACGCGAGGAGACCGAATGGACAACTCACTCCCAGCTCCGGCCTATCGTGGTGATGAGGTGGAGGCAGGCGGGTTGGATTCAGTCCCGAAAGGAAGGGGTGACCGTGGCCGTGAGCGCTGCTAACTCCGCAGCGCGGAAGCGCTCGAGGACCGGTCCTCGGAAAGCCGGGGAAGGTGCCGACCTCCAAGCTGTCCCCCGTGAGCCCCAGGAGCCTGATATGCCGCAATCAGCAGACGCCACCCTGGCGGATCCCGCCGAGATCGAGGACGAGGCTGGCCTCGACGATGAGGCGGGACTGGACGACGAGGCCGAGCTCAGCCTCGACGACGAGGATGGCGACGTCGACCTGGAGAACTTCGACGACCTCGGCGACGAGGACGTCGAGGACGTCGAGGGTGCGCTGAGCGACACTGACCTCGACAACGAGGCAGAGACCGAGACGGACGAGAGCGACGAGGCGGACGAGGCCGACGCGCCCGAGGCCGTCGCGAAGCCGCAGGTCGCGGTCCCGGTCGCGACGCCGGACGGTGCCCGCGTCGTCCCGATCAACGCCGAAGGCGCGGCGACCCCCGAGGAGGAAGAGGAGATCCTCGTCCTCGGGGACGACGACGATGACCTGCCGGCCGCCCAGGTCGCGGTCGCCGGCGCGACCGCCGACCCGGTCAAGGACTACCTGAAGCAGATCGGCAAGGTCCCGCTGCTCAACGCCGAGCAGGAGGTCGAGCTCGCCAAGCGGATCGAGGCCGGCCTGTTCGCCGAGGAGAAGCTGGCCGAGACGGGTGGCTTGACCACCGATCAGCGCATCGACCTGGAGTGGATCGCCGAAGACGGCACCCGGGCCAAGAACCACCTGCTCGAGGCCAACCTCCGGCTGGTCGTCTCCCTGGCCAAGCGGTACACCGGCCGCGGCATGCTGTTCCTGGACCTGATCCAGGAAGGCAACCTGGGCCTGATCCGCGCGGTGGAGAAGTTCGACTACACCAAGGGCTACAAGTTCTCCACGTACGCCACGTGGTGGATCCGTCAGGCGATCACCCGCGCGATGGCCGACCAGGCCCGCACCATCCGCATCCCGGTGCACATGGTCGAGGTGATCAACAAGCTGGCCCGCGTGCAGCGGCAGATGCTCCAGGACCTCGGCCGCGAGCCCACGCCAGAAGAGCTGGCCGTCGAACTCGACATGACCCCGGAGAAGGTCATCGAGGTACAGAAGTACGGCCGCGAGCCGATCTCCCTGCACACGCCGTTGGGTGAGGACGGGGACTCCGAGTTCGGCGACCTGATCGAGGACTCCGAGGCGATCCAGCCCGGCGAGGCGGTGTCGTTCACGCTGCTCCAGGAGCAGTTGCACAGTGTTCTGGACACGCTCTCCGAGCGCGAGGCGGGCGTCGTTTCCATGCGTTTCGGGTTGACCGACGGCCAGCCCAAGACCCTGGACGAGATCGGCAAGGTCTACGGCGTCACCCGCGAGCGCATCCGGCAGATCGAGAGCAAGACGATGTCCAAGCTCCGCCACCCCTCGCGCTCCCAAGTCCTCCGCGACTACCTCGACTAACGTTTAACCCCTCCAACCCCCGCCGCGCCCCGCGCCCCCGCGCCCGTCCCGCCCCCCCGCGCCTGGCCCGCCCCCCCGCGCCTGGCCGCAAATCCGACATATCCCCATATGGGCGTACGCCAGGAATTATTGCGGACACTTACCCCCCCAAACCGGGGGGGTAAGTGTCCGCAATAATGTGGCGCGCCGGACGGCCCGCCCGAAATGCGGCGTTGGTCCGTTCGCGGGGTGCGCCGGCCGCGGGCGCGACGCGATCGGGTTGTGCAGGGCGGCGCGGCGTGCGGCGTGACCGCGCCGTACGCTCCTAGTCCCACGCAACCCATCGCGGGTGGGCGCTTGGGTGGGTGGCTCGTCTGGCGGGCTTGCTCGAAAAGTTTTGCGAGGGTCGTGGGTAATCGGGGCGTTTTGTCTGGGTTGGGCGGCGGGGGAATGTCGGTGGCCGGCGGTAGAACCGTGCCAGTGAGCTTCCGCCAGGAAGCCCGATGGCAAGGAGGTCACGCGATGCCCGAGACAACTGTCCGGGACGACCCCGGGGAGCGCGAGTGCCTGCGCTGCTACATCCGCCGGATGCTGCGGTCCGGCGGCTGCGACAACACGAGGAAGTGGACGATCCGCTGGCGGGACCGGCGCGCTCCCGGCCAACGCGGCGAACGCGGCGAACGCGGCGAGAGCGGCGAACGCGGCGAGAGCGGCGAGATGTTCTTGGCGCGGCTCGAGGAGCGCGGCGGGATCTGCTGCGACTGCGAGGTGCTGCTCAACGTGTGGGAGGACGCCGACGACGCCCGCTGGCCGGACCGCTGCGCCGGGGCGGGTGGCGCGGATCCGCTGGTGCTGTGCACCGGCTGGGCCGGCTCGTTCCCGCGTGATCCGGGCGACCCGTACGACTACGACGACGACTGGGAGGAAGGGTTTACACCCGTGTAACGCGGGCGGCGTACGATGCGCGGATGACGGAGGCGCGGATCGCGGAGGGACAGATCGCGGAGGGACAGATCGCGGAGGGACAGATCACAGAGGGACAGATCGCGGTGGACGACCCGGCCGCGGATGACGTGCTGATGTTGCTCGGCAGGCACCTGGCGCTGATGCGGTCGATCAGCCCGCCGGAGGACGTGCATGCCCTCGACGCGGCGGGCCTCGCCGAACCGGCGGTGACGTTCTTCAGCTACCGGCGGGACGGCCGGCTGCTCGCCGTCGGGGCGCTGAAGGAGCTTGGCGGCGGCCACGGGGAACTCAAGTCCATGCACACGGCGGAGGCGGCCCGCGGCCGGGGTATCGGCAAGCTGATGCTCACGCACATCGTTCAGGTGGCCCGGGCCAGGGGATACCGGCGGCTCAGCCTGGAGACCGGTTCGATGGATGCGTTCCGGCCGGCTCGCTCACTGTATGAAGCCGCCGGATTTACGTACTGTGATCCGTTCGGCGACTACCGGCCGAGCGCGAACAGCGCGTTCATGACGCGCCAGCTCTAGCCAGGCGTGCCCCGAGACAGCGAAAGCCGCGCCCGGAACACATGGGCGCGGCTTTCCGCGGTTGATGACGTCTAGTTCTGAGCCGGCGGCGGCTCGGACAGCCGGTTGCTCTCATCCTGGATGTCCACCGCCACCTTGGCTAGCGCGGCCGAGTGCTCACGGCCGTGATGGGCACAGAAAAGCAGCTCACCCCCGTTGGCGAGCAGCACGCGGACGTATGCCTGAGCCCCGCAACGATCGCAGAGGTCAAGCGCGGTCAGCGGCTTTGTTGGGGCCATTGCTCCGGTCAATGTCGCCGTCCTTTCCCGTTGCTGCCTACGCCTTACAGCACAGCACAACACATACCCCGCCGTCAGCGTTCCCCACGCCGAGTGGTGTACGCCACAAGCGAAACTGTCCTGACGTTCCGTGATGCCAACGTTACTCGCAGCGGAGATCCTGCATCAGTTATTTACCCTGATAGCGGGCAGTCGATGCAATCCGGGGCATCGGCGGCCCGTAAGCAGCGTGGCGTGCTTCGGCCGCCGCCGCGGAACGCTACTCTTCGATGAGGCTTGTTTCCGCCCGCGAAGGAGAACACCGCACAGTGCCCGCCCTGACCGCCGCCCGGACCGCCACGGACGATTCGTACACCGCGCGGCACCTGTCGGTCCTCGAGGGGCTCGAGGCGGTACGCAAGCGGCCCGGCATGTACGTCGGCTCGACCGACGGCCGCGGCCTTCAGCACTGCCTGTGGGAGATCATCGACAACGCCGTGGACGAGGCGCTTGGCGGGTTCGGCTCCCGGATCGAGGTGATCCTGCACGCCGACGGGTCCGCCGAGGTCAGGGACCAGGGCCGCGGCATCCCGGTGGACGCCGAGCGGAAGACCAAGCTCAGCGGCGTCGAGGTCGTGATGACCAGGCTGCATGCCGGCGGCAAGTTCGGCGGCGGGTCCTACACCGCCTCCGGCGGCCTGCACGGCGTCGGCGCCTCGGTGGTGAACGCGCTGTCCGCCCGGCTGGACGTGGAGGTGGACCGGGACGGCCAGACCTGGGGCGCGAGCTTCCGCCGCGGCGTGACCGGCGAGTTCGCCGGGCCGGGACCGGACGCGGAGTTCACCAGGAAGTCCGGGCTGCGCCAGCTCGGCAGGGCCGCGTCGCGCCGGGCCACCGGCACCAGGATCAGGTTCTGGCCGGACCGGCAGATCTTCCTCAAGGACGCGCACTTCAGCTACGACCTGCTGGCCGAGCGAGCCAGGCAGACGGCGTACCTGGTGCCCGGCCTGGCGATCAGCATGCGCGAGGAGAACCCGGACACGCCACAGGAGGCCGAGTTCCGGTTCGACGGCGGCATCAGCGAGTTCTGCGCGCACCTGGGCTCCGGCGAGCCGGTCAGCGAGGTGCTCCGGCTCACCGGGTCGGGGAACTTCACCGAGACGATCCCGGTGCTCGACGACAAGGGCCACATGACCCCGACCGACGTGGACCGGGAGCTGTCCGTCGACGTGGCCGTCCAGTGGAGCACCGGCTACGAATCGGTGATCCGCTCGTTCGTGAACGTGATCGCCACGCCGCACGGCGGCACGCACGTCACCGGCTTCGAGCGCGCGATCGTGCGGGCGCTGAACGACCAGCTCCGCGCCGCCCGGCTGCTGAAGAACGGGGACGAGCCGGTCACCAAGGAGGACGTGCTCGAGGGCATGGTGGCGGTCGTTTCCGTGCGGCTGCCCGAGCCGCAGTTCGAGGGGCAGACCAAGGAGGTGCTCGGCACCCCCGCCGCCTCCCGCATCGTCGGCAAGGTGGTCGGCGACAAGCTCAAGGATTACTTCGAGAACCCGCCGCGGGGCGCCAAGCAGCAGGCCCGCTCGGTGCTCGAGAAGGTCGTCTCGGCGGCGAAGGCCAGGATCGCGGCGCGCGAGCACCGCGACAACCAGCGGCGCAAGTCCGCGCTGGCCAGCTCGTCGCTGCCGGCCAAGCTGGTGGACTGCCGCGCCGCCGACGACCGGAGCGAGCTGTTCATCGTGGAGGGCGACTCCGCGCTCGGCACCGCGAAGCTGGCCAGGAACTCCGAGTTCCAGGCGCTGCTGCCGATCCGCGGCAAGATCCTCAACGTGCAGAAGTCCTCGCTCGCTGACATGCTGAAGAACGCGGAGTGCGCCGCGATCATCCAGGTCATCGGCGCGGGCTCGGGCAGCTCGTTCGACCTGGACTCGGCGCGCTACCAGCGGATCATCTTCATGGCCGACGCGGACGTGGACGGTGCGCACATCCGCACGCTGCTGCTGACCCTGTTCCACCGGTACCTGCGGCCGATGCTGGATGCGGGCCGGGTGTTCGCGGCGGTGCCGCCGCTGCACCGGGTCGCGCTCAAGAACGTGCGCAAGGGCCAGGACAAGTACCGGTACTGCTACTCCGATTCCGAGCTGCACCGCACGCTGCTAGAGCTGGAGCGCCGGGGACAGCGCTGGGAAGAGCCGGTGCAGCGGTACAAGGGCCTCGGCGAGATGGACGCGTCCCAGCTGGCCGAGACCACTATGGATCCGCGGTACCGCACGCTGCGCCGGATCAGGATCGAGGACGCCGCGGCGGCGTCCGGCATCTTCAGCCTGCTGATGGGCACCGAGGTGGGGCCGCGGCGCGACTTCATCGTGGGCGGCGCGGCCGAGCTGGATCCCTCGCGCATCGATATGTAGCTGGTACTATCACTCTCCGTGGCTAGAGCGATACTCGTTGCGCAGCACCTCCGGGCTCGGGCGTGGTGGCGGCTGGACACGGCCGGCGAGAACGCCCTGCGCGTGGCCCGCAGCGTCGTGTCATTGCTCGACGCCGCCGCCTACCTGCGCGACATCCCCGACGACCACCCCGCCATGCGGACGCTGGCGGACGCCGGCTGCTTCGACACCGGTGTGTTCGACCCCGGACCGGAGGGCGAGGTCATCATCAGGGACTGGCAGCTCGCCGACAAGCAGACGGCGGGTCCCGCCGCCCTGCTGGCCGCCCTCGCCGCCGCCGCGCCAGACCGTACCCCGCCCGGCATCACGATCCCGGCCCAGATGATGGGCGAAGTGGTCGCCATGGCAGCCATTCCGCCCATCATTTCCGCTGGAACCTAACCGCCGATCACGGTTAGCGCGCCGGCCAGGGGGACGCCGGAGCCGTCGCGCTTGCCGGTGGCCGGCGGCAGCTCGACCGGGGTGCCGGACGCGGCGGCGCCGAGCGCGGGGGACGGGCCCGCCCAGGCCAGCACCAGCGTGTCCTCGCCCTTGAGGAACCGATGGCAGCGCACCCCGCCGGTCGCCCGGCCCTTGCCGGGGAACTCGTGCATCGGGGTGACCTTCACGCTGGTGCCGCCGGTGCCGGACAGCGTCGCGCTAGACCCGGCCACGGTCACCACCACGGCCGGCGCGCTCGTCCCGGCGGCCGACGCCGCCGCCACGACCCCGAACCACACCACCGCGGCTCCGTCAGACAGCTTGACGCCGGCCATGCCCCCGGCCGGGCGGCCCTGCGGACGCACCGACGACGCGGGGAAGTGCAGCAGCTGAGCGTCGCTGGTGATGAACGTCAGCTCGGCGTCTTCGGCGGTTACCTGTGCCGCGCCGACGACGCGGTCGCCGTCGCGCAGCGTGATCAGCTCGAACTCGTCGCGGTTCTGCGGGTAGTCGGGGACGACTCGTTTCACCACGCCTTCGGCGGTGCCGAGCGCGAGGCCAAGACCCGGCTCGTCGACGGCCGCCAGCGCGACCACGGTCTCGCCGCGGTCCAGCGTGATCAGGTCGGCGAGCTGCACGCCGCCGGCCAGGCTCGGCGCGGCCGCCGACATCGCCAGGGCGGGGATCTCCAGCACGCTCAGCTTGACCATCCGGCCCGCCGACGTCACCACCCCGACCGTGCCGCGGGCAGTGGCCGGTACCACCGAGGCGAGCCCGTCATGTTTCGCCCGAGCCGCGGGACCCGGAGGTTGAGCCCCTGGCCGTTCGGAAGAATCGATTCTCGCCAGCAGGCCGGTGGCGGAGAGCAGGACGTGGCACGGGTCGTCGGCCACCTCCAGCGGCACGGCGGCGGGGACGGCCGCCTCGCCGCCCTCCATCAGCACCGTGCGGCGCGGGGTGCCGAAGCGGCGGGCCACGTCGGCGAGTTCCTCAGAAACCAGGTCGCGGAGTCGCTCCTCCGACTCCAGGATGGCCGTGAGCTCGGCGATCTCGGTGCGCAGCGTGTCCTGCTCACGCTCAAGCTCGAGCCGGTCGTACCTGGTCAGCCGGCGCAGCGGGGTGTCGAGGATGTACTGCGCCTGGATCTCGGACAGCTCGAAGATCTCCATCAGGCGCTGCTTGGCCTGCGCGGCGTCGTCCGAGGAGCGGATGACCTGGATGACCTCGTCGATGTTGAGCAGCGCGGTGATCAGGCCCGCCACCAGGTGCAGCCGTTCCTCGCGCTTGCGGCGGCGGAACTCCGTCCGGCGGCGCGTCACGTCGATGCGGTGGTCGACGTAGATCGTGAGCAGGTCCCTGAGGCCCAGGACGCGGGGCTGACCGTCGACCAGCGCGACGTTGTTGATGCCGAACGTCTCCTCCATCGGGGTGAGACGGTACAACTCGGCCAGGATGGCCTCGGGGTTGAAGCCGCTGCGGACCTCGATCAGCAGGTGCAGGCCGCGGTTGCGGTCGGTGAGATCTTTGAGGTCGGAGATGCCGTTGAGTTTCTTGGCTTGGACGAGGTCCTTGATGCGGGTGATGACCTTCTCGGGACCGATGGTGTACGGCAGTTCGGTGATGATGATGCCGGTTTTGCCGCGCGGGAGCTGCTCGATCGTGGCCTTTGCGCGGGTGCGGAAGATGCCGCGGCCGGTCTCGTAGGCCTCCCGGATGCCGTCGAGGCCGGCGATGATGCCGCCGGTCGGCAGGTCGGGACCGGGCACGAAGCGCATCAGCGTCTCGAGGGTGGCGTTCGGGTGCTTGAGCAGGTGGCGGGCCGCTTGCACCACCTCGGTGAGGTTGTGCGGCGCCATGTTGGTGGCCATGCCGACCGCGATGCCCGACGCGCCGTTGACCAGGAGGTTCGGGATGCCGGCGGGGAGAACGTCGGGCTGTTGCTCGGAACCGTCGTAGTTCGGGATGAAGTCGACCGTGTCTTCGTCGATGCTGGCGACCATCTCCATGGCGGCGGTGGTGAGGCGGCACTCGGTGTACCGCATCGCGGCCGGCTGGTCGTCGCCGCCCATGCTCCCGAAGTTGCCGTGGCCATCAACGAGGGGAAGCCGCATCGCCCACGGCTGGGCGAGCCGTGCCAGCGCGTCGTAGATGGCCGAGTCGCCGTGCGGGTGGAGCCGGCCCATCACGTCACCGACGACGCGCGCGCACTTGACGTGCGGCCGGTCGGGGCGCAGGCCCATCTCGTTCATCTGGTAGAGGATTCGTCGCTGGACGGGCTTGAGGCCGTCCCGTGCGTCGGGCAGGGCGCGCTGGTAGATGACGCTGTAGGCGTACTCGAGGTAGCTGCCCCGCATCTCCTCTACGACGTCGATGTCGACGATGTTCTCTTCGAAGTCCTCGGGTGGTGGCGTAGCCGTGCCACCGGTGCGTCGCGCTGCCATGCCGTTTATTGTGCCGTGCTGCGCGTCTTCCCGCGTCGCCGATGCCGCCGGCGCGCCGCCGGCCCGGCCGCCGCCCGCCCCCGGCCGCCGCCTCCGCCCCCGGCCCCAAAAGAGGTGCGTGGCCCCCGAAGCTCCCTAGAGTGGCCGAGAGCTGGCGTCGCCGCGGAAATCGATTCCCACGCCTACCACACGTCCGTCAGAGCCCAGGACGCTACCAATGCGCGGCACGACCGGCTGGTCGCACATGGCATCCTGCTCTTGCACTATCCGCCAGCCCCGACTGGACACCGACGGCCACGGCATACTAGGCGAGATCCGCGACACGATCACGCACGGACTCCAGCGTCCGCCGCTGCCCATCACAGCGCTCCCGCTGGCCACCTGAACGTTACGAAACAGAGAAGCCGCCGTCGACGTAGACCGTCTGCCCGGTGACGTAGTCGCTGGCCCGGGACGCCAGAAACACCGCCACCCCCGCGAAGTCGGATGGCAAGCCGTTGCGCTTTGCCATCGTCCGCGACGCCAGCGCCGCGACCCGCACCGGATCGGCGGCCACCGCGGCGGTCAGCGGCGTCGCCACCCACCCGGGACACACCGAGTTACAGCACACGCCGGACGGCGCCCACGCCTCCGACTGGGACCGCGTGAGCCCCGCCAGCCCCGCCTTGGACACGCCGTACGCCCCGCTGTTCCCGAAGGCACGCGACGCTTGCTGCGACGTCACGTTGATGATCCGCCCCCAGCCGCGCGCGGCCATCGACGGCCCGAACCGCTGCCCGAGCACGAACGGCGCGGTGAGGTTCACCGCCATCGTCAGATCCCATTCGTCCGGCTGAAGCGAGCCGAACGGCGGCCGCACGTTCACGCCCGCGCAGTTCACCAGGATGTCCGGCTCGCCGAACACGTCCGCGGCCTGATCACCGGCCCGCGCCGCCGCCTCCGTACTGCGAAGGTCGGCGCTCACCCAGCCCGCCACGCAGCCGTCAGCCGACAAGGCGGCGGCACGATCGGCCAGCCGCCCCCGGTCCCGCGCCACCAGCACCACCCGCGCCCCGGCCCGCGCCAGCGCTCCCGCCATCGCCTCGCCGATCCCCGAACTCCCGCCGGTCACCACCGCAACGCGTCCATCCAGCGAGAACAACGAACCGAGATAGTCGCTCATGATCGCCAACGTTACAATTTCGGTCCGACCCCTCGTCTGGAGCCCGGGGAGACCATTGGACGCCGCCCTGTTCCTGGAAACCGCGACCGCCGCCGCCACGCTGATCGCCAGCCCCGAGGTGGCGGCCCGCTGGGACCAGCCGAGCGCGCTCGCCGACATGACGGTGAGCGGCCTCGCCGGTCACCTGGCCCGGCAGTTCACCCGGGTCCCCGGCCAGCTCAGCCGCCGCGAGCCGCTGCCGGAAGGCACCGAGGTGATCACCGTCCTCGACCACTACGCGCGCGTCGCGTGGATCGACGCGCCGCCGGACGCCGAGGTCAACATCGCCATCCGCGAGGACGCGGAGACTGAGGCCGCCGCCGGCCCGCACGCCCTGGCCGAGCGCGCCGCCACCTCGATCGCCCAGCTCACCGTCATGCTCCCGGCCGAGGACCCGGATCAGCCCTACTACCTGCCTTGGACCGGCTGGGCGCTCAGCCTGGACGGCTTCCTCACCACGCGCCTGCTGGAGATCGTGATCCACGTCGATGACCTGGCGGTGAGCGTTGACGTCCCGCCCCCGCCGCTTCCGCAACCGGCCACGGAGGCGGTGATCGGCCTGCTCACCCGGCTGTCCACGCGCCGCCACGGCACCGCCGCGGTCCTGCGCGCCCTGTCCCGGACCGAACGCGCCCCGGCGACAATAGCCGCGTTCTAAAGCACCGGCCGCGCGCCGATCAGGCCGAGCGCGTGCCCAGCCAGCCGGCAGCCGGACGCCAGGGCTTCCCCGGGCGGCTTCTTGTCCAGCCATGCCGGAAGGAAGCCCGCGGTGAACGCGTCTCCCGCCCCGGTTCCGTCGATCACCCGGTCCACCGGGGGAGCGGGCACCCGCACCGGCGGCCGGCCGTTCGCGTAGAACAGCGCCCCTTCCGGGCCCATTTTGACGACTACCTGCGGATACCACGCGGTCAGCACCCGCGCCGCCGCCTCGGGATCGTCCCGCCCGGTGAGCACCCGCGCCTGCGCGACGTTGACGAACAGCAGCACGGCCCCGCTGGACAGCTCGAGGAACGGCTCCGCCCCGACCCGCTCAAGGGGCGCCGCTGACGCCGAATCCACCGACGCCGTCATGCCCGCCCGTCTCGAGTACTCCAGCGCGGCAAGCCCGGCCGAACGCCCGCCCTCTGACAGCAGCGTGTACCCGGATACGTGCAGGTGGGCTCCGGGCACGAACAGGTCGTGCGGCAGGTCGTCGGGGGACAGGGCGGCGTTCGCGCCCGGGTCGGAGAGCATCGTGCCCTCGCCCTTGTGCGTGACCATGACGACGCACGTCCCGGTCGGCCGCTCCGGGTCCATCACCAGCCGGGCGTCGACGCCGTAGCCCATCAGCTCCATGTCGCGGTTACGCCCGGCGATGTCCGCGCCGCGCCGTCCCACGAACGCCACGTCACCGCCGTCGGCCGCGATCCACGCCGCGATGTTGGCACCGGAGCCGCCGCCGTGCATGGAGACGCTGGCAGGCGTGTCGCTGCCCCTGGCGAGCGCCAGTTTCGCGTGGGCGACCGTGTCGGTCATCAGGTCGCCGATGACTACCACGCGCGCCATACCTGTCATCACCCCATCGCATGCTGGCCTGCACTCGGCAACGTTGGCGAGCGGAGTATCTACGGTATCGGGCGGCGGTGGTCACTGGCCAGCGCGCGCTCAGGACATCGCGGTCCGATCGGTCTCTGCAGACCGGATTGTCACCGGACCGTTACCCTTCGAGGCGCACGACGCGGCCGGCCACGACGAGTTCGGTCTCTTCGGACTCGGCGGCGAGTGCCTGGTTGACCCGGCCGAGCCAGTCACGAAACACCCGCCCCGCCGGGGTTTGCGGGATCACGCCGAGCCCGGTCTCGTCGCTCACCGCCACCACGTACGCGCTGGTCTGACGCCATGCTGTGACGAGTTCCGCGATCCGCGCGGCCAGCCCGCCCGCGTCCAGTCCGCCCGCGTTCCAGCCGGCCTCGTTCCAGCCGGCCTCGTCGAGCACCGCCGCCAGCCAGGTCCCGAGCCCGTCGATCAGGAGGGTCGTCCCGCTGGCCGCCTTGGCGAGCACCCCTGCCAGGTCGGTCGTCTCTGCCGTCCGCCACCAGGACGGCCGCCGCCGCCGGTGGGCCGCGACCCGTGCCGCCCAGTCCGGATCGCCCGCCCCGCTAGGCCCGGTCGCCACGTACGTCACGTCCGGCTCGGCCGCAACCCGCAACTCCGCCCGCTCGGACTTACCGGAGCGCGCGCCGCCCAGCACCAGCACCCGGTAAACCTCTTTTTTCTCATAACGACATGGCGTTACACGAGCCCCATCTCTAAGAACGCCCACGCCCCAGATCCCGCAGCGGCTGTGGAGTTCAGCCTCCGACCGAACCCGGTGATCCGCGAACGCCGCCAGCACGGTCGTGTCGCCGGTCACCAGCCCGCGCGCCCGGAGCCCGCCGAGTTGAAACGCATCCCCCAGCACGTCGAGGAAAGCGACGTCGTAGGGCCGAGCCCCCTCCGGCGGCACGGGCACGGCCCCCGGGCGGGCCGGATACAGCAGCCTGGCCCCGTCCGGACCGGTAACGTCCCACCCGCCAAGCGTCGCTCCGCTCCCGCCACCCCGTACCTCACCCGCCGCCGCACCCGCCGCCCCACCCCGAGCGTCCGCGAGCCCGAGCACCCGCAAGCCCTCCACCGCCCGCGCCTCGCCCGCCACCACGCCCGCGCCCTCACCGGCCACCACGCCCGCGCCCGCCTCGTCGGCGACGCCGAGCCGCAGCACCCCCTCGACGAGGACGGTCGACCGTGCACGTGTCGGCTCGCTCGCGCCCGCGGTCGCGTGCAGGCAGGATGCGCACCGGCAGCCCGGCTCGGGCCAGCCGCGGGCTCCGCCGGTACCGGTAACGAGGATGTCCATCAGCTCAGGAACGACAGCCGCACCTGGCGGTCCGGGTTGTCCACGTTGAGGTCGACCAGCGCGATCGACTGCCAGGTGCCGAGTGCCAGCCGTCCGCCGATGACCGGGACCGTCGCGTGCGGCGGGACGAAGGCGGGCAGGACGTGCGATCGGCCATGCCCTCGCGAGCCGTGCGCATGCCGCCACCGGTCGTCCGCGGGCAGCAGCTCCGCGAGCGTGGCCAGCAGATCGTCGTCGCTGGACGCGCCGAGTTCGAGGAGCGCGATCCCGGCCGTCGCATGCGGCACGAACACGTGCAGCAGCCCGTCGCCGTCGTCCGCAACGTCCCGCGCGAACCGCGCGCACTCGTCCGTGATGTCCCTGACGACCTCGCGCCCGCCGGTCGTGACCCGGATGATCTGGCTTTCCATGCCCCGGATCATAGGCGGCGCGCGAGGGCTACCCGTGCGGGGGCGGCTCGATGACCGCGTCGGGCCCGGGGAACACCAGCCGCGTGTGGCCGTCGTCGAACTTCACCAGGTACGGCGGCTCGCCCGAGGTGCCGTGCACCTCGACGATCTCGCCGTTCTTGTCCGGGTGGCCGACGATGTTGCCGTGAATGCAGATCCGGTCGCCGATGGTCGCGTGCATCGCGATCTCCTCTCCGCGCCGAGGTGGTTCGGCTACCAGCCTTGCACCGTCGGCGGTACGGGGCTACCCCGCCGGCGGCGCATGATCGTGCGGGTGATCCCGAGGATGAGCAGGACGATCAAGGCGACGAAACCGGCGCCGCTGATCGCGATCAGCCAGACGAAGGGCGGCGTCCGGCTGCCGGACGGGGCCAGGCCGTTGCTGACGAACGTCTGCGGCGTCCTGACCGACGACGTGGCGCCGCCGTGCAGGATGATGAGCACCGGGCCGACGACGTCGGTCTCCGGGATCGGGCCCCACTCCCGGGAGTCCATCGAGATGAGCCGGTGATCACCCATCACCCAGAGCTGGTCGGGGCGCAGGGTAACCGAGAACGTGATGGCGGACGGCTGGTCGCCTGAGTGCAGGTACGTCTCGTCGAGCGCCTTGCCGTCGACGGTGACCTTGCCGGCGGCGTTGCAGCAGGCCACGTGGTCGCCGGGCAGGCCGATGATCCGCTTGACAACCAGGTTCCCGCTCGTTGGTACCCGCAGCACGACGATGTCGCCGCGGCGGAACCCCTCGCCGAGGGTGACCGGCAGGCGGTCGCCGACCTGGAGGGTGGGCTGCATCGACGTCGACGTGCCGCTGTAGATGCGCGTGGTCACCGCCGTGGCGATCAGCGGTCCGATGAGGCACGCCGCGGCTATCCCGGTGATCACCCAGAACACGATGCGGCCCAGGCCGCGTGCAGGCGTTGGCGGACCCGGCGGTGTCCAGGGGGCGTCCATAGTTGCCGTGTACCCGCGATGCGCCCTTGTAGCACGTGTTTTAGGATGCTAGCATCCTCGCATGGTAGCAACACAGCAGTTCAACGTGTATCTTCCGTCCGATCTGGTCCGGGAGATCAAACACGCGGCGGTCGACGAGAGCGTGTCGCTGTCCCGGCTGGTCGAGCTTGCCCTGCGGAACTACCTGGGGTTGCTCGCCAAGGGTGAGGTGCGCGCGACGTACGAGAAAGGGGACATGGCGTGAAACCGATGCGCCCCGAAGCACGGCGGTCCGCCAGTGTGGATCGAGCTGGCCAGCGCCACCGGCGGGCTGGCCTTGCATCACGTCACGGACGAGTCGCTGGGCAAGGTGTCGCTGTCTTTCGAGGCCGAGGAGCCGCTTGAGCTGGTGATCGAACGGCTTCGTGCGTCCGGGTTCGAGCCCGAGGGGGACATCGTCGATGAGTCGTTCGGACGATCGTTCTGTATCCGCGATCCGGAAGGGCTGAAGATCCAGGTCAATGAGAACGACCATGAGCTCCAGGGCTGATCCCGCCGGGCCGGCCGTCGAGGCGGACTTCCTGGCCGCGACCGGCCAGGAGCTCGACGAGCAGCCGGTCAGCGACCAGCTGGTGGTGTCATGACAGCGGCAACGGCGCTCTGGCTGGAACAGCGCGTACTGTTCGGCCGCTGGCTGGCGCGGCTGCGCCGCGAGCCGCTCGCGGTCGTCGCGCTGCTCTTCCAGCCGATGGTGTGGTTGCTGTTGTTCGGGCACCTGCTCGCCCAGCTGGCGCAGACCACGGGATCACCGCGCTGTCAGTGGGCCTCGCGTTCGCGCTCAAGAGCCACGGCCAGTTCTTCCCGATCATCGGGTTCGTCAGCCTGCCGCTGACGTTCGCCAGCAGCGCGCTCGTGCCGCTCGCGCTGATGCCGGCCTGGCTGCGGGCGGTCGCCCGGCTCAACCCGATGACCTACGCGATTGACGCGGTCCGTGACCTGATCCTGGGCGGCTGGCGGCCGGCCGAGCTGGCCGGCACGATCGGTACGCTGCTCGTATTCGACCTCTGCTGCGTCGCGCTGGCCGGTGTCGCGTTGCGCCGCGGTATGCGCTGACCGTATTCATGGTTGCTGGTGTTATTCAAGAACGAGAATATTAGCAAGGTGCCGTTGACCCTTCCTGGTAATCCGCTTACCGTCATCTCCGGTATGTCTCGCGAGCAGGAAGGGGAGTCCTGTTGGAGCCAGGCACGATCATCGCCGGTGGGAACTGCGGTGAGAACGACTGCCCCACCATCACCTGTGCCGACAATGGCATGGTCGACGTTCAGGGTTACTATCAGAACGGTGCCCGGACTCCCGATGGCGAGATCGTCGCTCGAATCCCGGCACAGCTGATTCTCGAGGCCGCCAAGGCTCTCGGCAGGTAGGTATCTGGCGTTAGAGCATGTGTAAAGGCCTTGCGGAAAATGCTTGAGCTTGAGGTTCTCGGCCGCAGCAAAGACGGCCTCGCCGCCGCCATCCGCGATCTTCGCAAGCACGCCGGGCTCACCGGCGAGCGGCTCGGTGCTAGATGCGCGATGAGCCAGAGCAAGATATCCAAAATCGAGACCGGCCGGGTCATCCCCTCGGTCGTCGACGTCGAGCGCATCCTCCAGGCGCTGGACGCACCGCCCGAGGTGCTCGCCGAGGTCACCGCGCTTGCCCGGCTCGCCAACACCGAGTTCCAGGATGTGCGTTCGCTGCTGCGCAAGGGACTGGAAAAGAAGCAGGCCGAGCTGAGCAGCCTGGAGGCGGCGACGAAGAGTTTCCGCTTCTTCCTGCCCGCGATGATGGCGGCGCTGATCAGCACACCGGACTACATCCGGGCCAGCCTGGCGCACGTCCGCGGCGCGGTCGCCAAAACGGTCGCGCGGAAGATCGAACGCCAGGCGGTGCTGCACGACACCTCCAAGACGTTCTCGTTCGTGCTGACCGAGTCGGCGGTGCGCTGGCCGATCTGCGCCCCGGCCATCATGGCCGCGCAACTCGACCATCTCGCGTCGCTGTCCACCCTGCCCAATGTGCGGCTCGGCATCATCCCGGTGCTGGCCACGCCGCTGCGCGGCCCGCTGAACACGTTCACCGTCTACGACGACCGCCTGGTCACCGCCGAGACGTTCACCGGCGCGGTCGTCATGCGCGACCCGCACGACGTAGCGCTTCACCTCGACCTGTTCGCCCGCTTCGAAGGCGCCGCGATCACCTCGGACGCCGTCCGGGACAGACTCACCCGATGGGCCGCCGTCCTGCGCCGCGTAAACTAACCCGCCGCCCGCTTGCCACTGGCGTCATGCCTGACCGTTTTGTATCGCTATGTCCGTCGCGCCGCATCCCCGTTTCATGGCAGACGTCACGAAGCAACTCGCGTTTCCGATGTCGCTCGCGCTCGCTAAGGCAAATTGCCCGCAGTGTCCGCTTCTGTCCGACCCGTTCGACACTAGTACCGCCTCCGAGATGTGGTCCGAAATTATTGCGGACACTTACCCCCCCAGATCGGGGGGGTAAGTGTCCGCAATAATCTGGCCACCTTTACGGCGTGCCCGGAATAGCCATTTGTGTTCCGATATGGGGGCAGGGCTGGCACCTCGGCGGGCGGGTGCGGTTGGGGTGCGGACGGGCTGGCGGCGGGAGGCGGGCGCGGGGTATGGCTGGCGGGCCGGGAGGCGGAGGCAGAGGCGGGGGAGGTCGGGGCGGCGCGACGGCCTAGGGTGAGGGCATGAGTGACGCGCCTGCTACCAGCGGGGCGGGGCTGCGGTTGGCCCGCCAGGCACGCGGGCTGTCTCAGCAGCAGCTCGCCGGGATGGCCGGCGTCAGCCGGCAGGCGGTCTCCGCGGTGGAGTCCGGCCATTCGGACCCGTCGCTGCGTGTGGCGATCGTTTTGGCCCGGGCGCTGGGCATGACGATCGAGGAGCTGTTCGGGCCAGGCGAGCCTGCCGACCCGGTGCAGGCCAGACCCATCGCGCAAAGCGTGGCGGGCGCGGGCCAGCCCGGGTTCGCCGAAGGATCGCGAGTCGCGCTCGCCGCGGTAGGCGACGTGTTCGTCGCGCTGCCGCTGTCGGGCGACAACGTATCTCCGGCCGGCTTCGCGCCGGCCGGCGGCCTGGTCGCTGACCCGGCCGCAGCCGTCGGCGGGGCCGCTGACCCGGCCGCGGCTGGCCGGGACCCTTCCGGTCCGCACAACGACACGATCGGTGTCCGGCCGATCGGTCCGCCGCGGTCGACGCTGGTCGTGGCCGGGTGCGACCCGGCACTGCCGTTCCTCCAGACGCCGCTGGCGCTGCTCGACCCGCCGGTGGCGTTCGCCTGGTGGCCGTGCGGCAGCGCGGAGGCGCTCCGGCTGGCCGCGGCCGGCCTGGTGCACGTGGCAGGCGTGCACCCCGGCGTGCACCTCGGCGTGCACCTCGGCGTGCACCCCGGCGGGCACTCCGGCGGCGCCGGGCCGGAACTGGATGACGCCGAGGTGGTCGGCTTCGCCTCCTGGCGAGAAGGGCTGATACACCGACCGGACACGAAGGTGACCAGCCTGACGGACGTCGCCAGAAACCGGCTCCGGCTGGTCAACCGCGAGCCGGGCGCGCAGGCGCGCACCCTGCTCGATCAAGAACGGACGCGGCGAGGACTGGCCGAAGGCGATCTCAACGGGTACCACACGAGGGCCGCCGGGCACCTTCAGGTCGCCGCCGCGGTGGCCGGCCGGCTCGCGGACGCCGGGGTGTCCAGCGAGCCGGCCGCCCTTGCCTACGGCCTCGGCTTCGTGCCGCTGGCCGACGAGCGGTTCGAGCTGGTGCTGCCCGCCAAGCAGGCGGCCAGCCGCGAGGTGCAAGCGCTGCTCAAGGTGCTGAGCTCGCCGTGGCTGCACGCCCAGCTGGCCAGCCTTCCCGGCTACGACCCGGCGAGCTGCGGCGAGCGCCTGAGCTAAACCCCGAAGACCGGGATGAGCAACGCCCGGGCGATGGTGTGGAACCGCAGGTTGAAGCCGGCCACGGCGGGCGAGATCGAGTCGTCGACGTCCAGCGACGGAACGTCAAGCGCGTGTACCGCGAACACGTAGCGGTGCGGCGGATCCCCGGCGGGCGGCGCGGCGCCGCCGAAGTCCTTCGATCCGTAGTCATTGCGCACGTGGAACGCCCCGTCCGGCAGCCCGGCACCCGAGCCGGCGCCGGCCGGCAGCGAGGTCACCGACGCCGGCAGGCCGAGCAGCACCCAGTGCCAGAAGCCGGAGCCGGTGGGCGCGTCCGGGTCGTAGCAGGTGACCGCGAAGCTCGCGGTCTCCGCCGGGAAACCCGACCAGGACAGCTGCGGCGAGATGTTTTCCCCGGTCATTCCGAAGCTGTTGAACACCTGCCGCGAGGACATCATCTCGCCGTCGGTGACGTCGTCGCTACGCAGTTCGAACGACGGCACCGCGGGCATGAAGTCATAGGGGAGCGGCGGACGATCGGCCATTGCTACCTCCACATGGGCGCTGAATTGCTCAAAGGCACACGCTAGCGCGCGTCTACCCTGGCGATCACGTTTGGTGCACGATCGCGCCATTCGCCTTAGAAGTGCGCCTACGGTGGTGTTGTGAGGCAACCGGCGCGAAGTGCGCGAAAGGCCACGGGGCCGCGCCGGCTGGCGCGCCGCCTGCGCCGCACCGTGCGCGCCAGGGTGCGCACCGCCCGTATCGGCTGGCCGGTAAAGCTGGGCACCGCGCGCCGGTCACCCTGGCTGCGCCGCGGCGTGCTCGCCGCCGCGCTGCTCGCGGTCGCCTTCGTGCCGTACCCGATCGCGTCGCAGGGTGCGCCCGCCAACGCGGCGGCGTCCGCTTGCAAGAGGTCCCACGTCGGCTGCCACGCCGCGTCGGCCAACATGCTCCGCTGGACCGAGACCCAGCTGCCCGGATCGTGGGACGTGCTCCCCGGCCTGGCCGGCACGGTGCCGGACAACGGTCAGGCGTACGCGTCAGCCGGCAACGGCATCGTGGCTCTCGGCGCGGACATGTCCGTGGCCGCGTACTCCGCCGCGTCCGGGAACCTGCTGTGGCAGGACCCGCTGGCCGGCTTTCCGGCTGGCGCGCAGATCGTCTCGGTGCGCACCTGGCCGGGTGAGGTCACGGTCGGCGTGTCCTACCAGGGCCAGCGCACCGAGGTCGTGTTCACCAGCGCGGGCACGCTGACCGGGCAGTACCCGGCCGCGCCGTCCGGTGGCGCGGTGGCCGGCAGCGCCGCGTACACGGTGATCGTCGGCCGGACCGCCGTGATCTGCTACGCGAACGGAACCGGGCACATCCGCTGGCAGCACCCGACCGGCGACCAGGCGCAGAGCTGGCAGCTCGACGGGCAGACGCTGTACGTGACCGAGTCGGCCGGCGGCAGCCTCGGCTCGGCGCCGGTCACCGCGCTGCGCCGGATCGACACGGTGACCGGCGTGCAGCAGCAGGTCGTGCCGCCGGACTCCGGTGCGCTCGAGGGCACGGCATCGTTCGACGGCACGCTGACCGCGGCCTTCGACGGCGTGGTGCTGTTCACCGGGGCCAGCGGCGTGACCGCGTACGACGGCAGCTACGGCCAGCGGCTGTGGTCGGTTCCCGGCGCGGTGCCGGAGACAACCGACCCGCAGCAGGGCAGGCTTTACCTCACCAGGGGATCGACCCTGCTCGCGGTGAGCCCGCTTACCGGCAAGATCCGCGCTACCGCCCCGTCCGCCGGGCTCTACGCGGTCCGGAGCGGCGTCGCCTTGGGCATCGACCCGGGCGCGGGTGGTGATGCCTGGGGATACGTTATCAGTGAGCAGCGTAGCACAATGACCGCGTCCGGCTTCGAATACCCGCACTATTTCGTCGACCTATCCGGGGTGGGCGGCAGCGCGGATCCGGGCAGCGACCTGGTCGTGATCGCCGCCTGCGCCCAGGTGGGCCCCGCCGCCACCGCCGCCCCGAGCGCGACATCGTCCGGCACCCCGTCGCCGCCGGCCTCGCCCTCGAGCGCCACCGCCAGCCCCAGCGCGACGGCCAGCGCCTCCTCGCCGCCGCCCGCGCCTCAGCCCTGTGTCCGCCCCGAGCTGCTCGGTCTCAGCCTGTTACCGTCGTTATCATGCAGAACGACATTCGCGTCCTCGTCTGCGGTGCTGGCTTCGGCGGCATGGCGGCCGTCGCGGGCCTGAAACGGACTGGAGCACACGTCACCCTGCTTGACGCCAACCTGTACAGCACGTTCCAGCCGCTGCTGTACCAGGTCGCCACCGCTGGCCTCAACCCCGGCGACGTGTCCCACCCGATCGGGGCCTCGGCGCGCCGGTACAGCGCGACCTACCGGCGCGGGGAAATGGTCGCGATCGACGCGCAGGCCAGATCTGTGAAGCTGGCCGACGGCCGCGAGTTCGACTACGACTATCTGGTCATCGGCACCGGGATGACCGCGTCGTACTTCGGCATCAAGGGTGCGGCGGAGCACACGTTCGGGCTGTACACGCGCAAGGACGCGATCGTGCTCCGGGACCACTTCATGTCCGGCGTTGAGCGGCTCAGCGAGGCGGCCAAGGACTTCAAGCAGGGGGGTCTGGGGGGAGGGTCCCCCCAGTTCAATATCACCGTGGTCGGCGGCGGGGCGACCGGGGTCGAACTGGCCGGCGCGCTGGCCGAACTGCGTGGCGTCGTGCTCCGCTCCACCTTCCCCGACGTGGACCCGAAACGGCTCCACGTGCGGCTGGTGGAGATGGCGTCGTCGCTGCTCGGGCCCTATCCCGAACGGCTGCGCGATTACACGCTGGCCCAGCTGCGGCGCCGCGGCGTGGACGTGCTGCTGGACACCGAGATTCACGAGGTCGCGCGCGACCGGGTTGTCGTCGGGTCCGGCGAGTCCCTGGCGAGCGACCTGACCGTCTGGGCGGCCGGCGTGCACGCGCCCGAGGCGGTGGCCGGGTGGGGCCTGCCGCAGGGCAAGAACGGCCGCATCGTGGTCGGCCCGGACCTGCGCGTCCAGGGCCAGGACCGGATCTTCGCGGTCGGCGACATCGCCCTCAACCCGGACAAGCCGGTGCCGCAGGTCGCCCAGCCCGCCATCCAGATGGGCAAGCACGCGGCGCGGCAGATCGGCCGGCTGCGCAAGGGCGAGGAGACCGAGCCGTTCTCCTACCACGACAAGGGTGACATGGCGACGATCGGCCGTCGCTCCGCGGTGGTCCGGCTGCGCGGCGGGCTTCAGCTGCGCGGCACGCTTGCCTGGCTGGCCTGGCTGGGGCTGCATCTGTTCTACCTGCTGGGATTGCGGAACCGGGTGACCACGCTGATCAACCTGTCCTGGCGCTACCTCGCTTGGGGGCATGGCGGTGCGGTGATCGTCGGAGATGAGCCGGTAAGCTCCCCACAATGAGCCCCCTCGTGCGTGCGCTCGTCGGCCTCGCGCTGGCCGGCCTGGTGGCCGGCTGCGCCAGCGGCGGCACGGCAAGCAGCGGCAACTCCGCGATGAGCCCGCAGTCCGCCGCCGCGATGGACAATCCGAACCTGGACCCCGGCACCTCGCTCGGCGGCACGCCCGCGCCCGATATCCGGCTGACCAATCAGTTCGGGCGGCCGATGTCCCTCAGCTCGTTGCACGGAGATGTCGTTCTGCTCGCCTTTGATGATTCTGAATGCACTAACGTGTGCCCGCTGACTACCCAGAGCATGGTCTGGGCCAAGCAGCTGCTCGGGTCGGCGGGTGACCAGGTGCGGCTGCTCGGTGTGGACGCGAACCCGCACGCGACCAGCGTGGCGGACGTGCTGTCGTACTCGCAGGCGCACGGCATGGTCAACCAGTGGAACTTCCTCACCGGGTCGCTCGCGCAGCTGAAGTCCGCGTGGGGCGCGTACCACATCGCGGTGCAGATCGAGCAGGGGCAGATCGACCACACGCCGGCGCTGTTCGTGATCGACCAGCAGGGCCGGGAACAGAAGCTCTACCTGACGCAGATGGCGTACTCCAGCGTGCTCCAGTCCGCCGAGGTGCTCGCCGGCGAGATATCGTCCCTGCTCCCCGGCCATCCCAAGGTCGGCAGCCAGCAGTCGCTGGCCTCGGTCTCGGCGCAAGACCCGGGAACGCACGTGACGCTGCCGGCCGCGTCCGGTTCCGGGTCGGTGGCGCTGGGCCCGGGCAAGCCGCGCCTGGTGATGTTCTTCGCGACCTGGCTGTCCGAGATGTCAGACCTCAAGTCCGAGCTGGCGCTCGGCAACGCGTACACCGCGTGGGCCGCGCGGTCCGGCATGCCGAGCCTGACCGGCATCGACGAGACGGTCGTCGAGCCGTCGTCGGCGTACGTGCGATCGTACCTGAGCGGCGTGGGCCTGAAGTACCCGGTCGGCCTCGACACCACGGGCCGCGTCGCCGACGGCTACGCGGTGCAGGACCAGCCGTGGTTCAGCCTCGTGTCCGCGACCGGCAAGGTCTTGTGGACCCACGACGGCTGGCTCTCCCTCGCCGCCCTGGAAGCCGCCGTCCAGCACGCCGCCGGCTAGCTCCCGGCCCGGCCCCGAGGCGCTGACCAGGGCGGTTATAGCGTTGGCGGCGTGACCTTCCTGAACCTCGCTATCGGGCTCGGCGTCTTGGGGTTCATCCTCACGCGCCAGCTTCAGGCGCGGCCGGTTAAGACGGACCTGCGCCTGCCGCTGATCTTCGCGGTCATCGGCGGGATCCAGCTGTCGGAGTTCATGAGCCAGGGCCAGCACGGCACCGAGATCTGGGCGGTGCTGCTGGGCAGCGTGGTGATCGCGGCCGCGCTCGCGGGGGTGCGGGCCGCCACCGTGCACGTCTGGGTGGACGGCGAGCATGCCTGGCGGCAGGGCAACTGGCTGACCGCGGTGCTGTGGGTGGCGTCGCTGGGCATCCACCTCGGCTACGACTACCTGGTCGACGGCAGGGGAGCGAACGAGGGGCTCGGCGCGGCGACGTTGTGCCTGTACTTCGCCGTGACCTATGCCGTGCAGCGCGTCATCGTGCAGGCGCGCGCCAGGAGCGTCGCGGACGCGCAGCAGCTCGACGGCGACACCCACATCACGATCCGCTGGCCGTAACCCGGCCTCTGGGACAATTGCCCCATGGCGTTCCCGGACTGGCAGGACTGGCACGACGACTACGACAAGCCCGGCTCGTCTCTGGCCCGGCGGCTCGCCGCGGTCCAGCAGCGGATCCGCGTCGCGCTCGACACCGCACCGCCCGGCCCGCTGCGCGCGGTGAGCATGTGCGCCGGGCAGGGGCGTGACCTGATCGGCGTGCTGGCCGGTCACCCACGCCGAGACGATGTGTCCGCTCGGCTCGTCGAACTGGACGAGCGGAACGCGGCGTTCGCCCGGCAGTCCGCGGCGGCGGCCGGCCTGAGCGGGGTCGAGGTGGTGACGGGGGACGCCTCGCTGACCGACCAGTACGCGGGGGTGACGCCGGCGTACCTGGTACTGGCCTGCGGGGTGTTCGGCAACATGACCGACGAGGACGTCGAGCGGACGATCGGCTACTGCACGCAGCTCTGCGCGCGGGGCGGCACCGTGGTGTGGACCCGCGGCCGGTGGGAGCCGGACCTGGTGCCGCGGATCTGCGACTGGTTCGCTTCGCGTGGCTTCGCCCGGCTCTGGGTGTCGGCGCCGGATGCCGGGTACGGTGCCGGCGCGCACCGGTACCTGGCGGAGCCCGCTCCGCTGGAGCCAGGCGCGCGCATGTTCACGTTCACCCGCTGGGGCGGCAGGCCGCCGGTTCGCCGCTAGCTCAGCAGTTCGCCCGCCGCGGCGGCGAACACCGCGGTGTGCGCGTCGACGTCCGCGTCGGTGGTGGCCGGGCACATCAGCGCCATGTTGTGGAACGGCGTCATCAGGATGCCGCGGTTGATCGTATAGAGGTGCAGGTACTCGTCGAGTCCGGGGTCGGCGGCAGCCGCCGACGCGCCGCCGGTGCGAGGCGGCTCGGCCGCAAACCGGTACTCGGCGCGCGCGCCGAGCTGGACGATGCTCCACGGCAGGTCCTGTGCGGTGAGCACGTCTTGGACACCCTTGGTGTACCGGGCGGCCGTCGCGATCATCCGCTCGAACGCCGCGTCGGTGAGCACCTCGCCGAGCGTGGCGCGCATCGCGGCGGCCGAGAGCGCGTTTCCGGCCAGCGTGCCGCCGACGCCACCGGTGTCCTCGATGTCGGCCTCTTTGTCGTCGAGGACACGGTCGGCCAGGTCCGCGCTGAGCCCGTACGCGCCCGCCGGGATCCCGCCGGCGATCGACTTGCCGATCGTGACGATGTCGGGCTGGAGTCCCCACGCTTTCGTGCACCCGCCGGGGCCGGCGCTGAACGTATGGGTCTCGTCATTGATCAGTAGCGTGCCGTGCCGGCGGGTAAGCTCGCGCACCGCGGCCAGGTACCCGGGCTCGGGCAGCACGATGCCGATATTGGTCAGCGCCGGCTCCATCAGCACCGCGGCGACATCGCCGTGTTCCAGTGCCTCTTCCAGGGCGTCTGTGTCGTTGAACTCCACCACCCGGGTGGTCTCGCGCGGGTCGACCGGCGCGCCGACGTTGCCCTCCCGTTCCCGCGCGCCGCCGGGCGCGGCGACGATGAACGTCTCGTCCACGCTGCCGTGGTAGCAGTAGCTGAACACGAGGATCTTCGGCCGCTGCGTGAGATGCCTGGCGAGCCTGATCGCCCAGCGATTGGCGTCGGTCGCGGTGAGCGTGAAGCTCCAGTAGGCCGCGCCGAACCGCCGGGTGAGTTCGCCGGCCACCCACGCGGCGTCCTCGGTCGGCAGCATCGTGGTAGCGCCGCCGAGTTCGGCGTACCGGCGGGCGATCGCGGCCTGGACTGGCGCGGGCGAGTGGCCGGCCATGGCGCCGGTGTCGCCGAGGCAGAAGTCGATGAACTCGTGTCCGTCGACATCGGTCAGCCGGGCACCGCTGGCGGTGGCCTGGTACAGCGGGAAGCCACCGGACCACATCCGCATCCAGGTCATCGGCACGCCGCCGAGCAGGTGATCGCCGGAGGCCGCGAACGCCTTTGCCGACCCGGGAAAGCGGCCGCGGTAGGTGGCGCGCTCCCGTTCGATTAGCTGGCCCAGCCTGTGCCTGTCGATGTCGCTCATGGTGAACAACAGTAGAGTGCCGGATGGATGATCCCCGTTTGGGGGTAGTGGCGTGGTATGGAGCGGGACAAGCGCGCCGATCTCGCCGTGTCGGACTACGCGCAGCTAGGAGCGCTGCGTGAGTTCCTCGGCTGGGCGGTTCCGGGGGTGCGCGTGCTGCTGATTCCCGGTCGGCCGGGCCGTGGCGAGCAGTCGGTCCTGGCGCTGCTGGCAAGCACTGGCGGGATGCTGTCCGCGGTGCGGCTGCTGCCGCAGTTCCTGACGTCCCGGCGGCCCGCGTTGTCCATGACGATCACGGTCGGCGGGACGTCCGTCGAGCTGACCGCGACGAACCTCGACGACGTCATCCCCGTCCTGGAACGCGCCCTCGGCGAGTTACCCTGCTCCGGCAGAACAAGCCCCGCCCCCGGCGGGGGCGGCGGCGCCCGATTGGGCCGCGGTCCGCCCGATCCGGCCGCGGCGGGACGCCCGCACCGGCCGCGATAGCGCCGGCCTCGCCCGCGGCAGCACGCCCGCCCCGGCCGCGATGGCGCCGGCCTCGCTGAACAAATCGGACTTAGTACTACATTTCGGGCACGTCAGCGGGTGTGCCCGGTTATTGCGGACACTTACCCCCCCGGTTTGGGGGGGTAAGTGTCCGCAATGATTTTCGGATCGCCCTCCAGGGCTCAAGGTAGCCGCGGAGATGTCCCGCCGGGCCGGACAGACCCGGGCATTGCGGGCGGCCAGCGTAGCAGGCAGGGTCCACGCAGTATGGACCCTGCCGGGCTGCTGCCTACGCAATGAGCTGAGGTGACGCCGAAAGTTCGCACATGGTGCGGCAGCTTGACTACGCCGAATTATTGTTCGATCATGGATCTTATGGAACTGGCATTCGCTCAACGCGAGCGGATGCCGGATGGATCGGTAACGCGGGCGGTCACGCTGGCTGAGGCGGGCGGCGAGGCTGAGGGTGAGGCTGAGGCCCGGGCGGCCGGGACCTCCGGGATGGGCGGGGCGACTGCGGCTGGGGTGGAAGGCGGCGCTGGAGCTGGCGCGGGCGCAGGGCGGGGGATGCTGCCGGTGGTGACGGCGTTGCGGGACCTGCTGCCGCGGGGCGGGTTGGCGCGGGGATCCGTGGTGTCGGTGCCAGAGTTCGGGCTGCTTTCGCTGGCACTCGCCGCGGGTGCGTCAGCGGACGGGGCGTGGTGCGGGCTGGCGGGGATACCCGAGGCCGGGGTCTTGGCCGGCGTGGGGCTTGGGATGGATCCGGAGCGGATCCTGCTGGTGCCGGAGTTGGGGCCCGCGTGGCCGCAGGTGGTCGCGTCGCTGATCGACGGTTGCGAGCTGGTGCTGGCGCGCCCGCCGTCGCGGGCCTCGGCTCAGATCCGGCAGCGACTCGAGGCAACGCTGCGGCGCGAGCGGGGTGTGCTGCTGGTTGCCGGGGACTGGCCGGGCGCGACGGTCCGGCTCCGGGTGGCGGCGCAGGGCTGGACCGGGCTCGGCGACGGGCACGGGCGGCTTCGGGCGTGCTGCGCCGAAGTGGTTGCGGACGGGCGCGGGGAGGCGGCCCGGACACGGACAGGCTGGCTGTGGCTGCCGGCGGAGGACGGCCGCGTGTCGGTAGCCGAACCGGCGGACATCCCCGCCGACCTGGGCGGAGCCGACGCGGCACCGGCGCTGCGGGTGGTCGCCGGATGACGGGCGGGTGCCGCGTGGCGGATGGGTGCCGGCTGGCGGGCGCGTGCCGCGTGGCGGATGGGTGCCGGCTCGCGGGCGCGTGGCGGATGACGGGCGGTGGCGGATGACGGGGCGGGGGCGCGTCGCGGGCGCGCCGGAGCGGGTGATGGTTGTCCGCTGCGCGGAGTTGTGCGCGGCGGGCGCCGAGCCCAGCCAGGCGACGGCGCGGTTGTTCGAACGCGTGGTGGGCGCGGTGACGGAATTCTGCCCGCGGGTGGAGGTGCTGGTACCGGGGGTCTGCGCGTTCGCGGCCCGGGGGCCAGCCCGGTATTTCGGTGGCGAGACGATCGTGGCCAGGAAGATCGTCGCCGCGGTCGCTGGGCTCGGCGTGGACTGCCGCGTCGGGATCGCGGACGGCCGGTTCGCCGCCGGGCTCGCGGCGGGCGCCGGGCTCGCGGCGGGCGCGCGCGAAGCAGGCGCGCCCGCCGCGGGCGCGGGCGAGGCAGGCGCGGGCGCGGCGGCCCAGGGCGCGGCAGGCGCGGGCGGCGAAGATGGGGTGACGCTGGTGTTGCCGGGCGGGTCACCGGAGTTCCTTGGCTCGCAGCCGGTGACCGTGCTCGACGACCCGGACCTAGCGAGCTTGCTGCGTCGGCTGGGCATTCGCACCCTCGGCGATCTGGCCGCGCTACGGGAACGGGACGTGGCGAGCCGCTTCGGGGCTGCGGGGGAGCGGGCGCACCGGTTGGCCAGCGGCCATGACCCGCGTCCGCTCGCGGCCAGTTCGCCGCCCGAGGACCTGTCCGTGTCCCAGGAGTTCGACCCGCCGGAAACCAGCGCGGAGCCGCTGGTGTTCGCCGCCAAGGCGCTGGCTGAGCAGATGCACACGAGGCTCCGCGCCCGCGGGCTGACCTGCGTTCGCGTCGAGGTGCACGCGAGCTGGGCGGACGGGCGAGAGAACACCAGGCTGTGGCGGCACGACGGGCTGCTCACCGCGGTCCAGGTGGCGGACCGGGTCCGCTGGCAGCTCGACGGCTGGCGCGCTGCGCCCCCGGAGACACGCTCTAGTGGGCTCGATTGCGCAATTGACCCGCTGGGGGCCGGCGGCGGCCGCGGTGGCGCGGCCGACGGCGCGGGCGGCGGCGGCCGCGGCAGCGCGGACAGCGGCGCGGGCGTCGGCGCGGGCGCCGAGGTGAGCGGCTGGGGCGCCGAGGTGAGCGGCGCGGGCGCCGAGGTGGGCGGGATCGTGCTGCTGAGGCTGACGCCCGACCAGGTGGTGCGCGCTACCGGTCAGCAGCTCGCGCTCTGGGGTGAGTCCGTGGTGTCCGACCGCGTGGCACGCGCCGCGCTGCGGGTGCAGGCACTGCTGGGGCACGAAGCCGTGCTCCGGCCGGTCCTCGAAGGGGGGAGGAACGTGGATGAGCAGGTAACACACCTGGCGTTCGGGGAAGAAAGGGACATCAGCCGGAGCAGAGAGCAGCCTTGGCCGGGACAGATACCCGGGACCGCGCCCGCCCTTGTGTTCCCCGTGCCGCGTGAGGCTACGGTGACCGACGAGGACGGCTCCAGCGTGACGGTCAGCGGCCGCTGCGTGCTGTCGGCGCCACCGCGGCGGCTCGCGATGCCCGGTGAGCCGAAGCGCACGATCACCGCCTGGGCCGGGCCCTGGCCGCTGGCCGAACGCTGGTGGGATCCCGAGCACGCGAGCCGCCGAGCGCGGTTTCAGCTGGTCACCGACGACGGGCGGGCCTGGCTGGCGGCGGTCAGCCAGGGCCGGTGGCAGATCGAGGCGGGGTACTGGTGAGCGATGGGCTGGAGTAACCCGGCGATCCCCTGGCGGGAGCTGCACAAGCAGATGACCTGGGGGACCTCGGGCACGCACAACACCCCAGAGCCGGAGCAAACGCCCCCGCGGCCCCGGCGGCAGTCGACGGCACGGTGGGCGGAGCTGCACTGCCACACGTCCTACAGCTTCCTTGACGGAGCGGCGAGTCCGGCTGAGCTGGCCGAACAGGCGGCGCGGCTCGGGCTGACCGCGCTGGCGGTCACCGACCACGACGGGATGTACGGCGTGCCCCAGTTCGCGCAGGCAGCGGCGCGAACCCCTGGGCTCAAGACCGTGTTCGGCGCCGAGCTGAGCCTCGGCCTGCCGCAGCACCAGGGCGGCGTGCCCGACCCGGCGGGCCGCCACCTGCTCGTGCTCGCCCGGGACAAGGAAGGCTACGGCCGTCTGTGCACCACGATCAGCGCCGCGCAGCTGGCCGGCGGCGAGAAGGGCAAGCCGGTCTACGATTTCGACGGCCTGGCCAGCCAGCACGACGGGCACTGGGTGGTGCTGACCGGCTGCCGGAAGGGACACGTGCCGGCCGCGCTCGCCGCGAACGGCCCGGATGCCGCGCAGAAAGAGCTCCGCCGGCTGGTCGACATGTTCGGCCGGGAGAACGTGATCGTGGAGCTGAACTGCCACAACCTGCCGGGCGATGACGAGCGGAACGACGCGCTGTTCAAGCTGGCCGCGAACGCCGGACTGCAAACTATTGCCACTGGCAACACGCACTACGCGGTCCCCGCTCAGGCCAGACTTGGGCAAGGGCTTGCCGCGATCAGGGCGCGGCGCAGCCTTAAGGAGATGGACGGCTGGCTGGCCGCCGCCGGCACCCAGTACCTGCGGTCCGGCGACGAGATGAGCATGCTGCTGCGCCGCTACCCGGGCGTCCTCGAGCGCACCGTGGCGCTGGGCGAAGAGTGCGCGTTCGACTTCAAGGTCATCGCGCCGGAGCTGCCGGACTGCCCGGTACCGGGCGACCACACCGAGGCAACCTGGCTGCGGCAGCTGGCCGCGGACGGCGCCCGGCAACGGTACGGCCCGCCGGAACAGGCGCGGGAAGCGTACGGCCAGATCGAGCGCGAGCTTGAGATCATCGAGCGGCTCGGGTTCCCCGGTTACTTCCTGATCGTCCACGAGATCGTGCAGTTCTGCAAGGACAACAACATCCTGTGCCAGGGCCGCGGGTCCGCGGCCAACTCCGCGGTCTGCTACGCGATCGGCATCACCAGCGTGGACCCGGTGAAGCACCATCTGCTATTCGAGCGGTTTCTGTCCGAAGGCCGGGACGGTCCCCCGGACATCGACCTCGACATCGAGCACCGGCGGCGCGAGGAAGCCATCCAGCACGTGTACGACAAGTACGGCCGGCAGTGCGCGGCGCAGGTCGCGAACGTCATCTCGTACCGGCCGCGGATGGCGCTGCGGGACGCGGGCCGGGCGTTCGGCTACACGCCCGAGATGGCCGAAGGCTGGGTGCGGCAGATCTCACCTGGCGGCGCGGTGGCCGGGGAGTCGCTGCCCGCCGAGGACACCCCGCAGCAGGTCGTTGACCTCGCCGAGCAGATGCTGCGCCTGCCCCGCCACCTGGGCATTCACTCCGGCGGCATGGTGATCTGCGATCGTCCCGTGGGCGAGGTGTGCCCGGTCGAGTGGGCCAGGATGCCGGGCCGCACGGTGCTCCAGTGGGACAAGGACGACTGCGCGTACGCCGGCCTGGTCAAGTTCGACCTGCTTGGACTCGGCATGCTCGCCGCGCTGCACGACTGCTTCGATCTGGTCGACCAGCACTACGGGAATCGATTCGACCTGCACACTCTCCCGGACGACGACCCCGGCGTGTACGACATGCTGTGCGAGGCGGACACCGTCGGCGTGTTCCAGGTCGAGTCCCGCGCGCAGATGGCCACGCTGCCCCGGCTAAAGCCGCGGAAGTTCTACGACCTGGTCATCGAAGTCGCGCTGATCCGCCCCGGACCGATCCAGGGCGGCTCGGTGCACCCGTTCCTGCGCCGCAACGACGGCGTCGAACCGATTCTCATGCCGCATCCGTCGATGGAGAAGGCGCTCGGCAAGACGATGGGGGTGCCGCTGTTCCAGGAGCAGATGATGCAGCTCGCAATCGATTGTGCCGGGTTCTCGCCGACCGAGTCCGACCGCCTCCGTCAGGCGATGTCGTCAAAGCGATCCTCAGAACGAATTCATGAGCTTCGCCAGCGCCTGCTCGACGGGATGAGGGCTAACGGCATTCCCGATGACGTCGCCGAGGACATCTACCAGAAGATCCTGGCGTTCTCGAGCTACGGGTTCCCGGAGTCGCACGCGATCAGCTTCGCGTACCTGGTGTACGCCAGCGCGTACCTGAAGAAGTACTACCCGGCGGCGTTCACCTGCGCGCTGCTGCGCAACCAGCCGATGGGGTTCTACGCGCCGCACAGCCTGATCGGCGACGCCCGGCGGCACGGGGTGACCGTGCTTGGCGTCGACGTCAACGCCAGCGACGCGCTCGCCACGCTGGAAGGCTTCGGCTCCGAGGCGGCCATCCGGGTGGGCATCTCGTCGGTGCGGAACCTCGGCTCGGCCGCCGCGGAGCGGATCGCGGCCGGGCGTCCGTACCGTGACCTGCCGGACTTCGCCGCGCGGACCGGGCTGTCCGCGGCCGCGCTTGAGGCGCTGGCGACGGCGGGCGCGTTCGGCTGTTTCGGGCTGTCGCGGCGTGCCGCGCTGTGGGCCGCGGGCGCCGCGGCGTCGCTGCGGCCTGGGCAGCTGTCGGGGACGGAGACCGGGCTTTCCGCGCCGGCGCTGCCGGCGATGACGCCGGCCGAGGAGACGCTGGCCGACCTGTGGGCCACCGGGACGTACGGCGTCCACCCGGTGGCGCACGTTCGGTCTTTGCTGGCCGCCCGGGGCGTGCTGTCCGCGGCGGAGGTGCGCGCGGCGCCGGCGGACACGGTCGGCGCGGCGGCCGGGCTGGTCACCCACCGGCAGCGGCCGCCGACCGCGGGCGGGGTGGTTTTCATGACGCTGGAGGACGAGACCGGCATGGTCAACGTGATCTGCCCGCCCGCGGTATGGGAGGCGCACAAGCGCATGGCTTCGGTCGCCCCGGCGCTGCTCATCCACGGCCGGATCGAGCGCACCGGGCGCGGCGGCGGCATCGCGGCGGCCGGGGCGGCCAAGGGCGGGGCGGTCAACCTGGTCGCGGACGCGCTGCGCCCGCTCAAGGTGTCCGCCACCGTCCCCAGCCGCGACTTCCGCTAGCTAATAGGTGAACTCGCCCGAGGCCACCTTCTGTCCCGTGGCGTCGTACGCGCCCCAGTGCAGTGTGTTCGACTTCGTGCTGAAGCTGGTGCCCACGGCGAAGAACTTGCGTCCGCCGACGGTCACCGGGCGCACCGTGATGTCCTTGCCGTGCACGTTGAAGATGACGACCATGGTCACCGTCGGGTCGGCCTCGCCCACGGACACCTCGACCCGGCCGCTCCCGGCGGACATGACGAATCCCGTGCTGGTGAGCGGCTCGCACATTGTGTTACCGAACACCAGGAAGCAGACCCCCCAGGGACCGGTGGCGGCGGACACCGACCAGGTCTGTCCGCCCAGGATGCCGGAGCCGGCCGTGCCGGAGCCGCGGGGCGGGCTGTGCTGGCCAGGCTTGAACCACACATCCCAGTTCGCATCCTGCGCGTCGTCGTAGTACGGGGTCGCGGTCGAGATCACGCCCGTGCGCGAGTACGCGGTGACGCGGACGATCACGGCCCCCGTGGGCACGGCGAACGCGACGAGCCGCAGGCCGAACGCGGCGACCGGGTGCAGCGTCAGCGCCGTGCCGTTGGTGAGCCGCACCGTCAGGTGGTCGACGCCAGATCGGACCGTCCCGTACATGCCGGCGGTTTGTTCCCCCCACTGAGGGGAGAAAAGGGCCGCCGTGGGGATGCCCGCTCCCGGGAACGGGATGGTCGTCGTCATCCGCTGCACCGGAACGAAGGCGGGGCCGGCGGCCGTGACGACCTGTTCGCCGCGATCCGGGCCCTGCTTGATCGGCGCGCCGACGGTGTACTGCCAGCTCTTGCCGTTGACCGTGCCGGTCGCGATCAGGCCCTCCCGGGCGTGCGGACCGGGTGGCTCGACGGTGACCGTATACCCGCCGCGGCCCGTGGCGGGTGCGGAGGCGGACTGCGAGTGGAACGTGAGCGGGACGACCACGCCGGTGGCGGCCACCGCCGCGACCGCGGTTCCGGCAGCTCACGCCAGTCGGATCAGTCGGATATCTGATGACATTTCGGGCGTAGCGGCGGGCGGGTCAGATGATTGCGGACACTTGCCCCCCGAATCGGGTGGGTAACTGTCCGCAATCATTCCGGGCTGCCTTCCAGGGCCCAAGGCGACCGCGGCGGCGCCTAGCCAGATCGGACAAACTCGGGCATTACGGGCGGCTACTAGTCATGCCGCCGCTGTCGCGATGACCCGGCGCGAGATCGAGTCCGCGAACCAGGCGGATGCTCAACTCAGCGGACGCCGAGCGGGCGGAACTGGACGCTGATCCGGGGGCCGGTGACCTTCGGCGACTTGGGGATGGCGTGATCCCAGGTCCGCTGGCAGCTGCCGCCCATCACGATCAGGTCGCCATGCCCGAGTTCGTACCGCATGGAGGGTCCGCCGCCGCGCGGCCGCAGCGCCAGGGCCCGCGCCGTGCCGAGCGACAGGATCGCCACCATCGTGTCCTCGTCCCGGCCGCGGCCGATCCGGTCGCCGTGCCAGGCCACGCTGTCCCGGCCGTCCCGGTACAGGCACAGGCCCGCGGTGCGGAACTCCTCGCCGAGTTCGGCGCGGTAGTACCCGTTGAGGGCGTCCCGCGCCTTGACGAGCATCGGGTCGGGCAGCTCCGCGTCCTCGCCGTAGAAGCACAGCAGCCTGGGGACGTCTACCACCTTGTCGTACATGTGCCGCTTCTCGGCCCGCCACGGCACGGACTCCACCAGCCGGCTGAACACCTCGGCCGACCCCGACATCCAGCCCCGGTACACGTCCACCCACGCGCCGTGCGTCAGCGGCGTCCGCCGCACGTGCCCGTCGAGCACTCCCAGCGCAGGCTCGTCGCACAAATCGAGCATCGAATCCTGAACCGAAAGACTCACTCGAACACTATAACACACTCGAGTAGCGCCCGACCGTGGCCGCCGCGGTACCCGCCAGGTCGGCGCGTACCTCGGCGGGCGCCAGCACCTCCACGTCGCCGCCGAAGGCAAGCAGGACCCGCACCGCGGCCACCCCGGGGAACCGCAGCGGGAGCACCACCCAGTCCGGACCGTCGTCGGCCGGCGCCCCGTCGACGTTCGCCGCGTACATCCGGCTGAGCATGTCCAGCACGTCGCGCCGCACCCGCGCCGTCACCGCGACCCGCCCCGGACGGTCCTCGATCTCGCGACGCAGGCTGTCCCACAGCGCCACCAGCTCAACGCCGTCCCGCCTGCGCACGGGCTGCTCGTCCACCTCGGCCGCCGCGACCCGTGACACCCGGAACAGCCGCGGCTCGCCGCCGGAGTCGGCCACCAGGTACCAGATTCCCGCCTTGCAGACCAGCCCGTACGGGTCGACCACCCGCTAGGTCGCGACGCGCTGCCCGCTGCTGCGGTAGCGCAGCCGCAGCCGCCGGCCGGTGAACACCGCCGCCTGAAGCACGCCGAGCTGCGCGACCGGATCTGGCCGTCGCATCCAGCCGGCCGGGTCCACCAGAATCCGCTGGCTGGCCTCGGCGGCGGCGGGCTGGAAAGGTGCCGGCACCGCTCTCATCACCTTCAATATGGCCGAACGAAGCTGGGTTCCGAGCCCAAGGTCAGCCTGCGCGCCGCCGGTGGTGAGGACGAACAGGGCGCGTGCCTCGTCCCGGGTCAGCCCGGTCACGTCCGTGCGGTAGCCGGCCAGCAGCCGGATGCCCCCGGTCCTGCCGCGTTCGGTGTACACCGGGACGCCTGCCGAGGACAGCGCCTCGGCGTCGCGGTACACGGTGCGTGTGGACACCTCGAGTCGTTCGGCGAGCTCCGACGCGGTCACCTGGCCGCGGGCCTGAAGTAGCAGGAGCATCTCGAGCAGCCGTCCGGATCTCACCGTTCTAAAATATGACGTTTGTTGTCTAGTTTCACGGGTTGGCTGAGCCCATGACGAACACAGCAGATCCTCGTGGGTACTACGCGCGGATGCTCGCGCAGACCGAATCCATCGTCGCCGCCGTCCGGCCAGAACAGCTTGGCGACGCCACGCCTTGCACCGACTACGACGTCCGCACGCTGCTCAGCCACATCGTCGGCGGCATCAAGCGATGCGCCGTCGTCGGCGAGGGCGGGAATGTTTACGCGTCGCCGTCGATGGTGGACGGGGTCGCCGACGACGGCTGGCAAGAGGCATACCAGGAGGCCACTGCCCGCGCCGTCGCGGTGTGGGCCGACGACGCGCGGCTGGACACGATCGTGACCGTGCCCTGGGGCACGGTGCCCGGCCGCGTCGCGCTGTCCGGCTACGTTCAGGAGACGCTGATGCACGGCTGGGACCTGGCCATGGCCACCGGCCAGCAGACCGAACTGGACCCCGAGCTGGCAACCTGGACGCTCGCCTTGGCGCAGCGCATCCTGCCGCCGGAGCCGCGCGGCGGCGAGATCCCGTTCGGCCCCGTTGTCCCGGTCGGCGCGGAGGCCGGCGTCCACGCGCAGCTGGCCGGCTGGCTCGGCCGCAAGCAGTAGGGCGCCGGCGGGGCGGTGTGCCTGGCACGCCGCCCCGGCCCCCGGGCTCCCCGCTGATGGGCGGGGCTTCCGCGACTTAGCGGGTTGGGCGGATGTTGTGGTTCAAGTGGAAGGTGTTGTCCGGGTCGTAGGCGTCCTTGAGGGCGGTGAGGCGGGCGAGCTTGCCGGCTGAGTAGCTGCGGCGCACCCCGGCTTGGCCCTCGTCGTTGGCCACGTTCACGTACAGGCCGGCGCCGAACGGCTCGATCGCCGCCGCGGAGCGGCGGACCGCGGCGATCCGCGCCCCGTCTTCGGCAGGGTCAGTCCAGCCGGTGGCGGTCACGTATTCGAACATGGCGTTCCGGTGGCTGAACGCGGTGTCGTCGTCGGGCACGTCGGCGATCGCGCCGCCGTATGCCTGGAGGCTCACGTTGGCCAGCGGCCGCTCCGGGCTCTGCCGGGAGGCGACCAGCGCGTCGATCGCGGCGTCCGGCAGCTCGTGCAGGAAGTGGCCCTTCCAGTACCGGCGGCCGTTGTGGCCCTGCGGCGTGTCGTCCCTGGTCTGCAGGTCGACGTAGGACAGCTCGGTGATCTCGGTGTCCGCGGGCTGACCGAGCGCGCCGAACCCGGTGAGCAGCCGGCGCCCCTGCGCCGGGTCGCCGATCCAGACGAAGCCCACCCGGACCGTCTGGTCGCCGCTGAACCCGGCGGTGAACGTGGCCTGCCGGGGCGCCTGCGCGTTCATGTCGCGCCAGCCGCGCAGCACCTCACCGGCCCGCTCGAGCGGGAACGACAGTTCCGCACTCAGCGCCCGGGTGCCGGTCTCGTGCAGCCGGAAGTCAAACCGGGTCACCACGCCGAAGTTCCCGCCGCCGCCGCGCAGGCCCCAGAACAGCTCCGGGTGCTCCTCGGCGCTGACCCGAAGGATCTCGCCGGTCGCCGTCACCAGCTCGTAGCCGGTTACGTTGTCGCAGGCCAGTCCGTACTGCCTGGCCAGCCAGCCCATGCCGCCGCCAAGGGTCAATCCGCCAACACCGGTGTGCGAGACGTTCCCCGCCGTGGTGGCCAGCCCGTACCGTTGCGCCGCGACGTCCAGCGCGCCGAGCAGCGCGCCACCCTGAACCGTGGCCCGCCGCGTGGCCGGGTCGACCCGCACCCGGCTCATGCTGGTCAGGTCGATCATCAGCCCGTCCTCGGGGACAGCCAGCCCGGCAATGCCGTGCCCGCCACAGCGAACGCCGATCTCAAGACCACGGTCGCGTCCGGCGCGGACCGCGGCCGCCACGTCCTGGGTAGTCGCGGGACGCACGATCAGTCGCGGCCGCCGGTCCACCATCGCGTTCCACACGCTGCGGGCCCGCTCGTAACCGTCGTCACCGGGACGCAGCACCTCGCCGTCAAGCAGGCCGTCCAGGTCGTTCACCATCGCTGTAGTCGTCATATCGCTAGCATGGGGTCAAATCGGTACTCAAAGTAAGGTCCGATCCGATGGCTGAAACCAGGTCCAATTCGAGTCCGGTCGCCGATTTGCTGGTGGCCCTCGACCGGGACGGCACGGAGCCGCTGCACCGGCAGATCGCGACGTCGATCAGGGACGGGATCAGGGGAGGCCGGCTCCGGCGCGGCACCGCACTGCCGCCGACTCGCAGCCTGGCGGCCGACCTGAACGTCTCCCGCGGCGTGGTAGTCGAGGCGTATCAGCAGCTCAGGGCCGAGGGCTACCTGGTCAGCCGGGTCGGCGGCTACACCGAGGTAGCGGCCGGCCAGGCGACCGCAGACGTCCCGCCGCCGCCCGAGCCGGTCCGCAAGACCGAGCCGCGCATCACCTTCCGCTACGGCCGTGCGGACCCGGCCCAGTTCCCGCGCGCCGCCTGGCTGCGCTCCGTCAACCATGTGCTCACGCAGGCGCCGAACGACCGGTTCGGCTACCTTTCCGGGCACGGCACTCCGGAGCTGCGGCAGGCGCTCGCCGACTACCTGAACCGGGTACGCGGCACGTCCGCAAGCCCGCGCAACATCGTCATCTGCAACGGCTTCGCCCAGGGGATGGGCCTGCTCATCGAGGTGCTGGCGAGCATGAACATGCGCCGGCTGGCGGTGGAGGACCCGTCGCCATGGGACGACCTCGTCCCGGCGAGCGCCACCCACCGCGTGGAGCTGGTACCGATTCCGGTCGGACCGGATGGCATCCGGACCGAGCTGCTGGACCAGTCCGGCGCGGAGGCGGTGCTGGTGACTCCGTCGCACCAGTGGCCGACCGGGGCCGTGCTCGGTCCGGGCCAGCGCTCTGACCTGCTGGGCTGGGCGAAGGAGCGGAACGGCCTGATCATCGAGGACGACTACGACGCCGAGTACCGGTACGACCGAGCACCGGTCGGTGCGCTGCACGGGCTCGCCCCCGAGCATGTGGTGTACACGGGTACCGCGAGCAAGACGCTCGCGCCCGGACTGCGGCTCGGCTGGCTGATCCTGCCCGGCCGGCTGGTCGAGCCGGTCGCCGAGGCGAAGATCGCGGCGGACCGCGGTTCGGCGACGATTGACCAGCTCACGTTCGCCGACCTGCTCGCTCGCGGCGAGTTCGACCGGCACCTGCGGCGGATGCGTCCGGTCTACCGGCGGCGCCGCGACGCCCTGCTCACCGCGCTCGCTCGCGAGCTGCCCGAGCTCAAGCCGGACGGCATATCCGCCGGTTTCCACCTAGTCGCCTGGCTGCCGCCCGACCTGGACGAGGAGGCCGTCGTGGCCGCCGCGGCGCGGCAGGGCGTCGGCGTGTCCGGCCTCGCGGCCTGCCGGATGACGCCGGGACCGCCCGGCCTGCTGTTCGGCTACGCCGGACTCTCCGAGCACGCCATCGCCGAAGGCGTCACCCTCCTGGCAAAGGCCATCCACACCCTGCGACAGAAGTGACACAAGTTGCTAGAGCGACATGACTTAGGACGCGCACGCACCATTGCATGTGACTGGAGTTGCTCAATAGGTTTCAGAGGCAGGAGAGCAATGTCTCCCATGTCGAAAAAGGGCCCCGTGGCAGAAAAGGCGCCAAATTTGGCACCTTTTCTGCCACGAAGCACTTTTCTAACACCTTAAGCGTCCCACGGCGCGCGACAAAAGGTGCATGTCATGAAATGTCGGGGTTGGTGGGGTCTTCCTAGGGTGGAAATCGGGGGTTTCCCCCAGTGGCAAGGGGCTGTCTCGTCCCTAACGTGGAAGTACCGGACGGCGGGTCCGGCACACGGACGGGGAGAACGGACGGGGAGACGGCATGAAGAGGGCTTGGCTGACCGGCACGAGCGGGCTGCTCACGCTGGTGGCAGCCGTGGTGCTGATGTGGCATTCGGCACCAACTGCTACACCGCACACGCCGCACACGACTAGCGTGGTGGTGCAGACCACCAAGCATTAGGAGGCGACGTGTTCCTGGTCACGGGGGCCACGGGAAACATCGGCGGCGAACTGGTACGGGCACTGGCGGGCAGCGGCGCGCAGGTACGGGCGCTCACCAGGGACGGTGCGAGCAAGGGCCTTCCCGACGACAGCACGCAGGTCGCGGGCGACCTGAACGACCCGGACAGCCTCCGGCCGGCGCTGGCCGGCGTGCACGCGATGTTCCTCATGCCGGGCTACCAGGACGCGGCGCGCACCCTCGCGTACGCCAGGGAACTTGGCGTCAATCACGTCGTCATGCTGTCCGGCAACTCCGCCGGGAGCGGCGACACCAGCAACGCGGTGTCCGCGTACATGATCGAGGCCGAGACGACCCTCAAGGACAGCGGCATCAGCTGGACGATCATCCGGCCGTACGGCTTCATGTCCAACACGCTCCAGTGGATCCCGCAGCTCGCCAACGGCGACCAGGTCACCGCCCCGTTCGCGAACGTCGCGATCGCGATGATAGACCCGTACGACATCGCGGCCGTGGCCGCGAAAGCGCTGACCGAGCCCGGGCACGAGGGCCAGATTTACCACGTGACCGGCCCGGCGCCGCTCCGGCCCGCCGACCGGGTCCGCATCCTCGGCGCCGTGCTGAACCGCGACCTCAGGTTCCGGCCGCAGCCGGACGACGAGGCGCGCGCCGAGATGAGCGCGAGCATGCCGCAGAAGTACGTCGACGCGTTCTTCAGCTTCTACGTGGACGGCACGCTGGACGAATCGACGCCGCTACCCACGGTCGCCGAGCTGACCGGCCGTCCGCCGCGCACATTCGAGCAGTGGGCCCAGGCGCACGCATCCGCCTTCACGTAACTCATTCGTGACCAGGCCGCCAGAGAATGGCGGTATGGGGCCGAATGACGTGCGGCGGGGCGCGGCCGTCGCCGTCCTGCTGGGGGTCGTCGCGATCGGACTGAAGTCCCGCGGCTCTTTCTCGCGCGCGGGCAATGCCACCGCCACGGCGTTCAGCGGCAGCGCGCTCGCCATCACGCTTGCGGTCACCGAAGGCTTCGCTCTCGTCGCCTACATCGTCGTGCTCGTCTCGGCACGTCGCAAGCGCAAAGACCAGGACGACGAGACGGAGTACCTGATCATCCTCCGGTGGTGGCTCAAGCCCCCGCTCTTCCTGCTGGCCCTGGCGGTGCTGGCCGTGCCGCCGTACCTGCTGTACACGCACCGCCGCAAGGGCCCCATCCAGGTCCAACCCGCACCGCACGCCGGCCTTCAGCCCGGAACCCAGCATCACGCGGCGGCGTCCGCCGCCGGCCTCGTGTCGATCCTGGTCGGCGTCGGCGTGGCGGTCGGCGCACTGCTCGCCATCGCCGTCTACGCGCGGGTGCGCTCGCGCGCGAACCGCGACGAGGCGGATCCGGCCCGCCGTGGCCTCGCGCAACGGCTGGCCGCCGCAACCGATGCGCTGCACGGAACCGGCGATCCCCGCCAGGCGATCATCGCGTGCTATGCGGAGCTTGAGCGCGGCTTCGCCGCCGCGGGTTCGGCGCCGCGCGGCGCGGATACGCCCGCGGAGGTACTCGCCCGTGCCGCGTCAGCCGGCCTCATACGATCACGGTCCGCGGCCGATCTGACCGGGCTGTTCCGCCGGGCCAGGTACGGCACCGAACCGATGACGGCCGGTGATGCCGCGACGGCCGAACTCTCGCTCGACCACATGCGCGCCGAACTGGACGGCCGGCCATGATGCGGGTGGCCGGGACGATCGCCACCGCCGCCGCGCTCCTCGCGGCCGGGTTCGCCGCGGCCGGCCCGGCCGGGCTGCTGGACATGGGCGCGGTCATCGCGATCGCGGCGCTGCTTCTCGTCCGGGTGCGGGTACGGGGACGAGAAACCCATGTCGTTATGACAAAAAAGGAAGTAACGGACAATGGCTTCCCGGGCTTCGCCAGGATCACTTCGGAGATGGAGTGGGCGATGCTGTCGCGGCGGCACTACGAGCGGTCGACCCGCCCTCAACTGGAGTTGCTGGCGGTGACACTGGGGCGGCAGCTCCCGGCTGAGGCGCGCACCGACGCGGAAGGCGCGGGGCCAAGTTCAGCCGAGCTCGACCGGATCATCGCCCGGCTGGAGGAGCCATGACCAGGGTCATCGAGGGCACGGACACGGCGCGGCGGATCCTGGCCGAGGTCGAGCGCGTGATCGTCGGCAAGCGCGCGGCGGTGGAGACCGTGCTGCTCGGCGTGCTCGCGTCCGGACACGTGCTGATCGAGGACCTGCCCGGACTTGGCAAGACGTTGCTCGCCCGCACGTTCGCGTCGCTGCTCGGGCTCGAGTTCACCCGGGTGCAGTTCACGCCGGACATGCTGCCGGCCGACCTGACCGGGGCGATGGTGCTCGACCTGCGCACCGGGGAGCCGGAGTTCAGGCCGGGGCCGTTGTTCACCGGGCTGCTGCTCGCCGACGAGATCAACAGGACGCCGCCGAAGACGCAGGCCGCGCTGCTGGAGGCGATGGCCGAGAGCCAGGTGACCGTCGACGGGGTCACGCGCGAGCTGCCCCGGCCGTTCGTCGTGCTCGCGACCGACAATCCGATCGAGTACGAGGGGACGTATCCGCTGCCCGAGGCGCAGCTGGACCGGTTCATCGCGCGGGTCCGGCTCGGGTACCTGGATGAGGATGGCGAGGCGGAGATGGTGCGGCGGCGGCTGGAGCGCGGGTCGGCGCCGCCGGCCGTGCCCCGGGTCACCGACGCGGCCGGCGTGCTGGCGATGCGGGAGTCGCTGGAGAGCGTGCACCTGGATCCGGACCTGCTGAAGTACGTGGTCGCGCTGACCGCGGCGACGCGCACGCATCCGCAGGTGACGGTCGGCGCGTCGCCGCGCGGCACGCTCGCGGTGGTCCAGCTCGCGCGGGGCGCCGCGATGCTGGCCGGGCGGGACTTCGTCACCCCCGAAGACGTGAAGGCCGTCGCGGTGCCGGCGCTGGCACACCGGCTCGTGCTGCGCCCCGAGATGTGGGTGCGGCAGGTGACCGGGGAGGACGTGACCAGGGAGATCCTCGACCAGGTGCCGGTGCCGAGAAGCGCGCAGAGCCCGGCGTGACCGGCTGGCGCGCCTCGGCGCGGACCCGGCAGCTGGCGACGGCGGCGCTGGTCGCGCTCATCGCGGCGATCGTGAGCGGGCACGGCGGCCTGGTGCTGCTTGCCGCCGCGCCGCTCGCCGCGCTCGCCGTGCTGCCCCGGCCGCGGCCGCTGGAGCTGCCGCTGGTGACGGTTGCCGTCTCCGGCGCGCGGTGCTTCGAGGGCGAAGACGTCACGGTCATCGCGACCGTGTCGTGCCCGGCGGCGGACACGACAGACATCCGGTTCGTGCCCGCCGCGACGGTCGCCGCGGCCGAGATCCTTCCCGGGCAGTGGCGGATCAACGCCACGCACTGGGGCCGGTACTCGCCCGGCACCGTGCTGGTGAGCTGCGTTGCCGGGGCCTGGCAGGCCGCGGTGGTGGTCGAGGCCGAGCCGCTCGAGGTGTTCCCGCGGGCGGCGCGGACGCGCCCGCGGCTGGTGCCGGCCGAACTGCTGCGCCGGATCGGCGAGCACACCGGGCGGGCGGTCGGCGACGGGGTCGAGTTCGCCGGCATCCGGCCGTACGTGCCGGGTGACCAGCTGCGCGACCTGAACCGGGCGGTCAGCATCCGGCGCCAGGGACGCTATGTCAACCAGCGGGCGGCTTCGCGCGCCGCGGATCTGGTCGTGGTCCTGGACTCGCTCACCGAAACCGGGCCGCCGGGGGAGAGCACGCTGGACATCGCGGCGCACGGCGCGGCCGCGCTCGCGGCGGCGTACCTGCGGGTCGGGGACCGGGTCGGCGTCGTCGTGCTCGGCGGCGTGCTGCGCTGGCTCGGTCCGGCACCCGGCGACCGGCAGTTCTACCGGATCGCCGAGATGATGCTGCGGGCCAGGTACGACGCGTACGTCGACCCGGACCTCGCGCGCATCCCGCGGATCGTGCTGCCGCCCGGGGCGCTCGTCGTGCTGTTCTCGCCGCTGGCCGACGCGGGCGTGCTCGCCGCGATCACCGACCTGCGCCAGCGCCGCCTGCCGGTGATCGTCGTCGACACGCTGCGGTACGAGCCGGGGCTGGCCCCGATTCGACGGGGCCGCCGGTCGTCCGCGTTGTCGCCTTCGCCCGCGGATCTCGCGTTGCGGGTGTGGCGGCTGGACCGGGCCGCGACCCGGGCGCGCCTGGCGGCGATGGGCGTCCCGGTGCTGCACTGGGGCCGCGACGCCGAACTCGACGGGGTGCTCGCCTCGGCCGCGTCGGCCGGCCGGATTGCGATGCGGTCATGAACCGGGCCCGTCTCGTCGCTGCCCGCTTGCTCCTCGGCCTGCTCGTCGTCGGCCTGCCGCCCGCGGTCGCACCGGCCTGGACGATCGCGGTCGCCGGCTTCGGCGCGCTGGCCGTCGTCGCGGCGGCTCCGGCCGAGCGGCGCCGCTACGCGGTCTCCATCGCCGTCGGCGCCGCGATCGTGACGTGCGCGTTCTCGCACGCGGGGATTCCCGTCCTGGCGGCCGAAGGCATGCTGATTCTCGCTTACGTCCTGGTCAGCAGCGCCGTACTCGCCGTGCGTCCGCTCATCGCCGGCGTCGTCGCGACGCTCATCGTCGCGGGGGCGCTCACCGTGCACCCGGGTGCGTCCGCCTGGCTGTCCGGCGCCGGCCTCGCCGCCGCGGTCGCGGCGTTCGCCGTCGCGGTTCCGATGGGCCGCCGATGATCTCTCCGAGCTGAGAAGACGGAGGGGTCCTGGCCTCCATGCTGGCCAGGACCCCGGCGCCGCCCGGTGTCCGCTCGGAGGAAGAGGACACCTCGGGTCCGCCCAACCCGCTCCGTTCGGATCCGCCGCGGGGGAGCCGAGGCCACGCCCCGGCTCCGCGCTGACGGTTCCGCCCGCTCCGCATGTAGGAGTCAGCACCCCCGGCGGCGCCAGCAACTTTTCCCGGCATGTTTTTCGCGGCGCGATCGGTGATAGTGGGAGCGTGCCCCGTGATCTGGAGGCGGCGCGGAACAAGACGATCGCCGACGTGCTGCCCGAGCCCGGCCGGCCGTTCCGCGTGCTGTTCTGCGGGATCAATCCCGGCCTGTACTCCGCCGCGACCGGCTGGCACTTCGCGCGTCCCGGCAACCGCTTCTGGCCGGCTCTGCACCTGTCCGGCTTCACGTCGCGCCGCCTCGAGCCCAGCGAGCAGCACCTGCTGGCCGGTCTCGGCCTCGGCATCACCAACCTGGCCGCCCGCGCGACCGCCCAGGCAGCCGAACTGACCGCCGCCGAACTCGCGGCCGGCGGCCAGATCCTGTCCGGCCTCGTCGCGCAGCGCCGCCCCGAGGTGGTCGCGGTGCTGGGCGTGACCGCGTACCGGACGGCTTTCCGGAGCCCGCGCGCGGTCGTCGGGCCGCAGGCACAGACACTCGCCGGCGCACGGCTGTGGATCTTGCCGAACCCCAGTGGCCTCAACGCGTCGTGGACCTTGTCGCGGATTGCGGAAGCGTTCGGCGAACTGCGTGCGGCTCTTGCCGGAAATGCGGGCGGATGACACCATTTTTACGTGGCTTGGCTGGGGACCGTATCGCGGGCGGATGCGACTGGTGCGCTCGCTGAGGCATACACCGCGATGGACAACCGGCCGATGCCGCCGGTCTACCGTCCGCCGCACGGCGACGCCGCGGGGATCATCCGCGCGCACAGCCTCGACCCGGAGCTGCTCAAGCGGACCTTCCCCGTGTCCGGCGCGTTGCGGGCCACCGGGTTGCCCTGGCCCGACTACGAGCTGCTGGCGGGCACCACCTCCCGCGCGAACCAGTGCTTTTATTGAACGTCCGCTCACGTGGAGTTTCTGCGTGTAGCCAGCGGCGGCGCCGCGACATCCCTGGCCGTGCTCTCCGGAGATGAGGACGCGTTGTCCCCACGTGCCCGCGCGCTGGCCCGGCTCGCGACCACGCTGACCGCGCAGCCGTGGGCGGTCACCAGCGAGACCGTGAAGGACGCGCTCCGGCAGGGGCTCGACGCGGACCATGTCGAGAGCGCGATCGGCGTGGTGGCGATGTTCAACTACTTCACCCGGGTGGCCGACGCGTCCGGGATCGAGTTCGACTACCAGTCGCCGCTGCCCGCCTTCGCGCCGGATCGCGGCCAGACTGCGGTGCCCAGGCCGGACCGGGCCGTACCGTCCGTATCGGATGGGTCCGTATCGGATGCCGGGCCAGTCGGTGACGGCCAGCGGCTGCCGAGCCCCGGCCCGCTGCGGACGGCGTGGGAAACATGGCGCGCCTACCTGCTGGACACCGACGAGCCGATCGGCCGCGACGAGCGGAGGCTGCTGGCCCGCGTAGCCGCCGAAGAGAGCGCGGACTGGACCGGTGCCGAGGAACTCGGGCCCCCGGCCAGCGGTCCCGACACCCCGGCGATCGCGTTCGCCCGCAAGCTCAGCCGCGAGCCGTGGTGCATGCAGCCCGGTGACCTCGAGAACCTGCGGGTCGCCGGCTACGCCGAGCCCGCGATCCTGCACGTGATCTCCGTGGTGGCCCACCAGAACGCGACCTCGCGGCTAGCTCTAGGCCTCGCTGCCCGCTAGTTCACGCTTTTCTCAGAACGACAACCGCTCGACCTCCGGCACCCTCCCACGCCCGCCCAGCCCACGCCCCCGCCGTCCGCTCCCGCCCCGCTCCCGCCCCC
>DASRFJ010000123.1:0-37743 GCA_035651595.1 Streptosporangiaceae bacterium | reverse complement strand
CGTGAAGTCGATCCCCTACGTGATCGGCCCGGAGGAGTTCCTGGCCAGCCTGCCCCGGATCATCTGGCACCTGGACGACCCGATGGCCGATGCTTCGGCGATCCCGCTGTGGTTCGCCGCCCGCGAGGCACGCCGGCACGTCAAGGTCGTGCTGTCCGGGGAGGGTGCGGACGAGCTGTTCGGCGGGTACCGGATGTACTACCAGCGGCTGGCGGTGCGGGCGGGCAAGGTGCTGCCGCAGTGGACCCGCGGGCTGATCGCGCAGGCGGCCGCGGCGCTGCCGCCGACCTCGCGGCTGCCGGGCCTGCTGGACCGGACCGTCACGCCACTGCGCCGGCGCTACATCGGCAACGCCTACATCTACCGCGGCCGGTGGGCCCGCGAGCTGCTGCGCGAACCGTCCCGCCGCGGCTCCATCCCCACGGAATTCGATGTCACCGACCCGGTCTACAAGCAGGCCAGCGACGGTCACCTGGACGACGTGGCGACGATGCAGCTGGTGGACGTCAACACCTGGCTGCCCGGCGACATCCTGCTCAAGGCGGACCGGGTCAGCATGGCGCACGGGCTGGAGCTGCGCACGCCGTTCCTCGACCGGGAGGTGATGGCGGTCGCCGCGCGGCTCGCCCGGGTCGAGAAGACCGCCGCCGGGACGACGAAGTTCACGCTGCGCGAGGCCGTTACCGAATTGCTCCCGCAGGCGGTGGACGAGCGCGCCAAGCTGGGCTTCCCCGTCCCGCTCGGGCAGTGGCTGTCCGGCGGCATGTACGCCTACGCGGAGCAGGTCATCGGCTCGGCGCAGACCGACCGCTGGCTGGACAAGCGGGCCGCGATGGACGTGCTGCGCCGGTACCGGTCCGAAGATCCGGGTGTTACGTGGCGACACGTGTGGCTGCTGGTCGTATTCTCGCTGTGGCACCAGATCTATGTTGAGCGTGCCTACGACCCCGTCGCCCTCGGCTGGACCTCTCATTGAACCAAACCCGCTCGTTGATCAGCGTCGTCGTCCCGTTCCACAACAACGAGGATGACCTTGCGGCGTGCCTGGACTCGATCGCCGCGCAGACGGTCAGCGACCTCGAAGTGATCATGGTGGACGATGGCTCCACCGACGGCTCCACCGCGATCGCGGAAGCGCGAGTCGCCGCCGATCCCCGGTTCCGCTTGTTGCGGTTCACCGACGGCGGCAGCCCCGGCTTCTCCCGCAACCGCGGCCTGGAGGCGGCCGCCGGCGAGTTCCTCGCGTTCGTGGACGGCGACGACATGCTGCCGGCCAACGCGTACGAGCTGATGCTGCACACGCTGACCGAGACCGGCTCGGACTTCGTCAGCGGCCAGGTGTCCCGGATCGGGCCCAAGGGCATCAACCCCTCCGCGCTGCACGCGATGGCGATCAAGGGCCGCCAGGAGGGCACGCACATCAGCAAGACGCTCCGGCTGCTGTACGACGTGTCCGTGTGGAACAAGCTGTTCCGCCGTTCGTTCTGGGATCAGCACCGGCTGCGTTACCCCGAGGGCATGGTCTGGGAAGACATCCAGCTGATGACGCAGGCGCACGTCCTGGCCCGGCAGGTCGACGTGATCCCGGACGTCATCTACTTCTGGCGCGAGCGGGTGCAGGGCACCGGCTCGATCACCCAGCGCCGCACCGACATCACCAACCTGCGCGACCGGATGACCGCGCTCGCCGCGATCGACTCGTTTCTGGGTTCGTACGGACCTGGCCGTCTGCTGCGGGCTCATCAACGCAAAGCCCTGCGGAACGATCTGTGGCTCTACGTCAGTGACATGCATAAGGTCAGCCAGGAATACCGTGCGGAGTTCGGCGTCTTGGTGGGCGGCTACCTGCGCACGGTGAGCCGGCGGGTGCTGCGCAGCCTGCCCGCCACGCACAAGCTGGCCTATCAGCTGGTCCGCGAGGGGGCGATGCCCGAGCTGGCGGAGTTCGCGGCCTGGCTCATGGAACAACCGGTCAAACAGGTCCCGCTGGTCCGCAGCCGCGGACGGCTCGTCGCTGACCTGCCGTTCCGCACGGTCCGCATCCCCGAGACGCGCCTGCCGCGCCGCGTCTTCCGGCCGCATTGGCGGGACCTGGATCCGTACATGCAGGTCGACGACGTGGCGTGGGACGGGGACTCGCTGGTGGTGACCGGGCGGGCCAACGTGCCGTCGATCAACGTCGCGAAGCGGCGGAACACGTCGAAGATCGTCGTGCTGCGTGCTGGCGGGCGGCGGCGGCCGGTGCTGCTGCGGGCGCGCTCGTTCCTGAACCCCGAGGCCACGGCGCTGTCGGAGCAGGAGCGGTACAACTACGACTGGTCCGGGTTCCGGTTCGCGGTGCCGTCCGCCAAGTTCGATCAGCCGGGTACCTGGCAGGCGTGGATGCTGGTGCGCGGGCGATCCGTGTGGCGGCCGGCCCGGGTGCACACCCCGGTGCCCGGCCCCGCCGAACGGCCGTCGCCGCGCGAGATCGCGCCGGGCCTGCGATTCGGCGCTCGCTGGGCGGGCCTCGGGCTGAACTTCGTCACCTGGAAGGTGACCGCGACCCTCGCGGGCTTCTCCTGGGATGACGCCGCCCTCAGCCTCGAGATCTCCGCTCCCGGCGTGACCGCCCGCGCCGCGCAACTCGTCCTGGTCCGCACCGGTGGCGCCGCGACGAGAACCGTGCCCGCCGAACGCATCGCCGAAGGCCGCTTCCGCGCGGTGTTCCCGCCCCCCGCCCTCAGCGCCACCCCCACCCCCGCCCACGCCCCCAGCCCCGCCCCCGACTCAGCCGCCGCCCCCAGCGGGTCAATTGCGCAATCGAGCCCACTAGAGCGTGTCAGCGAGGGCGTCGAGAGCACCGGTGAGTGGGACGTTTACCTCAAAGCGGGCGATAAGCCGCGCGTGCGGGTGGCCTGGCCGGAGGGAATGACCGAGGCGAGGTGGTTGTCAGGCGCGCGGGAGGTTGTGGTCGGCCGGAGCCGCTACGGTGATCTGGTGATGGCAGAGCGCACCCCGCGTCCCGTGATCGACGCGCACTCCTGGCTCGACGGCGGGCGGCTGGAGCTGCGCGGCAGTTTTCTCGGCGCTTCGGATGTGTACGAGACCGTCGTTAAGCGGATCGGGTCTGGTGACGCGCATGCGGTGCCGCTCGAGCTCGACGGCGAACGGTTCCGGATCGAGCTGGACGTCGAGCGGATGCCGTTCTTCGGCGAGCGGGTGCCGTTGCGCGACGGCGAGTGGAACCTGTTCGTCCGCGCCGTGGGTTCCGCGGGCGCGCTGGCGGAGCTGAAGTACGACCACGACGCCGTGGCGTCTGTGGCGGGCTCGCGGATCGAGGCCGGTCGCAAGTGGTACCGGTTCATCGTCACCGGGCACGACGACCCGCTGGTGGTCGCCGAGCCGCGGCTGCGCCGGACCGAGCAGGGCAACTACGCGCAGCGGGCGCTGCGCCGCGGCTACTACCCGGTGGTGCTGAAGGCGCCGCTGCGCGATTCGGTGCTGTTCGTGTCCTGGAAGGGCAAGCAGTGCGGGGACAACCCGCTGGGGATCGCGGCCGAGCTGGCGCGGCGGGGCGACGAGCGGGAGCACCTGTGGGTGGTGAACGACTGGTCGGTGCCGGTACCGGCCGGCGGCACCGGCGTGCTGCGCGGCACGCGGGAGTACTTCGACGCGCTCGCCCGGTCCCGGTGGATCGTGTCGAACGACGACATGCAACTGCCGTTCCGCAAGCGCGATGGTCAGTTCTACCTCCAGACCTGGCACGGCACGCTGCTCAAGCGGATCGGCTTCGACGTGGCGAACCCGCAGTTCATCAGCGGTACCGCGTACTTCGACCACCTGGCGCGCGACGTTGCGCAGTGGGATCTGCTGCTGTCGCCGAATCCGTTCAGCACCCCGCTGATGCGCCGGGCGTTCCGGTACGAGGGGGAGATCGCGGAGTACGGATACCCGCGCAACGACGTGATGCTGCGGCCCGACGTTTCCGCCGTCGCGGCGGCGGTGCGAGCCCGGCTCGGCATCCCGGCCGGCAAGCGGGTGGTCCTGTACGTGCCGACCTGGCGGGACAACCAGACGTACGCGAACGGCAAGCGGTACCGGTTCGACATGCGGCTCGACCTGGAGCAGGCGTATCGCGCGCTCGGCGACGACCACGTGATCCTGGTCCGCGGGCACCACCAGATGGCCGACGACGTGCCGGCCGGCCTGCGCCCTGGCTTCGCGCTCAACGTGACCGCGTACCCGGACATCTCCGAGCTGTACCTGGTGTCCGACGTACTGGTCACCGACTACTCGTCGGCCATGTTCGACTATGCCGTGACCGGCCGGCCGATGCTGTTCTTCACCTACGATCTGGCGGACTACCGGGACAACCTCCGCGGCTTCTACCTGGACTTCGAGTCGCAAGTGCCCGGCCCCCTTCTGTCGACGTCGGCGGAGGTAGTAGCGGCCCTGGCCGACGTGGACACCGCGGTCGCCCCCTACGCCGACGCCTACAAACGCTTCGCGGACACGTACTGCTCGCTAGACGACGGCCGCGCAGGCGCCCGCGTCTGCGACCGCCTGTTCCGCGCCTAACCCCCCCGCCCCGCCCCGCAGCCCCCGCGTCCGCCCCGCACGCCGCCGCGCCCCGCAAGGCCCCCCGACCCGGCGCATATCCGACATTTCGTGATATGTGATGGGCCAGACAAAGATTGCGGACACTTACCCCCCCGGTTTGGGTAGGTAAGTGTCCGCAATGATCCAGGCGGGCCGCCGGGATGGCTATGGAGGGGTGGCGGGATCGCGGAGCGGGGCCTTGGCAAAGTCGGTCATGCCCTCGGCGAAGCTGGTGCTGGCGGTGTAGCCGAGCTCGCGGGCCGCGGCCTCGGGGCTGGCGACGATGTGCCGGACGTCGCCGAGGCGGTAGTCGCCGGTGACGACGGGCTCGATATCCAGGCCGAACGCATCCGCTAGCGCGAACGCCATCTCGCCGACGGTGTGCGGCTCTCCGCTCGCCACGTTGTAGCAACGCAGACCGCTTTCCGTGGCGCGGCCGGTCGCGTCGAGCGCGCGGAGGTTGGCCAGCGCCACGTCGGTGACATGGACGAAGTCGCGGCGCTGGCCGCCGTCCTCGAAGACCTTCGGCGCCACGCCGTTCTCCAGGCAGGACCGGAAGATGGCGGCCACGCCCGAATACGGGGTGTCGCGCGGCATCCGGGGGCCGTAGACGTTGTGGTACCGGAGGCCGATCGCGGCGCCGCCGGTCAGCCGGGCCCAGTTGGCAGCCAGGTGCTCCTGGGCGACCTTGCTGGTCGCGTAGCTGTTGCGCGGGTCGAGCGGCGCGTCCTCGGTGACGGTCGCCGTGGTCAGCGGGCTGGCGCAGCGCGGGCAGCGCGGCTCGAACCGCTTGGCGGCCAGGTCCGCGGGGTCGCGCGGGGCCGGCCGGACCCGGCCGTGGACCGCGCAGTCGTAGGCGCCCTCGCCGTACACCACCATCGACGAGGCGAGCACCAGGCGGCCGATGCCGTGCTTGCCCATCGCCTCGAGCAGCACCGCGGTGCCGGTGATGTTCACGTCCGAGTAGGCCGGCAGGTCGGACAGGTCCACGCCGAGCCCGACGATGGCCGCCTGATGGCACACCGCGTCGATGCCGTCGAGGGCCTTGTCCACCGCGTCCGCGTCTCGGACGTCGGCGACCACCAGCTCCCAGTCGATGTAGTCCGGGCGGCACGCGTGCACCGCGGGGGCGAGTGAGTCGAACCCGCGGACTTCGTGACCAGCGGCCCGGAAGGCCTCGGCGATGTGCGAGCCGATGAAGCCGGCGGCACCGGTAACTAGAACGCGCATGGGTCAGAGCCAACCATCACGAGCCGGGCCGATGATCAAGCGCGGCGATCCGTCATAGGTTCGTAAGGCGTGATGGGCCGATTTACCGGCGGAGACCGGGCGTCTCGCGCGTACTCTCCCGTGCCATGGACGCACTCGAAATCGACGTCATCCTGCCGTGCCTGAACGAGGCGGACGCGCTGCCCTGGGTGCTGTCGCGCATGCCGGCCGGGTTCCGGCCGGTCGTGGCGGACAACGGCTCTACCGACGGCTCCGCGGTCATCGCGGCGGATTACGGCGCCAGCGTGGTGCACGTGCCGCAGCGCGGGTTCGGCGCGGCGTGCCACGCCGGCCTGCTGGCCGCCAAGAGCGAGATCGTGTGCATCATGGACGCGGACGCGTCATTCGACCCCCAGGACCTGCCGGTCGTGGCGGACCCGGTGCTGTTCGGCGACGTCGACCTGATGCTCGGCCGCCGCGCGGTGACCGGCCGCGGTGCGTGGCCGGTGCACGCCCGGCTTGGCAACAAGGTGCTCGCGGCGGAGTTGCGCCGCCGGGTCGGCGTGCCGGTCCGCGACCTTGGCCCGATGCGCGCCGCGCGGCGCGAGGAGCTGCTGGCGCTGCCGATGTCGGATCGCAGGTTCGGCTACCCGCTGGAGATGGTGGTCCGGGCGGCGGAGGCCGGCTGGCGGATCGGCGAGGCGGACGTGCCGTACCACCCGCGTACCGGCAAGTCGAAGGTCACCGGGACGCTCGGCGGCACGGTGCGGACCGTCCGGGACATGCGCCGGGTGCTCGCCTCGGTCGCGGCCTCGTGACCGGGTCCGCTCTCGCGGCGCAGGTGGTCGTGATCGCCAAGGCGCCGGTGCCCGGCCGGGTGAAGACGCGGCTCACGCCGCCGTTCACGCCCGAGGAGGCGGCATCGCTGGCCGAGGCCGCACTGGCCGACACGCTGGCCGCGGTCGGCCGCACGGACGTCGCGCGCCGGGTGCTGGCGCTCGACGGAGCGCCAGGCCCGTGGCTGCCGGCCGGATTCGACGTCATCGAGCAGCGCGGTGGCGGACTCGACGAGCGGATCGCCAACGCCCTGCTCGACGCGCGCGCTCGCGTGCCGCTGCCGGCGGTGCTGATCGGCATGGACACCCCGCAGGTCACCCCCGGCCTGCTGACCGACGCGGCCGCCCCGCTGGTGAGCGCCGCTGCGGACGCCACGTTCGGGTTCGCCGAGGACGGCGGATTCTGGCTGCTGGGCCTTCGTGAGGTGGATCCGGCGCTGCTGCTCGGCGTGCCGATGTCGCGGCCGGACACCGGCTCCCACCAGCTGCTGCGCCTGGAGCGGGCGGGGCTGAAGATCGAACTCGTGCCCGAGCTGACCGATGTCGACACCGCCGAAGAGGCGGAGCGCATCGCCGCCCAGATCCCGGAGTCCGGCTTCGCCCGGCGGCTGACCGGACTGCGGCTGCCCGCTTCGGTGCGCTTACGGGACTCTGACCTGCAAATTCTGCGTTTCGGAATCGTTCAGCTACGTCTAGTGGTTAGTATTGCAGGCTGGCGCGAGGTTCGCGCTGTGTCATCACAGTAGGAGTAGTTACATGCCTCAGGGCACCGTGAAGTGGTTCAACTCGGACAAGGGCTATGGGTTCATCGCCCCGGACGACGGCTCGGCCGATGTCTTCGTGCACCACTCCACCATTCAAATTGACGGCTTCCGTACTCTTCAGGAGAACCAGCGTGTCGAGTACACCGCTGGTCGTGGTCCCAAGGGACCCCAGGCGGAAGAGGTCCGGCCGCTGTAAGACGTAGCCAGCGCAACGGCGGCGGGCGGGTCAGCTGGACCCGCCCGCCGCCGTTGCGCTGTGTGCTGGTGAGGTTAGCCCTCGACGGTGACCAGGGTGCCGTAGGTGGTGTATCCCCAGGCCTTCTTGGCGGCGTCCCACGGCAGCTCCACGCAGCCCAGGCTCTGCGGGTAGCCGAAGCTGTAGCGGGGGAAGTAGTGGAGCGCGTCGCCGCCGTTGAAGTAGGAGACGAAGTTGACCGGGTCGGAGTACTTGCTGCCGTCCGGGTTGGTGCCCTTCATGATCTGGAAGTAGTAGCGCAGGTACACCGGGTACGTGCCGTCGGCGGTCGGCGCCACCGAGATGCCGGTGTTGGCCAAGGTCTTCAGCACGACGTGCCCGTTGTGCCAGATGGTCAGCGTCTCCGGGCTCGACTTGCTCGCCAGCGCGTAGGTGTAGCCGTGCTTGTTGCCCTGGCCCTTGGCGATCGCGGTCAGCAGGTGCCGCCACACCGTTGCGCCGGCGGCGCCGTCCATCGTGAGGCCCTGGTCGTTCTCGAACGCCCGGATCGCGCCGTCGTCGATCAGGTTGTCCGAGCCCTGCTTCCAGAACGAGTGCAGCTTGCTCGGGTAACCGCTCTGCCAGGAGAACGTGCCCCGCGGGGCGCTGTACGCCGCGGCCAGCTGCGCGCTGGCGCTCCCCGCGCTGACGTCGGTGCCGCTGGGCGTCCAGGTGAGCGGCAGGTAGCCGAGCTGGGCCAGCAGCTGCTGGAGGCGGAGCGTCGAAAACGAGCCGGTGGTGTACGACTCCTTCACCGAGCCGGCCAGGAAGCCGTTCCCCGGCGTGGTGCTGTCCTGGGTGGCCCCGGCCGCGGCGACACCGGCCGAGCCGCCGGGGATGCTGAGCGTCACCTTGGTGCGGGGCTGGAAGCCGCTGCTCGGCGTGAACACCGCGGCGGTGCCAGAAACCCGCCAGGACCCGGAGATGCGGGGAGACAGGGTGGGCATCGGCGAGTTCGCCGCGAGCGGGGCGGAGAACACCACCTTGATCTGCTGACCGCCATTGGCATACCGCGAGCCATTGGCCGGGCTGACCGACACCACGGTGAGCGGGCCAGCCGGCACCGGGTCGGCCTTTTTGCCGGCCGTCTTGTCCGCAACGCCGCCGGCGCGGTTCGCGCCGGACATCGCCGCCGCGTGACTGCCTGGGGCCCCGAACATCGCGATCAGCACGCCGGCCACAAGCACCACACCGGCGCCCGCCGCGGTCAGCAAGCGGCCACGGTGACGCAGCCCAGCAGTTATCGAACGCTCCCGGTGGAGCACGCCCAATCGCGACACGACCGTCCCCTCGACGTGTTGGTAAGACGCAAATTCTTTCAGATCCGAACGGTGGTACCAGGCACGGTTGGGTCACAACTCTCGCCACCTTTTGAGACGCTGGGCAGTGCCAGAAAGTTGCCGCGCAAATGATCACAGTTACGCAAGTACTTGCTATTACCATGTGTAGTCTAATCGTTACTCTCCGATTGCGCTCGCCCGTCCGATGCGGCCTCTAGCTTTTACACGGCTGTCAATTATTTAAAGCCGGGCAATTAATCCGGCGTGCCTATTTCTTTCGGCGCGGATGAGCCTTTTTATGGGCCATGGGCGGCCGCAACCCTTAGTGATCGCGGCGCGACGAGTGGACGACGGGGCAGGAGGGCACTCACGGGACCGACGGCGTCGTCCGCGTAATCTCCAGGAAAGGTTTTCCGGCTGCGCTGCGCGGTCTCCCCGTCGCCGTCTGTGGCTCAGTCCGAGGTGAGAGGCCTCGCGGGGCACCCGGCCCGCGTATCACGGGAGGATCTCGGGAGCATGGACGGGCGGTAACCTGCGACGTTATAACTTGGCAATATCTTTCTCAGATAAAGGCCGAAGTAAGGGCCGGAAACCGGACAAATCACAAATATTCAAGAATTCCTGTTTCCGCCGTCCGGGCTGGTCTAACGTGATCCACCGGAGCGTTTACAGCGACCATGGAGGTGGATTGAATGCTCACCGGGCATCGGCCCGCAGTGCGCCGCCGCCGCAGTAGGAAATCTCGTGCGGCCCGCATCGCGGTCCCCCTCGCCATACCGATGGCGTTGGGGCTGACCCTCGGGATCGTCATGGCGGTCACCGGCGGGAACCATACGACGATCAACCAGGCGGCCAACACTGGGTTCAGCGGTGTGCTTGGCGGGCACAGGGGCGCGTTCGGCCGAGGCAACTTCGGCGGCGGCTTCCGGGGCGGCCAGTCCTCCCGTGGTGGAGGCGGCGACCTGGCGAACCCGAACAACGCGCAGGACGCGGCGGGCAACGCCATCAACCCGAACCAGACCGCGGCGGAGGCCGCCGCGTCGATGAACTGCACGCTGGCGGTGCCGGCCAACCCGCTTTCGGCCAAGGGCCTGGCGACGCCGTACCAGCTCGGCGACGGCTGCGACGAGGCCGTCAACGGGGCGACCGAGGGCGCGTTCGTGGAGGCGACGATCCTGGCGCCGAACGGGCAGGTCCAGGTGTACGACCCGGTGGTCGTCAACGCCGGCACCCAGCCCGCCGTCGCGCCGACGCCGCCCACGATCACGCGGGGCTCGCAGATCATCATCAGCATGGGGTTCAACGGCAACGCGCTGGTGCTCACCGGCCGCGGCGCACGACAGGGCAACTGCATCGACGCACTCGGCAACTCGGTCATCAACCAGACCCCGCAATGCAACGCGGCCAACTTCTACCGGATGGCCAACGCCGAGATCGCCAACGGCACGCTGGTGGTCCCGCCGGTCGGCACTTCCGCCACCGACGGGCAGGCATGCGAGACCAGCGAGAGCTTCGCGCTGATCGACCAGGACCAGAGCGACAACGTCGACTCGGCGTACCTGGTCAACCCGACCACCGGGCAGGTCGCGCAGAACAATGCGGCCAACGCGGCGAACCTCCAGGGATTCACCACGCTGTCCAACGGCAGCGACTCCGGGGCGCTGGCCAACTTCGTGGACCCGTCGCTCGGCTGCCAGCCGTTCACCGCGACCAACACCACGTCGGCGGCCGGCACGTCCAGCTCGCAGGCGCTGACCGCGTTGTCGGCGGCACAGAACCAGCCGCAGACGCCGGCGCTGCTGCCGGTCAACGACCCGCAGCTGCTGGTCGCAGGGCAGATGAGCATCGCCAAGACCAACGTCTACCGGGCCGAGGTCGACCAGCCGCTGCTGGCGCGGAACACCAACGTGAACCAGAACGCGGCGAACTACTGCCAGGACATGGTCAACCTCCAGACGCCGAAGCTGAAGCTGGACGCGACCATCCAGGCCAACACCGGTTCGCCGGTCCCGGCAATCGGCAACAACCTGGCCAACTTCCTGGCCGCCCGGGAGAGCGCCTCGTTCGCGAACCTGAACTGCCAGAACTTCGCGCTGACCAACCCGGTCACGCTGACGCTCGACGGTAACGGCGTCGCGACCGCGGCGACCTTCAACGTCACCCAGCAGACCGCCAACGCGAACGGCGGTGCCGCGGCCACCGCGTCCGCCTCCGCGTCGGCCAGTGCGTCCGCGACTGCCGCCGCGACTGCCCCGGCGACAGTCGCCCCGACGGCCGCGGCGACCACCCCGGCCGCAACCACCCCGACGGCCGCGGCAACAACGCCGGCCGCAGCGGCGACAGACACTGCCGCGGCCGGCGGGGCCGGCAACTAGCGGGGATCGCACCACCACGTCCGGTCGCTCCGGGCACACGCAGGTGAGCCCATGAGGCCGGGCCGCTACCCAGCGGCCCGGCCTCAAGGCTGTGCTGGCGCTGGTTATCGTAGAGGGACACGGGGCGAGAGGAGGTCGTCGTGAGCCCGGTTTTCGTGATCGATGCCTGCCGTACGCCGATCGGGAAGATCAAGGGCGCGCTGGCGGCCGTCCGTCCTGACCACCTCGCGGCCGACGTGATCGGCGCCCTGCTGGCGCGCAACCCGGCGGTGGACCCGGCCGCGATCGAGGACGTCTACTGGGGCGCGGCCAACCAGGCCGGCGAGGACAACAGGAACGTGGCGCGGATGGCCGTGCTGCTCGCGGGGCTCCCGGTGGAGATACCCGGGGCGACGGTCAACCGGCTGTGCGGGTCGGGGATGGAGGCGGTCGCCGACGCGGCGCGGCTGATCGCGGCGGGCGAAGCGGACGTGTGCCTCGCGGGCGGCTCGGAGTCGATGACCCGCGCCCCGTTCGTGGTCGGCCGGACCGCCGATCCGTTCCCGCGCGCGCTCGACCTGGCGGACACCAGGCTGGGCTGGCGGCTGGTCAGCCCGCGGATGCAGCAGCGGTATCCGCCGATCACGCTCGGCGAGACCGCGGAGAACGTCGCGGACAAGTACCACGTGACCAGGGAACGCCAGGATGAGTGGGCGCTGCGCAGCCATCGCCTCGCCGCGGCCGCGCGCGACGGTGGCCGGTTCGACGCGGAGATCGTGCCGGTCCGCGCGCCGCACGCAGAGGTGCGGCACGACGAGGGGATCAAGGCCGGCCTGACCGTGGAGGAGCTGGCCGGTAAGCCGCCCGCGTTCCGCAAGGACGGCACGGTGACCGGCGGGAACTCCTCGCCGCTGAACGACGGCGCCGCCGCGCTGCTGCTCATGTCGCAAGCCGCGGTGGACCGGTACGACGTCATGCCGCTGGCGCGTTACGTCGGCGCCGCCGCCGCTGGCGTGCACCCGGACTACATGGGTATCGGCCCGGTCCCCGCGATGAACCGGTTGCTCGGCCGGACCGGCTGGCGGCTGACGGACCTGGACCTGATCGAGATCAACGAGGCGTTCGCGGCGCAGTCGGTGGCGGTGGCCGACGAGCTCAAGGCTGACGTGGACCGCGTCAACGTTAATGGCGGCGCGATCGCCATCGGGCACCCGCTGGGCTGCTCCGGCGCCCGGATCGTCACCACGCTGCTGCACGAGATGCGCCGGCGCGGCGCCGCGCGCGGCGCGGCGACGATGTGCATCGGGGTCGGCCAGGGCATCGCGACGCTCTGGGAAGCACCGGGTTAGCAGGTTCTTACCTTCAGGTAAGGTCCCGGTTTTCCGTATAAATCCCGAAAAATCCGGCGGTCCCATTAGGTCGGACAGGTTGATTTTCGCCTTTGTCCGGTAAGCGACCGGTTGCGAGGCTAACGTCGGCTTTCGAGATCGTTGCACGGCACGGCGGAGGTGGCTAGGTGATCTCCGGAAGCGGGCACGGCAGACACGGCGGGCGCGGCGGGTACCGCGGGCGGCGGCGACGGCCGATGACCACGCGGACGATCGTGCCGCTGGCCATCCCGATGGCGCTGGGGCTGGCGCTAGGCATGGTGCTGGCCTTGTCCGGCGGGCCGCCGGTCACCACGATCACCCAGGCGGCGCGAGGCGCGAACCCGGATCCGAGTGCGAGCCCAACCCCGAGCGCGCACGCCGCATCGGCGCAGCCAGCGAACACGGATTGCTCGCTCATCGTCCCGGCTCGTCCGCTCACCGCGGCAGGACTGGCCACCCCGTGGCTGCTGACGGGCCCGGATGGACAGGACCCGGCGGCCTCCGGCTGCCGGCAGTCCAACCCCGACCTCAGCGCGTTCGTCCAGGCCACGATCCTGGACCCGGCGACAGGCCAGCTGTCGGTCTATGAGCCGCTGGTGATCACGCTTGGCACGAACCCCGCCGCCGCCCCGGTGGTGCCGCGGCTGCCGCGCCGCGCCGTGGTCAACATCATGGTCGGCTTCAACGGCGGCAACCTCCGGCTGATCGATGACCAGCCCGGTACGTTGTCGCAGGCGCACTGCGTGAACGGCGACGGCGACTCGCTGTTCGGCCAGGTCTCGTACTGCAACAGCGTGGCGTTTTACGCCGCCGCCCGCGCGGACATGGCCTTCGGCAGGCTACGCGTCCCGGCCAGCGGGACCTCGCCGGTGACCGGTCAGCGCTGCCCTACCACCCGCAGCTTCCAACTGGTCGATCAGGACCAGAGCGACAACGTGACCACCGAGTACCTGCTCACCGCGAGCGGCCAGACCGCCCAGGTGAACGCCGCCAACCGGTCAGCGCTGCCCGGCGCCACAGTGATCAGCAACGGGAGTGACAACGCGCTGCTGGACAACTTCGTGTTGCCCGCGCTCGGCTGCGCGCCGTTTACCGCGCCGGATCTGTCCGCCGACGGAACGCGGGGCACCTCGCAGACGCTCGATGAGCTGTCCGCGGCGCGGAACCAGCGGCCGCCCGTCGCCCTGGTGCCGGAGAACGATCCGATGGTTCTGGTCAACGGGAAGTTCAGCGCCCGGAAAACCGGCCTGTACCGGCTTGGCGTGGACCAGTCGCTGGCCGGATGGCAGCGGACCGGCGCTCCGGCGGGCTACTGCGCCAGCATGCTCGACATCCAGACGCCGTTCATCGCGGCGAACGCGCGCCGGTTCGCCGCCGTGGCCTCCCCGGTGCCCGCGACCGGGAACAACCTGTTCACGTTCCTCGCGGCCCGGCTGAGTGCCTCGTTCACGAACCTCGACTGCGGGAAGTTCGGCCTGCGGAACACGGTGAACCTGAGGACCGACGCGAACGGCGTGGCCGTCGCGGCCACGTTCAACCTGACCGTCCAGGAGCCGTGAGCCGCTAGAGGTTGGCGTAGGCGCGGTAGTTGTTCGCGGCCGATGTGCCGAGCGGCACGCTCGCGGTGGAGGCTGCCAGCGTCGACGGGTCCACGAACGTGCTGCCCTGCGGGCCGGCCTGCACGGCCATGCCCGTCGCACTGCCCTTCAGGAACTGGGACCAGGTGAGGAACCAGGGAGTCCAGCCGTCATCCCACTTGCCGGCCGCGGTGCTGTTCAGGATCGTGATCGGGTCGCCGGGAATGGACATGTTGTAGTAGATGACCGCGTCCTCCGGCGGCAGGTTCACGCAGCCGTGGCTCACGTTCGTGGTGCCCTGATCCACCACCGACCACGGCGCGGAGTGGTAGTAGTCGCCGTCGAACGTGAACCGGACCGCGTAGTTGACCAGTTCGTCGTAGTGACCGGCGCTGCCGGCCGGTCCGCCGCCGATCATCCGTACCGGGTTGGCCTTTTCCACGCTCAGGTACGTGCCGTCGGGCGTGGGCTTGCTGGCCCGGCCGGTGCTGATCGGCCACTTGTACGTGAGCTTGCCGTTCTCGTAGATCTCGGTCTTGTGCGTGGTGGTGCTGGCGACCGCGATCAGCGAGCGTCCGATATCGAACGTCTGAGTCAGGTCGTGCGCGCCGTAGACCCCCTTGGCGCCCTCGACGCCGTCCAGATGGCCGGTGAAGGTGACCGACGTGTACGCCGGCCAGTAGTCCCGCGGCCGGAAGTACAGCTTGGTGTCGCCGTCCCAGTACCACGCCCCGACGACCGGCTTGGAGCTGGTCACCTCCAGGGAGCGCTCCACCGCGGCCCGGTTGGTGATCGGCTGGCTGAACGTCAGCATGATCGGCATGCCGACTCCGTAGGACTGCTTGTAGCCCTCGAAGATCTGGGTCTGGAAGGTCGCCGCCGGGGTGAGCGTGCGGAACTTGCTGGTGGTGGTGACCGGCTGTCCGCCGCTGACCTCGCCCGTCGCAGTGACCGTGTACGTCTGCGAGACGCCGAGCGTATACGTGCTGTGCCAGGTCTTGCCGTCGGCGCTGAGCGCGCCAGGGACGGAATCGCCGTCGGCGGCCTTCACCGTGACGCTGGTGACCTTGCCATCCAGCGCGGTGACGGTGACCCCGTCGCCGGGCTTGACGTTCTTCCCGCCGTCGGCCGGGGTGATCCGCAGCTCGGCCGCGAGGTGGGATGCCTGCGCCTTCGCGGAGGCCTTGCTCTGCGCCGGCGTCGGTTTGGGGGCGGCGGCGCCGCTACAGGCGGTCGCGAGCAGTGCGGTGGCGGCGACGGCCGCGGCGACCACTGCCGGGCGGCGGATGATCTTACTGCCGCGCACGGCGATCCTCCCTTATCCGTAGCGGGTTCCACCGCATGCTACCCCGCGCTCGCGATCCGATGCCTGCCGCGAGCGCAAGCGCCAGGACGGTGAGCACCCCGATGACATACTCGGGCCACTGGCCGATCCGGTCGGCCAGCGTCAGGTAGTTCACCAGCGGCACCCGGGCGGTCAAGATGGCCTGCTGCCACAGCCCGCTGCGGGTCAGCACCCGGCCGTCCGGCGCGATGATCGCGCTCTCCCCGGTGGTCGACACGTAGACGACGGCGCGGTCGCTCTCCACCGCGCGCAGCCGGGCCATGGCCACCTGCTGGGTGCTCTCCCCGGACTGGCCGTCGATTTCGAAGTCGGCGTCGTTGGACTGCACGGTCAGCAGGTTCGCTCCGGCGGTGACCTCGGAACGCACCAGCGGATCAAAACCCACCTCGTAACAGATCACGTCGCCCAGCCGGATCTGTCCGACCGGGAAGACCACCGCCCTGGTGCCCGGGGTGAAGTTGACCGGCTGGAGCGACGGCAGCGAGCTGAACGCAGCGATGAAGCCGCGCAGCGGAATGTACTCGCCGAACGGGACGAGCTGACGCTTGACGTACAGCTCGCCGGGACCGCCGCCCGGGATCCACAGCTGGCCCACGTTGCGACGTGGATTGTCCAGCACTTCCCCGGCCAGTACCGGGCGGCCCACCGCGCTCACCGCCTGCTGGATCTCGTCGTAGATCGCGGGATCCTCGGACGGGTCGATGTCGGTGGAGTTCTCCGGCCAGAGCACGATGTCCGGCCGTGGCTGCTGCCCGGCGCGCACCTGGCCGGCCAGCTTCAGCGTGGCATCAGCGTGGTTGGCGGTGACCGCCATGTCGTTCAGCTGCTGGGGCAGGTTGCGCGCGCGCGGCACGTCGCCCTGGATCGCGGCCACCCGCGCCGTGGGCACGTGACCCGCCGGATCGAGCGGCACCAGGCCGATCGCCAGCACCAGCCCGGCAGTGCCGACGGCGGTGAGCACCGGGACTGCGGCCGCCCGCCGGGAGGCGAGCACACGCAGCACGGCCCAGGCGATCAGCGCGCCGGTCAGCGCCAGCAGGAAGGTCAGCCACGGCGCGCCGCCGATCGCCATCCAGCGGGCATCGGGCGCGTCTGCCTGGCTCATCGCCAGCCGGCCCCACGGGAACGCCCACGGCCAGCGGTCCCTGATGCCCTCGGTGGCGACCCACCAGCCAGCCACCGCGACCGGCCAGAAGCGCAGCCGCAGCAGCACCCGCTGGCCGATCGTGAGCACGGCGAAGATCAGCGCCTCCGCGATGGCGAGCGCCGCCCAGGCGTACCAGGCGACGTTCACCAGCCAGGAGATCAGCGGCATGAAGAACGCCAGGCCGAATACCAGGCCGGTCAGCAGGGACCCGCGCAGGCTGCGGCCGTGCAGCGCGAGCACGAGCAGCGCGGGCCCGGCGACCGCGAACGGCCAGATGCCGAACGGCGGGAACGACGCGGCCAGGGCCAGCCCGCCGAGCGCCGCGGCCACCAGCGCCCACCGCGTCCGCAACGCGGTGTCCACGCTGCCCGCCCGCGTGCCGGCCGGCGCGGAACCGGCCTGGCCGGCCGGTTCGGCCTGGCCGGCCGGACCGGCGGGCTCGGCCGAGTCGGCGGGCTCGGCGGCGGCCTGCGCGGATATCACGTTCGCAGCCTAATCGCCCGCCGGGATCGGGGCATATCCGCCGCTTCACCGAGCGCACACTTTCTAACACGATGGCGGGGCGGCCGTGGCGGACACTTGGGTCGTTTCGGGCACGGCGGCGCGCGGCGGTCGCGGTTGGGCACGACATGGTCACAGAGTGGGGCAACATGTTGCGTTCCGGGTGAAGCCCGCCGGCGTCCGGACTAGAGTAAGCGGGGCGTCACAAACAGCAATGCGTTGCGGGGAGCTTCGCATAGCGTACGGGACGCGTCCGCCTCAGTGGGGGGCGTGTGCACTTCTCTTCGCTAGGACACGTGAGAAGGCTGAGTCGTGATCAAGATTCGTTATTCCAGTGAGCTGCAACCCGGGTTAAACGGCCACGCGGAGCGGCTCGACCGCACCACAGTCGTCTACCTCCAGCCGGGGCTGACCCCCGCCGAGCGCACCGCGACGCTGCGACGGCTGCACCAGCACGGCCGGATGGGCAGAGGCCCGGCGCTGCCGCGCTGGCAGCTCGGCCTCGCGTTGCTGGCCGACCGGGTGCGGATGGCGTTCGGCCAGGCTGGCGCCATCGTCCGAACCCACCCGGCCGGCAGCACGCTGCCGGTGATGGCGGTCTCCGCCGCGGTGGCCGGGTTCCTCGTGCTGTCGGCGGTGTCGATCCGGATCGTCCACACACCGCTGGCCGCCCCTCCCGTGGCCAGCGCGGCAGCCGGCGAACCCGGAGCCCAGGGACCAAACCCGCAGATCCCGGGTGCGCAGGCTCGCCATCAGAACGGAACCAGCCAGCCAGGCGGCGTGCCGGTCAGCTCGCGCGCACCGGCCGCAAGCGGCACCGGGTCCGGGCCCGGTGCACCGACCCCCGCTCCCGGATCGACGAGCACGCCGACCCGGTCCGGGAGCACACCGCCGCCGAGTTCGCTGCAATCGCCGGTGCCCACGCCGGCGACATCCTCCGCTTCCCCCGGCCCGTCCGCCGCCGCGTCCCCCGCTAGCTCAACTACCAGGGTATGCGTCAGTATTGGCCCATTCGGGGTTTGCCTGGGTCTGTAAGACTGGGTGGGGCGGACGTGCATCAGGGAGGCGGCGATGAGCAGGCGTGGCTGGCTGCTGTTTGTCGCCATGGGCGTGATCTGGGGCGTGCCGTACCTGCTGATCAAGGTCGCCGACGAGGGCGTCTCGGTCCCCGTGCTGGTGTGTACCAGGGTCGGTATCGGATCCATCCTGCTGTTCCCGCTCGCCATCCGGGGCGGGAAGCTGCGGCAGCTCAAGGGTCACGTGCGCTGGCTGGTCGCGTTCACGCTGGTGGAGATCGTCGGGCCGTTCGCGCTGCTGTCCAACGCGGAGAAACACCTGCCGAGCTCGACCAGCGGCCTGCTCGTCGCCGCGGTGCCGATATTCGCCGCGCTGCTCGCGATCGCGACCAGGAGCGGCGATCAGCTCACCCCGGTCCGGTGGATCGGGCTGGCGATCGGCCTCGGCGGGGTTGCCGTCCTGGCCGGGCCGGGCGCGGGGCGGGGCAGCGCGCTGCCGGTGCTCCAGGTGCTCGGCACCGCGCTCGGTTACGCAATCGGCCCGCTGATCGCCAACCGCAAGCTCGCTGACCTGCCGCCGGTGGCCGTCAACGCGGTCTGCCTTGGGCTGGCCGCCGTCCTGTATTCTCCGTTCGCCATCGCCACCTGGCCGCAGCACATGCCGACGCCGCGGGTGCTCGGCTCGCTGGCCGCTCTCGCGGTAATCTGCACCGCGGCCGGGTTCCTGGTCTTCTTCGCGCTGATCGCCGAAGTCGGCCCGGCCCGGGCCACCGTCATCACCTACGTGAACCCGGCGGTCGCCGTGGCGCTTGGCGTCCTTGTCCTCGGGGAATCGCTGACGCCCGCCATCGGCGTGTCGTTCGTGCTCATCCTGGGCGGATCGGTCCTCGCGACCCGCCCGGGCTCGGTGCGGGCCAGGGAGCAGCCGCCAACCTCGCTGGCGGAGGCACCGGTCGGAGGAAATACCACAGTCCGTTCTGAATAAAGGGGTTTGATGCCTGATCTTCGGATGTCCACCAGCCAGGGGCGCTGGGTGGTGGCGGCGACCGTGCTCGGCTCGGGGATGGCCGCGCTGGACGCCACCGTGGTGGGCATCGCGCTGCCGTCGATCGGGCGGGACTTCCACGTCGCCGTGAACAGCATGCAGTGGGTGGTGGACGCGTACACGCTCGCGCTGGCGGGGCTGCTGCTGCTCGGCGGCACGCTCGGCGACAGCTACGGGCGCCGCAAGATGTTCATGGTGGGGATCGTGTGGTTCGCGGTCGCGTCGCTGCTGTGCGGGTTGGCCCCGGACGCGCCGGTGCTGATCGCGGCGCGGGCGCTCCAGGGCGTGGGCGGGGCACTGCTCACCCCCGGCAGCCTGGCCATCCTCCAGGCGTCGTTCGTGCCCGACGACCGGTCCAAGGCGATCGGGGCGTGGTCCGGGCTCGGCGGGATCGCCACCGCGGCGGGGCCGTTCCTCGGCGGCTGGCTGATCAGCGCCGTGTCGTGGCGGCTGGTCTTCTTCATCAACCTGCCGGTGGCCGTGCTCGTGCTGGCGATCGCGGCCAGGCACGTGCCGGAGTCGCGGTCGCCCGGCGAGGTGCCCAAGCTCGACATCCGCGGCGCGCTGTCGATCAGCGCCGCGCTGGCCGGGATCACCTACGGGCTGATCGGCGCCTCGGCCGACGGCTGGACGTCGGTTTCCGTGCTGGCGCCGCTGCTGCTCGGGCTGGCCCTGCTCGGTGTGTTCGTGCTGGTCGAGGCCCGTGAAGCGCAGCCGATGCTGCCGCTGAGCGTGTTCCGGTCCCGGCAGTTCTCCGCGGCCAACGCGGTGACGTTCGTGGTGTACGCGGCACTGAGCGGCCTGCTGTTCCTGGTGCCCGTGGTGCTCCAGGAGGTGAAGGGATACAGCCCGCTCGAGTCCGGAACCGCGCTGCTGCCGGTCACCGCGATCATGCTGCTGTTGTCGTCCAGATCCGGCGCGCTGGCCGCGAAGATCGGGCCCCGGCTGCAGATGAGCGTGGGCCCGGTGATCATCGCGGGCGGCCTGCTGCTGTTCACCAGGATCGGCGGACCCGGCTCGTACCTGACCGCGGTGCTGCCGGGGGCGCTGGTGTTCGGGCTGGGGCTGGCGATCAACGTGGCGCCGCTGACCGCGACCGCGCTGGCGGCGGCGCCCGCCGAACACTCCGGCGTCGCCTCGGCGGTGAACAACGACGTGGCCCGGGCGGCAGGGCTGATCGCGGTCGCCGTGCTGCCGGTGGCAGCCGGGATCACCGGCGACGCGTACCTGCACCCGGTCATGCTCGCGCACGGATTCCGGGTCGCGGCGGTGATCGCGGCGGTGTTCTGCGCGGCCGGCGGGTTGCTGGCGGCGCTGACGATCAGGAACGCTTCCCCCGACGTGCGCGAGGCGACCGGGTCGCGCGACTCGCACTGCTGCCTGGACGCGCCGCCGTTGCAGGGCTCCGGCGGGGCCGGCTCGCAGGTTAAAGTGACTCGGTGAAGACTGCTGACGCTGTTCCCGCCGGCGCTGCCGGCCCCGCTAGCACGGCCGACGAGGCCGTCGCGGGCGCGGCGCGGGCGGCGCGGGGAACGGTCACCGACCTCGCCGCGGCGCCGGACGACGCGCTGGACCACGCGCTGCGCGCGATGGCTTCCGCGCTCGGCCGTCCGGCGCCGGCGGCCGAGGTGCTCGCGGCCAACGAGTCGGACATGCGCGCGGCGGCCGATGCTGGCCTCGGCCAGGGCCTGCTTGACCGGCTGCGGCTGTCGGTTGAGCGGCTCGCTGGGATCGCCGCGCAGCTGCGCGCGCTGGCTGAGGTGCCCTATGAGCCGGTGCGGCGGGTGCTCAGGGAGCTGCCGGGCGGGCTGGTGCTGGCCGAGCGCCGCCGGCCGGTGGGGGTGATCGGCGCTAATTTCGAGGCCAGGCCGAACGTCGTGGTGGATATCGCCTCGCAGCTCGTCAAGTCCCGGAACGCGGGCGTGCTGCGGACCGGCTCGGCAGCCATCGGTTCGGCGATCGCGCTGACCGACACGGTGATCGCACCGTCGCTTCTGGCGGCCGGCCTGCCGGGGGACATGATCCAGCTGGTGCGCGTGCCGGGGCAGGAGTCCGCGTATTCGCTGGTGCGGCAGCCTGGGCTGATCCCGCTGGTCATCCTTCGGGGCAGCGGGGACTCGACGCGTTCCCTGGCCCTTGAGGCCGCGCGCCACGGGGTCAGGACGATGGCGCACGCGGACGGCGGCGGGGTGCTGTACCTGGACGAGTTCGCCGATCCGGCGCTGGCTTCGCGGGTGATCGAGGAGAGCCTGGACCGGCTCGGCGTGTGCAACCGGCTGAACCTGCTGCTCGTGCACGCGTCGCGGTTCGACGAGCTGCTGCCTGTGGTGCGTTCGTTGCTTGACCGCCTAGGTGTGGCGCTGTCGCTGCCGCCGCACGCGCATCCGATCGGCCACGAATGGGCGCTGGACACGGGGCACGAGGCGACGGTCACCGTTGTGCCTGTCGCGGGGCCGCGGGAGGCGGCGATGCTGGCCAACGAGGAGACCTCGGGGCTGGCCGCGGGCATCGTAACGGCGGACTCTGCCGCCGCGGCCGTGTTCCTCGACACGTACGCGGGAACCGGTGCGTTCTGGAACGCGACGACCCGGCTGCTGGACGGCTTCAAGCTGTTCTCGGTGCCGGAGACCGGCATCAACATCGACGCGGTGCCCGGCCCGCGCGGGCCGGTCACGTTCCGGGACCTGTGCCTGCGCCAGTTCGAGGTAACCCCGGCCTAGCCGGCGACTAACGCTAGGCGACGTCGCGGCGGAGGGTGCGGACGGTGCCTATTGCCATGGGCAGGGCGATCCACAGCGCGGCCGTGCCCAGCCCCACCGTGTCCAGCAGTTCGTCCGCTCGCCGCGACGGCGCCCCCGCGACCGTCGCGGCGATCCGCAGCGTGGTGCGGCCGGTCCTGCCGGAGTGCATCGCCGACGCGTCGAGCAGGGTTCCGGCCACCCTGGCCGGGTTGCCCAGGTCGGTGAACCGCTTTCCGCAGATCAGCGCCCGACCGGTATCGGGCCGGGTCAGGCCGGTGAGCATCCGCAGCGTGGTGGACTTGCCGGCGCCGTTGGCGCCGAGGAAGCCGGTGATCGTGCCTTGGGCGCACCGGAAGCTGACGTCGCGCACCGCGCTGACAGCGCCGTAGCTCTTGCTCAGGTTCGTTATCTCGATCATGTGTCAACCGTCCCGCGTAGCGCGTGGCCGCCACATCGGCGAGACGGCCACGCCATCCGGTCCGGAAGGACACGTTCCACGCGACTTTCGGCTATGCCGGGACCTGCGCCGGAGCCTCCGTCGCTGGAGCCTGCGTCACTGGAGCCTGCGGGGCAGCCGCGGGCTTGCTGTCGCGCATGACCAGCGTGGCCACGATCGCGGCGGCCAGCACACCGAACGCGCTGACCGCGAACGTCACCGACATCGAGGACGTGAACGCGTGCCGCGCGGTCACCGCGAGCCCGGCGTCGCCGCGCGCCGAGGCCGTGGCCAGCGCCCCGGCGATCGACTGCCTCGCCTGCGCCGGCGCCCCTGCCGGGATGTGCCGGGCGAACCCGCTCGCCAGCAGCGACCCTAGGATCGCGATGCCGAGCGCGGACCCGGCCTGCTGGATCGTGTCGTTCAGCGCCGACCCGACGCCCGCCTTCTCCGGCGGGATCGTGGCCATCAGCGCGCCGACCGCGGCCGGCATCGCCAGGCCCGCGCCGAGCCCGAGTATGCCCAGCGCGACCGCGGGGATCGCGAAGCCCGTGCTGGCCGACACCGAGGTCAGCAGGCCGAACGACCCGGCCATGACCAGCATCCCCGCGAGGATCAGGAACCGGTTGCCGATCGTGGCGGCGAGCTTCATGCCGGCGGTGTTACCGGCCAGCGCGGCGATGGCCAGCGGCACGAACGCCAGGCCCGCCTTGACCGGCGAGTACCCGAGCACGAACTGCAGGTACTGGGTGAGCACCAGCAGCAGGCCGCCGGTGCCGACCTCCACCAGGGCCAGCGACAGCGAACCGCCGCTGAAGTCGCGGTGCTTGAACAGGACCAGCGGTACCATCGGGTCCTCGGTCACGTTCTCCCAGACCACGAAGCCGGTCAGCGCGATCAGCGCCACACCGAGCAGCACCGGCTCGCTGCCGCCGAACGCGCCACGCGCCGGCAACTCGATGATCCAGCCGACCAGCGCCGTCATGCCGGCCGCGGACAGGATCGCGCCGAGCAGGTCGGGCTTCTGCCACGGCGCCTTCGACTCCGGCATCAGCGTCAACCCGGCCAGCACGGCCAGCGCGACGACCGGGATGTTGATGAAGAAGATCGCGTGCCAGGAGAAGTGATCGATGAGCACGCCGCCGAGCACCGGGCTGCCGACCAGGCCGAGCATCGACACCGAGCTCCACGCGGCCATCGCCTTGGCGCGCTCGTCCGCGTCGAAGACCGTGATGAGGATCGACAGCGTGGACGGCATGATCAGTGCGCCGCCGATGCCCATGGCGACGCGCACCGCGATCACCTCGCCGGGGTTCACGCAGAACAACGCCGCCAGCGACGCCAGCCCGAACAGCAGCAGGCCGACGATCATGACCTTGCGGCGGCCGAACCGGTCGCCCAGGCTCCCGGACGTCAGCAGCAGTCCGGCGAAGACCAGTACGTAGGAGTCGAGGATCCACTGGATATCCTGCGCGCTCGCCCCGATGGCCTTGGTCATCGACGGCACCGCGACGGTCAGGGCCATGCTGTCCACCACCAGCACCAGCGAGCTGAGACACAGCACGATCAGGATCCACCAGCGGCGGGGATTACGGGTTTCCATGTCAGGCAGTCCTTCCCGAGACCGTGCGAACGTCGTTCCCTTTATGCGAACATTGTACGCATCGAGATACAGTGTGCGCAAGTGAGATTTGGTGTACGCTTTATGCGGACGATGTACGCGGGCCTGATCCAGGAAGGGATGTCATGCCAGCCAAGGCGAAGCCGGTCCTGTCCGTGTGGGCTCCGGTGGAGACCGCGGAGCCTGAGCCCAGCCAGCCTGCGCTCAGCAGGGATGCGATTGTGCGCGAGGCGGTCCGCATGCTGGACGCCGAGGGCATCGAGGCGCTCAGCATGCGCAAGCTCGGCGGCCGTCTGAACGCCGGCGCCACCTCGCTGTACCGCCACGTCGCCACCAAGGACGCGCTGATGGAGCTGGCGGTGGACGAGGTGTTCGGCGAGATCGTGGTTCCGCCGGCCAGCCGGGCGCGCCAGGACTGGCGCGCGGCGGCAACCGGCGCCGCGGAGTCGTTCCGCGCCACGGCGCTGCGCCATCCGTGGCTGGCCTCGGTGCTCGGCCAGGCCGGCCTGGCCTATCTGGGACCCAACCTGATGTCGGTCACCGAGCGCCTGGCCGCCCTGTTCACCGCCGCCGGTTTCCCCGACCCGCGTGGCGCGATCGACACGATGCTGTCCTGCGTGATCGGCTTCAGCACCACGGAGGCGGCCTGGCTCACCACGGTTGCCAGATCCGGCCTGACCGAGGCCGAGTTCGTCGCCCGCCTCATGCCGGCGGCCCAGCGCGCCGCGGCCGGCCACGAGCACCTAGCGGGCTCGATCGGTCCCGAGCCCGCCGCCGACCCGGCGCGGGTCAGAGCGGACAAGTTCGCGTACGGTCTGGCCGTCGTGCTGGACGGCCTGGAGCTCCGTCTTACGCGCTTATATGGTGTGATTCGTGGCAAGCGTTGTATACCGGGATGCCGCGCTGGCTGACGGGCGGTCGCCGAACCTGACCGTGGGCGTCAGCATTCTCGTGCGCGACGACGCAATCTCCTGGATCCGCCCCTCGACGGACGAGGGCGAACTCCCCGCCGAGTGCGAGGTCGTGGACGCCGGCGGCACGACGATCGTGCCCGGCATGGTGGACGGGCACAGCCATCTCACGCTCCCCGGCGGCTCGCACTGGATCGACCGGGGTGCCGACCCGACCGCGACACTGCTGTCGGTGGCGGAGGCGAACGGTGAGCTTCAGCACCGGTCCGGGGTCCGGTGGGCGCGCGACGTGGGCTCGCCCACCCGCGACGACGGGGATAACACCCGAGCGCTCGCCATCGGGATCAGGGACCGCTGGCGCGGCCGCCGCGACCGGCCCTACGTGCGCGCGGCCGGCACGTGGATTACCGCCAAAGGACTGCTGCCGCCAGGCCTGACCGTGGAGGCGAAGGACGGCGACGAGTTGCTCGCCGCGGCGATGGGCCAGCTCGACGACGGCGCCGACTTCGTGAAGCTCTACCTGGATGGCCCGGACCCGGACGCGCCGCCGTTCACCGCCGCCGAGGTCGCCCGCGTGGTCCGGGCCGCGCACCGACGGAACCGCAAGGTCACCGCCCACGCCACGAACCTGCCCGGCACCCGGGCGTGCGCCGACGCCAACGTCGACTCGATCGAGCACGGCTTCGAGCTGGACGCGGACGTGGCGCGCGCCATGGCGGCCGGCGATACCGCGCTGGTGACCACGATGACCGTGCTGAAGTCGTGGCTGACCTTCGGCACCACGACGGCGATACCCCGGTTCACCGAGGCGCAGCACCGCGCGCAGATAGCCGAACGCCTCGAACAAGCCAAGGAGAGCGCAAGGCTGGCCCACAGCCACGGCGTGGCGATCGTCGGCGGCACCGACTTTGGCGGTGGCTCGGCCCGCGCCAACCAGCTCCCCTGGGAGGCGGAATGCCTGGTAGAAGCGGGTCTCGAACCATGGCAGGCGCTCGCCAGCCTGACCTGGCGGGGCGGTGAGCTGCTCGGCGAGCCGACGGCCGGGATCATCGCGGAAGGCGGCCCGGCCGACTTCTCACTCGTCCACGGCGACCCGCTCAGCGACATCACCGCACTCTGGCGCGTCTGGCGCGTCGCCTGAGCCGGTGCCGGACTTGGCGATCGCGGCGAGGATCTTGTCGCACGTCGCGCCGAACGCCTCCGCCTCGGCCTCGGTCAGCTGATCGAAGACCAGCTTGCGCACCATGTCCGCGTGCGGCGGCGCGGCCGCCCGGATCGCCGCCCACCCGGCCGGGGTCAGGAAGACGAATGCCCCGCGGCCGTCCCCCGGGCAGTCCTCGCGCATCACCAGCCCGCGCCGCTGCATCCGGCTGAGCTGGTGGGACAGCCTGCTCTGTTCCCACAGCATGCGCTCGCCGAGCTGGTACGGCCGCAGCCGGCCTGCGGGCTCCTCGCTGAGGTTGACCAGCACCTCGTACTCCGGCCCGGACAGCCCGGAGACGGCCTGCATCTCGCGGCCAAGCCGGGCCGGCAGCAGTCGCTCCAGCTGGATGTAGCTGCGCCACACCCGTTGCTGCGCCGCGCTCAGCCACCGTTCCGCCATGCCGTCAATCTTACCCGGGGCGGCGGAAATAAATGACGTGTCATGCAGGTTGAGGGCTGGTACAAGCTTAAATGACACGTCATCTAGCGGGAGGCAGAGAGACAATGAGCACCACCACCGAGAACACCAGCCTGGCCACCCTGTCCGGCAGCTACACCCTTGACCCGGCGCACAGCCGGATCGGCTTCGTCGCCCGGCACGCCATGGTCACGAAGGTCCGCGGCGCGTTCAACGAGTTCACCGGTTCGGCCGTGCTGGACGGCGAGCGCCCGGAGAACTCGACCGCCACCGTGACGATCAAGGCCGCGAGCATCGACACCCGTAACGCCCAGCGCGACGGTCACCTGCGCAGCAACGACTTCCTGGCCATGGACGAGTACCCGGAGATCACGTTCGTCTCCACCAGCGCCCGGCAGGCCGGCGACAACGAGTTCGAGCTCACCGGCGACCTGACCGTCCGCGGCGTCACCAGGCCGGTCACGATTCCGTTCACGTTCGAGGGCGCGGCCACCGACCCGTTCGGCAACTTCCGCGCAGGCTTCGAGGGCGCGGTCACCATCAGCCGCAAGGACTACGGCGTCTCCTGGAACGCGGCGCTGGAGGGCGGCGGCGTCCTGGTCAGCGACAAGGTGACCCTCGAGTTCGAGATTTCCGCGATCCGCAACGCCTGACCGAGCGACGTCGAAATCATTGCGGACAGTTACCCCCCCAACTTGGGGGGGTAACTGTCCGCAATCTTCGCTGGGCCGCGCGCGCGGGGGCGGGTGGGGTTATTCGGCGGGGGAGGCGGGGGTGGCGGCGGCGCGGGTGGCGAACGACAGGCGCCAGTCCTCTTCCGCGTGACCGGCCACCTCGAGCACCCAGGTATACCGCTGACCCGGCGGCAGGTGCAGCACGCTGCCGAACGTCATCGGCACCCCGATCTCGGCACCCGGCGTCATGCCGGGTGGCCGGCCGGCCTCGAACTGGCCGTTGACGGCCACCGGCTGGGGCCGCCCCTGCTGGCCCGGCTGGATGACGGGATGCCCGTCCTCGTCGACGAGCCTGAGGCTGAACTGCACCTTCTCGTTGGTGTTCTGCCACGGCACGTGGAAGATGACCGCGACCGAGCACGGCGTCGGCCCCGGGCCGCAGGTGGACCAGCCGCCGCCGGAGATAAACAGCTTGCCATCCGCCACCTGAGCATGGTCGGCGAGCATCATCGTCACCCGCATAAACCCAAACCATATATTCAGAACGTACCGTGGTGCTCCCTCCGATAACGCGTCACGGCGCACCAGGACGAACCAGCCGAGAAGCAGGGCGCCGGCGGCCCACAGGGCGAGCACGCCAAGACCGGCCCACGGGCCGATCGGCTGGCTCGCGACGTTGACCGTCTCCTGCACGGCCATCCCGGCGAGCATCGGAGCGATCTGCTCCAGGTGCCGCTGCAACGGCGCGTTGTGGATGAACGCGACGAGGATCGGGAACACGAACAGCAGCCCGAGCACCAGCCCGATCGCCACCGCCGCGTCCCGTACCGCGGTGGCGATACCGAGGCTGAGCAGCCCCATCAGCGCCAGGTAGAGCATCGAGCCGATGGCGACGCGCAGCATCGTCGCGCTGTCGAGGGACAGGGACACGAATCCGTGGCTCGGCGTGAAGCCCCGTCCCGGCAGCATCGCCGCGCCGGAAACCAGCGAGGCGAGCACCGAGACGACCGCGGCGGGCAGCACGAGCACGGCCAGCACCGCGGCCTTGGCGCCGAGCACCCTGGTGCGCACCGGCATCGCGGCGAACGTCACGATGTTCATGTTGACCGCGTATTCGCCGCTGATCGCCAGCACGCCGAGCACGGCCACGACCGTCTGGCCCAGGTAGAGCCCGGTGAGGCTCATCTTCGCCGGGTCCGTCGCGCAGCCGGACGGCGGGCAGTTCTGCCCGGCCGCGACCGCGATGCTGAGCGCGAGCGTGGCCGCGACCGCGCCGGCCAGCAGCCAGAACGTGCTGGCCAGGGTGCGCGCCTTGGTCCACTCCGCGCGGAGGACAGCGCTCACGCGTCGGCCCGCCGGAGTTGCCGGGTGGCCAGCCAGAGCGCGCCGCCGGTCCAGGCGATCAGCACCGCGAAGCCAGCCAGCGCGGAGAGCGGGAAGAATCCCTCGAACGGCTGGTACGTGTCCGAGACCTGCGGGTACACCGGGAGCGTCTGCTGGACGGCGAGCGCGGCGGCGGGGAACACCCGCAACAGCCAGTTGGCGAGCGCGGTGGACAAGCCGGGGGAGGCGACCGCGAGGAAGTACGGCACGACGATCACCACGATCCCGGTCGTCACCGCGGCCACGCCGCGCCGGAACAGGGCGCCGAGCGCGAGGCCGAGGATCGCGGCGCCGGCGAACACCAAAGCCGTGCCGGCGAACACCCGCAGGTAGGTCAGCGTCGACAGCGGGGTGATGACGTTGCCGCCGGCGCGCAGTTCGTGTGACGCGATCGGGATGGCGAGCGCGCAACCGACCGCCGCCGCGACGAACGTCACCGCACCGAGCACGACGGCCTTTGCCACCAGCACCTGGCCGCGTGCGGGCGTAGCGGCGAACGTGGTGCGGATCATGCCCCTGCGGTACTCGGCGGTGATGTAGATCGCGCCGATCACGATCACCACGATCAGCCCGGCGAACGTGCCGTCGAGCGTGCGCGAGATCGGCGTGCTGACGCCACCGCCGTTGCCCGGCACATCCGGCCCGATGTCGCCCATCCCGGTCACCGTGAAACCGTCGGCTGTCTGCTGGAATCCGGTGGACGGGCCGCCGTCCTGGGCGGGTGCCGGACCGGGTGGAGGACTCACCGTGGTGCCCTGCCATCCGCCGCTCACGCTTCCGGTCAGGCTGACGTTGTCGAACGTCCCGGTGGCGTCGACCGCGGCGTCACCGGCCCGCACGGTCTGCTGCACTCCAGGCGTGGCCGCGAACATCCCGACCTGGACCGAGGACGGCAGCCCGGTCAGCGTGGCCGTGCCGACCTCGGTCCAGTGCGCCCCGTCCGCGGAGTCATACCCGGTGACGACGTCACCGTCCCGGGCCAGCCGCAGCCAGCGCGGCGCCAGCCCTGGCGATCCCGCGGCGTCGTTGACGTAGTTCCACTCGAACCGCGCGCCGTGGGCGCCGGTGAGCATCATCGCCGCGTATGCCGACCCCGGTACGATTTTTGACCGGGGGGAACCGTCCCCCCGGACCCCCGCGGCCTTGAGAATGATCCCGGACTTCGCCCACGGCTGGAGGTCGCTGCTGGTCAGGCCCGTCATCCGGACCGTGATGCTGCCGTTTCCGGCCAGCGTCTTGTGCGCGAAATAGAACTGGTCCTGCACGAGTTCGCCGCCCGGGCCCGTCGGCGCCGAGCACGGCCCGGAGATCGTCTGCCCGTCCGGGCCGGGAAACATGTAGCCGCACTGGCTGGCCGAGCCGGTCAGCGCGCCGAACCCGATCGTGACCAGCGGCGCCAGGACGATGCCCACCAGCCACCCGCGCACGCTGCGGAACTTGGTCCATTCGGACCTGAGGAGAGCGATCATCACTCCTGCCCCCGGAATTCGGCGGCCTCGCGGGTTAGCTCCATGTAGGCCTCCTCAAGGCTCGCCCGGTGCGCGGCCACCTCGCTGAACGGAACAGCGTTCTCGGTCAGGAGCGCCACTGTCCGTTCGGACGAAAGGTTTGTAATCGTGAGCAGGTCTGGACCGGTAGCGGCGACCGTCGCCCCGGCATGGGCGAGTACCTTGGTCGCCTCGGTCCTGGCGGTGGTGCGCAGCGTGACCCGGCCGTCGGAGGCGCCGCCGATCAGCGCCGCGACGGCGGCGTCGGCGATGACCCGGCCGCGGCCGATGACCACCAGGTGGTCGGCGGTGTCCTCGAGCTCGCTCATCAGGTGGCTGGACACCAGGATGGCCCGCCCTTGGGCGGCGAGCGTGCGCAGGAAATGGCGCATCCAGATGATGCCTTCGGGATCCAGGCCGTTGAACGGCTCGTCGAGCATCAGCGCCGCGGGGTCGCCGAGCATGGCCGCGGCCAGGCCGAGGCGCTGGCGCGTGCCGAGCGAGTAGCCGCCGGCCTTGCGCTTCGCGGCGGAGTCGAGCCCGGTCAGCGTGATCACCTCGCGGACCCGCGAGCCGGGCAGGCCCTGGGAGTGGGCAAGCCAGAGCAAATGGTTGCGGGCCGAGCGGCTGGGTTGCAGCGCGGCGGCGTCGAGCAGCGATCCGACCTGCCGCATCGGATACTTGAGCGAGTGATACGGGCGGCCGCCGATCGTTGCCGTGCCCGTGTCGGGCCGGTCCAGACCGAGGATGACCCGCATCGTCGTGGACTTGCCCGCCCCGTTGGGTCCCACGAACCCGGTGACCTGGCCGGGCTCGACGGTGAACGTCATGCCGTCCAGCGCCCGCACCGCCCCGAACCGCTTGTGCAGGTCGGTGACCTCGATAGTGGCTTCCATGCTCGGAAACGCTACGAGGACGGGGCGGGGAAGTCGTCACGCTCGGGTGCCGTGTCCGGCGCTCGTCGTATCCCTCGTGCGAGGGACGCGGGGATACCCGGCACGGGCGACGCTAGCGCGCCTGCCTGCGGCGACAATGGAGGGCATGGACCCGGCATCGCCGTCACCTGAGCCGGCGGCCTGGCTTGGACCCGAAGCCGCGCCGCCCGTTGCGGGCTGGACCGCGGCGAAGCCGGGCTGGCCGGAGAGCGTGCCGGTACGGTGGCCGGTGGCGCTGGGCGTGCTCGCCGTGCTGGAGATGCTGGGACGGATCGGCGTGCGGCGCGCGGTCCCTGTCACCGCGGGAGCGCGGGCGTTCGGGGAACGCGGGCCGGATATCCACATCATGGGGACGGCGACCACCGTGGGGGCCGCGGGCCTCGTGATGTTCGGCGTGCTGTGCCTGCTGAGCACCGTGCCGGCCGGGCTGCGTCCGCCCGCGGCCGCCGGGCTTGTGGTCACGGCCGCCAGCGTGATCACGGTCTCCGTGTTCGCGGTGCTTCCCGTGGCGGGGCTGGCGGCGCAGTTGCTGGTGGCCTACCGGCTGGGCCGGTCGAGGCTCGTCGGCGGTGGCGGGCCCGCGCTGGCGCTCGCGGTGCCGTACGTGGTGATCGCTGTGGTGGCGCCCGGTGCGGGTGAGGCCCGTGTGCTTGTCGTGCTGCTGGCGGTGCTGACCCCGGTGGCCGCGCTGGCCGGCGTCGCCCGGCGGCGCGAGGCCGAGGCGGCCGGTGCGGCGCAGGAGGCGATCGCGGGCAGCCTGTTCGAGCACATGGCGCGGGGGGAGCGGGCGCGGATCGCGCGGGAACTGCACGACGTGGTCGCGCACCACATCTCGATGGTTTCTGTGCAGGCGGAGACGGCCCGGCTGACGGTGCCCGGCATGCCGGAGGAAGGAGCCAGGCGGCTGTCCGAGATCGGGGACACGGCGCGGGCCGGACTGACCGAGATGCGCCGCCTGCTGGGGGTGCTGCGGGAGGACGCCGCGTCGGAAGCACCCGCCGTTATCGCGCGCCCCAGCCGTCACCCCCAGCCAGGGCTGGCGCAGCTCAACGAACTGCTGGACGAAGGCAGGGACGCGTCCGGATCCGCGATCCGGCTGATCACCTCCGGCCCGGTGACCACGCTTGACCCCGGCGTTGAGCTGGCCGTGTACCGGATCGTCCAGGAGGCGCTGACCAACGCGCGGCGACATGCCCCGGGCGCCGCCGTCGACGTGGAGCTGCGGTTTTCTCGCGACGCGCTGCTGGTCCGGATCCGCGACAACGGGCCGGGAACACCGGCCGCCGCCACGGGACATGGTCTGCTCGGCATGCGCGAGCGCGCCCAGGCCGCCGGCGGCGAGCTCCGGGCCGGCCCCGCGGAAGGCGGCGGCTTCCTCGTCCAGGCCAGCCTCCCCGTATCGCCGTCGGCTGCCGGGAGCGCGGCATGACCGGCACACCGGTCCGGATCGTGGTCGTCGACGACCACGACGTGGTTCGGAGTGGCTTCGCGGCGCTGCTCGGCACCCAGCAGGACTTCGCCGTGGTGGGCACCGCATCCGACGGCGCGATCGCGGTGAAGGTGTGCGGTGAGGTCAAGCCGGACGTAGTGCTGATGGATGTCCGGATGCCCGGCATGGACGGCATCGAGGCCACCCGCCGGCTCACGGCTACCGGAGCTTGCCGGATCCTGATCCTCACCACATTCGACCTGGACGAGTACGTCTTCGACGCGCTCCGGGCGGGCGCCAGCGGCTTCCTGCTGAAGGACGTCACCGCGGAGCGGCTGTTCGACGCCGTCCGCGTCGTCGCCGCGGGGGAGGCGCTGCTGGCGCCCGGCGTGACCCGGCGGCTGATCCACGAGTTCACCCGGCTTCGGCCCGCGCGCGCGAACCCGGCGCCGGGGCTCGCTTTGCTCACGCCGCGGGAGACCGAGGTGCTCAAGCTGGTCGCCGAAGGCCTGTCCAACCCGGAGATCGCGGCCCGCCTCGTCGTCACCGAAGAGACCGTGAAGACGCACGTCAGCCGCATGCTGAGCAAGCTCGGCCTGCGCGACCGCACCCAGGCCGTGGTCGCCGCCTACGAGTCCGGTCTGGTCGTTCCCGGCGCCGGATGCCATCCGTAATCAGAGGATAATCAGAAGTAGCCCTGTCCCCAAGCGGTAGCGATGAGCAGTATGTGATGATTGCGCACATGACAGTCATCGCGCCGCTACAGTCCGCAGACCGTACCAGGTGGGAAGAGCTGGCCCGCGGATACAAGGCGTTCTACCGGACGCCCACGCCCGACCTGGCCTATGAGGAAACGTGGCGCCGGCTGCTGGACGGGAGCAGCGGCTTCCACGGCCTGGGGGCGTACGTTGACGGCAAGCTTGTCGGCATCACGCACTACCTGTTCCACCCGATGTTCTGGTACGGCGATACGTGCTACCTGCAGGACCTGTACGTGGCCGAGGAGTCCCGCGGGCATGGCGCCGCGCGGGCGCTGATCGAGGAGGTCGCCGAGCGCACCCGCGCGGCCGGCGCCACCCGCCTCTACTGGACGACCCAGGAGGACAACCTCCGCGCGCGCGTCCTCTACGACAAGGTCGCGCGCTACAGCGGCTTCATCAAGTACGACTATCCGCTGTTAGTACCGGCCCCTGTTAGTGCCGGCCCCTGTCAGTGCCGGCCGCTGTGCCGGCGGGCCGGCTGCCTATGTGGCCTCGCGCAGCGCGCCCCGCGTATACTCACGTGACTGTCGTGACGCATGTGGCTTTCCGGTTGTCGCGTGGCAAGCCCTTCAGTACGCGGCGCGGGACGAAAGCCATGTGACTCTCGATGGGCCTCGGTTAACGTGGTGGATCTGCCCTTTGTGGTAACGCGGCCCTCGTGTTCGGGGGTCGATCCTCCACAAAGGGCAAATCGACCACGTTGCTGACGGGCCTGCCGGTGCGCTCGCGTCTCGGCAGTCGCATGGTGCACTCCAGCACAGACGGCGCACCATCAACCGCGCTCCCGGGGGCGGCTACTGCTTCGCGGCGAGGGCTTCGACGCCGGCGATGAAGATGCTGATGCCCATCTGGTAGTGGAACTCGGGGTCGTCGCAGGCCGTCATCGGGATCGCGCACTCCACGATCCGCGGGTACTTGTCCGGCGGCAGCATGGAGAACCGGACCCGCTTGACCCGCTGGGCCTCCTCGCGTTCGGCCTGGGACACCCCGGGGTCGAACCCGACCTCACTGAGCACCAGCATGATGCCGGTCCACAGCGTCTGACGCGCGATCTCCGACGCGTGCTCGGGGTCGAAGCCCGCGCTGCGCAGCACGTCGAGCGCCGCCTCGGTTACCTGCGTCGCCGCCTCGTTCGTCGCCTCGTGATCGATGAGCAGCTGGGCCGCCGAAGGATGCGCCCGCAGCACCCCGATCAGCGATTCCAGCCCGCCGCGGAGCTGTTCGGACCAGGTGAGCGCCGGGTCGACGACCACCTCGATCTCGCCCCAGATCGCCTCGGCGAGCCCCGCCAGCAGATCTTCCTTGCTGCGGAAATGCCAGTACAAGGCCATCGGGGTGACGCCCAGGTCCGCGGCCAGCCGGCGGATGGTCAGCGCCTCGAGCCCGTCCGCGTCGGCCAGCTTGAGCGCCTGCTCGACCACGGTCGCCTTGCTGAGCCGCGCCCGCCCGTCGTCGCCCTGCTGAACCGGTGACATCGCCGCCCACCTCCTTGCTTGACAACTATACGCCGTACAAGTCATGATGGCCACACAGCGACTATACAACGTATAAGAGCAATGTATAAGAGCAACGTACAGTAACGGCGTATAGGTAAGGGGACCTGCCGTGTCGGCAAGCACCGAAGAGTCAGCAAGCATCCAGCAAGCACGAACCCAGTCCACGATCGGCCAAGCGGACCCGCGCAGATGGTGGTCCCTGATCGCGGTCAGCCTGGCGACGTTCATGACGTATCTGGACAACAACGTCACCAATGTGGCCATCCCCACCATCCAGCGCAGCCTGCATCTGTCGGTGGCGGGCCTGGAGTGGGTGGTCAGCAGCTACCTGCTCACGCTGGCCGGCCTGCTCCTGGTCGGCGGCCGGGTCGCGGACGTGTACGGCCGCCGCCGGATCTTCCTCGGCGGGCTCGCGCTGTTCACGCTGTCCTCGCTGGCGGCCGGGCTGGCCGGCAGCGGCGCCGTGCTGATCGGCAGCCGCGCCGCGCAGGGCGTCGGCGCCGCACTGCTGATGCCCACCACGCTCGCGATCATCATGGCGGCCTTCACCGACCCCCGGGAGCGCACCAAGGCGATCGGCATCTGGACCGCGATCGGCGCCATGGCACTCGGCCTCGGGCCGGTGATCGGCGGGCTGATCAGCGAGCACATCCGCTGGGGCTGGATCTTCCTGATCAACGTGCCGGTCGGCGTCGTCACGTTCGCGCTGGCGATCCCGTTCATGCGCGAGTCGAAGGCGTCCTCCGCGGTACGCAGCCTCGACGTTCCCGGTCTGGTCACGTCCGCCGTCTCGTTGCTCGCGCTGACCTACGCGCTGATCGAGGGCGGCTACAAGGGCTGGACCAGCACGCAGATCCTCGCCTCGTTCGCGGTCGCGGCGCTGGCCGCGGCGGCCTTCATCGGCATCGAACTGCGCACCGCCCACCCGATGGTGGACCTCCAGATGTTCCGCTCGCGTCAGTTCAGCGGGGGCACGGGCACGATGATGATCTGGGCGTTCGGCATCCTCGGCATCTACTTCTTCACCTCGCTGTACCTCCAGGGCATCCTCGGCTTCTCCCCGGTGAAGGCGGGCCTGGCGTTCGTGCCGATGGCGCTGGTCCTGGCCGTGTTCGCGGGCGTCGCCCCGATGGTCGAGGCGCGGATCGGCGCACACCGCACGGTCGCGCTCGGCATGGCGATGATGGTCGTCGGCCTGGCGCTGTTCGCCAGGTACGGCGAGCAGGCCGGCTACCTGTCGCTGATGCCCGGGTTCGTGCTGTTCGGCGCCGGCGCGGGCCTGATGAACGTGCCGCTGACCAACGCGGTGATGCACGCGATCCCGCAGTCCAGGGCCGGCGTGGCGGGCGCGCTGCTGAACAACTCCCGCGAGCTGGCGGGCCTGCTCGGCATCACGATCATCGGCGCGGTGCTCAGCGCCCGCGACTCGGCCGCGCTGCGCGCCGGCGCGACCCGGGCGCACGCGTTCGTCGACGGCTATCACACCGGCCTGTGGGTGACGATCGGCCTGCTCGCGGCCGGTGTGGTGCTCAGCTACCTGACGCTGCGCCCCGCTGAAACCCATTGATCCTCATAACGACGTCGGTGCGTCTGACCCTTACCGGTCAGGCGCACCGTGGTGTAATCGGGTTATGACCAAAGGCCCGGACTGGCGGACGAACTTCCGGCCGGATAAGCCAAGCGCAGCCCGGATCTATGACTACCTGCTCGGCGGTAAGGACAATTACCCCGCCGACCGCGAAGTCGCCAGGTCAATGATCTCGAAGCTGCCCAATGTGCGGCTGGCCGTGCAGTGGAATCGCGCCTACTTGCGGCGCGTGGTGCGCTTTCTGGTCGGTGAGGCGGGCATCCGCCAGATCATCGACATCGGTGCCGGCCTGCCGACGGTAGGCAACACCCACGAGATAGCTGAAGAAACCGCGCCCGGCACGCGCGTCGTCTACGTGGACCATGATCCGGTGGTGATCGCGCACGGCCGGGATATGCTCCAGGCGCTGGACAACACGGCGATTATCAAACGGGACTTGGTGGAGCCGGACAGCATCCTTTCCGACGGGGAACTGACCAGGCTTATCGACGTCACGAAGCCAGTGGCGATCATGCTGCTGTCGATGCTGCATTTCCTGTCCGATGACGACGACCCCGGTGGCGTGATCGCCCGTCTGCTGGCGCCGTTCCCGTCCGGCAGTTATGTGGCGATTTCACACGCCACGCCCGCCGCGCTCGCCGAGGTCGAGCCTGACCTCGTGAAGTCCGACGCCGCGCACCACGTGCACGAGCGCACCGCGGATCAGATCCGCAAGCTGGTGGACGGCCTCGAACTCGTGCCGCCCGGCCTGGTCTGGCTGCCGGAATGGCGGCCGGATCCCGGCACGGAGCCGCCGGAGGATGTCACGCAGGCGTATTTCTACGCGGTTGTCGCGCGCAAGGCGTAAGCTACACTCGAAAGTGTGCGCGATGAGCTGTCCGCGCTTAACGCCGCTGCTGTGCTGTTCTTCGAGAACTGCATGGCGGGCAGCTGGGTGCCCGGCTACCTGGCCAGCCGGGGTTTCGACGCGGATTCGCTGCGGCCCTGGCGTCTCGGCTACGCCCCCGCGTCGTGGACAGCGTTCACTGACTACGCGCGCGACCTGGGCTTCGGCCACGAGGAAATCGTGATCGCGGGCCTGGCCCGCCGCTCCGCCCGCGGGTCGCTGATCGACCTGTTCCGGGACCGCCTGATGTTCCCGGTCCGCGCGCCCGGCGGCACCGTGGCCGGCTTCATCGGCCGGGCGCCACCGGGCGCCGACCGCTCGGTCCCCGTTTACCTGAACACCCCCGCCACCCCGCTATACCGCAAGGGCGCCCTGCTGTTCGGCCTGCACGAAGCGACCCCCGCCCTCGCCGCCGGCGCCCGCCCCGTCCTGGCCGAAGGCCCCCTGGACGCCCTAGCCATCACCCTGGCCCACGCTCACCCGCCCCCCGCTCACCCGCCCCCCGCTCACCCGC
>DASRFJ010000122.1:0-18728 GCA_035651595.1 Streptosporangiaceae bacterium | reverse complement strand
CGCACCGCGCCAGCCCCGCGCCCCCGCGCCAGCCCCGCGTCCCCGCGCCAGCCCCGCGGCCCCGCGCCAGCCCCGCGGCCCCGCGCCAGCCCCGCGCACCGCGCCAGCCCCGCGTCCCAGCCAGCACCCCACACCAACACCTGCACTGCCCCGCCCGACATTTCACCATATGCACCGTTTTGGTCAGCGCGATGCGGCCTCTTGCGCGCTAGGAAAAGGCTTGGTGGTAAAAAAGGGTGCAGATGGTGGTGGTCCGGGACGACATGTGCTCGCTGCGGGTCGAGCGACCTGACCGCGATACCGCCGCTCGCGTCCGGCTTATCAGGATATGTAGGGTTATTCCAGGCGCTCACCTGGGTGGGCCAGATTATTGCGGACACTTACCCCCCCAGATCGGGGGGGTAAGTGTCCGCAATGATTTCCGAACCGCCTTTCGAGGTGGGTGTGGGCCGCGGAAGGGCAGCGCCGGGCTGGACAAACCTGGGCATTCGGGACCGGCGGCATGGCGGGAGTCGGAAACGCGCGGCCACATGCCGCGGGGGCGCGGGGGCGTGGGGGCGCGACACCACCCTGGGCGCGGGCTACATGTAGAGGATGCGGCGGCGGGCCACGACGGCCAGGGCCGGGAGGGCCACCGCGGCGATCGCGCCCAGGTAGTACGCGTTCAGGTACCGCTTCGGGGTTGCCAGCACCAGGATGAGCGAGAACAGGAACGGTTCGATCAGCGACCGGCCGTCCCCGAACGTGCTGCCCCAGATCTGGTTCGACAGCAGGCCCAGCTCGAGGATGAAGAACACGAACGCGATCCGCTCGTGCAGCGGCGCGGTGGTCACGGCGATGACCGCCAGCCCGGCCAGGATGAACACGGCCAGGGTGGCGAACTCGAGCAGCGCGATGTCGTACTGGCCGAGGACCTGCCAGCTGATCTTCGCCGCGTCGGTCCTGATCGAGTCGATCATCGCGGTGAACGGCGTGGCGAGATTCCTGCTGTTGTCGGCGACCACGGGAAACTCGCCCTTGAGCGCGACTCGCGCGAGGAGTTCGTCAAGACCGAAGGCGACGGCCGGCGCCAGCCAGGTGAGGTCCGCCAGGCCCGGCCGGACCTTGCGCCGGGCGATCTGGACGAGCCGGACGATGGCGATGGCGGCCGGCGCGAACAGGATCGTCTCCCTGGTGATCGCGCCGAACGCGAACGCGGCCGCGCTGAGGATCCAGCGGCCGCGCCGGTAGGCGAGCAGCCCGGCGAGCATGCAGGCCTCGGCGAGCGGCTCGGCGGTGTCCCGCCCCACGCTGATCGCCAGGCCGAAGTACGCGGCGAACAGCAGTCCCCACAGCGCGTGGCGCCCCGACTGGCGAGCGAACATCGCGCCGAGCACGGCCATCGCGGCCACGGCGAGCAGGTTGACCGCCAGCAGCGAGGCCGGCACGAGGTCGTGCTGGCCGAACGAGCCCAGCCAGGACACGAACGGGTAGCCGATCCTGGTGTACCGGTACGGCTGGTCCATCGTGATGCCGTAAGCGGTCTTGCTCCAGTTGAACGGGTTCAGCGCCAGCCGGTAGTAGAACTGGCCGTCGTAGCCGGCCGCGTGCGGGTCGCCGATCATCAGGCCGGGCGGCAGCTGGTGCCGGTGCGTGTAGGTGGTTCCGGTCACCAGGAACAGGCTCAGGTGATGGTTGGCGTAGACCTGCCAGCGGGCAATGGCATAACCCAGCCAGGCGAGGAAGGCGATGATCCCGGGGACAACCGGATGATTAACCTTGGACAGCATCGAAGGGGCACGTTCCCGCAGGGACTCAGGCGCGCCAGGCGTCGAAGTGAGTTGCAACCGCGGGCCTCCACCATCGCATCACAGGTACTGGAGAGAGAGGACTGTCATCCAGGCCGGGCGCAGCCTACCAGAGTAAGGTTGGCCCGCGCCGCGACAGAGTGTGACCATGCCAGGTTACGCGCCAGCCTGGCATGGCGCTGGGAGGCCGGGCAAAACTCTCGGGCCGCGCTCAGCTAATTCCCAGGAGTTCCTTAATACGCTTTGCCGAGCCCACTGGAAGTAAGGACGTGGCAGGGACCGTGATACGCCGTCGAGTGATCGCGACGTCGCTGTTCGCCATTGCCGCGATCGTCCTGTTTGCCGTCTACCTCCGCGTGTCCCGGACCTATCCGGAGAACTCGGACGAAGCGAACATCCTGCTGATGTCCTGGGACATGCTGCACGGTCACCTGATGCTGCACGGCTGGTTCATGTCCGACGTGTCGTTCTACACCACCGAGCTGCCCGAATACGCGGTTCTGGAAAGCTTCCTCGGGCTGCACGCCGACACCGCGCACGTCGGCGCGGCGATCACATACACGATCGTCGTGCTGCTCGCGGTCGTCCTAGCCCGCGGGAAGCTGAGCCAGGTGGACCGCGGTGAGGGCATGGTCCGGATGCTGGTGGCGGGCGGCATCATGATCGCCCCGCAGCTCGGTGTCGGCGTGTTCGTGCTGGTGCTGTCCGTCGGGCACATCGGTACGGCGGTGCCGCTGCTGCTGTGCTGGATCGTCATCGACCGGGGGGATGCCTCCCCCCGGACCCCCCTGATCGACCGGGGGGATGCCTCCCCCCGGACCCCACTGACCGATCGCGGGAAGCGGCGCTGGCCCGAGGCCGTCGCGGTTGGGGTGCTGTTCACCTGGGCGCTGATCGCCGACCCCCTGGTCCTCGTCGCGGGGATCATCCCGCTCGCCGGGGTCTGCCTGCTGCGGGTGCTGCGCACCGGCCGCGGCCTGCCGCGCCTGACCGGACGGTCCGCGCGGCGTCGTGCGCTGCTGCGGGCCTGCGGCTACGAGCTGGCGCTCACGGTCGCCAGCGGGGCGGCCTATGGCCTGGCGACGTGCGTCGAGGGGCTGTTGCACTACAACGGCGGATACCGGGTGCACTCGGTCGGCTACCAGTTCGTGCCAGTGTCGCTGTGGCCTGGCCATGCCTGGGTGACCATCCAGGGCTGGCTGGCGATGTTCGGCGCGATGCCGTGGGGCTCGGCGGCCGACGTCTTCTTCGCCGTGATGCACTTGACCGGCGTCGCACTGGTGGCGTGGGCGATGTGGCTGGTCTGCGTGCGGTTCGGTCGGCATCCCAGCCTGGTCGACCAGGTGCTGCTTGTCGCCATCGTGCTGAACGTGCTGCTGTACGTGCCGAGCACGATGGCCAGCGGCACCGACCTGAACGCCAGGGAATACGCGCTGGCACTGCCCTACGGGGCGGTGCTGGCCGCGCGGACGCTGGGGCCGTCGATCCGGGCGGCGCTGCCCGGACGGGCGGCGCTGGCCTACGGCGTCCGACGGGCCCGGCTGGTCCGGTGGATCCCGGCGACGCTCGCCGGCGTCATGTGCTGCTACCTGGCCAGCCTCGGCTATACCGCTGCCCAGCCGTCGGCGCCGGCCGCCAACCAGCAGCTCGCGGCCTGGCTCGCGGCACACAACCTGACCTACGGCATCGGCGGCTACTGGCAGTCGAGCATCGTCACCTTGGACAGCGAGGGTGCGGTCACCGTCCGGGCGGTTTACCCGGGGAACCTGCGCCGCGACTGGTGGGAGTCCAAGCACTCGTGGTACCAGCCTGGTACCCACACCGCGACGTTCCTGGTGACCGAGAACATGCCTGGCTTCTACAACTACTGGGAGCCGAATTCCGTGGCGCTGGCGGGCTTCGGCCGGCCGTCCAGGGAGTACACGGTCGGGCCGTACACGATCTACGTGTGGCAGGGGAACCTGCTCCGGGGATGAAATAACCCGACCGCCACCACCGCGTGATGCTGTCAGTAGGCCCTGCGGCGACGTAGCCTGAGGGGGTGGATCGGCGCATCTTCGGGCTGGAGAACGAGTACGGGGTTACCTGTACCTTCCGCGGGCAGCGGCGGCTGTCACCGGACGAGGTGGCACGCTACCTGTTTCGTCGGGTGGTGTCCTGGGGCCGGAGCAGCAACGTGTTCCTGCGCAACGGGGCACGGCTCTACCTCGACGTGGGCAGCCACCCGGAGTACGCGACCCCCGAATGCGACAGCGTGCTCGACCTGGTCGCGCACGACAAGGCGGGGGAGCGGATCCTGGAGGGCCTGCTCGTGGACGCCGACCGGCGGCTCCGTGAGGAGGGCATCGCCGGTGACATCTACCTGTTCAAGAACAACACGGACTCGGCCGGCAACTCCTACGGCTGCCACGAGAACTACCTGGTGGGCAGGCACGGCGAATTCGGCCGGCTGGCCGACATCCTGATCCCGTTCCTGGTCACCCGCCAGGTCATCTGCGGCGCGGGGAAGGTGCTGCAGACCCCGCGGGGCGCGGTGTACTGCGTGAGCCAGCGCGCCGAGCACATCTGGGAGAGCGTTTCGTCCGCGACCACCAGGTCGCGCCCGATCATCAACACCAGGGACGAGCCGCACGCGGACGCGGAGCGGTTCCGCCGGCTGCACGTGATCGTCGGCGACTCCAACATGAGCGAGACCACGACCCTGCTCAAGGTCGGGTCCACCGATCTGGTGCTGCGGATGATCGAGGCCGGCGCGATCATGCGCGACCTCACCCTGGACAACTCGATCCGGGCGATCCGCGAGGTCAGCCACGACATGACCGGCCGCAGCCGGGTCCGGCTGGCCAGCGGCCGGGAGCTGTCCGCGCTGGAGATCCAGTACGAGTACCTGAACCGAGCCAAGGATTTCACCGACAAGAACGGCGCCGACGCGGTCAGCATGCGGGTGCTGGACATGTGGGAGCGCACGCTGGCCGCCATCGAGAGCGGCGACCTCGACAAGATCGCCAGGGAAATCGACTGGGTGACCAAGTACCAGCTGATCGAGCGCTACCGCGCCCGGCACGACCTGCCGCTATCGTCGCCGCGGGTCGCCCAGCTCGACCTCGCCTACCACGACGTGCACCGCGGCCGCGGCCTGTACTACCTGCTCCAGAAGGCGGGTGCGGTCGAGCGTGCGGCGCGCGACCTGGACATCTTCGAGGCCAAGTCCGTTCCCCCGCAGACCACCCGGGCAAAGCTCCGGGGTGAGTTCATCAGGCGAGCGCAGGATAAGCGCAGGGACTTCACCGTGGACTGGGTGCACCTGAAGCTGAACGACCAGGCTCAGCGCACCGTGCTGTGCAAAGACCCGTTCCGGTCGGTTGACGAGCGCGTGGAGAAGCTAATCGCCGGGATGTAGCCGGGCGAGCAGGTTCTCGTGCCAAGCCCAGATCGTGTAGCCGCCGTAGTGATAGGTGTGCACGGGCTTGCCGAAGGCGCCGGTCACCTGCCGGTAGGAGATCCAGAAGCCCCAGCCGTTGGCCTTCGTCGACACCACGAACGTCGCGTCGTGCAGGCGCGGATCGAACCACGAGCTCCGCGAGGCGTACGCGCCGCGCAACGCGCCGTGCCGGGTCCAGTCCGGTGCCCGCAGCTGGACGGCGCCGCCGCTGGCCAGCGTGACGCTGTTCGCCTGCGCGTAGCTGGCGAGCCCGGACGTCAGATGGTGCGTGGTGAGCCAGCCGGCCAGCTCCTGGCCGACCGCGGCCCGGGTCGGCTGGGCCATGCCGGACAGCAGCGCGACGCAGTAGCCTGCCAGCACGGCGCATGCCAGTGGCAGCAGCCGCAGCGCGGCCAGCCGGTCGCCGAGCACCCGCCCGGCCAGCACAGCGCCGAACGGCAAGACCGCGACGATCTCGCGCGCCGAGTAGATCGTGGTGGGCAGCGGACTGACCAGATAGGCGGCCAGCGTGACGAGGATCCCCACGGTGAGCACGTCGGTGACCAGGTCCTCGCCGCGTCCGAAGCGCCGCAGCGCGCGGCACACCGCCCACCCGGCGAGCGCGAGCCCAGCCAGGTGGATCAGCGCCACCGCGGAGAGCACGCCGAACGGCTGGCCGGTGACGTCGCTGCCGTACAGCGCGAGGATGCCCTGCACGGTCACCACGACGTGGGACGGCCAGCTGGCCGACGGCGCGAATGCGTTCGCCAGCGGCCGGCTCGCGTACCCGCCGAGGCTGGCGAGCACCCGGGTGGCGATCATCGCGACCGGGATGGCGGCGAGCGCCGCGGCACCCAGCGACAGCTCGGGCCATCGCGCGGCGAGCGGCTCCCGGTCCCGCACTATCCCCTGGTAGGCGCGGAAGGCGCATACCGCCGCCAGCGGCAGCACCGCCACCGTCATCGTCAGCCGGTCCGCGACCTGTACCCACGCCAGCGCGCCCCCGGCGAGGACCGGCACATACCAGCGGCGTGGTGCGCGATCGACCCACAGCAAGCACAACAGCACCGGGACCATCGTGCCGACGTGGTCGGGCTGGGTCAGCAGGATGCCCACCCCGTTCACCGGCTGCGGCGCGAGCATGATCCCGCACGCGACCAGGAGCCGGACCAGGCCGGGCCGGCCTGTCGACCGGCCCCGGGCGAGCAGGCCAGCGGCCAGGACCAGCAGCGTGTAGGTCATCGCGCCGGCCAGGTGCACCACGTCCTGCCGCAGCCCGTCCGCCGCCTCGATGAGCACGTACTGCGGCAGTTCGGTGGTGTAGAACGACACGTCGGTCAGCGTCCAGCCGTGCAGCAGCCAGTTGCCGTGCAGCATGTCCCACGCCTGGAGTGCCTGCGAGGCGCCGTCCGCGGTGACGCGCTGGGTGCCGGACAAGCGGAGGTAGCAGCCGTACAGGGCGAGCGCGGCCACCGTCAGCCCGGCCGGCCAGGCCAGCCGTGCCGCGGTGCGCCCGGATGGCAGGCGGGTGGCGATGACGGTCCCGGCGCCGACGCGGTCGGTCACGTGCATGGCGGCATGCTAACGTAACCATCAGTAGTCGTCTGGCTTCTTTGAGTGAATGACGCAATGACAGGGGGCAATTGGTACGCTCCCCGGTGTCCGGCCTGGCGCTGCTGGCCGGCTACACCGCGATGCTGGGCTTCGGCGCGAGCCAGCCGTCGATCCCCGCGGACAACGCGGACCTCACCTTCTGGCTCGCCGGGCACGGCCTCACCAGCGGGCTGGGCGGCTACTGGCAGGCCAGCGGCGTGACCGTGGACAGCGGGAACTCCATCACGGTCAGGCCCGTAGTGGTAAACGAGAACAGGCTGATGCCCGAGGCATACTGGGAGGCCAAGCAGGAGTGGTTCGAGCCGTCCAGCAACTACGCGAACTTCCTCGTCACCGCCAACGCGCCGCCCGGCGAGTCGGACTCGGCCCTGGAGTGGCACTTGGCGGCCCTAGCCGGGAGGCCAGCCCACGTCTATGAGTTCGGTCGAAACACGATCGCCGTCTGGGACAGGAAACTCCTCACCGCGCTTGGCTAGCAGGCTGGCCTGGCCCGCCGTCGTGACGGTGGCGGCCTGCGGGCTGTTCGCCGCGTTCCTCGCGCAGTCCGCTCGCGCCACGTATGTCACGTCCGATGGTGCCTCCATCGCGCTCCAGGCCTGGGACATGCTGCACGGCAACCTCCTGCTGCGCGGCTGGGCGGTCGCCGACGTGTCCTTCTACACCATCGACCTGCCGGAGTTCGCGCTGGTCGAGGCGATCCGCGGATTCGGTCCGTTCGCGGTCCACATCGCCGCCGCGCTTACGTATACGGCGTTGGTGCTGCTGGCAGCGCTGCTTGCCAAGGGCCGCGCGACCGGCCGCGAGGGTGTTACCCGCGCGCTGATCGCCGCCGGGATCATGCTGGCGCCGGAGCTTGGCAACCCGTCCGGCGTGCTGCTGCTGTCACCCGACCACGTCGCCACCGGCGTCCCCTTGCTGCTGACCTGGATAATCGTGGATAGAGGAGCGAGCACCCGCTGGGCGCCGGTCGTTGCCGGTCTGCTGCTCGCCTGGACGGCGGTGGGCGACCTGCTCGCGGAGGTAGTCGGAGCACTGCCGCTGGCCGCGGTGTGCGGGCTGCGCATCATCCAGGCGCGGGTGGCGCGCAGGCCGCTGCGCGACTCCTGGTACGAACTGTCCCTACTGACGGCGGCGGTCTGCGCGGTCGCGGTGGCGTGGGCCGGCACCCACCTCATCGCCGCCGAAGGCGGCTGGACGGGTGCTCCGCTGCACACCTCGCCCGCCGGCCCGGGGGCACTGGGACACAACGCCGCCCTCACCGGTCACGGAATCCTCCAGCTTTACGGGGCTGCCTTCGGGGTCCAGCCGGGAGTGCTGGCGGGGGTCTTCGCCGCGGTGCACCTGATCGGGCTTGGCCTGGCGGCATTGGGGCTTTGCCTGGCACTGCGCCGGTACCTGTCCGCCGACCTGGTGGTGCAGGTGCTGGTGGCCGCCATCGCCGTCAACCTGGCCGCGTACCTGCTCAGCCGCGAGGCACAGGACATCACGAACACCAGGGAGATCGCCGCGGTGCTGGCGTTCGGCGCCGCGCTGGCAGGGCGGATGCTTGGCAAGCACCTGCTCCAGCCGCGGCGCGCGGTCGTCGCGGCGGCCGTTCTCGCTGGGTACACCGGCATGCTGGTGTTCGACGCGGTTCAGCCGCCAGTCCCGGTGGCCACGGCGGACCTGGCCTCCTGGCTTACCGCGCACGACCTTACCCGCGGCCTGGCCGGCTACTGGCAGGCCGCCAGCGTGACGCTGTACAGCGCCAACCGGGTCCAGGTAAGGGCCATCGCCGACGGGCCCGCCGGGCTGACCGGTGAGACCTGGTGGGAGGGGAAGAAGTCCTGGTACACGGCGGGTAACCAGGCCAACTTCGTGATCAGTACCGGATCGGCCGCGCAGTGGCGGGACCAGAAGCTGATCCGGCAGCTGGCGGATATGGCGGGCAGGCCGTCCGCGATCTACCAGGTCGGCGACTTCACCGTCGCCGTCTGGCACGAGAACCTGATGACCAAGTTGCGTTAGCGCTACAGTCTGTAGTCATATGGCTACAGAACTCTGCATCAAGCGCCTCACCTGGCCCGCGGCCACGATCGCATCGGCGATCTGCCTGTTCATCGCGTACCTGGCGCAGTCCACTGCCGGGGCCCCGGTGAACTCCGACGGCGCCTCCAACGCGCTCCAGGCGTGGGACATGCTGCACGGCAACCTGCTGCTACACGGCTGGACGATGTCGGACGTATCGTTCTACACCACCGAGCTGCCCGAATACATGCTGGTCGAGACCTTCCGCGGGCTCGGCCCCGACGTGGTGCACATTGCCGGCGCGCTGACCTACACGCTGCTCGTGCTGCTGGCGGCGGGGCTGGCCAGGGGAAACGCGCGCGGCGCGCAGGGCATCACCCGAGCCCTGATCGCCGCCGGGATCATGCTCGCGCCGCAGCTCGGCAGCGCGACGCACCTGCTGCTGCTGTCCCCCGACCACGTCGGCACCGGCGTCCCCGTGCTAGCGGCCTGGCTGATTGCCGACCGAGGAGCGAACTCCCGGTGGGCTCCGGCAGCCACGGGCCTGCTGCTGGCCTGGACGGCGGTGGCGGATCCGATCACCGAGATCGTCGCCGCGCTGCCGCTGGCCGCGGTCTGCGCCGGCCGCGCGTACCGGATGGTGGTGAGCAAACGCGAGCCGCTGGCCGCGTGCCGTTATGAGCTGTCGCTGGCCGTCGCCGCGGTGTTGTCCTGGCCGGCCGCGGCGTTGGCGACCTGGCTCATCGCCGCGAACGGCGGCTGGACGATCAGCCCGGTCCGGGCCACCTTCGCCGAGTCCAGCGCCTGGCTGCACAATGTGACCCTGACCGCCCAGGGCCTGCTCCAGCTGTTCGGCGCCGACTTCACCAGCCTGCCGGTCAGCCACCTGGCGCTGTTCGCGGTCTTTCACCTGATCGGCATCGGCCTGGTGAGCTGGGCGCTGTGCCGGACAGTGCGGCGGTTCGCCGCCGCCGACCTGCTCGCCCAGGTGCTGACGGTCGCGATCGCGGTCAACCTGGCCGCCTACATGTTCACCGTCCAGGCGCAGAACATCAGCACTACCAGGGAGATAGCGGCGGTGCTGCCGTTCGGGGCGGTACTGGCCGGGCGCCAGCTCGCCGGCCCGCTGCTCGCCGCCCGGCTCGCGCCCGTGATGGCCGGCGCGCTCGCCGTCTACGGCGGCATGCTGGCGTCCAACGCGGTCCAGCCGCCGCTCCCGGCGCCTGCCGCGGACCTGACCGTATGGCTGGCCGAGCACGACCTGACCCAGGGCCTGGCCGGCTACTGGCAGGCCAGCAGCCTCACCCTGGACAGCCGCGACACCGTCCAGGTACGGGCGGTCGCGGCGAACCGCGGTGTGCTGGCCAGCCAGGACTACTGGGAGGCCAGCCGGGCCTGGTACGACCCCGCCAAGCACTACGCGGACTTCATCGTGAGCATGGGCGCGGCGCGGAACTGGTCGGATCAGACGCTGGTCCGCCAGATGGAGGCCCGGGCCGGGCGGCCCGCGCACGTCTACCGTTTCGGGCCGTACACAATCGCGGTCTGGCACCGGAATCTGCTGGCCCGGCTGCGCTGAGCTTGCTTACGGGTTCCCGGCGTGACCACGATAGGGCACAGTTGCCAGTAGGCTGGCGGGGCTGACATCGACCACTTTGAGGATTTCATGCGACGTTTCCTGGCGGCTCTCGCCATTCCACTGCTCGCCGGCGCGGCTCTGGCGGGCTGCGGTTCGTCCAGCGCGAAGTCGGCGTCGACATCGTCGTCGTCCGGGCCGGACACCAACGCCTCCGTGACCGCCTCCGGGCTCTTCGGCAAGGCTCCCAGCGTCACGATCCCGGCCTCGAAGGCCAGCTCGGACCTGAAGGTCAAGACCCTGATCCAGGGCACCGGCGCGGCCATCGCCAGCTCCGACGAGTTCGTCGGCAACTACGTGGTCTACACCTGGGATGGGACCGCCCACAAGCAAGTCGGCAGCACCTACGCCACGGTGCCGACGCTGTTCACCAACCCGCTGCTGCCCGGCCTGCAGAAGGCGGTGGTCGGCCAGAAGGTGGGCAGCCGGATCCTCGCCGTGGTGCCGCCCAAGGATGGCTTCGGCAGCACCGGCAACAGCCAGGCGGGCATCAAGGCCACCACGACGCTGGTGTTCGTCATCGACGTGATCAAGAGCTACAACGGCACCGACGCGGCGGCCGGCTCGCAGGTGTCCAGCGGCGGCGGCAACCTGCCCACGGTGACCGCGCCCAAGGCGGCCGGCCAGGCGCCGACCGTGAAGATGCCTGCCTCCTCGGTCAAGCCGCCGACCAAGCTCCAGGTGCAGACCCTGGTCAAGGGCAGCGGCGCCAAGGTGGGCAAGGGTCAGTACCTCATCGTCCAGTACACCGGGTACATCTGGCGGACCGGGAACGTCTTCGACGCGTCCTGGTCCAGGAAGGCGCCGTTCGGCTTCCAGATCGGCGCGGGCCAGGTCATCCCCGGCTGGGACAACGGCCTGGCGGGCCAGACCGTGGGCAGCCGCGTCCTGCTGGTCATCCCGCCCGCCGACGGTTACGGCAGCGCCGGCGCGTCCCAGGCGGGCATCAAGGGCACCGACACGCTGGTGTTCGTCGTCGACATCCTCGACGCCTACCCCGCCTCCGCGTCAAGCTGATCCCGGGTTAGTCAGACGCCGCGAGCAGGCGGCCGGCATGGCGGCCGGCCGCCGCCGCGGTGAGGAAGTACGCACGGTCCGCGTCGAGGCCGCGGCCCATCGTGGACAGCGGTACGGGGCACGCTCGCAACGCGTCTTCGAGCCCCTCGACGGAAACTTTCACCAGAGCGTGCCGCGAGGCCAGCGGCGCCGCCTGCCGAGCGATCTCCTCGCCGAAGGCGCCCAGCCCCTCAGGGATCACCACGTCGGCCCGCGCCAGCGCTACCCGCCCGTACGCGGTCAGGCTGTGGTGCGACACGCCCCGGTGCCGCTCCCGCGCGTCGGCAGAACTCACCCGCAGCGACGCGACGGCCCGGCCGCCGAGCGCAACCGCCGCGTTCACCGCCTCGCCCGCCGCGACGCCCGAATATCCCCAGCGGGTCCCGGTGCCGAGGTTCCCCGGCCCTTGGGCCACCACCGCGACGTCGGCACCAAGCACGTGCCGTGCCGCGAGCAGGCCGGTGTGCAGCGTGACCGTCTCCAGGTCTCCGCCGAAGCTCTGCCCGGTCGTCACCACCCCGGCGAGCCAGCCCGTCTCCCGCAGCGCGGCGCATGACCGGGAGAACCACGCCGGGAGGGCCCCGCCGTCCTGCATGACGTAAACCACCGAACGTTCGGTCCGACCGGGTATGCCAGCGAGCACCGCGGGGAGAGCCGAGTGAAGGTCGGCCACCACCACCGGCATTTTTCCGACGTCATCGGCGTCCGTGAGCACGTCGTGGTGTGGCGAGCCCTGCTCGTCCGCGCCCAGCACCGTGGCCTGGAGCGGGGTGTACCGGGCCTTCACCAGGTGCCCGGCCAGCTCTGGGTCGGGCGGCAGGCGGTCGGGGACGGCCACCACGAGCGCGTAGCCGCCGGTGCCCAGCCCCAGGTCAAGGGCGGTGGTGTTGAGCAGCACGTCGTCGCCGGGCACCGGCCGGCCGGTCAGCGCCGGGTAGCACAGCGCGCGCACCTGGACACCGGACACGGAGACGTCGAGCTCGACAGCGCCGTGCCATTCGCGACGCGTTGCGATGACCGCGCCTTTGCGCCATGTGATCACCGCTCACAAGTTAGCCTAGGAGAGCGCATACGGGAGGGCACGCCATGTCGAAACGCAAGACCGAGCGGCTGCTCGGGCTTGTCGTCTGCCTGCTCTCCACCAGGCGCTACCTGACCGCCGAACAGATCAGGGCGGCCGTCCCCGGCTATCCCGAGAACGAGGATCTGTTCAAGCGCATGTTCGAGCGGGACAAGGAGGATCTGCGCGACCTCGGCGTCCCGCTGGAGACCGGCCTGAACAACCCGTTCGACGACGAGGCGGGCTACCGCATTCTCCAGCAGGCCTACGAGCTGCCCGAACTGCACCTGGAAGCGGACGAGGCCGCCGTGCTCGGCCTGGCCGCGCGGGTCTGGCAGCGCGCGGAACTGGCCGGGGCCGCGGCGGGCGCGCTGCTGAAGCTGCGGGCCGCGGGCGTGGACAGCACCGTGGAGGTGCCGGCCCAGCCCGACATCGAGCCGCGGCTGGGGACTCCGGAGCCTGCCTTCGGCCCGCTGTGGGAGGCGGTCAGGGACCGGCGGCCGGTGACGTTCGAGTACCGCGCGGCCGGACGCAGCGAGCCGCAGCGGCGCGAACTCGAGCCGTGGGGCGTGGTGAATCGCAAGGGCCGCTGGTACGTGGCGGGCTGGGACCGCGGGCGGCAGGCCACCCGGGTGTTCCGGCTGAGCCGGATCGCTGGACCGGTCAAGTTCTGCGGGCTGCCGGGCACGGTGACCGTGCCGCCCGGCGCGGACGTGCGCGAACTGGTGCGGGACTGGGACTCGGCGCCGGTCATGGAGCACACCGCGGTGCTGCGGGTCAGGTCCGGGGCCGGGGTCGGGCTGCGCCGCGGCGCCACCTCGGTCACCGAGGAGGCCGTGCCCGGCTGGGACGAGGTGGTCACCAACTACGGCGACGTCGGCTGGTTCGCCGACTACGCCGCCTCTTTCGGGCCCGACGTGCTCATCCTCGAACCCCCTGACCTGCGCGAAGCCGTCATCGCCCGGCTGAAGGGGGTGCTGGCGTGAGCGCGCTGGTGACATCCACCGAGCGGTTGCAGCGGCTGCTGGCGCTGGTGCCGTACGTGGTGTCGCGGCGCGTGGTGGGGCTGAAGGAGACCGCCGCCGCGTTCGGCATCAAGGAGCGGGACCTGGTCGACGACCTGAACCTGCTGTGGTGCGTCGAGCTGCGCTCACCCGACCCGTACTGCCCGATCGACCTGTCCTACGAGGGCGGGGAGATCATGGTCAGCCAGGCCGAGTCGATCGGCCGGCCGCTGCGCCTGGCCGTCGACGAGGCATCGGCGCTGCTCGTGGCCCTGCGGATGCTGGCCGAAGTGCCGGGCATCGAGGACCGTTCCGCCCTCACCCGGCTGATCGCCAAGCTCGAGGCCGCGGCAGGCGAGGCCGCCGCGGTGAGTGCACAGGTCGCTGTTCAGGTCGATATTCATAACGGCGATGGCTACGCCGATGAGATCAGGCAGGCTCTGGAGCAAGGCCGGCGGTTGCATTTGCGGTATTACGTACCGGGTCGAGACGAGGCCACCGAGCGGGACGTGGATCCGATGCGGCTGCTGGTCGTGGAGGGGCGCCCGTACCTGGAAGGCTGGTGCCTGCGGGCCGAGGGGGTCCGGCTGTTCCGGCTGGACCGGGTGCTCTCGCTGACCGTGCTTTCTGAGCCCGCGGCGCTGCCTTCCGAGGCGGAGCACGTGGATGTGGACGCTGGCCTGTTCCGGCCATCAGAATCGGACGTGTCGGTGGAACTCGAGCTGTCCGCCGAAGGCCGCTGGGTGGCCGAGTACTACCCCTGCGAATCGGTGGCCGAACTGCCTGACGGCAGGCTCAGGGTGGTGCTGCGGACCCCGGACACCGGCTGGGTCCGGCGGCTGGCGTTGCGGCTGGGGGAGGAGGGCCGTGTCGTCTCGCCGCCGGGGCTGGTGGCCGAGATCCGGGAGGCGGCCACGGCGGCGCTGGGACTGTATGCGCTCTGAGTGTAGACTCAAGCTCGATAAGCCCCGATCAAGCGGGGATGCCTCCCTGCTGAAGAGGACGGACAACGATGGGTGACCTGTTCGACAGCCCATGGAAGATCCTGATCATCGCGATCGTGGTCCTTGTGCTGTTCGGAGGGAAGAAGCTTCCCGGTGCGGCGAAGTCCCTCGGCCAGTCGATGCGCATCTTGAAGAAGGAAGTCACCAAGATGCACGACGACGACGATGAGGACGAGGGCACCACGGCGCCACGGGCTCAGGCGCAGCTGACCGCCGCCGCGCCGGTGCAGTCGGGCGCGGAGCAGCAGCAGGCGCAGATCGACGCGCTCCAGCAGCAGATCAGGGACATGCAGCGGGCAGCCGCGATGGACCCGGTGGCCAGCAAGCAGGACGACTAGGCCTCAGCCCGGACCCGCGGCCATGGCGAAACTCCCTGGCGCCATTCAGGGCGCCCGCATCGTGGGGGAAAAGTTCGCGCACTCGCAGCGACAGGCGAACCCCGAGGGACGCATGCCGCTGATGGATCACCTCCGCGAGCTGCGCAACCGGATTGTCAAGGCCGCGCTGGCGCTGGTCGCGGGCGGGGCCGTCGGGCTCGTTTTCTACAACCCGATCTGGAATTTCATTCAACGGCCGTACTGCCATGCCGTCAACGGCTGCAACGTCAAGCTCAACGGCCACTTCCTGATCGTGACCAGCCCGCTGGACGGCTTCTACCTGCACCTCAAGGTCGGCCTCGTGGTCGGGGCGCTGATCACCTCGCCGGTCTGGCTGTACCAGCTGTGGGCGTTCGTAGCGCCGGGCTTGTATTCGCGCGAGAAGAAGTGGACGTACCTCTTCATCGGTGTCGCGGTGCCGTTGCTCGGCCTCGGCACGTTCTTCGCGCTGCTGGTCATGGACCGCGGGCTGCACTTCCTCATCAGCATGGTGCCCAACCAGACCGTAGCCTTCTTCACCGCCGATACCTACCTCGGCTACTTCATGTGGATGATCCTTGGCTTCGGGCTGTGCTTCGAGTTGCCGCTGCTGCTGGTGATGCTGAACCAGGTGGGCGTGCTGAGCCACGAGCGGTTCAAGAAGTGGCGCCGGATCATGATCTTCCTGGTGTTCGTGTTCGCCGGGATCGCGTCGCCGAGCCCCGACCCGTTCACCATGCTCATGCTGGGCGCCGTCTGCGTGGCCCTGGTCGAGGCCGCCGAAGTCGTGGTCTACTTCAACGACCGCAGGCGTGGCAGGCTGCGGCCATATGAGGGCCTGTCCGAGGAGGAACTCGCCGCGCTCCAGGCCGACGACTCGGCGATGCACACCGACGAGTAACCAGCGGCTCAGGAGCCTCCCGTAGGCTGGAGGGCATGACCACCCCTGCGGATGCGTATGCCGCGTTCCGCGAGCGGCAGGCCGATCCGGACTTCATGTCGTTCCGGGGGCTCTACGATTTCGACTTCGACGGCTTCCAGGTCGCCGCCTGCGCCGCCCTGTCCGCGGGCAACGGGGTGCTGGTCGCGGCGCCGACCGGGTCGGGGAAGACCGTGGTGGGGGAGTTCGCGGTGTACCTGGCGCTGGCCCAGGGGCGCAAGTGCTTCTACACCACGCCGATCAAGGCGCTGTCCAACCAGAAGTACACGGACCTGACACGCCGCTACGGATCGGGCAAGGTCGGGTTGCTGACCGGGGACAACAGCATCAACGGCGAGGCGCCGGTGGTCGTCATGACCACCGAGGTGCTGCGGAACATGCTGTACACCTCGTCGGCAACGCTGGGCGGCCTCGGCTTCGTGGTGCTGGACGAGGTGCACTACCTGGCCGACCGCGCGCGCGGCGCGGTCTGGGAGGAAGTGATCATTCACCTGCCCGAGTCGGTGCGGGTGGTGGCGCTGTCCGCGACGGTGAGCAACGCCGAGGAGTTCGGCGACTGGCTGGCGCAAGTGCGCGGCGGCACCGAGGTGATCGTCGACGAGCACCGTCCGGTACCGCTGTGGCAGCATGTGCTGGCCGGGAACCGGCTCTACGACCTGTTTACCGACGGCTCCGCCGAGGGGCACCCTCGCGTGAACCCGGAGCTGATGCGGCTGGCGCTGCGCGATGACTGGCTGGCGCGCAAGGCGCCCGGGCGGCCGGGCCGGGGCGGTCGCCGGCCGCGGCGGTTCCCGGTGGCCTACCGGCCGGACGTCATCGACCGGCTGGATTCGGCGGGACTGCTGCCGGCGATCACGTTCATCTTCAGCCGGGCGGGCTGCGACGCCGCCGTGCAGCAGTGCCTGGCCTCCGGCCTGCGGCTGACCACGCCCACCGAGGCCGCGGAGATCGCGGCCGTCGCGGAGCGGCGGGTGTCGGACATCCCGGACGAGGACCTGGGGGTTCTCGGGTTCGGCGACTGGGTGGAGGCGCTCCGGCGCGGCATCGCCGCGCATCACGCCGGCATGCTGCCGGCGTTCAAGGAGGTCGTCGAGGAACTGTTCACCCGCGGCCTGATCCGGGCCGTGTTCGCCACCGAGACGCTGGCCCTCGGCATCAACATGCCGGCCAGGACCGTGGTCATCGAGAAGCTGGACAAGTGGAACGGGGAAACCCACGCCGGGCTGACCGCGGGGGAGTACACCCAGCTCACCGGCCGGGCCGGGCGGCGCGGCATCGACGTGGAGGGGCACGCGGTCGTGCTGTGGCAGCCCGGCATGGACCCTTCCGCCGTGGCTGGCCTGGCCGGCACCCGTACCTATCCGCTGAACTCCAGCTTCCGGCCGTCCTACAACATGGCGGTGAACCTGACCGGCTGGGCCGGGCGAGCCCGTGCGTCGGCGCTGCTCGAGTCCTCGTTCGCGCAGTTCCAGGCGGACCGCGGCGTGGTGGGCCTGACTAGGCAGGTGCGCAAGAACCGGCAGGCGATGAAGGATCTCGCCGCGGCGATGACCTGCGACCGCGGTGATTTCGCGGAATATGCGGAAATAAGGCGTTCTATCGCCTTGCTGGAGAGCGACCTGTCCCGGAGCCGCGCGGCGGCGCGCCGCGCCGAGGCGGCGAGGTCGCTGGCCCAGCTGCGGCCCGGTGACATCATCCGGGTACCCGGCGGGCGCCGGGCCGGGGTCGCGGTCGTGCTCCAGCCCGGGTTGCAGGAGGTTCGCCGCCACGGCGCCGGGCGCAACGGGCACGACAGCGGCCCCGGTCCGCTCGTGCTGACCGCGGCGCATCAGGTGAAGCGGCTGTCCCCGGCGGACTTCCCGGTTCCGGCCGAGGTGCTCGACCGGATCCGGATCCCGAGTTCGTTCAGCCCGCGGTCGCCGCAGCACCGCCGGGACCTGGCGTCGACCGTGCGGAACCGGATCGCCGGCCGCGACATCGGCAAGCCGCCCCGTGCCGCGGACTGGGACCGTGCGGGTTCGGCCGCCGCCGGCGAGGTGGCCGAACTGCGCCGCCGGCTTCGGCAGCACCCGTGCCACGGCTGCCCCGACCGGGAGGAGCACGCCAGGTACGCCGAGCGGTACCTGCGCCTGTCTCGGGAGACCGAAGCGCTGGACCGGCGGGTGGCCGGCCGTTCGCACGTCATCGCCCGCACCTTCGACCGGGTGTGCACGGTGCTTGAGCGTCTGGGCTACCTGTCCGGCGACACGGTCACCGCCGACGGAAAGCGGCTCGGCGGGCTGTATACCGAGCTGGATCTGCTCGCCGCCGAATGCCTGCGCCGCGGCACCTGGGACGGCCTGTCGCCGGCGGAGCTGGCCGCGTGCGTGAGTACGCTGACGTTCGAGTCGCGCCAGGACGACGCCCAGCCGCCGCGGCTGCCGAAGGGCCGGGTGCCCGACGTGCTGGCCACGATGGCCCGCACCTGGACCGAGCTGGACGAGCTGGAGAAGTCCCATCACCTGGACTTCCTCCGGGAGCCTGATCAGGCGTTCGCCTGGGCGGCATACCGCTGGGCGCGCGGCGCCGGGCTGGAAGAAGTCCTCGAGGAGTCCGCCGACCTGACGCCCGGTGACTTCGTCCGGGCGGTCAAGCAGCTCATCGATCTCCTCGACCAGGTCGCCGGCGCCGCCGGAGGCGGTGACCTCACGACCACCGCGCGATCCGCCATCGACGCCCTCCGCCGCGGCGTAATCGCCTACTCCGCCGTAACCGACTAACCCCGCCCCCCGCGTAACCCCCGCCCCCACGCGTAACCCCCGCCCCCACGCGTAACCCTCGCCCCCACGCGTAACCCCCGCGCC
>DASRFJ010000121.1:0-1682 GCA_035651595.1 Streptosporangiaceae bacterium | reverse complement strand
CTAGACCGCCGTCCAGCGAGGGCTGGACGTTGTGCATATTCTGCGGCAGTCAGGCCACGCTTACCGCTAAAGACCATTTCCTGAGGATTCCTCAACAGCAGGCGGTTCAATGGCCGCCCGCTGCCGCAGTAGGCACCGACGGCCAAGAACGCAGTGTCGACGCGTTCGGGGACCATCGGGTATCGAGACGGCTGCCCTCTGACCACGTTCGCAGTGAACCGTGCAGAGAGGGAGCTGAGCAGGAATCTACCTCCGAGCAGCGCCTTAACTGGGTTATCTGAGTGCCTGGCCTGCCGAATTCGACACGGCAGTTATCTACCCGTAATCGGCGATCGAGCATCTCGGCGTCGATCGCGAATCGTCCGTGCTGGTCACCGATGGTGACGGGTATCAGGTTAATGCTGGGATCGCGGAGCTGGCCCAGTGTCCGGGTCTCAGCATCGATCCGGGAGGCGCCCCCATGTCCGCCACGACCACATCTGCCGTCCTCGTTCCTGTCCAGCCAGTGTTCACTGATGCTGAGCGGCTAGCGCTCGCCGGGTTCCTGGCCGGGTACCGCGGCCAGACCCGCGACGCCTATGCCTTGGATCTGCGCCAGTTCACGACATGGTGCCGGGCTCGGTCGCTGCCGCTGTTCGCGGTCCGCCGCGCCGATATCGAGATGTTCGCCCGGGACCTGGAAGAACGCGGCCGCGCTCGCGCGACTGTCACCCGGAGGTTGTGCACGATCACCCGGAGGTTGTGCACGATCGCGGGGTTCTACAGGTACGCGGTGGAGGAGGAACTGCTGGAGCATTCCCCGGCCGCCCATGTCCGCCGTCCGCGCCTGGACTATGAGTCGCATGCGGTCGGCCTGGACCGTAACGAGCTCGGCGCGCTCCTGGTCGCCGCCGGGCTGGGGCCGCCCATCGAGCATGCGCTGATCTCTTTGCTGGCCCTGACCGGGCTGCGGGTCTCCGAAGCTGCCGGCGCGGATATCGAGCAGCTAGGGCTGGAGCGCGGGCACCGGACGCTGGTCATCACCCGCAAGGGCGGCAAGGTGGTCACTATCCCGCTCGCACCCCGCACAGCTAGGGCGATCGACCTGGCCGTCGGTGAACGCGGCGACGGCCCGGTCTTCCTGTCCGCGGGCGGGCGGCGGCTGGACCGGCACGGCGCGAGCCGGATCGTCCGCCGGGTCGCCCGCCGCGCCGGGATCGGCAAGAAGATCGGGCCGCATACGCTGCGGCATGCGTTCATCACCGCGGCGCTCGATGCCGGGGTGCCGCTGCGCGACGTGCAGGAAGCCGCCTCCCACGCCGACCCGCGCACCACCATGCGGTACGACCGCGCTCGCGTCAGCCTGGACCGGCACGCCACCTACATCGTCGCCGCCTACCTCGCCGGAGCAGCCCGGTAACCCGCTCACGACTAGCGGCTCGGCCGGGCCAGCCAGGTCCCTCGCCCGGCCAGGCGTGGCCAAGGCCATCCGCGACCCCGCACGCCCGGAATGACACCGACGTAGGCGATGTCCAGACGCGCGAACCGCCGATCTGCGCGCGGTGGCCGCCGGCCTCCATGGCGGTCACTGTCACGCGTGAATGGGTGATCTGGGTGCCTTATTCGAAGTGCCGGGCTGGAGCATAAGGTCTGCTGTTAACAACGCGACTCGAGCTGGCCTCATCCGCGCGCCGGGAAGCTGC
>DASRFJ010000120.1:0-4227 GCA_035651595.1 Streptosporangiaceae bacterium | reverse complement strand
CAGTTCGGTCGCAACCTCACCCAACTCGCACGCGAGAAAAAGCTCGACCCGGTCATCGGGCGCGAGCGCGAGATCGAGCGGGTCATGCAGGTCCTGTCGCGCCGCACGAAGAACAATCCCGTGCTCATCGGTGAGCCCGGCGTGGGCAAGACGGCCATCGTCGAGGGCCTGGCCCAGAAGATCGTCTCCGGAGACGTGCCCGAGACCATCAAGGGCAAGCAGCTCTACACCTTGGATCTCGGCGCCCTGGTCGCCGGGTCGCGCTACCGCGGCGACTTCGAGGAACGCCTCAAGAAGGTCCTCAAGGAGATCCGCACCCGGGGCGACATCATCTTGTTCATCGACGAGATCCACACGCTGGTGGGCGCGGGCGCCGCAGAGGGCGCGATCGACGCCGCGTCGATCCTCAAGCCGATGCTGGCCCGCGGTGAGCTGCAGACGATCGGCGCCACGACGCTGGACGAGTACCGCAAGTACCTGGAGAAGGACGCCGCGCTCGAGCGCCGGTTCCAGCCCATCCAGGTCGCGGAGCCGACGATCTCGCACACGATCGAGATCCTCAAGGGCCTGCGTGACCGGTACGAGGCGCACCACCGGGTATCCATCACCGACGGGGCCCTAGTCGCGAGTGCCCAGCTCGCCGACCGCTACATCAGCGACCGGTTCCTGCCGGACAAGGCGATCGACCTGATCGACGAGGCGGGCTCGCGGATGCGCATCCGCCGGATGACCGCGCCGCCGGACCTGCGCGAGTTCGATGAGAAGATCGCCCAGGTGCGCCGCGACAAGGAATCGGCCATCGACTCCCAGGACTTCGAGAAGGCCGCCGCGCTCCGGGATACCGAGAAGCAGCTGCTGGCTCGCAAGGCCGCGCGCGAGAAGGAGTGGAAGGCCGGCGACATGGACGTCGTCGCGGAGGTGAACGAGGAGCTGATCGCGGAGGTTCTCGCCACCGCCACCGGCATCCCGGTCTTCAAGCTCACCGAAGAGGAGTCGCAGCGCCTGCTGCGGATGGAAGACGAGCTGCACAAGCGCGTCATCGGCCAGAACGACGCCATCAAGGCGCTGTCCCAGGCGATCCGGCGTACCCGGGCCGGCCTGAAGGACCCCAAGCGTCCCGGTGGGTCGTTCATCTTCGCCGGCCCGTCCGGCGTCGGCAAGACCGAGCTGTCCAAGACGCTGGCGGAGTTCCTGTTCGGCGACGAGGACTCGCTGATCCAGCTCGACATGAGCGAGTACATGGAGAAGCACACGGTCTCCCGGCTGTTCGGCTCCCCGCCCGGCTACGTCGGCTACGAGGAGGGCGGTCAGCTCACCGAGAAGGTGCGGCGGCGGCCGTTCTCCGTGGTGCTGTTCGACGAGATCGAGAAGGCGCACCCGGACATCTTCAACTCGCTGCTGCAGATCCTTGAGGACGGCCGGCTGACCGACGCACAGGGCCGGACGGTCGACTTCAAGAACACCGTCATCATCATGACGACGAACCTCGGCACCAGGGACATCTCCAAGGGCATCCAGGTCGGCTTCAACCGCCAGGGTGACTCGCGGGGCTCTTACGACAAGATGAAGTCCCGGGTGCAGGAAGAGCTGAAGCAGCACTTCCGGCCCGAGTTCCTGAACCGCGTGGACGACATCATCGTCTTCCACCAGCTGGACCGCGAGGAGATCTTCAGCATTGTCGACCTGATGATCGCGAAGGTGGACGAGCGGCTCAAGGACCGGGACATGGGCATGGAGCTGCGGGCGGACGCGAAGGACCTGCTGGCCGTGCGCGGCTACGACCCGGTGCTCGGCGCCCGGCCGCTGCGCCGCACGATCCAGCGGGAGATCGAGGACAGCCTGTCCGAGAAGATCCTGTTCGGCGAGCTGCGGCCCGGCCAGATCGTCATCGTCGACACCGAAGGCGAAGGCGAGACCGCCAAGTTCACCTTCACCGGCGTGGCGAAGCCGGAGTCCGTGCCGGAGCCGCCCGCCGTTGAGGCGGCGGCGCCGGTGGCCGCTCCCGCGCTGGGCGGCCCGGCCCCCGGCACCAGCTCGAGCTCCGACACCGGCGGGACTGCCTCTGCCGCTGGATAGTCAGAACGACATAGGTACACCGCCCTGCTACCGCGGCACCCGTCCTGAGGTGCCGCGGGGCAGGGCGTAACCGTCTTCGGGCAGCACCTCGACGAGCCCGTCGCTGACCAGTGCGTCAAGTGCCCGGGCCAGCTGTGCCTGATCCGGCCACAGCACGTCGAAGTCCCGCCGCGGCACCGCGGCATGGGTGTTCCGCAGCATCGCCAGCACCCGGCCCCGGCACTGCCGGTCGGTGCCCGCGTACCGCTGGGTCCGCCTCGGCGACGCGGCCGCGGGCCGTCCTGCCGCGAGCCAGGCGCAATGGCTTGCCAGCGGGCACTCGCCGCACTTGGGCGCCGCGGCCGTGCATACCAGCGCGCCGAGTTCCATCAACGCCACCGACCAGCGGGCGGCGACCGCCGGCTCGTCGGGGAGCAGGGATTCGGCCAGCCTGATCTCGGCCACGGACGTAGCCGGGCCGGGCGGCCACGCCACGCCGGAGGTCAGCCGGGCGAGCACGCGCCGCACGTTGGTGTCGAGCACGGCGTGCCGCTGGCCGAACGCGAACGCGGCGACCGCCGCCGCCGTATAGCTGCCGATGCCCGGCAGGGCCCGCAGGGCGGCCACAGCGGCGGGGACCTGTCCGTCATGCCGGGTCACCAGCATCCGGGCCGTCTCGTGGAGCCTGAGCGCCCGCCGGGGGTATCCGAGGCGGCCCCACTCCCTGATCGCCTCCGATGGCGGCTCGGCGGCCAGCGCGGCCGCGGCAGGCCAGCGGCCCAGCCAGCGCCCGTGCGCCGGAATCACCCTGGCAACCGGGGTCTGCTGCAGCATGAACTCGCTGACCAGCACCGACCAGGGCGAGGCGGCGGGGCCGCGCCACGGCAGGTCGCGCGCGCTGCGCGCGTACCAGGCAAGCAGCGGCTCGCGGTACGTCGTCGTCATCAATGACAGTGTGCCGTACGACCGGGCCGGCGGGTCGCCCGCCTGCACAGAGTGACTGCTTGCATACTTTTCGTATGGGGAGTGGCTACCGTGATGACGAAGGCGGCGGGGATACCGAGCAGCCCGACGCGTACTGGCGTCGCCGGGTTATCACCCTGGCCCTCGGGCTGGGTCTGCTTGGCATTCTGGCCTGGGGCTTCTCGGGTGGTGGCGGGAAGACGACCCAGTCGAGCCCGGGCAGCGCGCTACAGGCCACCGCGGTCGGCACCGCCATCCCCGGGCTCGCCAGCTCCTCGGTCACCGCGTCGCCCAGCGCTTCACCCAGCGCGTCTCCCAGCGTTTCGCCCAGCGTCAGCGACGCGATCACGTCCCCGCCGGCGACCGCCGCGCCATCGCCCGGCTCCCGGCCACGGCCGTCTGCGAACCCCGCCGCCGCGCAGGGGCGCTGCGGGCCGGGCTCGGTCGTGCTGAGCCTGTTCACCGACCGGTCCAGCTACGGCCCCGGGCAGCTCCCGCTGTTTCAGGTCTACGCGGTCTCCACCACGGGGGCGAGCTGCTCGTTCAACCCCGCGCAGCTCCAGGTGCAGGTGATGGCCTCTGGCCGGATCGTGTGGGACTCGGCGGACTGCGCGCGCAACGCCGGCCGCACGGTCCAGCTGGCCCGCGGCGTGCCGGCCCAGGCGTCGATCACCTGGAACCGCTCGATCACCCTCCCCGGCTGCCAGGTGCTTGCCCCGGCGGCGCGTGCGGGCGGCTACACCGTGCAGGCCCGCACCGCCACCGTGCAGAGCCCCGTCCGCACCTTCCGCCTCTCCGGCTGAGGACCCGCCAGGCGCGCCAATCGACTGAGAACACCCGCCGACGCCGACGCGGCGCCAGACCCGCAAACAGGACATAGCACAACACTTCAGGCCCACTGTCGAGCGTGCCAGAAGATTGCGGACAGTTACCCCCCAGTTCGGACCTCGTTGGCTTATTCGGGGGTTTGCCCGGGTCGCTGGCTGCCCGGTGGGTCTGCGGCTGGTTTGATGGGCCTGGATAGCGTGGTGGTTTTTCCCTTTGTGGTAGCGGGACCCCTGTTCACGGGGGCTGGTCTTCCACGAAGCCATGATGTCGCTGCGGGTGACGCCGTACCGGCGTGAAAATGGGGTGGTGGTGCTGCTCGTGACGTCGTTTTGCCCTTGGTGCGGTCGAGGCCGTCACGAAGCCTGATGCTGGGAGCCGACT
>DASRFJ010000119.1:0-50224 GCA_035651595.1 Streptosporangiaceae bacterium | reverse complement strand
AACACGCTTTCCAATTCTGTTGCTGGCCGTTCGGTAGCAGTCGGGGCCGCACGTGACCAGGCATGATTGAACTGGGCGGGCGGTCGCGGCCGCCGCTGAACGCCCGCGAATGAGACGGGGATTGAGACGGACGGGTCGGCGCCTGCGAGCGACTTCGACGGCGGATTTCAATGTTCACCACAGCCGGGATGAGAGCTCGCTCAAGCGCAGCGGCGGCCGCCCGGCCGCTTTCCCCGTCCGGCAGCTCGTCCCAGGGCTGCTCCAGGGACTGTCACGACAAGGGTTGCCGATCGCGGCTGCGCGGTCAAGCGGCGCGAGGAGCAGAACGAAGCGCGGTCATCGAGGAGCCACGGAGTCTGCGATCGCGCGGCGGGTACCCGGGGAGCCCAGGCGGCCGGCAAGCGAGCCGGCCTCGTCCGCTATCAGTTCCGTCCCGTCCCACACCAGCAGTAGCGCGCTCACCGTGTGGCGGACGGGTGAGTGCGCTAGGTCGTAGTGCGCCGCGGCGCGGATGGCGCCCGAGGTCGCCCACAGGTCGTACCCGGTCATGAACAAGTCGAGGTCGAACTGCGCTGCCAGGGACATCAGCTCGCCGCGCCCGGTGTCGTCCACCCCCGCGAACGCCTCGTCCAGCGCGAGCAGGCGAGGCGCGTCCGGGCGCGCCGAGTTCAGCATCGCGTGCGCCGCCGCGAACAGCGGCAGGTGCAGCGACACCGACTGCTCGCCGCCGGACAGCCGGCTGTGCCTGCCCCGGGTCAGCGTCTCCTCCCCGCCCTCGGGGCTGACCAGCTGGAACACGAACTGCCGCCACCGCCGGTAGTCCAGCACGGACGCGAGCAGCTCGCGGTATGGCAGGTCCCTGTGCCGCGCCCGCTCGGTCTTGATCCGCGCCGCGAAGTGTGCCCGCATCCTGGCCAGCGCGTCCGGTGGCAGCCGGGACGCGTCGGTGTCGAGCAGGCCGGCCACCGCCCGCTGCTCGTCGTCCAGAGCGTCGGCCAGTTGCCAGCTCACGCCGACCCGCTTGCCGGATGACATGCGCCTGCCGCGCATCTCCTTGTTCATCGCCCGGATCAGGTCACGTGCGTCGATGGTCCGGTCGTGGATCTGCTGGGCCAGCCGGGTTAGCAGCGCGTCCTCTAGGATCCGCTGCTCGCTGTCGGACAGCAGCAGCTGCTGGTCGCGGCGCGCGGCGGCGATCCGGGTGGCGAACGCCGCCGCCGGCAGCGGCCCCAGTTCGTCGGCGATCCGCACCACGATCACCCCATCCGAACTGTCCCATTCGGGGTGGTAATCCTGACCGGCCGCCGCAAGCTGCGCCTGCAGATCCTCAAGGGCCCGCGTCAGCCGGGTCGTCGACTGCTTCAGCGAGGTTTCTGTCGCCGTCAGTCCGCGGGTCGCCGTCAGGATCGCTGCATAGATTTTCACAACGGCCGGTGGTGTCTCCCCGTCCGCCCATTCTTCTTCGGTGGCAGGCCAGGCCAGTCCGGATGGGCACTGCAGAACGTCGAGCAGTTCGCGTGCCGCGAACGGGGCGAGCGCGCGGGCGGTGCCGAGTTCCTCAGTCAGCGCGACGGCGAGTGCCTCGCGGCCCTTGACGACGCGTTCGGCCGCCGCGGCGGCGGCCCTGATCGCGGCGATCTCCGCCTGGCGGGAGGACTTCTCCCCCGCCAGCGCGGCCGCGAGCCCGGATTCGGCCTCGCCGATCCGCGCGAGAACCTGCCTGGCCTCGGCACCGGCGGAGTCCTTGAGCGCCTGGAGCCTGGCGTCTTCCTCGGCGTGGCGGCGGTGGGCGGAGCGGTGCGTCTCGGCGGACGCGTCTTCCTCGGCCGCGGCGCGCCTAAGGCGATCGCGGGAGTCGGCTACGGTCTCGCCCTGCCGCTCGTGCTCCCGGTGCCTGGCTTCCAGATCGCGGGCGGCCGCCTCGAAGCGGCGGGTGGCGGCCTCGACCTGGTCGGCGGTATCCGGTGCAAGCGCGTGCTCGGCGGCGGTACGGCGCAGGACGCGTTCGGTCACGGTCACGGCGGCGACCGATTCGTCGAAGCTTGCCTGTGCCTGCTCGGCGGCGTGCCGCGCGCTGCGCAGGTGCCCGGCGGCGCGGTTGTGCTCGCGCTGGGTCTCGGCGATCTGCCGGGTCGGCGGCAGCCCGCGCCGTGCGTCACCGAACGCCTCAAGGGTGTCCGTGAGCCCCGCCGTTCGCTGGTCGGCAGCCGTGATCTGCTCCGTCAGGCCGGCTATCTTCGCGTCGCATTCGGCGATGCGGGCGGCGCGGCGGCGGGCACGGGCGGTGGCGCCGATGTACTCGGCGTGCTCCTTGCGGTGCCGACCCGCGGTGATGCCGTGCGAGTAGCGCCCGTCGGCGCCGATCACGGCGGCGGAGGAGAACAGCTCCCCATTAAGCGCGATGGATTTCAGCGTCGCCGCTATCGTCGCTCGGGGCACGCTGGTGCCGTCTTCGGGCACCAGCACGTCGGCGAGACTCGGCCCGTGGACTGGGGTGCCGGGGATCAGGAACCCGTCGCTGTCGGCTTCCCCGATTTCCGGCGAATCCGGCATCACCCAGCCGTCGAGCATGCCCGTCGCCTCAAGCGCCGCCTCGATCGCCGCCGCCCGGTCGTCGGCGATGTGGTCGGCGAAGCGCACCAGGCGCCAGAGCGGGGCCCCGGCCTTGGCCGAACGGTTCGCCGTCCGGCCCGGATGGGGCGGCGGGGCGTCGTCCTTCTCGGCGGCGATGGCGTCCCGTTCGGCGCTCACCTCCGACCGCTGCCGGGACAGGGAAGACCGGTGGGCGCGCAGGGCCGCCTGCTCGTCGCGGACCTGCTGCTCCGCCCGCTGGGTCTTGCCGTTGTAGCTGCTCTCCAGCAGCGGGGCGTCTGGCTCGCCGAACCGGTCAAGCGCCTCGCCGAGCGCAGCCGTAAGGTCCGCCCACTCCGCGGCGGGCAGCAGTCCGGCGTGCCGGGCGGACCAGTCGGCGAGGGCCTGACGCGCGGTCTCGACCGCGTTAGCGACGGCGGCGGCTGCCCGCTCCTCGGCCTGCTCGGCGTCGGCCAGCGCCTGGCTGGCACGGTCAAGGGTGATCCTGGCGAGGTCACGGGCGTGGCTAGCCTTGCGGTATCCGGCGTCCGCGGCGCGGACGGCGCGGACGTTCTCCAGCCGGGCGGCCACCCGGGCGCCGGCGCGCTGCGCCAGGTTGGACGCCTCGGCGTCGGCCGGCTGCCAGGAGATGCCCGCCTGCGCCGCGTGGTCAGCGAGCGCGGCGGCGGTCCGTGCGACGGTCGCGGCGAGGTCGGCGAGAACTGCGCCCGCGCGTTCGGAGTTGGACCGGGCACGTTCGGTCGCCGCCTGGCGGCGCCCCAGTTCGGCCTGCGCCTCGGTCGCGGTCTGCGCGCAGGTGCGGACTAGGCGCTCCAGGTCGCCCATCTGCTCGACCGCCTGGTAGGCGCTGCTCGCCTTGAGCTGCTCTATCCGGCCCCGCAGCCCGGCGACGGACGTCTCGGCCTGCTCGCGGTGGTCCTCGGCGTCCCGCTGTGCCGCCTGCGCGGCCCGCTCGGTTTCCTCATCCCTGCCGACGGCTTCGCGCCCGGCCTGCGTCGCCTCGCGGCGGCGGGTCAGCGCGTCGGCGGCGGCGCGGGCATGGGTGCGCAGGTAGGTGGTGTAGCCCGTGAGGAACGCGCTGGCCGCCTCGTCGGCGGCGACCAGCCCTTCCAGCGTGCGGGCGACCGCCTCCATGTCGTCGAAGCTACGCGCGGCCTCGCCGACGAGGTCGTCGTCGACGGGGCGCAGGCCGTCGGTCAGCGTGTCCGAAAGCTTGACCGGATCGAGGTTCTTGGCGAGCTGCGGCCTTCGCAGCGTGAGGATCAGGGTGAGCAGCTGCTCGTAGCGCTCGGCGCCGAGGCGGAACAACCTTGCGTCGATCGCCGCACGGTACTCGGTCGGCGTGGCGTAGATGTTCGCCTCGCCGATCGCCTCGGCCAGCTGCTTCTTCGTCATCGGGCGGTCGTCGCCGGTCAGCAGGGAGAAGTCCTCGCCGACGCGTCCCTCGGCGACGAAGTGCCAGCGGAGCGGCGTGTCGCGGTGCCGCTGGGCGTGCAGCCCGACGCCGACCGTCACTGCTTCCCGCGTGTCCCGATGGCGGAGCTCGAGCCAGACGTAGCCGACCGCGTTGTCCATGCCGCGGAACAGGAGGTTGGACTTCATCGTCCGGTCCTCAGCCGCGAACGGGTTGAGCCGCTTCGGGTCGATCCGGCCGTCGAGCACGAATGGGAACAGCACCTCAAGGGCCTTGGTCTTGCCGGAGCCGTTCGGGCCGCGCAGGACGAGCCAGCCGCCGGCGAACGAGAACTCCTCGTCCCGGTAGTCCCACATGTTGATGATGCCTGCCCGGGTGGGCTCGTACCTGGTCACTGAATCCTTTCCTTGAGCTGGGCGGTGACGCCGCGGTAGCGGGCCAGGAGCGGGAGGACGAGGGCGCCGCCGCGAGTGCGGGCGACGAAGCCAACGCTGGCGAGCAGGTCGAGTGCGTCGTCAAGCAGACCCGCCGGATCTGCGACCTGCCGTTCGGACATGCCGGTGCCGAACTCGTCCACCAGCTTCATGAGCTCTGCCCGCAGCCAGGAGTCGCTGAGGAACGGGTAGGTCGCCTCGGCTTCGGCGGTAGTCTCCTCCCCCGCCTCCGCGTCGGCGAGAAGTGCGGCGTCCGGTAGCGAGGCGTCCGGTAGCGAGGCGTCCGCAAGCGCGGCGTCGGCGAGGAGCGCGGCGACGCCCGCGCGGGCGGGGAGGGCGGCGTCGATGCGGGCGCTGGCGTCGGCGAGGCGCTCGGCCGCGGTCGCGGCGGGCAGGTGCTCGACGCGGCGGGCGTTGCGCTGCAGGTAGCCGGCGATCCTGGCGCACAGCAGCAGCGCGGCCTGGGCGACCGTGCCGGTGCCGGGAAACGTGACGTCGGTGAGCCGGCCGCCGGTGTTGATCAGGGCGACGCCCTCGGCGCGGCGTTCCAGCGGCAGGCCGGTAAGCCTTTCCAGGTCCTCCGCGAGCGCGGGTGACTTCAGCAGGCCGCGCAGGTTCTCGTCCACGTCCGCGTAGTAGACCACCGGGTTCTCCAGGACCAAGCGGCGGGCGCGGCGGCCGGCGCGGCGACGCTCGGCGTTGACGCCCTGCGCCGGGCCGGTGCTCGCCGCGTCGCCGAGCAGCCCGGTGACCGAGTCCAGGTGCTGGAGCACGCGGCTGGGTGCGTAGACCGCCGCGGCGACGTCACGGTCGATGTCGTAGAGCGCTTCGGCACGCACCGGGTCGTTGACCCAGTCGGCGGCGCTGCCGTCGGCCATCCGCAGCGCGCCCCGCGCCTCCAGCCACGAGACCGCGTCAACGAACGCATCCCGGTCGGCCTTCCGCTCGGTGTCCATCCCGAGGCCATCGATGCGCCCGGCCTCGGCGGCCACCACGTCGGCCAGCTCGGACAGGGCGATCTGGCCGCCGGAGCGGCCGAGAGCGGACATGGTAAGCACCAGGTAGGCGTAACGGCGGCGGTCGAAGGGCTTCTTCGCCCGCGTGTACGCCGGCCTCGTCGCGTCGAGCGTGTCCTGCACGCGGCGCAGCCTGATTGTGTCGCCATTGCCGACGAGCGTGTACCCGAGGGTCTCCGCGAGGTCCTCTCGGAGCTGAGGTGCCCACCTGCGGACCAGCGGCAACGTCGTCTTGTCCGGGTAGGCGGCCGTGATCAGCGGGTGCCGGAGCAGCTGGCGGGCGGCCTGCTGGTACTCGCCGAGCTCGAGCGTGCTGACGTTCTCGGCGACCCTCACGCCGGCATCCCCGCCGCGGGAGTGTCATCGGGGGCGGGCCGCGCCGCCGCGCCGGTGACCTCGATGGCCAGCCCGCCAAGGTGGAGCCTGCCGCGGACGGTCCGCACCGTCGTCGTGCCTGGCGCGGGGCGGAGCGTGAGGCGCACCCCGTCGGCGGAGCCGGTCGCGACCGGACCTGGCCCGTCGGCCGCGGTGACGCTGCGACTGACCGGAACCCTGGCCACCAGGGCGATGTCCAGCAGGCTGAGCAGCGCCCGCGTCTCCGGCTCGTCGAGCACGCGCCCGTAGATGCCGTCGCTGGCGAGCTGCGCGGACGCCGCGCGCCGCTGGACGGTAGCCTTGAGCTGCTCCGCGCGTAGCCGCTCCCTCGCCTCGTCGTCGCGCTGGATCCGGCCAGGGCCCTGCAGCCCGGCGACCCGGCCGGTTCGCACCAGGGTGCGCGCTAGCCGCACCGGTTCGGCTTCCCACCAGGACTGCCTGCCGGGGATCAGGTCGGGGTCTTCGTAGGCCGCGGCGACGTGACGTGGCCCGCCGAGCCCGAATACCGCCTGGTACAGCGCATGCGCGTCGTCGTCGCCCGGGAGGTTCGCGAACCACTGCGCGAGGTGGCGGAGCTGGCTTTCGCGGCTGACTCCGCCCCTTCTCGACTCTGTCACGCGCCGCAGCAAGGCGGTAACGTTGGCGATCCCGGTGATGGTGGCATCCTGCAGCCGGTCGGCCTCACTGGCCCGCGGCACGCCGCCGCCATGAGCCGGGCCGCCCGGGGGGACGCCGAACCATTGCACGAGCCCTCCCCAGCGATGCTGCCAGTCCCGCACCCGCTGCTCGGGCGAGCGGAACAGGCTGTCGTCGACCTCGGCGGCTAGGGCCGCCACCCGGTCCGCCCCTTGCGCGTTGACCGCCTCGACCGCGTCGGCGAGCAGCGGCGCGTACCTACTGAGCTCGGAGTGGAACTCGCGCATGTGGGTGAGCAGCGCGTCCTTGTGCGCGAGGAACACCTCGGGACGCGTGTCGTTGGTCCTGGCCAGGTCGCCGAGCATCAGGTAGAAGCGCGCGGCGCGCTGCGCCATGTCGGCGAGGACGCCGTCGAGACGGGACAGCTTCCGGTACACCTCGGGCGCGTCGCCGTTACCGGCCGCCTCCGCGAGGGCGCTGAGATCTGCCAGGATGTCCGGGAAGACGAGCCGGGACAACTGCGCGTCGTCAAGGCTGGCGGACAGGACGTCCTCAACGGCGCGGTAGGCGCGGTAGCCCGCCTGAGTGAACTGGTAGACGTAGTGCCGGTTCCGGTACTCGGCCAGGTTCGCGGCGCGGGTGCCGTCGTAGGAGCGGTCGAGAACCTGCCATTCGGTTAGGGAGTCCAGCAGCGACTGGACGTCCGCGGCCCGCGCCTGCGGCCGTTCCGCCGCCAGCGCATCCAGCGCGGCATGGGCGTCGGAGACGTGCATCATCACCTGGTAATTGGCGCGGGACCGGTCGAAGGCGCGCAGCAGCCAGAGGTACTCGTGTCGTTTCTCGGCCGCCGCGAAATGGAACAGGCGCAGCCGGTCGTCCGCCGTGAACGCGTCGATGCCGAAGGCGCCGTCGCCCGCGGGTGGCATCCCCTCAAGGCTCGCTGTGGTCATGTGGGGAGTATTCCAGCCGGCACTGACAGAATCGGGCGCTCGGCCCGAGGTGGCGCCAAAAAAGGCTCATAGTTCCTCGGCGCGCAGGCCAGACAGGGACTCCAGGATTGTCAGGGCCGCGCCGCGGATGAGGTCCTCATGGTGGCGCTCGTTGCCCGGTGTCCGCAGGCAGCCGTAACACGAGGTCTCAAGCCCGCAGTCGCACGCGCTGACCCGCCGCAGCGCGAAGTCGGCCGCCACGTCTAGTGACGCCGCGATCCGCGCCGCGCTGCCCGCGCCGCCGGGGACCGTGTCGAACAGCACCAAGCCGCTGCGTCCGTCGGCGCCCGCATGCACCACGCCGTCGATGTCGCCACGGCTGATCTCCAGGCCCTCGGCGCAGCCCTCAAGCAGCGCGTAGAGCAGCGAGTGCCACCGTGCCCGCTCGCCGAGCCCGGGAGCATCGAGTTGCACCCGCAGGATGTCGGTCTCGTAAGTGTGCGCGAGCGACCGCCAGCGCAACGGCCCCGTGCACGGCCTGCCGCGCAACGGGTTGATGTGGCTCTTGGGGGCGCGGCCGTGGTTCGGGCCGCCCCAGCCGCACCAGTCGCAGATGAGGAAGCCGGCGCCGCCAGGTCCCTCGGACAGGGAGACGAGACGACCACGGGTGCCGCTGTGGCACCAGACCACCGCGCCGCCCGGCGACCGCCAGCGTGTCTCCGCCAGCTCCGCGCCGAGCGACACCACGTGCACGGCGCCGTTCCAGAAGCGCCGCGGCGGGGCGGCTCCGGGCTTCGCTGTCCGGGGGTCGGCCACAAACCCGAACTCCGGTACGCAGTACTCGCGCACCGGCCCGTCCGCGGGCCGGCCGCAGGCCGTGCACGCGGGCTCCAGGTCGCCGCCGCCCTCTCGGTAGTGCTGGCAGCCTCGGCAGACGGTGTAGTGGCGGGTGATAAGTTCCCGGCCGGGTAGCCGGTAGATGCCGGCGCTGCGCCACAGCACGCCGCCGGCGACCAGTTCGGCGCCCGGTGCGTACTCGTGGATCGCCACCGCCAGGTCCCTGGTCAGTTCCAGCCGCGCTCCGACCTGAGAGTCGCAGTGCGCGGTGCGCAGTTCGACGGTGTCCACGGGGAAGCCGTACTTGGGCAGGATGTTGCGGTTGGCGAGGAACCCGATCAGCGACCGCCGGGTGATCGTGTTGATGGACCGCTCGAATCGGGCAGCTACGTCGCTGCGCCGGGACTCGAACGCGTCCTGCCGCCGCTCCTCGAACAGGGCAACATCCTGGGTGATTTCCGCCCGCACCGCCGACAGCAGCGCGTCGAGTTCGTTGACCCACGCGCCGGAGTCAAGCCCGATCCGCTGCTGGACCGACTTCGGGAGCACCGCGCGCAGCGCGGCGTCGACGTCATCGGGCACCGGTGTCAGGAACCCGCGAACCAGCTGCGAGGGCGACGTCCTCGGTGCCGGGCGACCGGCGACTCCGCCCCCCGCCCCCGGATCCCCGCCGAGGAAGAAGGCGCCCGCGGTCTTCCACTCCTGGCCGGTGCGCTCCTTTGCGTCGCGGAAGAATGCCGCGAGCGCGACCGAGTGCGCGTGCCTGCGATCGATCCGCGGGTTGCCGAGCGGCACGTAGGGCGCCCGGACCTGGCCGGTCAGCATCGTCTCGGGCGCGGCGTACCGGGACAGGTCGTGGGACCGGCGCTGCGCGTAGGTGAGCACGAGCGCCGGCGCGCCCGCGCGTCGGCCCGCCCGCCCGGCCCGCTGGATGTAGCTCGCCGTGGTGGGCGGCATGTTGCGCAGCAGCACGGCGTTGAGCGCGCCCACGTCCACGCCGAGTTCGAACGTCGTCGAGCAAGACAGCACGTTGACCTCGCCGGCCAGGAAGCGCTGCTGGATGTCGGCGGCCTCCAGCCCGGTCCACTGGGCGGTGTGCTCGCGTGCGGTCAGCGGGACCGGCGCGGTCCGCTGGTACAGCACCCGGTAGTGCTCGTCGTCGTCCTCGCCGGCGGCGCCGGTCACCGGGACCAGGCGGCCGCCGCAGTGCAGCGTCGGGCAGACGCCGCGCACGCTGGCGGCGGCCCGGCGGCGGCACAGGTCGCACCGATACAGTTCGCCGCCGCCCGGCGCGAGGGTCAGCCAGGTGTGGTCGACCTGGTACGCCTGCCCGATCCGCGGCAGCGCGGACCCGGTGAGCCATCCGTCGCGTGCCCCGGTCAGCGACCGCCAGGCGCCCGCGAGCACCTGGCGGACATCGGCGTCCGCGGCGTCCGAATGACCCTGGCCGAGCGCGGCGAGCACGCGGCGCAGGTAGTCGAGACGCCTGTTGACGCCGCGGGTTGGCAGCCAGCTCAGCACCTTGAGTTTCGCCTCGGCGCCGTCGACGCGGACGTATACCGGGCCGCGGCGCGGGTCGAACATCTCGTCTGCCGGGTCAACCTCCGCCGGCATGGACAGCGCGCCTTGCAAACGCAGCGTCCGGGCCAGTTCGGACAGCAGCAGCCAGCACTCGCCTGCCGTGAGCCCGAGCGCGAGCAGCGGCGTGGGCGCCCGCCACGCCGGATCAACGTCCAGGGTGACCCGGAGCAGGCCGAGGCCTTCCAGGGACTGCCGTTCGTCTAGCGCGATCAGTTCGCGCAGCACCCAGCGGGCGGTCTCCCGCCGTCGCGCCTGCCTGGATTCCCGCCGCCCGAATACCCCGGCGGCCCCGGCCGCGGCGGCCACCGCCTCGATCAGGTCGTCCACCGAGCAGGTCGGGTCGGCAGCGGTCGCGTGGGTCACCCCGTCGAGGATGAGGCGGCGCTGCTGCACCAGCGCGTGGCTGGACTCCAGGTACGGCGCGAAGAACGCGGCGGCCTGTCGGCTGTCGCTGAACGCGAGCAGCTTGCGGCCGCCGCCCGGATTCCCCTCGGACTCCTCGTCCGCCGGCAGCGCCTGGTACAGGGCGGTCGCGAGCACGGCGGCGGACGCCTCGCTGCCGCTCTCGAACAGCCGGATCATGCCGGATCCGCGCGCCCCGCACGATGCGCAGCCGCCCGGCGCGCTCGGCCGGCTTGGCAGCCGTCGCGTGGCACGCAGGTGCGCGGCGGAGCATCCGCACGGCGCCGCTCCGGCGCCCGCCGTGGCGGCGTGCAGCGCCCCGCACTTGCCGCACAGCAGGGCGTCCTTCGCGTCGGACTCGGCGGCTTCCTCGAACGCGGCGTCGTCCTCGTCCGCGGCCCTCAGCCCGGCACCAGCCGTTCCCCCTTCACTGCCCGCCGTGCCGGGAACGTCACCGAGCAGCAGCCAGCTTCGGCGGTCCCCTCGCGCGACGCGGGAGGTGAAGTACTCCCCGGTGCCGTTCCGCTCGACGGTTCCGGTCAGGTACACGGCGCCGCACCGCTTGCAGCAGCCGAACTCGAACACCGCCGCCGAGCACTCCGGGCACACCTCCCGCCGGGCCAGCGCCACGTGCGGCCCTGGCCGCGACCCGTCGGCCTGGAACCCGGAAGAAGAGCCAGCCGTCAGGCAGGTGAACGCGCCCTCCGTGGCCCGGGCGAACAGATGGTAGCGGGCGGACAGCACCGGCGCGCCGGACTCGTCCTGGGTCGCGGAACCGAGCGCCACCAGTTCGGCCAGCCGTGCCCCGGAGACCGCCGCGCCGCGGGCCAGGTCGGTGAACGGCAGCGGCCCGGCCGCGAGCAGCGCGCGGATCCTGCCGATTCCGGCGGCGTCGTCCGGCGACAGACCGGGAATCTGCCCGGCCGGGCCCTCCGGTACCGCGACCCGCGTGGCCCGGACCAGGTCCTGGCGGGATGGATCAGCCGGATTCCACTCGAATGGCGCGTCGAACAGCTTTGCGGCGAAGTCCATCACCGCCTCGGCGCTGTCACCGACCGTCGCGCTCGTCGCGATCACCTGAGGCGAGGCGGTAAGCCCCGGTCGTTCTGGCTGAAAGGTCTTGTACGTGAGGCGGCGCAGCAGCATGCCGACCTCCTCGGCTTTCGCCCCGTCGTAGACGTGGGCCTCATCCAGCACCACGAAGCGCCAGTGACCGCCGTGCGCGCCCTCGAACAGGTCCATGTCCGCGGGGCGGAGCAGCAGGTACTCCAGCATCGCGTAGTTGGTGAGCAGCAGGTGCGGCGGCGTATCGCGCATCTCGGCGCGGGACAGCAGTTCGTTCTCCAGACGGGTCTCGCCGGGGTTGAGCGCGTCGAACAGCGCCGTCCCCTCTGCGGGCCGCTCCGGTGTCTCGCCCGTGTACCTGCCGAACGTGATGTCCGGCGTGTTCGCCAGCACCAGCCGCAGCCGGCGCACCTGGTCGTTGGCAAGCGCGTTCATCGGGTACAGGAGCAGGGCGCGGACGCCGGGGCCAAGCGTACCCGCGTCGCGTTCCCTGACGAGCTCGGACAGGACCGGGAGCAGGAAGCTCTCCGTCTTGCCCGAGCCGGTCCCGGTCGCGACCACGAGGTTGCGGCCCGCGGTGGCTTTTCTGATCGCCTGTTCCTGGTGCGCGTACAGCGGCCGGTCCAGCGGCAGCGCAGGACCGCCGAGCCGCGCGAACCCGCCGGGCAGGACGCCTTCGGTGATCAGGTCACGCAGGCTAGCACCGGTCTGATAGGGCGGCGTCGCTTCCAGCACCGGTCCCTTGGTCAGCATCGGGCTGGAGTCGATCGCGTCGCGCAGCGCCCGGGTGAGGCTCGGGTCCCGCACGGGCAGCAACGACCGCAGGTAGCGGCGGTAGGTCAGGCTCAGGTGCTCGGCTGTCGCGACGACGTCCACGACGACAAGGATGGTGCATCAAGCCATCGCCCACGGGTCGTTGCCGTGACTGGTGCCGGTTACGGTCGCGATCGTGACGGGGACGGCGGCAATGTCGATGGTGAGCGCGACGTCGCCGTGGGCGGCTGCCGTGTCCAGGATGCGGCGCAGCGGATAGCGGCCGTCCCCGGTCGGCGCAAGGACCTGGACCTGCTCTTCCTCGCCGTCCTCAGGGCGCCGGGCGGTGACCGTGACCGGCGGGAGCAAGGCGACCCCGGGCAGGTCGATCCGGAGCGCGCCGCCGCGCCATAGGTCGTCGCTGGTCAGCCGCAGCGGGCCGGCGTGGTGCCAGTGGGTGGCGGTGCCGCCGCTTCCCGGCTCGGGGTCGACGCGCAGACTGATGTGCGGCGGGGTCACGGCGAAGAGCTGCACGACCGGCCCGGCGACGCACGTGACCTCCCTGCGTACCGTTCCCTCCCGGTAGGCGACCGCGGGCGGGAAGACGGTCATGCCTGGCGGGGCGGAGATGACTGCCTCCGCTGGCTCAAGGCCTTTCTGGCTGGTGAGCCGGGGCGCTGGGTACGAGGTGAGGCCGACCCCCTCCGCGAGGACGACGCTGCGGCGCAGGCCCGGGGTCACGATGATCGTCAGCTCGCCGAGCAGCGGACGCGGCACGTCTCGCCACAGGACATCCGGGTGCCAGGCGTCGCCGGTCGCGGTGACGCTCGCAAGCACGGCACCCGTCCCTGCCCGGCGGGCCTCTACCCGCCAGCTGTCCTGCCCCGGTGGCAGGAGGACCTTCGGCGGGCCGGAGAAGACGGGCTCGTCTGCCATCGTCGTGACGCCCGGGATTGGCGTGCCCGTGCGCAGCACCGGCTTCGTCCGGCCGCGCACCATGCGGCGTTCCCCGCCGAGGCGGGCGCTGGCCCCGCCGTCAGGAGCCCCGCTGTCATGGAGAGCGAGCCACGAGGCGCCCCGCAGGTCCAACTGAACGAGCCGCCAGCCGCGCCAGGTCAGCGGAAGCGTGCTAGTCAGCACGGTGCGCAGCTGGACGTCCGATCGCAGTTCGGCGGTCGCGGGGTGGAGCGCCCAGACGGTTTCGGCGGGTAGTATCCGGCCGACCAGCGCGCCGTCGGTGTCGAAGGCGAGCAGCCGGCCACCTGTTCCGGTGGCCTCCGCGGGCAGCGCCGCACGGGCCTGGCCCGAAGCGGCGTCAACGCGCACGACCCCGCCGCCGAACGGGTCGAGGCGCAAGCCGGAGATCTCGCAGTATCCTTCGGTCTCGTCCTGGCTCTCCCGCTCGGCCACGACCGCGTGGGCAAGCACGGCATCCTCCGCGGCCGGTCCCGAGGCCGGGAGCCCGAGCGCTCCCAGGGCGGCGAGGAAGGCGCTGCCCCACTCGCTGGCCGAGTGCCTGCTCGCGCGCAGCCCTGCGGCACGGTGCCAGGCTGGCCAGAACGACAAGGCGCCGGCGGCCGACGTGACGGCGGCTGATGTGACGTGTGCGAGCGCGACGACGACGCAGGCGGGCCACCGTTCGGCCGTCCCGCTGACGGTCAAGGCCCGTGACTGCCCGCCCAGGGCCATGGCCGCCGCCGAGGGCAGTTCCGGCGCTACATCGAGGGCAGCGGCGGGCCCGCCCGCGGCGAGTCCTCGTCTCCAGGCAGGTTCGAGCAGGTCAAGCCGCCTGCCGCCGGTGAGGGCTCCGCTCATCCCGCCGACCGGCATCGGCCCACTATACGGTCAGCATGGACACTTCATCAGGCGCTGCAGTGGCCGCACTCAAGGATGCGGTGCCGGTCAGCTGCAGGGTTCCGCCATGAGGTACTTGGATACCATGGTCGGCAGAGGAGTAGTTTCCTCGCTCACCTCCACCGTGGCGCTTGCCCGCTCGCCGGCCTGCCCCGCAGACGCCTTCTGCGCCGTCGCCAGGTTCCGAATTCTCTGCGCGCCCGGTCCTGGGTCGGACCAGGGGCCGGCGATTGGGAGGGCTGATCGTGGCAGTGGGGCTGGCGTCCAAACGTGGACATCCGCTTCTCGGGCCGGAAACCGGAAAGCTACAGGTCAGCGCGATGTGCATTCCTTGAACCCGCGAATGTGAACCAAGTCAGGTCACAGCAGAGGTGGTCCATCAACTGGCAACCATGTGGTCCCATCCCCGTGGCAACAACTCTCAGCAGGTGGTCCCATGCTCATGGCAAATGACACCCAGGCCTGGGCGGGAATGGCCGGAAACATGGCGGTGATGATGTCGGCCACCACACTGGAGGTCGCCTGGTGTGCACTGCCGAGCGGGCGGGTCGGTCGCGGCGATCTCGTCGTAGCGGTCCTGGAGCCGTTGTATGAGGGCTAAGCAGCTAAGCAGGTGAGCGCGTAACTGCTCGAAAAGCATAAGCTCAGAGAGGGTTATTCAGGCGGAGGCGCGCCAGGTTTGTGACAGATTTCCGATTAGCGGCGCGCCTACGTGAAAGGCGGCCTGCTTCTCGAAAGGATTGGGTTACCAAGCTCAGTCCCACAGAAACAGGCCGCGTATGTATCATACCACCGGATTCACTAAAGACAAGATCATCGACCTGTGCGCGCTGATATATGCAAACGAGGAGAACTATGACATCGATCCATGGCTGCCTTCCCTCGGCCTTTACAAATCCGTGGTTATAGCGCTCACCTACATGCGGCGAAACCACGTTCAGCAGGAACTCGCAGAGACGCACAAGGCCTCTCAGCCGACCATCAGCCCGGGCTAATTCGCGGATCACTTCCCGGCTGGCGATCGCGCTAGCCCCATTCGTCCCCACGGCGGAAGACCTCGACCCGGACACCCAGTACATCTACGACGGCACGCTGCTTTCCTGCTGGTCGTGGCGTGAGCACCGGGAACTATATTCAGGCAAGCACAAAACCACAGGCAAGAACATCCAGGTTGCGTGCAATCTTTACGGAGAGCTCGCATGGATATCAGACCCGATCGAGGGAGCCGCCACGACGCGCATTGCATAGATGAATCGTCAGTACTTGTCGGATTTCCCGAGGGAAGCCAGATGGGTGATAAGGGATACGTTGGCAAGGGAATGATCACACCCATCAAGAAACCGACGTGCCGGGATCTTCTGCACTGGGAGAAAGAATTTAACAGTCAGGTAAACAAGATTCGCTACATGATCGAACAGGTCATCGCGAATTTTAAGACCTGGAGGATCATGCACACCGACTACCGCCGTCCGCTTGACACCTTCGACATCACTATCTCAGCCGTCGTTGGACTGCACTTCTACCGGATGGCGTGAATAAGCCTCAGAGTTGAGTCACGCCCGGTTTCTCATGATCGTTTTGCTGCGCATGCGGATGCTCTGGTCGACGGCTTCCTGAAGACGCGGCCGACTGTCAAGAATACTGGCGTTGCGGGGCCATTCGGCAACCGTCCGCTCGACCGTAGCGGCGACAAATTCCGTCAGTTTCACGTGGCGCGCTCCCAGCCGCTCCTGCAGCCTGCGGAATGTCGCGAGGGTGACACGATGGAAGTCCTTAGAGCCGCCAAACTTCAACCCGAGATCCTCCACTCTCTCACCAGCAAAATAAAATGCCGTGGAAACTAGGTCATACGCCGGGGAGAGCGCTGGGGCTCTTTCGTCCCGATAGATCAGCGACCAGTTCTTCAAGTGGTAGTCACCGTTTGAGATGAGTACAGAGAATGTAAGTCTCCTAGCGAACTCAAGCAGCGACTCCGTATCGTGACCACGGTAGATCAGGTTGGCGACGGTTTCGAAGTTCCCTTTGTACTTCAGCTCTGGATAAACATTTCTGACCTGTGCTAGGTCTTCGATGTGCACACGGCCCCGATGCTCATCCCGGTCGAACCTGCGGATAGCGTATGCGAATTCCTCATCCTCTGGCCAGACGCTGGAAGGAAGCCGCTCGTCGACTCGCTCTCGGGGCAGGAGCATGATCTCGGGGACATCAATTCCGCTGGCATTGGCCAACGTCATCATCGCGAATTCGTTAAGCGGAACGTCGTGGAACCTGGTATCGGGAGTCTTTACAATCCAGTCGCCGCCCTCGCCGTGGGCTGGCATGGTAAGTCGGTCGCCTCGTCGGAGCATAGAGAATTTCATTCCGACCCCAGCGAGCGAGAACCGCAGACTTGGCCGATGGAAGTCGTCTGTTAGCTCGATGGTGTAGGTATCCGGTTCGTCTCCCCAGAGTGCCTCAATAGGAACTTCGTCTTCTGGTAGCACTCTAACTGCACCAGGTAGGTCATGACCTACCTGTGCCAGAAGCTGCATTTCCCGCTGGCTATTCACGCCACGCTCAACAGCAATCCAATCCCGCAGTCTGCCCTCGGGAAGCAGATTCGAGAACCACGGCGCCAGTCTTACGGTTGCAACGTGAACTCGGTCGGGCCGATCCTCAAAGACAAGCCCGAGCACGGGACGGTCTGGGTCTTCGCGGTAATCGGAATCAAGTGAGAAACGCGTACGGTCCCCAAAGCGCCGGATTGTCCCAGCTCTTCGGTCGCCGATCCACACGCCAAAGCTAGAAGAGTCCGGCTGACTCGTCATCGCTCAGCTCCTCCGTCTCGTCTTCGTCGTCGATGATCAGAGAGTCAAGTGACGGCGTGTCCTCGAAGTTCCACTCGCACCGCTGCCGCAGGAACAGATCGAGTTGGAGCCTCAGGAGGTCTTGTCGATCATTCAGGAATTTGTCCACATTTCCGTGTTCGATAGCCGCGGCCATCTCCAAGGTGATGTTGTGCGATGCTAGCGCTGTCGCCCACTGCGATCCATTCAAGGGCCGCTGATCGGCTGGCAGGGTAAGGATGCTCTCCACCGAACCGAGCTCGTATTCAACTGAGGGGTAGAGGACGCGATTCGCGGACCAAGGGCTGAGCTCCTGCCGAACCGAATGGCGGGAGACTACATAATGAACCGCGTCAAGGGGGGTTCGCGCATCGTCGATGCTGAGAGCGAGGTCAGCGATTCCGAAAGGCTGACCATTCGTCAGTGACCGGGGCTCTTGGCTCCACCAAGATCCAAGAAGAAGTTTCGTACCTGCTTCATTACTGCGGAAGCGCCTAAGATCAGGCACCCTTGCAGCCTCTTTTGGAACCAGCTCGATCAGACGCTGTATCGAGCCCTCAAGGTCATCTGGCCGGACTGCCCGATTCAACGCCCGGACAGCACCCGAGGTGCTGCCCCGAAAGACTTCCGGGCCGACAAGTACAGTGCGCCAGAACCAGCGACGTACAAGCTGCAGGCTACGCTCATCGATGTCATCGTAGTGTGCAAACAGTCGCGTGAGCACAACAAGAGGATACTTATATGGTAGCAGAGTAAAGTGCGGAACACCTGCCGCGGTTTGGAGAAAACGAACGGCTCGACGGATTGTACGCTCGCCTTGCTTGTAGGCTGTGTCCCGATCCTCTCCTGGGAACTCGATAAACGCGCGTGCCTCTTCCCCGAACTCATTGCGGATCTCCCGATGTACGTCCGGAGCGCGCCGTGCCAGGACGGCCTGAAGCACAGTGTCATTGTCTATGAGCCCGAAATCGAGGTCATCATTGATGTTCTGAGCTATGCGATCCAGCGTCGGTGTATCGTCCTTAGTGCTTTCAGGCCCTGCGAATAGAGCTGAGAAAATCTCCGCTCTGGTAAGGCGCTTACCGTAATTATTCATCCGATCAAAGATATCCTCAAGGACCTCGGGGTTCTCTTGAGATACTTCATATGCCGGGATCTCGAATTGGCGGATCGTCTGCGTTACACGATTCGCGTCCTCGACATATTCAACGGCTTCCGGATGGTCGGCAAACCATCGCAGCACTTCTCTCAGGTCGAAGATTACGGGAAGCGGGACTACGGCCGCCTCGGTCTCCCGGGGCGTCGGGACAAAGGTTTTCTTCCGCAAATCGTAGGATATTTTGAACCGCTCATCGGACTGGCCATCTGGATGCAGTGCATTAGCCATGCTGATAATACGCTGCTGTCCGTCCACCACCCATAGCGCATCCGGTGTCTTAGGGGCTTCAATGCGAAGCGCACCAAGCTGCAGGATTTCTTTTGATGCCGGCCGGTGCCAGAGTAGCAGCGATCCGACTGGATAGCCTCGCACGATACTGTCGAAGAGCTTAATTACATCCACACGCTGCCACCGCAATGGTCGCTGGAAGTGGGGAATCCGGATTCGTCCCTCCCAGGCCCACCTTGCGAGTCGTTCAACGTTAAGTGTTGTGGCTGTCGGCCGAGTATCGAGCCCGCCGCTCATCGCTCCCCCTCACTGTCGGCACGTGCTATCGGAAGCTTATGCCTAGCGCCGATCGAACACACTGAGGCAAAGTCGCATGTCGGTGCTCGGCGATCCAGCCGATCGAGCATGGTCTAGCGACCAAGAACGCTAGCCGAATTGGCCCAGGCGCCGGGCTAGAGCAGGTCTGTAGCACCGAGCACGGTCGACGGCTCCACGTGCGCCGGGGGAGTTCGGCTAGCTTCGGGGGTATGGCCGATGCTTAGTGGCTGGCCTGGCTCAGGTCCGAGCCTCTCGCCTTGATGATCTGAGCTGCACAAATTCATCGTGCTGCCGCGGCGCTGGGTAGTGGAGCGGACCTCGCCTGGATCACCAGGTCACGCCGCGCGGTCCGCGACTACGAGCGACTCCCTGAGCATCACGAGACCATCGTCTACTGGTCGATGATCATCATCATGAGCCGTGCCTCGCACGGCATAACCAGTCACACCAGCTACACCCGACCTGAGTATCCGGACAGGCTCTTACCGAGTACATCGCGTCCCAGCTCGTCGGCGACGCCCAGTCCGTCGCCGTCGCGGCAGGAGGAGGTGTCCGAGTTGTCAGCCAGACGAAGGAGTGCGAATGGCCGGTCGAGCATCTACCTCGGCGGGGACGGCAAATGGCATGGCCGCGTCACGATGGGAGTCAGGGACGACGGCAGGCCAGATCGCCGTCACTGCGAAGGGAAGACCCAGGCGGAGGTCACCGCGAAGGTCCGCACCCTCGAAAAGGAACGCGACAAAGACCGAGCCCGCAAGCCCGGCCAGCGGTGGAAAGTCGGCGCCTGGCCTTGAGCACTGGGTAAAGACCATCGCGGCACCGCCGACGGTCAGCGAGAACACCCAGGCTGGATACGAGGTCGACGTCCGCAAACACCTGGTTCCCGGCGTCGGCGCGCACTGGCTGGACAAGCTCGATGCCGAGCACCTGGAGAAGCTCTACGCCAGACTGCTGGAGAGCGGCCTGTCCGCGGGCACCGTCAACCACGTCCACCGGACGGTCCGTGCTTCGCTAGATCCGCAAGCTCCTTGAGGTGGCGGCCGGTCGGCGGAACAGCGCTCGCTGGGCGATCGCGTTGGCGCTCGAGCTCCGGCAGGGCGAGGCGCTCGGGCTGCAGTGGCCCGACGTAGACCTGGACAAAGGCACCATGCGCGTCCGCCTGGGGCGGCTTAGGCCAAAGTATGAGCACGGCTGCGGAGACACGTGCGGTCGCAAGCCTGGGCTACTGCTCTCAGCGCCGCAACCTCAGGCAGGCGACCCGCCGCGTGAAGTCGAAGGCCGGCAAGCGCATCATCGGCTTGCCAGCCCAGCTCGTCGCGCTGCTCCAGGAGCATCGCACGCAGCAGGACGCGGAGCAGGCCGCGGCCCGGCAGTTCTGGCAGGACGAAGGCTGGGTGTTCGCCAGCCCGACGGGCGGCGCCCTCAACCCGAACACCGACTACCACGAATGGAAGACGCTGCTAGCAGAGGAGGCCGGCCTCCGCGAGGGCCGGCTTCATGACGCCAGGCATACCGCGGCTACTGTCTTGCTGCTGCTCGAAGTGCCGCTGCAGACTGTGATGTCGATCATGGGCTGGTCAAGCGTCGATATGGTCGCGCGTTATCAGTACATCACCGACATCCGTCAGAAGGTGGCCGGGCAGGTCGACCAGGTGATCTGGCAGACGACCAGTGCCCCCGGCGAGCCGGTCACGGTCCAGCGGGAAGCGCTCGCGGCCATCCTCCCGGTCGTGGATGTCGGCCTGGCCCACAGCGACATCGAAGCCCTGGCCGACCCCCACCGGCCATCCGGCGGGTATCGCCCGTTTTCTATTTCCCGAGGTCAACCAACTGGCGGAGGATAAGAGATTCGAACTCTTGAGGGTTTCCCCAACACGCTTTCCAATTCTGTTGCTGGCCGTTCGGCGGCGGCCGGTGGCATGCGTGACCAGGCGCGATGAAACTGGGCGGACGGTCCCGGCCACCGCTGAACGCCCGCGAATGAGACGGAGATTGAGACGGGCGGGTCGCGGTCTGACTAGGCATGTCGCGAGGAGTCAGGCGTTCGCTGATGAAATCGAAACGCATCGTCCCAACTGCTAATCCCATTCGGCCTTAGTCGGCTATCAGGACCGGACGGACCGCGGTTGGAGACAGGTACCTGACGCTTGGTGGCAGGCGAGGAGGATCCCAACAAGGTCGGCCGGCAGTTGGACAGCCTGCGCGGCGCCGAAGCGCTAGCCGGAGCACCGCAGGGTCCGGCCAGGCTCATGTCCTCGAGCTACATGGAGAGAAACCTGACACCTGGAAGTGAGGGCTACCGCCGGTGGCTGCGCGTCGCCACGACACTGACCGTTCCGGCTGGACATCAGCGGCTAGGAGCGGCAATTGCGTCTGGTAACGCCGGGATTCGAACTGGCGCCAGTTCTCCCGGCCAACCGGCGGCGGCGCGGCTGAAGGCTCCCAGCCTAGGACCGATCGCAGCTGTGTGGTGCTAACGTGCGGCAGCGTCACGTTCGACTGATGGCACTCGACCTGGCAGCGGGCAGGCCCCGGCCGGGCGGGGTGCGAGGGGCAGCGTGTTGTCTGGCAGATTCTGCAGGCGGTCGGCTTGAACGTGAACCAATAGATCCCTCTGGGTGCTGGTCCCAGTCGGACTAGTTCATCCCGTCCGCCTCGGACTACTCGGTGGTTGCCTCGCTGCGCGCAAAATGGCCAAGGCATTGCGGTGCTCCAGGCCTCTTGATCCTGGCTCTAGGAAACGATCAACTCCGTCGCCACCGGTGCCTCCAAGGCCCGCCTTGTACGCGTCGCGGCGGACGTGATGGTACTACGCCCTCGTGCGCGCGGGACTGGGCACAAGCCTCATTCCTAGCGTGAAGTGCGTTAGCCTGGTTTCGCTCAACGTAGAGTTACCGTTGCATATGGGAATTCAGTAGCGGGGTGGACTGAAACGATGGCGCCCACGGCAGAAGACCGTGTACAGGCTGATAACGCGGCAGCAGTGATCGAGGAGCGCTTGACGACGCTGGTCGCGAACCCGCCCGCGGAGCGGACGAATCCCCCAGATGAGGCGCGCGGCTGGCTTGATGACCTCCTTGGGCATGGAGACACCTATCGGGATGCGACCTTGGCAATCCTCGCATTCCCCGCCGCCGCCGGAAGAATCACCGATATCCGGCTCGCCCCGCCTTCCCGCCGGGGGGTGACGCAGAGAGTCACCAAGGTGTGCGAAAGCTTGTCGATCCCATGCAAGAAGGATGCCTTCCAGACTCTCGGCAAAGGGAACAAGCGGCTGGACGGGCTGGACAGGGCAGCCTGGCGGGCGCTGCTGGAATGGGCGTCCGCACAGGCTACGATCAGCGAGGTCCGTGCCGCCTTTGAATACTTTGCCGAGGGCATGGCGCTGCTGGCGCGCCCGCTGCCGCCGATGCCAGAACTGATCACACGCCGTCTCACCTTCCCGACCCTGGCAACCTTGTTCGACCGACTGCTCAACCGTTCGTCGAGAGGCGCACACGAGCAGTTCATCCTTGCCGCCCTGCTATCCGCGCAGGCAGAGGCCGACGGCGGGCTCCGTGTCGAGACCAAGTCACTCAACGCCTCAGACGCAAGCGCCAGAACCGCAGCCGACGTCCAGATCTGGCGGCGCGGCACCCTGGAAGAGGCTTTCGAGGTCTCCGGCAACCGCTGGGATACAAAAATCGTCCAGGCCGCGCAAACCCGCGAGCGGGCCGACCTGCCCCGCATACACGTGATCGCCCGCGCGGGCATCACGACCGGCGTCGATATCATTCACGCCCTCACCGACAATGGTCTGGCGCCCGACGAGGACGTATCCGTCCTCGATATCCGGCATGAGATCAGGTCGGTGACGGCACGCCTGTCGCGACCCTCTCGGAAGGTCGCGCTGCAGACCATCTACGGGTATCTAAAAAACAGGCAGCCAGATGACAGGCTTGTCACCGAGTATGTGAACGAACTGCACGAGGCCGGTCTTGTCGAGGACGACTCTTAAGCGACCGCCGCCGCTTCCACTCTCGACTCAAGGCAGGCGACCAGTGCCTGCCCCACCGCTCTGGCAAGGCGTGGCGGGACCGCGTTTCCGACCTGTCGGTACTGCGAAGACCTCCGCCCAGCAAACCACATGTCCTCGGGGAACGTCTGCAACGCCGCTGCCTCGGCGACAGTGATCCGGCGTGCGCCCGGCACAATGCCGGAACGTGGCTCGCCGCCCTCGACCAGGTGCGTGTGATAGCCCGGAACGATCCCCAGCGTGTCGACCCACGGCGTCTTGTTGCCCCCCATAGAAGCGAGCATCGTCGGCGCCAGGTCAGCCAGGTCAATGGGACGTCCACCCCCGTTGAACAGCAGGCCATCATACGGGCTGGGCCGCAAGTCCGGCTGCTTTGCATACGTCACTATGGACGGATTCGGCTCGCCGATCGGCGTGTCCACGCTGAGCACGTCACCCGCTACTCGGCGCGGGTATTCCCTACCTGGGCCGTGCGTGGGAGTCGGCCAGGCGAATCCGCCCGCCCTGGTGCCGACAGCAAAGAGCCGCCTTCGACTCTGCGGGACGCCGTAATCGGCGGCCGTAAGCACTCGCCACGTGACTATGTACCCGAGATCCTCCAGAGACTGCAGTATCCGCAGAAAGTGGGCACGCCGGGCTCCTCTGGTCAGCCCTTCTACATTCTCGATCAAGAACGCCGACGGCCTGATGATCTGGACTGCCCGCACGAATTGGGGGAAGCCGTCGCGTGGGTCGTCGTGACCGAGTTGTTTTCCGCCGTCACTCCAGGGCTGGCATGGTGGTCCCCCGGCGACAATGTCCGCCTTGCCGTAGAAGACGGCGAAATCGACCTCCGCGATATCTCCCCTGTACAGATCGGCCGCAGGATGACGCCTGCCGTAGGTCGTGAGCGCAGTCTCATCCCACTCCGAGGCTGCGATGATCTCCATCCCGGCGTCCTCTAGTCCCTGGGACAGACCACCCGCACCTGCGAAGAGATCGAGCACTGTGGGCATAGGTGAGACCCTAGCGCCTAGGGACGACATTCCACCGCGGGCACGCCGAACTGACGTAGCGACGCGGCGCTGAGCCCGCCGGGCCAATACCGCGCTCAGCCACCAGTACCCTTACATCGTCGGCTTCGCAACCGATCAGTGGCTGACTGTTAAGGCTTGGCCCGAGCCATAGCAGGCCGCTGCTGTCGTCCGGGGTGCCGATCGGCTACGCACGCTCGAAGATCCCCTGTACCCGTTCGAGCACCGTGCGCCACTCCCGATCGAGGACGGCCGCAAGATGTTCTTCCACGTCACGTCGCTGCTCATCCAGGAACCATCCGCGGTTGTGCGCTAGAACGCGGTCGAGGTACCCGGGGCCTTTCCCCCATTCCGCGGCGTTATCGAGCCAGAACTGCGGAGCCTGCCTGAGCTGGCCGCCGTAAAGAGTCGCACTGGCCAGCTGGATCTTACGGAGCAACTCGTCATACGCAGTGTTCATCAGCTGTTGCGCCTGGGTAAGCAACTCGCTCGCTTCGGGCATGGAGTCGGACAGCGTCTGGCAGAGGACGGTGAACCCGGTGACTGATTCCTGCAACGTGGCCACGGCGAGCTTCCGCGCGCCGAAACCGAGCTGGTGCGTGTAGCTCAGCGACCGCCACTCGCCGTCCCTGCGGACCGCCGCGTTCACGGTACTCGCGTGCGCCCGGCGGATTTCCGTCAGCAGCGTGTCGTGGACGTGCTGGTTGACGAGGGGCGGTGCCAGGTATTGCCTGATCCAGCTGGCGAGGTGTTTTCCGGCCTCGCGTTGGACCGCCTGGGCCTGTTCCTGCTCGGCGTTCTCGAGCATGACCTTCATCCGGTCCAGCACGTCACCCAGTTGGCGCTGGAACTGGCCGCGTGACTGTGAAACCCGCTCGCGGAGGAAGGCTCGCAGCCCCCCGGGCTCGTCCTGCAGGGAATTGAAGAAGAACGTGGGACTCTCGCTGAGACGGTACGTAGTCAGGGCCTTGTGCACCTGCTCGTCCTTGAGCTCGTATCCCTCCTCGGATGTTTGGGCCTGCAAGCCGGTCTCATCCTTCATTGCGAGCGCCTCATCCGGCCGGGGCAGGACGAGCACGCCGATGTTGGAGTCGATCCGCGTGTTGTTGATATCCCGGGCCCGCTGCAATAGGTGCTTGATGGAGTCTGACGGGGCATCGTTGAAGCCAGAGCACAAGATCGATACTGTGTGCGGGTCCTCGAGCAGGGTTTCGAGGTCGGCGCGGGCTGCGGGCTGGTCAATCCCTCGCGTGTCGATGATGCTCACGTCGAGATCGGTGACCTCGAGAAGCTCGGGAACAATGAGGTCGATCCGGGCTGGCAGCGAGAATTCCGGATGCCGACCGTTGTTGATCAGCTCGAAGGTATTTTTCATCCACTCAAGCGGTGGGGCCGCGAGCGTCGGGTTGTGCCATTCGTCGCGCCGGTCCCGTCGGTGAAGGCTCATCCGGGTCAGTACCTCGACGACGAGGTCGCGTCGAGCGGGAAACTGGGCCACCAGGTCCTTCGCGGGGTCCGACCGCACCCACTTGCCGTCCGCGCCCTTAGTCCGTTTTTGGGTCAGGCCGGCCATGTTGCGGATGGCCCGCTCGATTTCCCGAGGTACCGCCGGGGAGCCGTCTTCATCGGCTGCCGACAGTCCCGGGTGCATGAGCTGGTCAACGAAGTCCTCGACATCGGACCGGATATCGTCATGAGTTCGCGGCTCAACAATGATCCCGTGTCCGGGGCCGACACCCAGGTGGACCTCGCACAGCGTTATCCCGCCTCCGCCGGTCTCGAGCACGGGAACTGTCCGGCCTTGCGAACCGGCCATCTCGAGGTTGGTGGCTCGGCAGATCGCCGTCGATTTGCCGATGCCGATCTGGCCGATGAAGGCTACCTGGTGCTCGCGCCGGAGGAGCAGGTCGGCTAGACGCCGGATTTCCTTGACGTATTCGTCGAGCCGGGTCCGGAAGGCGGCGGGCGTCCCAGGTACCGCTCCAGCAGCCTGTAGCTCCGATGTCATCTGCTCAGATCGCCACAGCAGGTGCTGATCGGGGTGATCCAGCGGAGGCATGGGAAGGTACCGCCAGTTCCTTTGTAGGATCACGGCCAGGTCGGCTGCCTCGCCGCTACCGATCGCCCCGAGCAGCGTGGTGAGTTCCTCACCCGAGATCGACCGCTCGCCCGATTCAATCCGCGAGAGCACCGCCGGGCTCCAGGTGATCTTCCGCGCGAGCTCCGCCTGCTTCACCCCAGTACGCTCCCGAAGCTGGGCCAGTCGATACCCCAGCTGGACTCCGCCTAGCTCGTCCATGACCAACTCCAAACGCCTTCCAGCACTGTTGCAGTAAGCTTGCAGCAACGTTGTCACAATGTCAATGACTGCCAGTGGCCTCTGCGGCAGTTACAAATAGCTACACGTGCGCCGTTGGTAGGAGCGTTGCAGCCGGTTGAAGGCGTCAAGCTAAGCGCTGGTGCAATCGACGCGTCACCACTGCCTGCGGCGCGCCGGTCAGCGAGTTGCTTGTCGTCGGCTACCTCGTGGAGGAGTCACAGGCCGGGGGCGCCGCTGCTACACACTCAGATGGCGAGGTCCGGTGACGGCTCAATTTAGGTCTGGCCCTGGTCTCTTGCCTTGATGATCTGGTGGGCGAGGGTCTTGCTGATCCCGAGTCGCTTGGCGATCTGTCCGTACGACAGGCCCTCAGTTTCGTAGATGCGGATCGCCTCTTCATGCAGCACGCCCGAAGCTTCGTCCGAGATGGCCCGTAGGCCCTTCGAAAGTCGGCTGGCCGAGTCGGCCCGAGCCTGTGAACTCGTCATGTTGGTGACGCTCGCTAGAGCTGTGTGTCCAGCTTCTATCGCGGTGTCTACCCGGCGCTCCACGTCGCTCATGCCACTAGCGTACAGCCCCTGATCGTTCAGGGGGTTGACGATATCGTTCACCCCCTGTACGATTGTGGTTGTGGGCGTCCGATGATGAACTCCAGCGGACTTGGAAGTGAGCAGACGGACTGCCCCGCAACTACATAGTGGCTCGTCGGCGACGGAGCGACCTGCTGTGTGCTGGGTTGACGAGTGACAAGGTCCCCAGGCAAAGGGAGCTGTTCGCCGACACGGATTGAGCTCGCAGCGCTTGCGCTGCCTGTCCGCCACATCATGGAGAGATCCGGACGTGCAAGCCCTATGAGGGCCGTTAGTAGCGTCCACTCATCTGGGTGTGGCGGGCGGGGAAGGCAAGCACTCGATTTCTTCTCAATGGGGGATCCATGCATGACAACGGGAGACCGGCGTTGCTGGCCAGCACCACGATTCCGAGCCTGCTGATGCTGTATCCAGGGACGCGCCCGGTGGTGGCGTGGCCGGACTGCGGAACGTGGCGGGTGCCGCAGCGCGGCATGCTACCAGCGCACCGTGCCGCTGACGAGCACTCCCGCTGCCCGGGTAGCGGGCAGCGGGTCACGATCGACCTTACGCCTGTTCAGTGGATGGAGAGCCTGCGCGTGGCAGTACGGGAAGCGGCCGGGCGCCGCGGCGCGACGGTACGCCGCAGCGCGAAGCCGCCGGTCCCGCGCCCGGTGTTTCGGCTGGCCGCTGTCCGATAGCTAGCCGCTGCCTGCTCTGTTCTGCCCCAGCCGGGCTCTGCCCGGCTGGGGCTTTTCTGTTTCTCGCCGAGATCCTGCGTATGGCTGGTGTCGGGTGGTTAGCGCCTGGGCCCGTTGGTGGTGCAGGCCGTATCGAGTGCTGACGCGCCGCTTCCGGTGCTCGGGCCAAAGACCGGCCCTGCGCTCCGGGTCGGCTTGTCATCGAATTCCGCTGGTGCGGGCCGTGTCGGCCTGGGTGCTGGCTGGGGTCGGCGCGGATCTGCAAGCTCCTGACACTGCGGTCCCTGTTGTCGCCGGGGCCGCAGTGGCGCCGGTCAGCCCGCTGCGACGTGCGGTCGCGGGCGGCGCGGTAGGGGTCACCTCAGCCAACTACGGCCTGACTTTTGATTTTCCCGAGGCCAAGCCGACCCGGAGCGCAGGGCCGCTTAGCGGCCCGAGCACCGGAAGCGGCGCGGCAGTGATCTCTGCGGCGCCTCCGCCGACAACTGCGCGCGGCCGCAGTACGGCGATTGGCGCCCCCGTAGCGGCCCGACACCCTTCCACGATCTCAGCCCGGCGTCATACGGCGATCCGGGAAACCTTTCATGTCCTTTCAGCACCTGGAAGTACATCATGCCCGTCACCGATCCTGTGCCAGCGTCCACATCGGCGATGTCGGCGCGCAATGTCGCGTCGCTGTGCGACCTGGCGCGGCTGGCCTACTGCGGCCACTGCTCCGCTGGCCCTCATCGGCCCTGTATAGACGTGGGTGGCGATCGGCTGAGCGGTGTCCACCTGGCTCGGTTTGCCGGTGCCGCGCGCTCCGGCCTGATCCGAGGTCCTGAATTCTCCATGGTCCTGGCCTTGGCCGGGGACACGTTCACCTCCGGCACCGTCATCGGTGGTGATGATCCGCAGATCGCTCCCGACGCCATCGGGGCGCCCGCGCATCAGCAGATGCCTGCGCACCGGAAGGAGGCAGTACGATGAGTACCGACGCCGCGTTCTGGATCGACTACGAATACGACCGCGTGATGGCCAGCGATGGCCGGTCCCGGTTCGCATCTTACGTCCGGCGAGCTTCTGCCTCAGGGGAGTGGGCCGAATGCTGGGACGGAACTTGGGACGACGACGCCGTTCGAGCTGTGCAGTTCGCGTCGGCGTCGTGGCGCGTGGCGACCAGCCCGGTGATGTCGCCTGGCTACGTCCGCCATCACAATCGTATCCGGTCAGCGCGAGTCGAGGTCAACCCCTGGGACACCTCGCTGTGCGCTGCCGTGGAGATCATCATCCCCCAGCCTCGCCAGCTCGCCGCAGCACGAGACAGCGGCAACGGCTCCATGTGGTGGGACTGGCAGCAAGAAAACCACGGCGGCGAGCAGGTGTACCTGGAGCCTAGTGAGCAGGAGCTATCCCGATACAGGTACATGCTGGCCACGACGAAACTCGCGTTTCCCCTCCCCACGAGTGGGCTCCCGACAGCTCCGGATGGACCCGGCGCCTGGATCGAGGACGCCGCCGAGCGCGCCGTCACGGTCCTATGCAACGAGCTGCAGCAGGTCGTACGCCCTGTTCTCGCGGTTCTGGAGAACAACTGATGCCGCGCCCGTCGTCACGAGGGTCGCGTGACGAACGGCGTCGCGCGACCAGCAGGCGGTGGTGAACCGCGCCCGACCTGATCCCATCGCTGAATCACAGCGGCCCCGGCGCTCCCACTGCCAAGCAAGGCGCCAGGGCCGCTGCCGTCACCTCACAAGGAGGCACAGCCCATCATGACAGCCCCCACGAATACCGACGCTCCGCTCCTGCTGACAGTCGAAGAGGCGTCCGTCCGCATGAGCATCGGACGGACGCTGATGTACAGTCTGGTCGATCCGGCGCCATCCGATCCGTGAAGGTAGGCGGCCGTCTTCGCCGCGTGCCCGCCGAAGCCCTCACCGAGTACATCGCTGCCCAGTTCGTTGGCGATGCCCAGCCCGCCACCGTCGCGGCCTGAGGAGGTGCCCGAGTTGTCAGCCAGACGAAAGAGCGCGAACGGCCGGTCGAGCATCTACTTCGGCGGAGACGGCAAGTGGCATGGCCGCATCACGATGGGAGTCCGGGACGACGGCAAGCCGGATCGTCGGCACTGCGAGGGGAAGAGCCAGGCGGAGGTCACCGCGAAAGTCCGCGTCATGGAGAAGGAACGCGACCAGGGCCGCGTGCGCAAGCCCGGCCAGCGCTGGAAAGTCGGCGCCTGGCTTGAGCATTGGGTGAAGAACATCGCAGCCCCGCCGACGGTCAGCGAGAACACCCAGGCTGGTTACGAGGTCGACGTCCGCAAGCACCTGGTCCCCGGGATCGGCGCACACTGGCTGGACAAGCTCGATGCCGAGCACCTGGAGAAGCTGTACGGCAAGCTGCTGGAGAGCGGCCTGTCCCCAGGCACCATCAATCACATTCACCGGACAGTCCGAGCTTCGCTCAACGAGGCGGTACGGCGCGGTCACGTGGGCAGCAACCCAGCCCTGATCGCCAAGGCGCCGCCACTAGCTGAGGAGGAGGAAGTCGAGCCGTACGAGGTCGAGGAGATCCGCAAGCTCCTTGAGGTGGCAGCTAGGCGGCGGAACAGCGCGAGGTGGGCGATTGCACTGGCGCTGGGGCTCCGGCAGGGGGAGGCGCTCGGGCTGCAATGGTCGGATGTTGACTTGGACAAAGGCACCATGCGCGTCCGCCGTGGGCGCCTCAGGCCGAAGTACGAGCACGGATGCGGAGACACGTGCGGCCGCAAGCCCGGCTACTGCCCCCAGCGTCGCAACATCCGGCAGTCGACTCGCCGAGTGAAGTCGAAAGCGGGCAAGCGCACCATCGGCTTGCCCGCACAGCTCGTCACCCTCCTCCAGGAACATCGCACGCAGCAGGACGCCGAACAAGCCGCGGCCCGGCAGCTCTGGCAAGACGAAGGCTGGGTGTTCGCCGGCCCAACCGGAGGTGCCCTCAACCCGAACACCGCCTACCACGAATGGAAGGCGCTCCTCAAGGAAGCCGGCGTCCGAGAAAGCCGACTTCACGACGCCAGGCACACCGCAGCCACCGTCTTGCTGCTACTAGAAGTCCCGCTACGGACCGTAATGTCGATCATGGGCTGGTCAAGCGTCGACATGGTCGCCCGCTACCAGCACATTACCGACGCCATCCGCCAGAAGGCCGCCGGGCAGGTCGACCTGGCGATCTGGCAGACAACTACCGTCGGTCAGGTTACGGTCCGCCGGGAAGGGCTAGCGGTCATCCTGCCGATCGTGGACATCGGCCTGGCCCACAGCGGCGCCGACGCCCTCGCCGACCTGGAGGAAGCCATCGCCCACCTCCGCGCCGCCCTAGCGGACGGCGCCCCAAACACCAGTTGAGACGGAAATTGAGACGGGCGGGCCCGTCGACCAAAACACCGGGTACCGCCCGTTTTCTATTTTCGCAGCTCAGGGCGCTGGCGGAGGATAAGAGATTCGAACTCTTGAGGGTTTCCCCAACACGCTTTCCAAGCGTGCGCCCTAGGCCACTAGGCGAATCCTCCGCTGGACATCTTACCGGCAACCGGGACCGCGTGCGTCCGTCCGCGTGCCGGCGTCCGTTGCACCCGTAAGCCTCGCTAGACTGACCCGAGACCCCCCGCACGGCGTTTATCCCGCCAACCCCCCCAGGGCCGGAAGGCAGCAAGGGTACGCGGGCTCTGACGGGTGTGCGGGGGGTCCCGGCTGTTCCGTGCTGACCGCGATCACCGGCGAGGTGGAGTGAGGTCATGAGCCTAGCCCTGTACCGCAAGTACCGCCCGGCCACGTTCGCCGAGGTGAAGGGCCAGGATCACGTGACCGGCCCGCTCATGCGGGCGCTGAGTACCGGGCGGATCAGCCACGCCTACCTGTTCAGCGGGCCCCGCGGATGCGGCAAGACGTCCAGCGCCCGGATCCTCGCCCGGTCTCTGAACTGCGTCAACGGCCCCACCCCGGAACCCTGCGGGGTGTGCGACTCGTGCGTGGCGCTGGCCCCGAGCGGGCCCGGCAGCATCGACGTGATCGAGATCGACGCGGCCAGCCACGGTGGCGTCGACGACGCCCGCGAGCTGCGGGAACGGGCGTTCTACACCCCGGTGTCCGGGCGCTTCAAGATCTACATCATCGACGAGGCGCACATGGTGACGCAGCAGGGCTTCAACGCCCTGCTGAAGCTGGTGGAGGAGCCCCCGCCGCACCTGAAGTTCATCTTCGCCACCACCGAGCCGGACAAGGTCATCCCGACCATCCGCTCGCGCACCCACCATTACCCGTTCCGCCTCGTGCCGCCGTCGGTGCTCCGCGAGCTGATGCAGGACATCCTGGCCAAGGAGGGCGTGCCGGTCGAGGAATCCGTCCTTCCGCTGGTCATCCGGGCGGGCGCCGGCTCGGCGCGCGACACGTTGTCCGTGCTCGACCAGCTGCTGGCCGGCAGCGACGAGAGCGGGCTCAGCTACGACCGCGCGGTCTCGCTGCTCGGTTACACCGACGACAGCCTGCTCGACGAGATCGTCGAGGCGTTCGCGGCGAGCGACGGGGCGGCGGTATTCGGCGTGGTGAACCGGGTGATCGAGGGCGGTCACGAGCCGCGCCGGTTCGCCGCGGACCTGCTGGACCGGCTGCGCGACCTGATCGTGCTGGCCGCGGTGCCGGACGCGGCGGAGACCGGGCTGCTCGACCTGCCACCGGACCGCGCCGAGCGGATGGCCGGCCAGGCCGCCAAGTTCGGCCAGGCCGGGCTGACCCGCGCGGCCGAGATCATCAGCACCGGGCTGGACCAGATGCGCGGCGCCACCTCGCCGCGGCTGCTGCTCGAGCTGATGTGCGCGCAGGTCCTGCTCCCCGCCGCGACGGCTGGTGAGGCGTCGCTGCTGACCCGCCTCGAACGGCTAGAGCAGGGAGTTTCTTCCGAACGGCCAGCGGTTTCACCCGCCGGCACCCAGTCTTCCCCACCGCCGCGGCCCGCCGCGCCGGCCCAGCCGGCCCCAGTGGCGCCAGCCCCGGCGGCCCCAGCCCAAGCAGCACCGCCAGCCGCCCCGGCCGCCCCGGCCGCGGCGCCGCTCACCGCCGCCTCGCCCGCGGACACGCTCCGAACCCAGTGGCCGCAGGTGCTCGACGCGGTGAAGCGGGAGCGCCGGGTGGCCTGGATGATCTTGTCCAACGCGAGTATCCACTCGCTGGAGGACGGCGTGCTGACCCTCCGCTTCGCCCGCGACGGGGACCTGAAGGGCTTTTCCACCAGCGGCTGCGACGCCGATCTCAAACGGGTGCTCAGCGCCGGCTTCGGTGTCAACGTCCAGGTGAGGGGCGTGTCTACCCGGGGGGACGACCCCCCGGAGCCCCCCGCGTCTGGGGGGAAGCCATCCCCCCAGCCCCCCCTGGCGCGCCGCCGCGACCCGGCCCCGGAAGTCACGGGACCGCCGCCGGCGGATTCCTACGAGCCGGACGAGCCGGATGACGACGGCCTGCCGCCGGGGCCGCCGGAGCTCACGGGGATGGATCTGATCCGGCACCAGCTCGGCGGTCAGATCATCAGCGAGATCGACGCCTAGTCGTAGGCTGGCAGCTAGAAGACGAGTGGAGTCGTACATGGATATGCAGCAGATTCTCGCGGCGGCGCAGCAGATGCAGCAGCAGATGATGGATGCGCAGCAGGAACTCGCCGACGCCGAGGTTACCGGGACCGCCGGGGGTGGCCTGGTCACGGCCACGGTCAACGGGCAGGGAGAACTGCTCGACCTGGAGGTCTCCGCCGACGCCGTGGACGCCGAAGACGCGGCCGAGACGGCACGCACCATCGCCGACCTGGTGCTCGCCGCGGTGCGGGCCGCCGCGCAGTCAGCGGCCGACCTGCAGGAACAGAAGATGGGACCGTTCGCCGCGGCGCTACAGGGCGGCCTGCCGGGGATGTCCCCAGGACTTGACCTGCCGGGCGGCCTGAACCTTCCCGGCGGGCTGGACCTCGGCCTGAACAAGGACGACACGGAAAGCTGATCTCGTGTACGAAGGGGTGATCCAGAACCTCATCGATGAGCTCGGGCGGCTTCCCGGGGTCGGGCCGAAGGGTGCCCAGCGGATCGCCTTCTACCTGCTCGCCGCCGACCATGCCGATGTGAAGCGGCTCGCGGACGCGCTGATCGAGGTGACCGAGCGGGTCCGGTTCTGCCGGACCTGCGGAAACGTCGCCGAGGCCGACGAGTGCCGCATCTGCCTGGATACGCGCAGGGATCCCGCGGTGATCTGCGTGGTCGAGGAACCGAAGGATGTCGCGGCGGTGGAGAAGATCCGCGAGTTCCGCGGCCGCTACCACGTGCTCGGCGGCGCGATCAGCCCGATTGACGGGGTCGGGCCGGACGAGCTGCGGATCCGCGAGCTGATGGCCCGGCTGGCCGACGGCACGGTGACCGAGCTGATCCTGGCGACCGACCCGAACCTGGAGGGTGAGGCCACCGCCGCGTATCTGGCTAGGCTGGTGAAGCCCATGGGATTGCGGGTAACCAGGCCCGCTAGCGGACTGCCAGTGGGCGGTGACCTAGAGTACGCAGATGAGGTCACGCTCGGCCGGGCTTTTGAGGGGAGGCGGCTGCTGGATGTCTGAAGGGACGGAGTCTGACATCTGGCGGCCGCTCGCCGATCAGGTGGGTGCCAACGCCAAGAATTTCGTCGACGGGGTGGCGGCGATCGCGACCGGCGAGGGCGGCGACGCCGAGGCGATCCCGCTGCTGCTGCTCGAGGTGTCGCAGATCCTGCTCGCCGGGGCTCAGCTCGGCGCGAGCGCGGACGTGATCCTGCCGGGCAACTGGGAGCCGTCCGTGGGTGAGGATCCCGACCTGGACATACTGCGCACCGGCCTGGCCCGCCGGCTGGCCGCGTGCGACGAGTACGCCGAGGTGTTCGACCCGTACAAGGACACCTCGTGCCTGCCGTTCCGGATCTCGGACGACCTCGCCGCGGTGGCCGCGGACCTGATCCACGGGCTCAAGCACTACCAGGCCGGCCGGTCGCTCGAGGCGCTGTGGTGGTGGCAGTACAGCTACTTCAATCACTGGGGCACGCACGGCGGCGCGGCGCTGCGCGCGCTGCACGCCCTGGTCGCGCACGCCAGCCTGGACGTTACTGAGGAGCGCCCGGCCACCTAACCGGCTACACTCGGGCCACGTGGCCCTTGTCGTGCAGAAATACGGTGGATCCTCGGTCTCCGACGCGGACCGGATAAAGCGGGTAGCACGACGTATCGTGAGCACGCGCAAGGCCGGCCACGACGTGGCCGTGGTGGTTTCCGCGATGGGCGATTCGACCGACGAGCTGATCGACCTCGCCAATCAGGTGACGCCGCTGCCGCCCGCTCGCGAGCTGGACATGCTGCTGACCGCCGGGGAGCGCATCTCGATGGCGCTGCTGGCGATGGCGATCGCCAGCCTGGGCAGCGAGGCGCGGTCGTTCACCGGCTCACAGGCTGGCGTGATCACCGATTCGGCGCACGGCCGTGCGCGGATCATCGACGTGACGCCCGGCCGGATCCAGGATGCTCTCGCGGCCGGCGCGATCCCGATCGTCGCGGGCTTCCAGGGCGTCTCGCAGACCACGAAGGACATCACCACGCTGGGTCGCGGCGGGTCCGACACCACGGCGGTCGCGCTGGCCGCGGCGCTCGGTGCCGACGTCTGCGAGATCTATACCGATGTGGACGGGGTGTTCACCGCCGATCCGCGGATCGTGCGGAACGCGCGCCAGATACCGCGGATCAGCTACGAGGAAATGCTGGAGATGGCCGCGTGCGGGTCGAAGGTGCTGATGCTGCGCTGCGTGGAGTACGCGCGCCGCTACGGCGTGCCGATCCATGTGCGATCGTCTTACAGCGACCGGGAAGGGACCTGGGTGAGCGGGCACGCCAACACGGAGGTAACGAGCAGCATGGAGCAGGCCATCATCTCCGGAGTGGCGCACGACCGGAGCGAGGCGAAGATCACTGTCGTCGGCGTGCCGGACCGGGTCGGCGAGGCCGCCCGGATCTTCCGGGCGATCGCGGACGCCGGCATCAACATCGACATGATCGTGCAGAACGTCTCGGCGGTCGCCACCGGGCGCACCGACATCTCGTTCACCCTCCCCCGCGACGACGGCCAGCGCGCCACGGAGTCGCTGCGGCGGATGCAGCAGGTCGTGGGTTTCGAATCCCTCCAGTACGACGACCGGATCGGCAAGATCTCGCTGATCGGGGCCGGCATGCGATCGAACCCCGGGGTGACCGCGCGGTTCTTCGGCGCGCTCGCCGAGGCGGGAGTGAACATCGAGATGATCTCCACGTCGGAGATCCGGATCTCGGTGGTGGTCGACGCCGCGGACGTGGACCGGGCGGTGACCGCGACGCACACGGCGTTCGAGCTTGACGCGGACGAGGTGGAGGCCGTGGTGTACGGAGGTACCGGCCGATGACTGGCAAGCCGACCCTCGCGGTCGTCGGCGCCACAGGTGCCGTTGGCACCGTGATGCTCGACCTGCTGTCCAGCCGGGCGGACATATGGGGGGAGATCCGGCTGATCGCGTCGCCGCGATCCGCCGGGCGCGCGCTCACCGTGCGCGGCGAGCAGAACAAGGTGATCGCCCTGGCCGAGGACGTCTTCGACGGCGTCGATGTGGCCATGTTCGACGTGCCGGACGAGCTGTCCGCGATCTGGGCGCCGGCCGCCGCCGCGCGCGGGGCGGTCGCGGTGGACAACTCCGGCTCGTTCCGGATGGACCCGGATGTGCCGCTGGTAGTACCCGAGGTCAACCCGGAGGATATCGGCCGGCGACCCAAGGGGATCATCGCCAACCCGAACTGCACCACGCTGTCGTTGATCGTTGTCGTGGGCGCGCTCCACCGGACGTTCGGAGTAAAGGAACTTGTCGTTGCCTCGTACCAAGCAGCCTCCGGTGCCGGACAGGCCGGCATCGACACGCTGTACGAGCAGCTGGACAAGGTCGCCGGGACCCGGACGCTCGGGCAGCGACCCGGCGACGTCCGCGCCGTGGTCGGTGACCTCGGCCCGTTCCCGGCTCCGCTCGCGATGAACGTGGTGCCGTGGGCCGGGTCGCCCAAGGATGACGGCTGGTCCTCGGAGGAGCTCAAGATCCGTAACGAGTCACGGAAGATCCTGGGCCTGCCCTCGCTGCGGGTGTCCGCCACCTGCGTCAGGGTGCCGGTGATCACCACGCACTCGGTCGCGGTGCACGCGGTATTCGACCAGCCGGTGACCCAGGACGCCGCCAGGGAGGTGCTGCGCGCGGCACCCGGCGTCGTCGTCGCGGACGATCCCGCCGCGGGTGAGTTCCCGACCCCCGCCGATGTGGTGGGCACCGACCCGTCCTGGGTGGGCCGGCTGCGCCAGTCACTGGATAATCCGAACGCCCTGGACTTCTTCGTCTGCGGCGACAACCTGCGCAAGGGCGCGGCGCTCAACACCGCGCAGATCGCCGAGCTGGTCGCCGCCGAGCTGGGCTTAGCGACCATGCGCCGGACGGGGGGACGGGCCGGCTTCCGGGGTAGCGTCGTGGTGTCCGCGGTCGCCACGATGCTGCTCGTTACCGCGATCGCCGGAGCGCGGAAGCCGCCGCAACTGGAGGCGCGTGCCGCGCCGCCGTGGCCCGCCCCAGCGGCTGGGGCGATCGCCCAGGGAGTGGCCGCGGCCGGACTACCGCTCGTGGCCGGGCTTGTCGTGGTGACGCGGTTCGCGGTGCACCTGGACGTCCTGGTGAACGGCCGGGCGGTCAAGGTACCGGCGGGGATCGGAGTGGACTCGTCCGCGGGCGAGCGGGCGCCGCTGACCACCGCGGACGAATCGGGCATTGTGCACGTGTCGTCGGACGCCCAGCGGCCGCGCTTCACGCTCGGCGAGTTCTTCGACGAGTGGCAGGTCGCGCTGTCCGCCGGCCGGCTGGGCGGGTTGCGGCGCGAAACCGTCAGCGTGTACGTGAACGGGACGCGCACCGATGGCGACCCGCGCGCGGTGATGCTGGCGCCGCACGAGGAGATCGCGGTCAGCGTGGGGCCCCGGTCAGGGGTACCCGCGACCTACGAGTTTCCCGCGGGGATGTGACCGGCGTGCGGCGCTCGTCGGCTGGCTCGGTGCTGTTCAGCACGTACAACATGCTCGACCTGTCGTCATCGGAAGGCTCGCACTATGCGGCGGTCATCGAGGTGATCAGGTCCCTGGGCGCCGACGTGCTGGCCGTCCAGGAGATCCTTGCCCCGGATCCGGACACGGCGGCGGAACGGCTGCGGCGTCTCGCCGCGGACACCGGCATGCACTGTGACGCGCCATCCGGGGGGGTTCCGGCGCCGGCCCTGGCGTTCGGCGGGCACGGCTACCACGTCGGACTGCTCTGGCGCGATGGCATCGAGCCGCTGCCGGACTCGCTGCGCCGCCACGGCGGCCGGGACTTCTGGCACGGACTGGCGCAGGTGACCCTCGACGTCGGTGGCACGCTGGTGCGGCACGCCTCGTTCCACGCGGCCCCGTTCGGTCGCGATCTGCGGGTCGCGCAGAACGAGCGGCTGGTCGCGGCGGTAACCCGGCCGCCGGGCAGGCCGCCGGCGCTGATCGGCGCCGACTGGAACACCGAGTGCGCGGACCGCGTGCTCGTCGACGGGCAGTGGCGGCTGTTCGAGCCGGAGGACCCGTACGCGGACGCGCCGTGGTTCGCTGACCTGGTGTACCAGTGCGAGTGGGACTACGACAGAACGGGCCGGCGGTGGCACCGCGCCGACCGGCGCCCAGGCGACGTGCTGTGGTCCGGCGGGCTCCATGACGCCGCCGCGGTGCTGGGCGCGCCGTGGCGCCCGACCACCGGCCATCATCCCGCCGATGTGTACGGCGCTCACGGGATCCGCCGTCGGGTGGACGCGGTGCGCGTCACGGCCGGCCTGGTGCCCGCGCTCGACGGCTACGAGGTGTGCGAGCCGGCGGACGCGGCCGTCGCGTCGGATCACCTGCCGGTCACCGTCGAATACTCCGTAAGCAGGGTCATTGCTGATTTAGCTGATCTGTCATCCGTTGGCCAGGTATAACTGGCTGTGGAGGCGGGCTGCGCAAAGGAGGCATGAACCTGACGATCGCTACGCACTGCCGGACTGAGCGTAATTAGCCAGCCGGCACTCGGTAGCAGCGTGTCCGCTATGCGAACGGCCATGTCTGGCCGGACGCCATTGACGCTATCGGCTAACCGGACGGAAGTCTCATTACCGTTCGGAATGGCGTGCTGCGGTCGAAATCACTGATTTACCGATTTGCTGCAAAAGCGTTATCCACCCTGATAGAGTCACAGAACTTGACGAACACCACAGAGATAGCCACAGCCGGGGTTGCGGGGCGTCGCAATTGGCCTTCTCTCGCCAACACGAGTCCGAGGAGGTAGGCGTGGTCACGACCAGTGGTCGTACCCGCGGTCGTCAGAGTGCGCGGTCGGGAGCTCCGGGCCCAGCCGCAGAACATCGTTCCAAGATCATCGCGGCGCTGGCTTCCGGTGTCATCGTGATCGTGCTCGTGCTCGCCATGACGAGCCAAGGCCGGGCCATCGACACCGCGGTGCAGCACTTTATGCTGTACTACGCGGGTGTTTTCGCGCTCATCGCCCTGACCACCGCGGTCGGCGTGGGCCTGGTCGCGACGGACCGGATCATCTTGAAGCCGGGCCATCGCGTGATGGCGCAGGCGATCCACCGCGCCGTCTCGTTCGGCGCGCTGGCCTTCCTGGTCATCCACATCATGACCGAGATCCTCGCCCAGCGTGTGCACGTCATCGACTCGGTCGTGCCCTTCCTGTCGCCATTCCGCACCTTCTATATCGGGCTCGGGACCATAGCGTCCGATCTAATCGTCTTGCTAGTAATAACGAGCATTCTTCGCAAGCGGTTCACCGCGCACGGTAAAGCGTGGCGCTGGCGTGCTATTCACTATGCCGCGTACTTGTCATTCGTGTTCGGCGTGCTGCACGGCCTGATGGGCGGGCGCTCGGGCAAGGCGTACGTCGACTGGGGCTACGGATTCGCGATCGCGCTGACCGCGCTGGGGATCGCCGTCCGGTTCTTCGCGCTGTCGCAGCGCAAGAGGGAAGAGCTGAGCGGGCCGCCGGCCGGCCGGAACGGCGGCACGTCCCCGTTGCACGCCGCGGCGCTCACCATGGCGCAAGCCCAGCTCGGCGGGAGCATCCAGGCGCTGCCCACGTCCACCGCACCATGGTCGGCCACGGCGCTGCCCGCGTACGCGGGCAGCGACTTCGAGCTGGCCACGGGGTACGGTTACGGCGGATTCACGCCGCTCGGCGCGCCCCCGTACGGCGATGACGTGGCCGCGTACCCCTACCAGCAGCCCGCGCTGGCCAGCATGCCCGCCCCGTCGGCCGATGGCCGCCAGCCGCTGTACGAGCCCGGCTACGTCGGGCCGCCGCGCTACCAAGGCGCGCCGCGATACGACGGACCGCCCGCGGGCGGCCCGGGTCCGGTGCGCCGCGCGCTCGCCGCTCCCGTACCCAACGTCGACTCGGGCCCGATGCCGCGGCTCGGCACCGGTCCCATGCCCCGGGCCGCGACAGGCCCGATGCCCCGTCTGGACCAGGGCATGCACGCCGCGCCAGGCCAGCCGCCGCGCGGCGGTACCGGTCCGATGCCCGCGATGGGAACGGGGCCGATGCCAGTGACGCCGGGTCAGGTGCCGGGAATGGGTAGCGGCCAGCGACCCCGCGGCGCCACCGGTCCCATGCCCGCCGCCGGCCCAATGCCCACTGCCGGCCCAATGCCCGCTGCGCGGCCAGGCCCGGGTACCGGCCCGATGCCGCGCGCCGCCACCGGCCCGCTGCCGAGGGTTGACCCTGGGCCGCCGCCGCGCGCCGGTACCGGCCCGCTGCGGTCGCCCGCGCCGGACGCCGGACGGCGTCGCAGGCCGCCGGGCGAGCCTCGTGAGGGTTACCGTTCGCGGCACGGCGGCGGAGCCGCGCGGTGAGCCTGTCACGGGAGCTGGACGCGCCCAGCATCATGCGTATCGGCGCGGCCCGGCTGACCGCGGGCCTGGACCGGATGCCCCGGCTGGACCTGGATGCGCATCGCGACGTGTTCGGCGCGCTGCCCAGGCTGTCGTCGGCCGAGCTGATCTCGATGGCGGAGCAGGTCGACCTGCGCGGCCAGGGCGGGGCGGCGTTCCCGTTCGCCCGCAAGGTCAGGTCGGTGATGGAAAACGCCGAGGCCGACGACTGCCCGACGATCGTGGTGGTCAACTGCACCGAGGGTGAGCCGGGCAGCGTCAAGGACAAGATGCTGATGATCAGGTCGCCGTACCTGATCCTGTCCGGTGCGGCGCTGGCGGCCGAGGCCATCGGCGCCGAGGAGATCATCGTCGGTGTGGCGAGCAACGAGCTGGCGAACCGGTCGATCGAGGCGGCGATCGCCGCCGAGCCAGGTCTGCGCAAGCTCGCCCGTGTCGTGCAGGTTCCCGAGCGGTTCATCTCCGGGGAGTCGGGCGCGCTGATCCGCGGGATCAACGGCAAGCGCCCGATCCCGCCCGGTCGTAAGGTGCTGGCCAGCGTGTCCGGTGTCGACGGCCTGCCCACCCTGCTGTCCAACGCGTCGACGTTCGCGCAGCTCGCCGTGCTGGCGCTGCTCGGACCCGAGCGGTTCGCCGCGGTCGGCACCGCGGAGGAGCCGGGCACGGTGCTGCTGAGCGTCGGTGGCTCAGCGGGCCAGCCGGCCGTCGTCGAGGTACCGACCGGGGTGCCGCTCGCCGCGGTGCTCGACATTTGTCTCGCGCCTGCCGGTGACGGTGTACTGGTCGGCGGCTACCACGGCATGTGGCTGCCCGCCGAGACGGCGTACATGGTGCCGGTGTCCCGGGCCGGCCTGGAGGCGGTCGGCGGCACGCTCGGCTCCGGTATCGTGCTGCCGCTCGGCGACGGCACGTGCCCGCTCGGCGAGGTGTCGCGGATCGCCAGCTATCTGGCTGGCGAGTCGGCCGGGCAATGCGGACCGTGCAAGCTGGGCCTGCCCGCGATCGCGCGGGCCCTGGCGGCGCTGATCGACGGGTCGGGCGGCATCGAGGCCCTCGACGTGGCGCGCCGGTCCGCCGCGGCGGTCACCGGCCGCGGCGCGTGCGCGCATCCCGACGGCGTGACGCGGTTCGTGCTGTCCGCGCTCGATGTGTTCACCGAGGATCTCGCGGCGCACGTCTTCCATTCGTCGTGCGGCCGTCCGGTCCGCGGCGTGCTGCCGCTCCCCGACGGCCCAGAGCAGCAGACGCAGAAGCGCCTGCTGGTGGACTGGACCAGGTGCCGCGGCCACGGGTTGTGCGCCCACCTGGTGCCGGAGATCATCCACCTGGACTCGCAGGGCTATCCGGTCATGCTGAACATCCCGGTGCCCGAATGGCTGGAGAAGGACGCGCAGCAGGCCGTCGACATGTGCCCGGCGCTGGCGCTGCGGATGACGAGCGCGGAGCCTGCGCGCGAACCCAGGGCGCCGGTGCCGATCCCGTCGCCCACCCTGCGCACCGGCCTGGTCGGCGGCGCGGCGGCAAACCGCCGGCAGCTTACCGCGGGCTGACGCACAGCAAAGGGCCCCGCCACCGTTGCGGTGGCGGGGCCCTTCGCTGTTAGGCCTAGTAAATCTTCTTCATCGAGCTCTTCGCCACGATGTGACCGCCGTTACCGACGAACGTGAACACCTTCAGGTGAACGCCGTAGAACAGGAACGTCATGGTCCCGCACGACTTCTGGCCCTTGTGGCCCTCGAGGATGACCCCGGCGATGTTCTTGCTGCGACCCTGGGCGTTGTACGCAACCGCCTCCGCACCCACCGCGAACGCGTTACCAGTCTGCTGGACGCACGCCGTCACCCGAACGCGCGCCGCGTTCAGCTTGTGGTAGGAGCCCCAGCCCTTGACGACGTTGTAGTGGCCCTTGATCGACGGCATCGTGAAGTTGTGCGTACTGGAGTGAGCGGCAGTGGTGGATGCCGACGCAGGAATCGCGCAGAGGCCGACGATGGCAGCGGACGCGATGAGCGTAGAAATCCGACGCAGCATAAGTGAAGTCCTATCCCTCGTTGGTAAATAGAGGTCAAAGCGTAACAAGGCAGAACGCAGTGATGCCGGTCGAATGGGTGAACATGCGGGTTCAGGTTTGGTTAAGCGCGTCAGTAGATCTGGCGCACGTGACCGTGCTGCCGCACGGTCCGGTTCGGCCACCCGGACAGCGCGGCGACGACCAGATGATCCGTGTAGCCGGTGGTCATCGTCTGGCATGAGGTGTGCCCGTATCCGACCACCACGGCGGTGACGACCTGCCGCCGCGGGCCGGTGAAGGCAACGCCCGCCGCGGCGCCGCCATAGACGCTGCGGGCGGTGTCCCGCACGCACACGGTGATCCGCATCTTCGAGCCGACGTGCTGGTAGCTGCCCCAGGCCCCGATTCCGTAGACGCCCGGGATGCTGAACGTGCGCACGGTGCTGGTGGCCGCCGCCGCGGGCAGCGCACCCAGCCCGAGCATCGCGACGGCGGCGCTGAGCGCGATGGCGGCGCTGGCGGCCGCGGTAGCGACGCGATTGAGCATTGGGCCTCCGTCCCGGGTCTTAACAACCTAGGCGATTTGCCCGCGATCCGGGTAAACAACGACCTAAGCAGACGGAATGGCACAGCCAACACCCGGATCGCTCAACGAAGAAAGCCGGTCCCCTGAGGAGGGAAACCGGCTTTTAATCTGGGTCGGGGTGGCCGGATTTGAACCGGCGGCCTCTTCGTCCCGAACGAAGCGCGCTGCCAAGCTGCGCTACACCCCGCCGCCCGCATGGCCTCGCGGAGCGGGCCGTGCCGAACGGGTCTGTGACAGTCTAGCGGAACTCAGGACCCGTTCGTGCACCGTCAGCGCGGCACGAGAGTGAGCAGGCTTGCCTCCGGCCGGCAGGCGACTCTGGCGGGCGCCCACGGTGACGTGCCGAGGCCGGCCGAGACGTGCAGCCACGGGGACGGCTGGCTGGGTCCTGGGTAGCGGTGCAGGCCGCGGGCCATCTCGCGGTCCAGGCCGCAGTTGGTCACCAGCGCCCCGTACACCGGGAGCCGGAGCTGGCCGCCGTGTGTGTGACCGGCCAGCAGCAGGTCGTACCGGTCCGCGGCGAACTGGTCGAGCAGCCGTGGCTCGGGGGAGTGCAAGATGCCGACGCGGACCACGGCGGCGGGGTCGGCGGTGCCCGCGATCTGCGCGTACCGGTCCCGCGCGATGTGCGAGTCGTGCACGCCGGCGAACGCGACACGGGCGCCGCCGATCTCCAGGCGGGCACGGTTGTTGTTGAGGTCGAGCCAGCCGCCTTCGGTCATGCCGTCGCGGAGCTTCTCCCAGGGCAGGGTCGGCAGGCTCCGCAGGCGCTTGCCGTGCGTCTTCTTGAACAAGTAGCGCGCCGGATTGCGAGGCTCGGGCGCGTACAGGTCGTTGGACCCGAAGACGAACACCCCGGGACGGCGCAGCAACGGGCCGAGTGCGGCGAGGAAGTGCGGCACGGCCTCGGGGTGCGCGATGCAGTCGCCGGTGTTGACCACCAGGTCCGGTTCGAGCTCGTCCAGGGCCGCGATCCAGGCCGCGAGCCGGCGGCGAGCGGGTGTCAGGTGTGCGTCCGAGATGTGCAGCACGCGCATCGGCGCGGTGCCCGGTGCCAGCACGGGAACTTCATAGCGGCGCAGCGCGAACCAGTTGCGTTCGATCAGCGCGGCGTATCCTGCCGCCGCGGCGCCTGCCGTCAGGGTCAGCGGGATGAGGGTTCTGGCTCGCACCTCCCCATCGTGCCATGATCGCGGGGGTGCCCAGGTCCCTAGGATGATCTGGTGGCAGATCTTAAGGAAAGGCTGCGCGCCGATCTCACCCAGGCGATGCGGTCACGTGACCAGGTGCGGATGCGCACGCTGCGGATGGCGCTCACCTCCATCACGAACGAGGAGGTCGCGGGTTCTTCGGCGCGCGATCTCAGCGACGACGAGGTGCTGAAGGTTCTCACACGGGAGGCGAAGAAGCGCCGCGAGGCCGCCGAGGCGTTCAGCTCGGCCGGCCGGCCAGAACAGGCCGAGGCCGAGCGGGCCGAGGGCGAAGTGCTGGCGAGCTACCTGCCCGCACAGCTCAGCGACGAGGAGCTCGCCGCCCTGGTCGCCGCCGCCATCGCGGAGGCCGGCGCGGCCGGGCCTGGCGGCATGGGCGCGGTGATGAAGGCCGTCACGCCGAGGATCGCGGGCCGGGCTGAGGGCGCCCGGGTCGCCGCCGAGGTACGGCGCCAGCTCGGGGTCGGCCGCTGAACGCGTAATCCTGTGCGACAGGGGTATGGCTCTGGGTAGTGACACCATCGGAGTGTCTGAGTATACGGGGGACAAATGTCGGCAAAGTTCGTCCTGAAGCGGAACTCCAACGGGAAATTCCACTTCAACCTGCAGGCCGCCAACGGTGAGATCATCGCCACTAGCCAGCAGTACGACAGCAAGATCTCCGCGGAGAAGGGCATCGAGTCGGTGCGGATCAACGCGCCGCGAGCCGCCATGGACGACCGCTCCGAGGAGGCCGCGCCCAAGCCCAAGCCGCCGGCCGCGCGCAAGCCGCAGGCCCCGGCCGCGCGGACCTGACGCCGTTATCCGAAAGCCCGCTTGTCGGCGTCCGCCAGCGCGGACGCCGACAGCGCTGGGCACTCCGAACCGGGTTGCCCCGACGTGCCGCACGCTCGTCGCGCAAGTCGCCCGCGATGCCCCCCAATGTCCGATACGTTCGGCGCTAGCCCCGGCGCCGAAGAGGGTTCGAAATTATTGCGGACACTTACCCCCCCACATCGGGGGGGTAAGTGTCCGCAATAATCTATGGCGCCCGACGGTCCGCCAGAAATGCGGCTGCCCGGTTTCCTGCAAGAACGGGGAAGGAACGGCGCGCGCACCGGTAGAGCCAGTCGAAGGCGCGATGGCAATGACACCGCGGCACGCCTTGAGCGCACGGCTGAAACGTCGCGCCCGGCGCCTTGCCCGCCCCGAACCGCGGGCTAGCCCTTGCGTTTCGCGGGGGCGCCAGCCGATGCCTGACGGGGCTTGGTCGCGGGGGTGCTGGAGGTAACGGTCGCGTGCCTGGCTTTGCGGCCGGCGGTCGCGGTACCGCCAGCGGGCCCGCCCGTCGCCGCGTTGTTGCCCGGGCCGTTCCCGTTGCCGCCGTTGCCGTTCCCGTTGCCGTTGCCGTTCCCGTTGCCGCCCTTGCCCTTCTTCTTCTTTCCCTGCTGGACCACGTTCTGGCCGTTGCCCTGGCTGTTGAACGGGCTGTCGCCAGGAACCGGCACGAAGTCCGAGTTCCGGCCGAGGTTGGCGTGATCGAACGTCATGTGCCATGTCGACGCCGGCGCGTTCGCGCCGAACATCTCGCCGGGACATTCCTCGCCGCCGCTCTCCACGCGGTAGCAGGAATTGTTGCCGCCCATCACGTGGTAGGGCGACTCCGGCGCCTGGGGGTAGAAGACCGACACGTACCCGGTCAGGGTCGGCGTGTAGCCAGCGAAGGCCGCGTACGGCGTGCCGTCGCCGGTGATGACGTCGGAGGTACCTGTCTTGCCCGCCGATTCCCGGTTGCTCAGGCCCATGCCTCCTGCGGTGCCGTTGATCAGCACGCCCTGGAGGATGTAGTTGACCGCGTCGGCGACGGCGGCGGAGACGGCGCGGTGGCAGCCGGCCGACGGCACGGACAGCGAGCTGCCGGTGTCGGTGGTGATCTTGTCGATCGCTACCGGCGAGCAGTACATGCCGCGCGCCGCCATGGCGGCATAGGCCGCCGACATGGACAGCGGCGAGACGTACACCGCGCCGAGCGTGAACGACGGGGTCTGATCGGCCGGAGGAATCGGATGACCCTTGCTGATATTGCCCGGGCTGCTGGTCAGCGAGGTGCCGTTTGCCCATGTCATGCCCAGGTCCTGAGCGGTGTGCACGACATTGCACAGGCCGACCTTCTGTTCCAGGTGTGCGTAGAAGGTGTTAATCGACTGAGTGGTCCCGGTGTACAGAGAGTAGGTGCCCTTGTCGTCGGGTGACGCGTTCACCACCGACCAGGCGCCCGCCTGCTGCGACTTGTTGTCATAGCCCGCGGGAGCGCCCTTGCAGTCCGTGTAGCCGGTGACCGTCGTCGAGTTGGGCACGGTGTCGGTGTATCCGAACGGGTAGTTCTGTTTCAGGGCGGTGACCAGCGTGAACAGCTTGGACGAGGAACCGGTCTGCACGCCGGCGCCGCCGCCGTAGGCGGTGTTGACCGCGTAGTTGATCTCGGTCTGGCCCCGGCCGGTGCCGTACGGGCGGTCCTCGGCGATCGCACGGATCTCGCCGGTGCCCGGCTGTACGACGGCCTCGACTGCGGCGTTGTTGCCTGGGTTGAACGATCGGTTGTTGTAGGGCTCGATGTAGTTCGCCGCGTTGTTCGCGGCCTTCTGGTCCTGCGGGTCGAGCGTGGTGTAAACCTGCAGGCCGCCGGTGGCCAGCAGCTTGGCCCTGGCCATCGGCGTCGCGCCGTAGGCGGCATCGTGCAGGAAGACTTCTTCCACGTACTGGCAGAAGAAGCCCGCACCCGCGGTGACCGTGTTGGCCTGGCAGCCGCTCTGCACTGGTGCGACGTTCAGTCCCAGCGGCGCCTTCTCCGCCGCCTTGGCCTGGGCCAGCGTGATCCCGTTGTTCGTCGCCGCCATCCTGTCCAGCACCGTGTTGCGCCGCTGCAGCGACTCCGTCGGGTTGAGGATCGGATCGTACCTGGTCGGGTCCTCCACGATGCCGGCCAGCGTGGCGGCCTGCGTCAGCGTCAGCTTCGAGGCGGACGTCGCGAAGTAGGTCTCCGCCGCGGCTTCGACCCCCCATGCGCCGCTGCCGAAGAACGCGTCGTTCAGGTATCCGGCGAGGATGTCCTGCTTGGAGTACTGGTGCTCGACCGCGACCGCCATCCGCAGCTCGTTCAGCTTCCGGCCGATCTTATCCGCCTGCGCCTGCTGCACGCCCGAGCTGTTGCCCGCCTGCACCGCCTCCAGGATCAGCACGCCCTTCACATACTGCTGAGCGATCGTCGAGCCGCCCTGGACCTGCTTGTGCTGCAGGTCGTTCACGGCGGCGCGGATGGTGCCCTTGAGGTCGATGGCCCCGTGCTGCCAGTAGCGGTCGTCCTCGATGCCGACGATGGCGTTGACCATGTTCTGGCCGATCTGGCTGTAGGTCACCGGCTGCCGGTTCAGGCCCGAGTACAGCACCGCCTGCGCCTTGTTGGCGTCGGAGTAGTACGGCATGTCCACGCTGTACACGTAGGAAATCAGGTGTCCGTAGCGGTCCAGGATCTCCGAGCGCTGCGGCAGGCCGGAAGCGGTGAGCGAGATCGTGGTGAACTTGTCGGCGGTGTTCCGGACCAGGATCCCGGTAGCCGCCACGATCGGCACGACCATGGCCGCGGCGATCACGCCACCGACCGCCGAGAAGATGATGAGGCGCCCGACTACACCTGTCCGCGACAGGAAACTCATTCCACGCACGCGACATAGGGTACGCCGGCAGCGGTGGTAACTAGAGCTGGCATGGATCGACCCACGCAAACTAGGTCATTCACAAACCGTTACTATTAACGCGATTCGGCAATCCGGCCGCATCGTCATTACCGACTGTCACATCAATAACGGTCAGCTTCGGCTTACTCCCGGAGCGTGACTATCCACAGGTTTCCATATAGCCCATCGGAACTATTTGGGAAATGGTCTTGCCGGGGTCTTGGCATCCGTGCCAGGGTTCCGTAAGTTGCTGGATCACGAACAGATAACCGTGGCGGTGCGGCCGCACGTGTCCGCCCCGGGATCGCTACCCATCGAGACGACCGTACGTAACGCCTGGCATCTGACGGCGCGTGAACGACGATCAAGAGGAGTTGGGCACATGTGGATCAATGACTGGACCACACGCGCCGCTTGCAAGGGAACCGACCCTGACGAGCTGTTCGTCCAGGGCGCAGCGCAGAACCGCGCGAAGCTGATCTGCCGGGGATGCCCGGTGCGCACCGAGTGCCTTGCGGACGCGCTCGACAACGGCATCGAGTTCGGTGTCTGGGGCGGGATGACCGAGCGGGAGCGCCGTGCGCTGCTCCGCCGGCGCCCCGAGGTCACCTCATGGCGCGAGCTGCTTGAGCGCGCTCGCGACGAGTACGAGCTGGCCGGTGCCGCCGGGGCCTTGTAGTCCTTGCCCAGGGGTCCGGGGGAGGGTATCCCCCGGCCAAGTCAGTCCCCGCTCAGCAGTGCTCCGATAACTCGCAGTCCGGCAAGGTCATGGACGTCCTCCGGCTGCGCGGCGACTTCGACAACGGGAACCGCGGGATGGGCCGACGTGAAGTGCTCGGCAAGCCTGCGCTCCCGCTTTCCTAGCTGCATCCGCTCCGCGTGCATGCGCAGAGCCGCGGCGGCAAGCCCAGTGTCGGCAAGCCCCGTGTCGGCAAGCACGGTCCCTGGGGAAGCACCGTTGTCGTTATGAGTACCAGGCATTTCCAGGTTCTCGGCAGCGGCGAGGCTGCGCGCGGCGCTCAGCCTGGCCGCGGGCGAGGTGTGCACCCGGTTGAGGATCAGGCCGGCTAGCGGCATCCGCTCCTCGGCGAGCCGCTCCACGAAGTACGATGCCTCGCGCAGCGCGTCCGGCTCGGGCGCCGCGACCACGAGGAACGCGGTGCCGGGCGCCTGAAGCAGCCGGTACGTCGACTCAGCTCGCTCGCGGAAGCCGCCGAACATCGTGTCCAGCGCGGTCACGAACGTCTGCGCGTCGCGCAGCACCTGGGCGCCGAGGATCTTGGTCAGCGCCCCGGTCATCATCGAGAAGCCGGCGTTCAGCATGCGCATGGCGGAGATGCCGGACCTGGCCGGCGCGGTCAGCAGCCGGATCAGCCGGCCGTCGAGGAACCGGCCGAGGCGCTGCGGCGCGTCGAGGAAGTCGAGCGCGGATCGCGACGGCGGGGTGTCCACCACGATCAGGTCCCACTCGTTGGCGTGCCTGAGCTGGCCGAGCTTCTCCATCGCCATGTACTCCTGCGTACCCGCGAAGCTCGACGACAGCGACTGGTAGAACGGATTCGCCAGGATCTGCGCGGCGCGGTCCGGGTCCGCGTGCGCCTCGACGATCTCGTCGAACGTCCGCTTCATGTCGAGCATCATCGCGTGCAGGCTGCCGCCGTTGGCGGCGTCGACGCCGTCCACCTGGCGCGGGGTGTTGTCCAGCGAGGTCAGGCCCATGGACTGGGCCAGCCGCCGGGCCGGGTCAACGGTCAGCACGCACGCCTGCCTGCCGCGTTCGGCGGCGCACAGGCCGATGGCGGCCGCGGCGGTGGTCTTCCCGACCCCGCCGGACCCGCAGCACACGATGATCCGCGTGCGGCGGTCGTCGATGATCCGCTCCAGGTCCAGGCGCGGTGGCGTGCTCATGCCGCCCCCTGTTCGCGCAGCGCGGCGGCCAGCTCGTACAGGCCGGCCAGGTCGACGCCGTCGGTGAGCATGGGCAGCTCGTAGCTCGGCCGTCCGGCGGTACGGATCGTCTCGCGTGCCCGGTCCTGGAGCCGCACCTGGAGCGCGTGCTCCTTCAGCTCGACGGCCAGGTCCGCGGCGAGGGTCTGCTCGTCGCCGATACCGGCCAGCTTGAGGCCGGTGGCGAGGGCGGCGACGTCGAGTGTGCCGCCGGCCGCCGCGGCCAGCTCGTCCTTGTCGAGCATGGTCGCGCGCACCATGTTGACGAACACCCCGCCCGCCGCGATGGCGCCGCCGGTCAGAGCCCGCAGCTCGGCCAGGCCGTCCAGGGTCTCCTGCACCGGCATCTCCTCCAGCGTGGTGACGAAGTGCACCACCGTCTGCGGGGACCTGATCACCCGGGCCACGGTGTCCGCGTGCGTCCTGATCGGGCCCACCTTGGCCAGGTCGGAGACCTCGGTGCTGACGTTGAGGAACCGGGTGATCCGTCCGGTGGGCGGGGCGTCCATCACGACCGCGTGGTAGGCGTGGCTGCCGCTGCGGCCGTCCACCCGGCGCCTGGTCGCCTCGGTGGCCTTGCCGGTGACCAGCAGGTCGGACAGGCCGGGCGCGATGGTGGTCGCGAAGTCGATCACGCCGAGCCTGGTCAGCGCCTTGCCGGTGCGGCGCAGGCTGTAGAACATCTCCAGGTAGTCG
>DASRFJ010000118.1:0-4322 GCA_035651595.1 Streptosporangiaceae bacterium | reverse complement strand
CCGGGCCGAACGGCTCGGCGCTGCCGTGGGTGTCCAGGTAGCGCTGCGCGGTGCCGATGATCTCCAGCGAATGCTGCTCGCATTCGTCGCTGGTCTGGCCCCAGGCGGTGATGCCGTGCCCGCCCAGGATCACCCCGATCGCTTCGGGGTTCGCCCGCTGGATAGCGGCGATATCCAGCCCGAGCTGGAACCCCGGCCGCCGCCACGGCACCCACCCCACCCGGCCGCCGAAGCACTCCCGGGTCAGCCGCTCACCGTCCGCCGCGGTGGCGAACGCGATCCCCGCATCCGGATGCAGGTGATCCACATGCGCCGCCTCGACAAGGCCGTGCATCGCGGTATCAATCGACGGCGCCGCCCCGCCCTTACCGAACGCGCAATAGTCGAACGCGGCGACCATCTCATCCTCGCGGTCCGCCCCCGGATACACCCCTGCCAGGGCACGGAGCCGGTCCAGCCGCAGCACCGCAAGGCCCTCGGCGGTCAGCGTGCCCAGATCACCCCCGGACCCTTTCACCCACAACAGCTCCGCCGCCCGGCCGGTCACCGGGTCCGCGGCGGTGCCTTTCGCCGACGTGTTCCCGCCCGCGTAGTTGGTGTTCCGCGGGTCCGAGCCGAGCCGGTTACTGCGGGAGAGCAACTCCCCCACGACGTCCGCCATCGCGGTCAAGCCCCCCAACCAGACGGGGAACCGGTCCGCCGTCCGGAAATAATCTTCTCGCCGTAACCGGAAGCGAGATACGCGGCCACCGGATCCGGCGCCAGCCCCATCTCCTCGCGGAGGGAAGCGAGGAGGGGGCGGACGTCGGTGCTGTAGGCGTCCATCAAGATCGCGTTGGCGGCCAGCACATCGCCGGCCTGCTGGGCGGCGCGCAGGGCGGCGGTGTCGACCAGCAGGGCCTTGGCGGTGGCCTCCTGCACGTTCATCACCGACCGGATCTGCGCCGGGATCTTCGGCTCGATGTTGTGGCACTGATCCAGCATGAACCCCACCCCCCCGCCGGCCAGCGCGCCGGCCTTGACCACCTCATGCATGATCCGGAACAGCTGGAACGGATCCGCCGCGCCCGCCATCAGGTCATCGTCCGCGTAAAACCGGGAATTGAAATCGAACCCGCCCAGCCGCCCCGCCCGCAGCAGCACCGCCACGATGAACTCGATATTGGTCCCCGGCGCGTGATGACCGGTATCCACAACCACCCGGGCACGGTCCCCCACCGCCAGGCAATGCAGCAGCGCGGTACCCCAGTCCGGCACGTCAGTACTGTAAAACGACGGCTCGAACAACTTGTACTCCACCAGCATCCGCTGACCCGGACCCAGCCGCCCGTACACCACGCGCAGCGCCTCGGCAAGCCGGTCCTGCCGCACCCCGATATCATCCTGACCCGGATAGTTAGTACCATCCGCGAACCACAGCTTCAGGTCCCGCGACCCGGTCGCATCCATCACATCCACGCACCCCAGCAAGTGGCCCAGCGCCTTCCCCCGGACCCCGGGATCGGGATTGCAGACACTGCCCAGCCGGTACGCGTCATCCTGGAACACGTTCGCGTTCACCGTCCCGATCCGGATCCCCTGATCCACGGCATACGCCGCAAGCTCGCCGTAATCACCGACCTGATCCCACGGGATATGCACCGCCATGCTCGGCGCCACACCCGTGAACCTGTGCACCTGCGCCGCATCCGCCACCTTCTCAAACGCCGTCCGCGGCACCCCCGCCTGCCCGAACACCTTGAACCGCGTCCCGCTATTACCGAACGCCCACGACGGCAACTCGATCTCATGATTCCTCAGGGCGTTCTTGACCGCCGCCGGGTCATGCATGCAGCTTCATTCCCCTCTAGAACGTTTCAATCCTCAGTAGGATCGACGGTGCGTTCATGGGGTGTCAATACGCAGCCGGCGGCTCGACACTGAATCGTTATAATCTCAACGTACCCGGCTGGTCAGGAATCCGGCGCTCTGCCTGGTCCACTCCTGCTCGATCGCGCAGGTCTCCGCCATCGTGCTCGCCCGGGGCAGCCACAGCTCGACGATCTGGCTGATACCTCTGGCCGCGGGCCGGACGGCCGCGACCATGGCGTCGTAGTCGAGCAGCCCGGTGCCGAGCGGGCAGCCGGTGAGCGAGAAGCCGACCCAGCCGTCCTGCCGGGTGAACGCGAAGTCCTTGACGTGCATGTTCACGACGTAGGGGGCCACTTCCCCGATGACGTAGGCCGGCATCTCCAGCCGGGCCACGCAGTTGGCCGGGTCGAGACAGACCCCGAGGTCCGGGCTGTCCACGCCCTGGATCACGGTCACCAGGTCCGTGGTGGGCACCTGCTCGTAGGTCTCCAGGCCCAGCGTCACGCCGGCGTCGCGGTAGCGCGGCATCGCTTGCCGGAGCAGGGCGATCGCCTCGTGCGGCGACGGCTTGTGCTCGGCCGTGTGCAGCATGCTGCGGACGAAGCGCGCGCCGAGGACGACGGCCAGCTCGCGGTACCGCGCCAGGTGCTCGAGCGCGATGCCGCGGGTGCCGAGCTCGAGCGCGATGCCCAGGTCGGCCGCGCGATCCCGCAGGTCCCGCAGCTGGGATGGCGACATCGACTCGATGGCCGGGTAGTCGCAGATCTGGAAGACGCTGGCGCCGAGCGCCCTCGTCTCCGCAAGCATCTCGGGCAAGCCCGGCTGCCGCCAGAAGAACGCGTACGTGCTCAGCCCGACAGGCACGCCATCGCCTGCGCTTCGTCGAGGACCGCCTCGACCCCGGCCGGGTCGTGGGCGAACCGGCCGAGGAACAGCCCGTCCGCGCTATCGCCGATGCTGGTGAGCAGGCCGGGGCCCGCGCTTCCGCCGTAGAGCACGCGGCCGTTGCCGCGACGGAGGCTGGCGGTGACTGCCCGGATGTGCGCCACGGGGGCCGGCTCGGCCTGGCCTATGGCCCACGGCGGTTCGTAGGCGAGGATGACCGGGCTCGCGCTGTCGCCGAGGATCTCGCTGGCCTCGGCCGGTTCGCCGACGCACAGCACGGGAGTGAGCCCGTTCCGCCAGCACGCGGCGACCTTCGCGGTGGCGGTTGCGTTGTCCTCGCCGAAAAGGCGCCGCCGTTCGGCATGATTGACCGCGGCGTAGCGGCACCCCATCTCACGCAGCAGGGCGCCGCTCACCTCGCCGGTGAAGGCCCCGCTGTCGTGGGTGTGCACGTTCTGCGCGCCGACCCGCACCGGCGTGCCGGCGAATATCTCGAGCACCTGGGCGATCATCGGCGCGGCCGGGAGGACGAACAGCTCGACGGTCTGCCGGGCGAGGGCCGGATGCCGCGCCGCGAACGCGGCCACCGCACGGCACCAGTCGACGGTCTGCCGCTGCCCGAAGTACATCTTCAGGCTGACGCCGATCGTCAGCACTGTGTTTCGTATGCGGAGATCAACGCGACCTTCTCCCACGATGCCGAGGACTCGTCGAAGTCGTAGGTCAGCCACTCGCGCACCAGGCGCCTGGCGACCTCGAGGCCGATCACGCGCTGGCCGAGCGCCAGGATCTGCGCGTTGTTGCTCAGCACGGACCGCTCGACCGAGTAGCTGTCGTGCGCCGTGGCGGCCCGGATGCCCGGCACCTTGTTCGCGGCGATCGCGACGCCGAGCCCGGTCCCGCAGATGAGCAGACCGCGGTCGGCCCGGCCCGCCACGACCAGTTCCGCGGCCGCGATCGCTACCTGCGGATACGCGGTGTGGCTGTCGGCGTCGACGCCGATGTCGAGCACTTCGGTGACCCGGGCGTGGTCGCCGAGGTCGCGCTTGAGGACTTCCTTGTACTGGTAGCCGGCGTCGTCGGAGCCGATGACTATCCGCAGCGGACCGCTCATGGCGACCTCCGCATCACCGGCTCGACGGCGCGCAGCACGAGAGCGAGCGAGATGGCGCCCGCGTCGGGATTTCCCGCGCTCCTGGCGGCAAGCGGCCGCGCGCGGCCCACCCGCGGAACGAGGTCTTTCGTCGCTTCGGCGGCCGCTTCGGCGGCGACGACCGCCTCAGCCCAGGCGTCGCCGAGGGGCATGCTTTCGCCCACGTGCTGGGTGAGCGCGGCGGCGAACGGCACGAGGACGTCGACCATCGTCTTGTCGCCGGGCGCCGCTCCCCCGACGCGCATGACCTCTTCGCTCCAGTGCTGGACCGCTGTTGCCATGTCCGCGGCGGTTGGCGGGTTCTCGTCGCCGATCACCTGGCCGAGGGCGCGCAGCCCGGTCCCCCACAACGCACCGGACGCGCCGCCGGAAGCGTCCGACCACTCGGCGGCCGCGGTTTTGAGTGTTTCGCCCGCTCCGGCGCCGTTGCCGA
>DASRFJ010000117.1:0-2124 GCA_035651595.1 Streptosporangiaceae bacterium | reverse complement strand
ACGCCGAAGAACTTCGCTATCGCCGCCAGCTTCTCGTAGCTCGGCACGGAGCGCTGGCCGAGCCGAAGCTGGGACAGGTACTGCACGGAGATGACCTGATGCCCGGCCTCGGCGTTGATGCCGTCGGCGACCTCGCGCATGGTATACGGGCGGCCGTCAGGCTTCAGCGAGGTGAATAGGTGGTTCAGCCGCTCGGCGATCACAGTGCGCCGGCTGTCCTGCTCGGCCATGACGGTCTGGCCTCCCCAGTCGCGGTGAAACTCCCCTCGCCTAGCTTGCTCCTTCCGCTACAGAAGCGCAAATCCGCTCTGCTGCACAAGAAGTTCTGCTCTAGTTGACAGCAATGAGTTGCGTGACGTAATCTCCCGGATACGGAATCCGCTACAGCGGATTCACTGGGACTCTTCGGGGGTGGTCCCTGTGATCGCTCAGTACCTGGCTCACTGCCTCAGCCATTGCGCCGCCCATCTGATCGCGGCGGGCAGCCCGGCCCCGGCCCAGGCCGGCGGCCCGATCGACAACCCGGCGCCGCAGAGCCCGCTCGGCGGCGGCAGCAACGGCGTGGACCTGCTGCTCAGCTACGCCAAGTTCGGCGCGCTGATCGCCTGCGGGGTATCCGCCGTGATTTCCGGCGGCCTGATGGCTTTCGGCAGCTTGTCGAGCCGCCCTGACCATGTCGACCGCGGTAAGCGCGCCCTGCTGTGGTCGCTCGCGGGCGTGGTGATCGCCGCGATCGGCATCCCGGTGGCCAACACGATCTTCGGCGCCGTCCACTAGGAGGACCTCATGTACCGCAGCTACCGGTTCCGCAAGCGGTTCAAGATCTGCCTCGCCGCCATCGCCGGAGTGCTCGTCCTTACCGGCACGATGCTGATCATCTCGGTGCTCACCCAGGGACCGCAGCCGCCGGGGACAACCGAGCCGCCGCCGGTCCCGGACCTGTTCGGCTCCGGTTCTCCGCCGGCCTCGCAGGCCGCCGCCGGGCCGATGCGGGTACTTCAGGGCCGCGAGCTGGTCAACGGAGTCCGGCTCGGCTACCCGCACACCGCCCAGGGTGCCATTTCCGCGGCCGACGAGTTCGCCCGCGACATCGGCTCGGCCCTCGACCCCGACACCGCCGCGGCGATCCTGCGCCTGACCGCCGACCCGTCCTACTCGCAAGGACCGCAGCGGTACGCCCAGGGCGTCGTCACCACGCGCGAGGTCCTCGGCCTGCCGGCGAGCGGGCCGGTCCCGGACGGCGCGTCCGCGGTGCTTCAGCCCGTCGAATACCAGCTGAAGTACCTGGCCGCGGACCAGGTGACGGTGCTGTTCCTGACCGACCTCGACGTCACCTTGCCCGGTCAGGGCACCCAGGCCAAGGTCAGCCTGTTCCCGCTGCGGATGCACTGGGCGCGCGGGGACTGGAAGATCCTCCTGCCGCGGCCTGCCGGAGACTTCTCCTCGCTGCTGACCGAGCCGGACACTTCCCAGGCCGCTGCGGCTGGATGGAAGGAGCTGTCGCCATGAACGAGATGTGTTCCCTGAGTACCATCCTGTGCGCGATATCGGCGGCCGGCGGCGCGGCGAAAGGCTTCGTCGGCAGCACGATCGGCGGCGCGGTGTCGTCGGCGTGGCAGCAGGTGTGCCAGTCCTTCGCCGACGCGGCGACCCAGCTGCTGATGGCGTTCGCGAAAGCGTTCGCCGCGATCCCGGATATCTCGCTGACCTCACCGGGGATCCGGTCGGTGTACGGGATCTCGCTGGGCATCGCGGTCGCCGTCGCGGCGCTGCTGCTGATCGGGCAGGTGATCCGCACCGCGCTCACCCACGACGGGTCCGCGCTCGCCACCGGCCTGACCGGGGTGGCGAAGGCCGCGCTCGCGTCGCTGTTCACCCTGGCCGTGGCGACCGCGGGACTCGCGGCGGCGGACACGATCACCACCCAGATCGTTAACGGCTCGTTCGGTTCGGCCCAGGCGCTGTCGACCCGGCTGGGGAACTTGCTGGGCGGCGCGACCGCCGGGAACAGCGCCGTAGGGACAGGGGTCTCGGCGGCGCTGCTGCTCGTGTTCGGCATCATCGGCATCCTGCTCGTGGTCGTGCTGTGGTTCGAGCTCCTGCTGCGGAACGCCGCGATAGCGG
>DASRFJ010000116.1:0-4943 GCA_035651595.1 Streptosporangiaceae bacterium | reverse complement strand
GACCTGACCAGCTGCCCGGAGACCACACCGAGCTGACCCGCCCGCCCCCGAACCCGGCTCCGCAAGCTCCGCCGGGTGCTGCCGCATGCCCCCGCTACGTCTTATTTTCGGGTCAGGGGAAATCTTCCACGTTGATGGCGGGACTGCGGGTGGGCTCCTGTCCCGGTAGCCGCACGCTGCACTCCAGGCACAGGCTGCGCGCACCCGGCCAGACCCGGCGGCCAGGCCCAGCGGCCGGCACGGGCCATGCGTGCGCATTCGCCAACAGAGTCCAAACTGGGAGGGGTAACTGTCCGCAATAATTTCCGGACGGCCTGCGGAGCCGGCGCCGGGCTGCGTCAGCCCGCGAGCACCGCGCTGAGCGCCTGCCGGATCTCGGCGACTTCCTGCACCTCGATGCCGCGCGCCGCGCCCTCCTCGCCAAGCGCGTTCGATCCGGCGGGCACCACCGCGCGGCGGAATCCCATCCGTTCCGCCTCGGCCAGCCGCCGGGACAGGCCGGCGACCCGGCGCACTTCGCCGGCCAGCCCGACCTCGCCGATGGCGATCACCCCCGCCGGGACGTTCAGATTGCTCGCCGAACTTGCCAGCGCGATCGCGACGGCAAGGTCCACCGAAGGCTCGGTGAGCCGCATCCCGCCGACGGTGGCCGCATAGACGTCCTGTTTGCCGAGCCGCACGCTGGCTCTGCGCTGGAGCACGGCGACGATCATGCCGACCCGGGCACCGTCGAGCCCGGAGGTGGTGCGCCGCGGCACTTCGGTGGCCGAGTGTCCGACCAGCGCCTGCACCTCGGCGGGCAGCGGCCTGCGGCCCTCCAGCGTGACGGTCACGCAGGTGCCCGGCACCGGCTCGCGGTGCGAGGACAGGAACAGCCCGCTCGGGTCGGGGAGGCCGATCAGGCCGTACTCGCCCAGGTCGAAGCAGCCCACCTCGTCGGTGGGGCCGAACCGGTTCTTCACCGCGCGCACCATTCGCAGCTGGGAGTGCCGGTCGCCGTCGAAGTGCAGCACGACGTCGACCAGGTGCTCCAGCGTGCGGGGCCCGGCCACCGTGCCGTCCTTGGTGACGTGGCCGACCAGGATCGTGGCGAGCGCGCGATCCTTGGCCACCGCGGTCAGCGCCGCCGCGACCTCGCGCACCTGGGTGACGCCGCCCGGCACACCCTCCACGCCGGACGCGGCGATCGTCTGCACCGAGTCGATGATCAGCAGCCGTGGCTCGACCGCGGCGACGTGCGCCATGACGGCGTCCAGGTCGGTTTCCGCGGCCAGGTAGAGCTGATCGTGCACCGCGCCGATCCGGTCCGCGCGCAGCCGCACCTGAGCCGCGGACTCCTCGCCGGTGACGTACAGCACCGGCCCGGACTCGGCGACCTGGGCGCCGGCCTCGAGCAGCAGCGTCGACTTGCCCACGCCGGGCTCGCCCGCCAGCAGCAGCACCGCGCCGGGCACCAGGCCGCCGCCGAGCACCCGGTCCAGCTCGTCCATTCCCGTCGGCCGCGCGCTGGCCTCCGCCGCGTCCACCTTGCCGATCGGCACGGCCGGCCGGCCGGGCGCAACCGGCGCCCGCGCGGAGACGGTGCGCAGCCGCGACCCGCCGAGCCCGCTCGCCGCGGCCTCGGTGACCGTGCCCCAGGTCTGGCACTCCCCGCAGCGCCCGCTCCACTTGGCCGTCTGCCACCCGCACTCCGTGCACCGGTAAGCGGCCACCCCTGACTTCGCCATGCCCCGCACCCTAGCCTCCGCCACCGACATTTCCGGGGACCCCGCGCGCCGGGCGGCGAGCGGCTGCGGGCGGTGGGGAGCGGGGCGGTCGGTACAGTGAAGCGTGCGAACGCTAGTGGCGCTGTCCACGTCTTCGGTCTATCCCGAGCGGACTCCGGACGCGTTCGAGATCGCCGCTCGGCTCGGGTACGACGGCGTGGAGATCATGGTCTACCCCGACCCGGTCAGTCAGGACGCCGACGTGCTGCGCCGCCTCTCCGACTATCACCAGCTCCCGATCCTGTCGGTGCACGCGCCGAGCCTGCTGCTGACCCAGCGGGTGTGGGGCCGCGATCCGTGGGTGAAGCTGATCCGCGCCAAGGACCTGGCCGAGCGAGTGGGCGCCGGGGTGGTCGTGGTGCACCCGCCCTTCCGCTGGCAGCGTGAGTACGCGCGCGGCTTCGAGACCGGCATCGCGAAGATGGCCGAAGAGACCGACGTGATCTTCGCGGTGGAGAACATGTACCCGCTGCGAGCCGGTACCACCGAGGTCACCGGGTACGCGCCGCACTGGGACCCGGTACGGCTGAACGTGGACAGCGCCACCCTCGACCTGTCGCACACCGCCGCGTCGGGCTCGGACGCGATGGCGATGGCGGCCGACCTCGGCGACCGGCTGCGCCACGTGCACCTGGCCGACGGGACCGGCAACGCAGCCGGCCCGATCCCGGACGAGCACCTGGTGCCGGGTCGCGGCGGGCAGCCGTGCGCGGAGTTCCTGCACCGGCTGACCGCGACCGGGTATTCGGGCGCCGTGGTGATCGAGGTGAAGACCAACCGGGCGCCTACCCCCCAGGACCGGGTGGCCGACCTGGCGCAATCTCTAGCATTCGCCAGAAAGCACCTCGCGATAACCTCGTGATATGCCCAAAACGCTGATCACGGTCGCGCCCACCGGCGCGGAGGCCGACAAGGCCGCCGCCCCCGCGCTGCCGGTCACGCTGTCCGAACTCGTGGCGACGGCCAAGGAGTGCGAGGCGGCCGGCGCGGCCGTCATCCACGTGCACATCCGTGACGAGAACGCACGGCCGACCCTGGACGGCACCCGGCTCAGCGACACGGTCGCCGCCATCAGGCAGGCCACGGACCTCATCGTGCAGCTGTCCACCGGCGGCGCGGTGACGGACCCGTTCGACGCCAGGCTCAAGGTGCTCGACGCGCAGCCGGACGCGTGCTCGCTCACCTGCGGCACGGTGAACTTCGGCGACGACGTGTTCAGCAACCCGTGGGGGTTCATCACGGACCTGTACCAGCTCACGCTGGAACGCCAGGTGGTGCCGGAGTTCGAGCTGTTCGACCTGGGACACATCGCGACGTTGCACCGCCTGCTTGCCGAGTTCGGGCCGCCGGCCGGCGGCCACGTGCACTGCGATCTGGTGATGGGCGTGCCCGGCGGCATGCCGGGAGACCTGCGCACGCTGGCCGCGGCGGTCGCGGCACTGCCCGACGGCGCGAGCTGGTCCGCGACCGGCATCGGCCGGACCACGTTGCCGGTGCTGTTCAGCGCGCTGGCGGACGGCGGCCACCTGCGGGTCGGCATGGAGGACACGCTGTCCTACTCCCGCGGCCGCCCGGTGGCCCGCAACGCCGAACTGGTGGAGCGCGCCGCCCAGCTGGCAAGCATCGCCCAGCGGCCGCCGATGTCATCGGCCGAGGCCAGAGAGTTCCTGGGCATTCCAGCTCGGGCGTAGCCTGCTTGCTAGCCGTTTGCTATTGCAAGCGGGCGGGGTAAACTGAGTGCATGCGCAATTCGATCGGTGAGTACATCAGGGAGCAGCGGGAGCAGGCACGCATCTCCATGCGCCAGCTCGCGCAGGCCGCGGGGGTGTCGAACCCGTACCTGAGCCAGATCGAGCGCGGCCTGCGCAAGCCGAGCGCGGACATCCTCCAGCAGATCGCGAAGGGCCTGCGCATCTCAGCTGAAGCGCTGTATGTGCAGGCGGGCATCCTCGAGGACCGCCCAGCCGACTCCGGCGTCCGCTCCGCGCTGCTCGCGGACCCGGAGCTGAACGAGCGGCAAAAGCAGGTGCTGATCGAGATCTACGAGTCTTTCCGCAGGGAGAACACGGAGAACGCGGCTGACGAGCCGGCGGCCGAAGGGTAGCGTGATTAGGTGCTGAATTTCTCGACGTTGTCGCTGCTAGGCAAGTTCTTCCTGGTTGTCGCGATCGCCGCGTCCGTGGTGGAAGTCTGGGCGTTCATCGACGCCCTGACCCGCCCGCAGCGGGCGTTCGTCGCCACCGGCAAGCAGACCAAGCAGATGTGGCTGATCATCACCGGGGTGGCCGCCGTGGTCGGCCTCGGTTACGCGGTGCTGGCTGGCAGCCTTGCTGTCCTCAGCATCCTGCCGGTTGCCTCGTTCGTCGCCGCGGCGATCTACCTGACGGACGTCAAGCCGAAGGTCAAGGCGATCGGCAAGGGCGGTGGCGGCGGCTCCAGCTACGGGCCCTACGGTCCCTGGTAGGCCGCGAGGGTCCGGGGGGACGGTTCCCCCCGGTGGAAGCAGGCTGGGTCGTTCCGCGACAACTTCGGCATGTCGCGAGGAGCTCGAAATTATTGCGGACACTTACCCCCCCGGATTGGGAGGGTAACTGTCCGCAATAATCTAGCGCGCCCGACGCGACGCCCGGAATCAGCCGATATATCCTGATATGGGGGGCGAGCACCTGGGCCGTATCTCTCTGGGGGCGTGCAGGATGGGGGCGGGGCAAGCAGGCTGTGTCGTTCTGCTAGATAGCTAGAAGAATTAGCGGGGCGGCGGCCAGCAGGGCCGAGCCCAGGCAGATCGAGGCGACCGCGGGCGGTGGCAGCGGGCGGACCGGGTGCAGCAGGCGGATCACCCGGGCCGCGATATCGCCCTCGCCAGACGACGAAGCCGCGGCGAGCGTGCCCGCGGGGGCCATCACCTGGCCGGCCGTGCCGACCCGGACCAGCGCCGACACCAGCTCACGCGCCGGGCGGGCGCGCAGCGCGTGATCGTCCGCGAGCATTTCCACCAGCAGCGCGACCGAGCCGTAGGCGTCGGCACACCGGCCAGAGCGGGGGAACGCGCGGCGCAGCGCGGTGAACGGCAGCAGCACCAGGTCGTGCCGCTCGCGCAGATGCGCCCGCTCGTGCGCGAGCACCGCGGCCAGCTCGGCCGGACCGAGCAGCTCAAGCGTGCCGGCGCTGACCACG
>DASRFJ010000115.1:0-55123 GCA_035651595.1 Streptosporangiaceae bacterium | reverse complement strand
ATCCGCCGGCGCGTACCCGATCGCGTAGTTCGACGTGGTGGTTTCCTGATAGAGCACCAGCAGCGGCTTCTCCTTGACCGACCACGGGAGCGGCAGGATGACGCCGTCGTCGGGGCCGTGCCACAGCACCTTCCCGCCAGTCAGGTACGCGGTCCAGCCGTTCACTGTGATCCCGCCGCTGTCCGGAACGCTCGCGCCCGACCGTGCCTGGAGGTTGTCGGTGAGCTGGGTGACCCGCTGGCCGGGGGCGTCGCGGAACGTGAGCACCGCGCGATACCCCTGGGGGATGTCCGCGAACCACACGGAAAACGGGAAGCCTCGGCCGGACAGCACCGCTGCGGGGGCGGGGCGTCCGTCATTCAGGCGGGCCGTCACCGCGGTGACCTGCCGGCCGGCCCGGCCGGTATTGACCAGTCCGGTATCGGGTGCGGACGGGCCGGACGGCCACCGCTCGCAGACGAACCCGCCGCTGGAGGCGCGGGTGCCCAGCAGCACAGCGCACCCGTAGTCGTGCCCGGGGTCGCTGAACCACGCGTAGACGCGGGTGTCGCCGAGCTTGGCGGATACGATCGCGGTCACCGCGGGGTGGGTGCGGAGCACGTCGGTGACCTGGCGCGGGGTTCCCGGCGGAGGCGGCGTGGTGGCATCCTCGGCCGGCCCGGCGGCGCGCGAACCGCCGGTCAGCGAGATGGCCGCGAGGACCACGGCGATGACGGCGGCGGCCGCGGCGGCCGGGATCACGAGGCCGGCCGGGAGCCAGGCCGGCAGGCTCGGGCGCAGACGGCGACGGCTCCGCCTGACGACCTTGTCCCAGGCATCCGGATCGATGGGGGAGTGCGCGGCGCGCTGCGTCAGCGCCTCCCGCAGTTGTTCTTCGAGCGCGTTCACAGCTTCCCCTCCAGTGCCTCGCCGAGCGCGTCCAGGCCACGGCTCACGTGTGACTTGACGGTCCCCGGTGACACGCCCATCGCCGCGGCGATCTCCCGTTCGGGCAGGTCGAGCCAGTACCTGAGCACGATGGCCTCCCGCCGCCGGGCGGGCAGCGCGGCGAGCGCCGTGAGGAGCTGGCGGTGATCTTCGCGGACCATGACCGCGTGCTCGGAGGACATCTCGTCGTGTCCCCGCGCCAGCCCTAGCGAGCCGAGTCGCAGCCGGACGACCCGCAGATGCCGGTGCCTGTTGCGGACCAGGTTGCAGACGGTCGAGCGGACGTAGCCGATGGCCGAGGCCGGGTCACGGAGCGTCCCGGCCTTCCTCATCAGCCTGGCAAACGCCTCCTGTGCGATGTCTTCTGGGTCATCGGCCCCGAGGAGATCGGCGAGCCGCACCATCTCCGGGTACCGGTCGCGGAACAAGCCGCTGACCAGTACTGCCCCTGCATGCGGAGGCGCGGTCCGCCGGTCGGAAACGTCTGCCATGCCCCATAAGACACTCGGGCGAGTCAAAGGTTGCCCGTCACATCTGCGGCTGGCCCAGCGCGGCCTGAGCGATGGGAAGGCCGGTCGCGGTCTCGCCGGTGGCGATGAGGTCCGGCTGGGATACGTTCGCTGGCCACACGCTGTCCGGCAGTGTCACTTGCCACAAGCGCAAGTCGCTGCCCGGCCAGCCGGCCGGGTAGGTGTTCGCGACCACCTGTCCGCCGCCCGGCAGCCGGACGCTCACCTTCGGGACGTCACCGTGCGCATAGCCGAATGCCTTGATGTTCGCGACGCGACATCCAGGGGCGCAGACATAGCCGAAGGGAACGGCCATCCCGCCGACCGCGGGCCGGCCAGACGCATCGAATGGTGAGAACGTCCCGCTCCCGCGGAAGAACGCCGATGAGAAGAATGCCACGTGCTGGTCGATGAGGTATGCGGTCACCGAGCCCGCCCCGGTCGTCAGCTGGCTGGCCGGATAGCTGAACATCGTCACGCCGCCGTGGCCGGGTCGCGGAACGTCGAGCACGATCGGACCGGCCGGCGCCGCCGTGTTCAGCGTGGTGATGACCCGCCCGTCCGCGCCGGCGAAGACGAGCTTCGTCCCGTTCTTAGTGGGGCACCGCACACTCCACGCCTTGAGCCCGAATCCTCGGCCGGTGCCGATCGTGGCGGAGATCCGCTGGCCGTCGCGCAGGATCTCGGTGACCGACGTGACCGCGGGTTCGGCGAGGCCGGAGATGGTCAGGCTGCTGAGCTGTCCCGGGTAGTCGCTGGCGATCACGACCGCGGGCCGCGCGGCATTCAGGGTGGGCACGGGCCAGCAACTGCCCGAATCGCCGGCTCCGGGTTCGCTGACCACGTGGCAGGCCTCCGGGCGGGTGGCGATGTACGGGAACCAGTACTCCGGACTGGGCTGGCCGATCCAGTTCCAGGTCGTGATGTTCCGGGTGACCGGAAGGCCGAAGATCGCGCTGATCGCGGGGTCGGTGGCCATTATCTTGCCGAAGTCAGGCTTGGCGGGCACCGGGGCGTGCGTGGCGGTAGCCGGCCGCGGAGCGTTGCTCCGGCCGGCCGAGAAGTCGTGCGCCAGCGTGGTAGCGCCGAGCGCGAGGGCGGCGACCGTGGCCGCCGCGGCGGCCGGGATCACGAACGCGCTGTGCCGAGCCACCCAGCCTGCTCTCGCTGAGCGCCGCGGCCCACCCCGTACCTCGCTTTTGCGCTGAACGCGTTGCCAGGCGTCCGGGCTGGCGGAGAACGTCTCCGCGTGCGCGTCGAGCGCGTCTCGCAGCCGGTCCTCGATCGGGTGACCCTTCATGCCTTTGCCTCCAGAGCCTGGGCGAGCGCGGCCAGGCCACGGCTCACGGACGACTTGACGGTTCCGGGCGAGACGCCCATGGTCGCTGCGATCTCGCGTTCGGACAGGTCCAGCCAGAAGCGCAGCACGATGGCCTCCCGGCGCCTGGCCGGCAGCTTGGCCAGGGCGGCGATCACCTCGGCGTGATCCTCGCGCAGGATGGCCGCGTGCTCCGACGACGGCTCGCTGATCGCCGACGGGGTCTTCGCACGGACCACGCGAAGGTGCCGGTGGCGGTTCCTGGTCAGGTTGCACACGATCGCCCGCAGGTAGGGCGCCGGGTCGCCGTCAATAGCGCCTTTGCGCATCAACCGGACGAAAGCCTCCTGGGCGATGTCCTCCGGATCGTCCGCGCCCAGCAGGCCCGCCAGCCGGACCATCTCCAGGTAGCGGGCGCGGAAAAGTCCCGCCACGTCGTCGCCGGGGCGGAGCGGGGAGCTCGCCTGAGTGCTCGTCATGCTGGTTATACCCCCGTGGACGGGAAAGGTTGCCCGGGGAAGCACCGTTGTCGTTCTGAGTGTTAATGAGGTGAGGTCCACGCGGATCCATGCAACTATCGGGGGACAGCTAATAACGGAGGACGATGAGTACGGTCGCTAATGAGCAGCTCGACGAGCAGGGGGCCTTTGAGCTGGAGGAGCGGCACGCGCTGCGGCGCGTGGCGGGCCTGTCGACTGAGCTGCAGGACATCACCGAGGTCGAGTACCGGGAACTGCGGCTGGAGCGGGTCGTCCTCATCGGGGTGTGGGCGGACGGCAGCCTGGCCAGCGCCGAGAACTCGCTGCGCGAGCTGAGCCGGCTGGCGGAGACCGCCGGGTCCGAGGTGCTCGACGGGCTGATCCAGCGGCGCGGGCGCGGGGTCGACGCGGCCACCTACGTGGGCTCTGGCAAGGCCCAGGAGCTGGCCGAGATCGTGGCGGCGGCCGGCGCGGACACGGTGATCTGCGACGGTGAGCTCACTCCGTCGCAGCTGCGCCGGCTTGAGGGCATCGTCAAGGTCAAGGTCATCGACCGGACCGCGTTGATCCTGGACATCTTCGCGCAGCACGCGCGGAGCAGGGAGGGCAAGGCCCAGGTCGAGCTGGCCCAGCTCCAGTACATGCTGCCGCGGCTGCGCGGCTGGGGCGATTCGCTGTCCCGGCAGGCAGGCGGCCGGGTGGCCGGCGGCGGCGGGATTGGCACCCGCGGGCCTGGCGAAACCAAGCTGGAAACAGACCGGCGGCGGCTGCGCGCCCGGATTTCCCGGCTGCGTCGTGACATATCCGAAATGTCAACCGGGCGGAAGGTGCAACGGGGGCGGCGTACGCGACGGGAAGTGCCTTCTGTTGTTATCGCGGGTTATACGAACGCGGGGAAGTCGAGCCTGCTGAACGCACTCACCGGGGCCGGGGTGCTGGTCGAGGACGCGCTGTTCGCCACGCTGGACCCGGCCGTGCGTCGCGCGGAAACGCCGAATGGCCGGGTATTCACGCTGACCGACACGGTGGGATTTGTCCGGCATCTGCCGCACCAGCTCGTGGAGGCCTTCCGGTCCACGCTCGAGGAGTCCGCCGAGGCGGACCTGATCGTGCACGTGGTGGACGGGTCGGATGCCGAGCCGGAGGCGCAGATCGCCGCGGTGCGCGAGGTGCTCAAGGAGATCGGCGCGGGCGACGTGCCCGAGCTCGTCGCAGTGAACAAGGTCGACACCGCCGATCCCGTGGTGCTGCAAGGCCTGCGGGCGCGGGAGCCGCGCAGCGTCTCGGTGTCCGCGCGGACCGGAGCTGGGCTCGACGCGCTGCGCGAGGCCATCGAGGCCGAGCTGCCGAACCGCGACGTTGAGGTCAAGCTCGTCGTGCCGTACAGCCGCGGTGACCTGGTCGCCCGGGCGCACGCCACCGGTGAGGTGCTGACCGCCTCGCACGTCGAGGAGGGCACCCTGCTCGAGGCGCGCGTGCCCGCCGGGCTCGCCGCGCAACTTCAGGCAGCCGCGGATCACGGGTAGGTCACTCAGATCACGGATCCGCTGCAAACCAGGCAAAAGGGCTAAGCGGCGTAAATCGTCGAAAGGCTTGTCTGGCATGCATGATGTGCAATACCGTGTCTTGATCGAAATGTTGCAAGCCGCACCCGCTTGCCAAAGGTCTCAGGCAGGATGACCATCAAGGGTAAGCGCGGTGCGCTAGCGGAGCTCGTCCTGAAGGTGAACCGGCGGTGACTGTACGCCTGCTGACGAACATCGGCCGGTTGTGGACCGGATCCGAGATACTCAGCAATGCCGCGATACTGACCAGCGAGGGTCGTATCGCCTGGGTTGGGCCGTCCGCTGAGCTGCCCCAACGCATCCCTGGCGTGGTCGACGACATCGTCGACGTGGACCATGTGGAGAACCTGGGCGGCGGGCTGGTCACCCCGGGCCTGATCGACGCGCACACCCATCCGGTGTACGCCGGGAACCGCTGGGCCGAGCTGGCCATGCGGTCCAACGGCTCGACGCCGAACGAGATCAGCGCGGCGGGCGGCGGAGTGTCGTCCACCGTCACGATCACCCGTGGCACCGATCCGTGGACGCTGTGCAACGGAGTGCGCGAGCGGCTCGGACGCTGGCTGCGTTCGGGGACGACGACGATCGAGGCGAAGACCGGCTACCACCTGACCAGGGACGGCGAGCTCGCGGACGTGCGGATGCTGCGCGGCCTTGAGGGCGAGCCCGGCATGCCGCGGGTGCACGTGACGTTCCTGGCCGCGCACGCGGTGCCGCCGGAGTTCTTCGGGCGCCGCGCCGACTACATCGACGCGGTCAGCTCGTGGTGCGCGGACGCGTCGGCCGTCGGTGCCGACAGCGTGGACGTGTACTGCGAGGAGGGGCGCTTCACCGAGGACGAGGCGCGCTGGATCCTGTCCGCGGGCCGGCGCTCCGGGCTGCTGCCCCGGCTGCACGCGTGCGGCTCCTCCCGGACCGGCGCGGCGCGGCTGGCGGCCGAGCTTGGCTGCGCGTCCGCGGACCTGCTGCACGAGGCGACCGAAGACGACGTCGCCTCGCTGGCGCGGGCCGGCGTGGCCGCGGTGGTGTGCCCGGGCACGGCGCTGCAGACCGGCGCCAGGCCGCCGGTGCGGGCGCTGCTGGACAAGGGCGTGGCGGTCGCGCTCGGCTCGGACCACTCGCCGGGCGGGATCGGTATCACCTCGATGGCGCTGGTGATCTCGCTGGCGGTGTCCTACCTCGGGATGACCGTGGAAGAGGCGCTGCGGGCGGCCACCATCGGCGGCGCGCACGCGCTGCGCGCGCCGGATCGCGGTGCCATGGTGCGTGGCCGGCTTGCCGACATGGTCCTGTGGGACGCCGACCACGAGGGCGCGTTCGTCTGGTCCTACGGGCTGGCCCCGAGGCGGGTCTGGCGCGGCGGGGAGCCGGTCGTCGCCTGAGGGTCTTCCGTTTCCCAGGCGGGCATCGCGAGCGTGGCGACGGTGAACGCGACGATCAGCGCGAGTCGTACCGCGCCCTGGGCGGCACGGTCGGAGATGATCAGCGGCGCGACGTTCAGCGCGGCGAACGAGGTGATCGTCCACACCGGGATCGGGCGCGAGGCGGCGAGCAGGTCCCACAGCAGCGCACCGGTCACCACGTCCGGCGTGTAGTAGCTGTGCGCCGCAGGGTCGAGCAGCAGCCGAGCGCCGCCCGCCAGCAGCAGCACGGCCGGCCAGCGGCGCCGCCACACCGCGAGCGAGCCCAGGGCGCAGCCCGCGATGACCTGCGCCGGCCGGTCCCAGGACGGGGTGTAGTTGTCGGTGACGCCGAGCGCGCGGAGCGCGGAGTTGTTCTCGTTCCTGATCAGGAACTTCCCGGCGGTGAGCGAGTGCGGGTCGGCGATCAGGAAAGGCAGCCAAGCGACGGCCAGAACGGCCAGCGCTGCTACGGCCGCCATCGTGACGTCGCGCCGGTTCCTGGGGATAAGCACCACGGGCAAGAACACCAGCGCCCATGGCTTGGCGTCGGCCGCGAGAGCTAGGCAGATGCCAGCTAGCGCTGGTTTGGTGGCGACGGTGTAGACCGCCAGCACCGCGAGCAGCAGCGCGATGCCGTCATCGAGGTGCGCGAAGCCGGCCGCCAGCTCGGACCAGGCGACCAGGAACACCGCGCCGCCGGCCAGGAGGGTCAGGTCGAACCGGCTGTCCTCGTCGAGGGCCGGGCGGGCGTGGAGCGCCGTGCGCTGTATCAGGTACACGATCAGCAGCCCGCATACCTGAAGGAATAGTTCGGCGGCGACCAGGCCGTTGTGCGGGCCGAGTTGCCGCAGGACGCCGGTGAGCAGGTAGGCGAGCGGACCCATCTGGAGTGCCGGGTAGCTGGCGAAGATGTGCAGGCCGCCCGGTGGCGGCGGGCCAGGCAGTCCGGCCGGCCCCGCCGTGCCCGGCCTGCCGGTGATGCCGGTGATCACCGTCGGGTGCCCGCCGAACAGCAGTGAGGTGCCGGTGGTGAAGAACTTCCAGTCGATCCCGCCGCGATGCGCCAGGATCACGAACCAGACCGCGCTCCAGCAGGCGAGCGCAAGGTACACCCAACGGCGCCGGGCCAGCACTGTGTTCCTCCTTGCCCTCCTGAAGCTGGCATCATAGCCGCATGGCAGCACGCGCGACCCAAACCCTGGCCCCGATCACACTGATCGTGGGGGAGGAGGAGTTCCTTGTTGACCGCGCGGTCCGTGAGGTCATTGATGCGGTTCGCTCGGCCTCCGATGAATCCGTCGACGTGCACGACCTGGACGGCTCCGCGCTGGCTCCCGGTGAGCTGGAGTCGCTGATCTCGCCGTCGCTGTTCGGCGGCGGCTCGGTGGTGGTGGTCAGGTCCGCGCAGAACGTCGGCAAGGACGCGGCGGCGGACCTGATCAGGTACCTGAAGGCGCCCGCTGCCGATGTGGTCCTGGTGCTGACGCACGCGGGCGGCGCCAAAGGCAAGGAACTGCTCGCCGCCGCGAAGGCTGCGCCGGGATCGGCGGTGACCGACTGCCCGAAGATCACCAGGTTCGCCGAACGGCTGGACTTCATCAGGGCCGAGTTCCGCCGGGCCGGGAAGCGAGCCGACGACGCGGCCGCCCGGGCGCTGCTCGACGCGGTCGGCTCGGACCTGCGCGAGCTGGCCTCGGCGTGCGACCAGCTCGCCGCGGACAGCGAGGGGCCGTCGGTCACCGAGACCGCGGTGGCCACGTATTACCGGGGCCGGGCCGAGGCGACCGGCTTTTCGGTGGCCGACCGGGCCGTGGAGGGCCACCTGGCCCAGGCGGTCGAGCAGCTGCGCTGGGCGTTGGCCACCGGGGTGTCCCCGGTCCTCATCAACAGCGCGCTGGCATCTGGCCTGCGGCTGCTTGGCCGGGTCGGGACCGCGCCGCGAGGCCTGAGCAGCGCCGCGCTCGCGGCCGAGGTCGGCGCGCCGCCGTGGAAGATCGACCGGGTGAAGCAGCAGCTGCGCGGCTGGCAGCCGGCCGGCATCGCGACCGCCCTGCAGGCGGTCGCCGAAGCGGACGCGCAGGTAAAAGGGGAAGGCGTCAGCGCCGACTACGCGCTCGAACGCGCCATCCGCCGCATAGTAGCGGCCCGCGCCGGCCGCTAACCCCGTCCCGCCGCTGGCCGCCGGCTGGGGCCCGCTCGCCGCGGCGCCGGCTAGGTCCGCCCGCCGCGGCGCCGGCTGGGTCCGCCCGCCGCGGGCCGCCTGCCACGCCGCGCCCCCCGCGCCGACCCCGACCGCCGCCTGGCTGCCCGCAATGCCCGGGTTTGTCCGGCCCGCGCGGGCTCCGGAAGGCGGCCAGAAATCATTGCGGACACTTACCCCCCCGAATCGGGGGGGTAAGTGTCCGCAATCATCTGGCGTGCCCTGCCGCGCGCCTGACGCCCGGGCCGTCTGTGACGACGGCGGGACTACTGGGCGGCGGTGAGTTCCGCGTAGCGGGAAGCGATAGCAGACTTGCGGTTGGCCGCCTGCTTCTTGTGGATGACGCCTTTGCTGGCCGCCTTGTCCAGCTGGCGGCACGCCGCGCGCAGTGCGGTGTCGGCCTCGTTCAGGTCGCCCCCGTCCGCGGCCTCGCGAAACTTGCGTACGGCGGTGCGCAGGGCCGACTTCGTGGCCTTGTTGCGCTGATGCGCCTTTTCGTTCTGCCTGTTGCGCTTGATCTGAGATTTTATATTCGCCACGCGATGGGGTCCTTCAACGTTTGCCAGTGGGTGACCGCGACGAAGTAGCTTATCCGAGCGGAACGTCAACTCTCAAACTGGGCCGGGCGGTCCGTCTGGCAGGGGCATCGTGTCCGGCATGGGATCATGGATGACCAGGCAGACAAGCAGGAAGGGTTTCGTGTCAGTCACCACCCAGCGCGCCCACGACCAGGCCGTGATCAGGAACTTCTGCATTATCGCGCACATCGATCACGGCAAGTCCACGCTCGCCGACCGCATGCTCCAGTACACCGGGGTGGTCGGGGAGCGGCAGATGCGAGCCCAGTACCTGGACCGGATGGATATCGAGCGCGAGCGCGGCATCACGATCAAGAGCCAGGCCGTGCGGCTGCCGTGGACCGGCGACGACGGCCACGCCTACGTGCTGAACCTGATCGACACCCCTGGCCATGTCGACTTCTCCTATGAGGTGTCCCGCTCGCTGGCGGCCTGTGAGGGCGCGATCCTATTGGTGGACGCCGCCCAGGGCATCGAGGCGCAGACGCTGGCCAACCTCTACATGGCCCTCGACGCCGACCTCAAGATCATCCCGGTGCTGAACAAGATCGACCTGCCGGCGGCGCAGCCAGAACGGTATGCCGCCGAGCTGGCCGGCATCATCGGCTGCGAGCCGTCGGAGGTGCTCAAGGTCTCCGCGAAGACCGGAGAGGGCGTCAAGGAGCTCCTGCACGAGGTGGTCAGGCAGGTCCCGCCGCCGGCCGGCGCCCTGAACGCACCCGCCAGGGCGCTCATTTTCGACTCGGTTTATGACACGTACCGGGGTGTCATCACCTATATCCGCGTGGTCGACGGGCACATCTCGCGGCGGGAGCGCACGCTGATGATGTCGACCGGGGCGGTGCACGAAACGCTCGAGGTGGGGGTGATCTCGCCGGAGCCGACGCCCACGGACGGGCTGTCCGCGGGCGAGGTCGGATACCTGATGACCGGCGTCAAGGACGTCCGCCAGGCGCGGGTCGGCGACACCGTGACCAGCTCGGCGAGTCCGGCCACCGAGGCACTGGCCGGTTACTCCAACCCGCGGCCGATGGTGTTCTCCGGCCTGTACCCGGTGGACGGGGACGACTACCCGGACCTGCGCGATGCCCTGGACAAACTGCGGCTGAACGACGCGGCGCTGGTCTACGAGCCGGAGACTTCGACGGCTCTCGGATTCGGGTTCCGCTGCGGTTTCCTCGGGCTGCTGCACATGGAGATCGTGCGCGAGCGGCTGGAGCGTGAGTTCGACCTGTCGCTGATCTCAACGTCGCCGAACGTCGTGTACCGCGTCGTCTTGGACAGCGGTAAGGAGTTGCGGGTGACGAACCCCAGCGACTTCCCGAGCGCCGCGGACAGCGCGGCCGGGCCGGGGGGTGTCCGGGGCAAGATCGCTCAGGTCTACGAGCCGGTGGTGCGCGCCACGGTCATCTCGCCGTCCGACTACATCGGCACGATCATGGAGCTGTGCCAGGGCAGGCGCGGCGTGCTGCTGGGCATGGACTACCTGTCCGCGGACCGGGTGGAGATCCGCTACACGCTGCCGCTGGCGGAGATCATCTTCGACTTCTTCGACCAGCTCAAGTCGCGCACCCGTGGCTACGCCTCACTGGACTACGAGCCGGACGGTGAGCAGGAGGCCAACCTGGTGAAGGTCGACATCCTGCTCCAGGGGCAGCCAGTCGATGCCTTCAGCCAGATCGTGCACACTGACAACGCCCGGGAGTACGGCCTGGCGATGACGGCCAAACTCAAGGAGCTTATCCCGCGCCAGCAGTACGAGGTGCCGATCCAGGCCGCGGTCGGCGCGCGGATCATCGCGCGGGAGAACATCCGCGCGCTCCGCAAGGACGTGCTCGCGAAGTGCTACGGCGGTGACATCACCCGCAAGCGCAAGCTGCTGGAGAAGCAGAAGGAGGGCAAGAAGCGGATGAAGACGATTGGCCGCGTCGAAGTCCCCCAAGAAGCCTTCGTCGCCGCGCTCTCCACCACCGACACCAAAAAGCGCTGACGTCGCGCGCTTGCGTTCCGGCGTGCCGGTGTCGGCTGCTGTGCTGGCTGCCCGCAATGCCCGGTTTGGTCCAGCAGGGCCGCCCGGCGGGTCGGCGGACGGCCTCGTAGGCGCGACGGGTCCCGGTAACGTGGTGTTTTTCCCCTTCGTGGTAACGCGGCCCTCGCGTACGGGGGGTGATCCTCCACAAAGGGGAAAACGTCCACGTTGCTGACGGATCTGCCGGTGTGCTCGTGTCCCGACAGCCGCACGCTGCACTCCCGACACAAACTGCGCCGGCCACGCGCACGCAATTAGCCAACAAGACCCTTCCGCAACAAGCTTTAGTGGATGGGCTTGATCGCGGGCAGGAGATGCGTGTGTTGCACCGGCGAGATGTACGGTACCTGCTGGGTGTGGTGCGCGATCAGGGCCATGCCGGTGAACAGCGCGGCCAGCGTGAACACGACGATCGCGGTGAGGATGAGGCCGGCAATCGGCGGGTTGGCGCGAACCGCGGGGCTCGGGGGCGGCGACAACGGCTGGGCGAGCGGGAACGCGACGCCGGCCGGCAGGTCGGCGACCAGAATGCCCAGCTCACCGTAAGTCCGCGACGCGTATGCCCGCGCGACACGCTCGTCGAACTCGTCCTGGGTCAGCCGACCCTCGGCGAAGCCGGCTCGCAACACGTCCACGGCGCGTTCGCGGTCCGCGCTGCTCGCGAGCCAGCGGCTCGGCGGCAGGGCCGGAGCGGGCAAGGTTGAGCCAGGTAGCTGGGCCGGAACGTACGCCACAGTGAGCCTCCCCGGAAACGCTTCTACAGAGTGTAGACGTGCAGCCCTCCCGAGAAGTTGCCATTCAGGCTTTTCAGCGTCCTAGCCGGAGAGCGAGGACTGGAGGCTGTCGAAGTCGTTCTTGAGGGCGTTCTGCGCGTCCACCGCGCTCGTCGCGATGCTGGCGTACTGAGTTTGCGGTGCCGTGGCGAGCTGGTGGTACAGGGCGGCCACCTTGTTCGCGTCGGCGGCGACGTTCGCCGCAGCGGTGCTGTCCTGGCTGTTCGGCATCGCTATCCCGCGCACGGTCGTGCCGAGATTGGCGTAGGCGGTGGACAGCTGCCCGGCGTACTTCTGAACACAGGACGAGTCCTGGCACGACTGGAGGGAGTTGCCCGCCGACTCCGTCGCGGTGTTGATCCTGTTTGCCGCCGACTGGAGGTTGTTGTACGCCTGCACCCTGGTGACGGTGTTGCTGGCGGCGACGACGTTGGCGGCGATTATCCCGGCGAGCACCAGCACACCGATGGCCAGGAACCATCCGACCAGCTTGCGGGCACCGCTGGACAGCAGGAGCAGCCACGGGTTGCCTGGCGCGCCGGGCGGCGGGGCGTATCCGGGCGGGGGCGGATACCCGGGTTCGGCCGAGGCGAAGCCTGGACCGGATGCGAAGCCTGGGCCGGACGCGGGCGCGCCGGGGGGCGGGAAGGGTGCGCCGGGCGGCGGGTAGGGCGCGCCGGGCGGCGGCGTGGGTGCGCCGGGCGGCGGGAAGCCTGGCGCGGGTGTGAAGCCCTCGTCGGCGGCGGGGGTGCCGGGCGGCGGGGAGCCCGGCTCGGGCGAGAAACCCGGTTCGTGCGGGAATCCTGGCTCGGCGCCGAAACCGCCATGCGCGCTGAAGCCAGGCTGGGGTGGGGTGCCGGGCGGAGGGCCGAAACCGCCCGCGGGGCCGAAACCGCCCGCGGGGCCGAACCCGGGCTGAGGGCCGAACCCGGGCGGCGGCGGGAAGCCGGGCGGCGCGAAGGCCGCGTCGGGGTTGTCGCCGAACAGGCCGCCGGGATACGCGCTGGTCAGCATCAGGTAGTAGCCGTAGGAGCGGCTGGTGTAGCGCAGCACCGCGGCGTAGGCCTGGTGCAGGGTGTCCGGCATGCGGCCGCGGATCAGCACGATGAGCCAGGCGACGAAGCCGACGATCGTGTACGCGCCCAGGCCGGCGATCGCGGTGAGGAACCAGGCTGGGATGAGCAGGATAATGCGGAAGAACACGGCGAGGCGGTTGAGCCGGCCGGGCAGCGCCACCACCCGGACCGGGTATGGCGCGTCCTCGAGGGTGAACGGCGGGTAAACGCCGGTGAGCATCATGGAGTATGCGTAGACGCGGGTCTGCCAGCGCAGGTAGCCGGTCAGGAAGTCGGCCGCGAAGCCCGGCAGCCGGCCGGTGAAAAGGGCCGCGAACCAGGAGATGAACGCGATCACCCCGGCGGCGATGCCGAGCGCCCACAGCACGATCAGGTGCGGGAGGACCATGAGGAACCGGATCAGCACCGTGCCCCGGGACTGCGGGGCCGGCGGGTCGAACGCGACCAGAACGGGCGCCAGCATCGCCTCGGGTGGCGGCGGTGGTGGCGGCGGCGCCTGAGGTAGGGATGGCGGCCCTGCGGGCACGTCGTAGCTCATGGTGCCTTCTTCCTGAGCGGTCCCCGTCGGTACGCGAGGATCATACCCAGGACAGAAGATCGATTAGCAGCAAACGCGGCTGATAACGCGCAGGTCACGGGCCAGGTGGGAAATGCCTGTGCGGGAACGAGCCAGCACCGGTGCGGTGGCCGAACGCGATCCAGCCGAGGATCAGCAGCGTCGCCACGATCACCGCCAGGTAGCCGAGCACCAGGCCGGTGATCGCCATACCGTCGCCCCCCTCGCCGGTCCGCCGGATCTCGTGCCGGGCGCGGTGCCCGGTGACGATCGCGGGGATCGCGGTCAGTCCGAGGAACGGTACGCCGAGCCCGAGCAGCATCGACGCGACGGCCATGGAATTCGTGCGCGGCCGCCGGGTCGGCGCGACCATCGGGAACTGCGCCGCGGGCGGCATCGGGCCGGCCGGCAGGTCCGCGGTGAGCCCGGCCAGCTCCCCGTAGGTGCGCGCCTCATAGGCCTGCGTCATCCGGTCGTTGTACTCGTCCTGGGTGAGCCGGCCTTCGGCGAAACCGGCCTTCAGCACGTCAACGGTGCGCTCCCGGTCGGCGGTGGCGGCGCGCAGCGACGGGTTAAAGCCGGCCTGTGCTCGCATGCGGGCCCGTGTTGATGGATACTGCAATGGGGGGTACTGAGCTGGCCATCCTGCTGGCTGACCGGACGTATGATCTGCCACCGCTGCCTCCGTCCATGCGACCAGCTCCAGTGTATGTAACGATCTGAACATGCCAGGAGCGGTAAGCGGAGGAGAACCGGTGCCCGCCGACGGCGCGCTGCCGCAGAGCGCGCTCGCCGGGGCGGGGAGCCGGCCGTTCGGCATCTATGTGCACGTGCCGTTCTGCACGACCAGATGCGGATACTGCGACTTCAACACCTACACGGCGCCCGAACTCGGCGGCGGGGTGTCACCGAAGAGCTATCCGGCGCTGGCCATCGCGGAGATCGGGTTCGCGAGGAAGGTTCTCGGCGACCGCGATATGCCGGTGCGCACCGTGTTCTTCGGCGGCGGCACTCCCACGCTGCTGGCACCCGGCGCCTTCGGCGAGATCCTGCGGGCGATCGACGCCGAGTTCGGGCTCGCGCCGGGGGCCGAAGTCACGGCCGAGGCCAACCCCGAGTCGGTGACCGAGGCCTCGCTCGCGGAGCTGCGTGTCCAGGGGGTGACACGTATGTCGTTCGGGATGCAGAGCGCGGTGCCCGGAGTACTCGCGGTGCTGGACCGCGTGCATCAGCCAGGCAGGCCCCTCGCCTGCGCGCGCTGGGCGCGCGCGGCGGGGTTCGAGCACGTCAGCCTCGACCTCATCTACGGCACGCCGGGAGAGGCCGACGACGACTGGCGGCGGTCGGTCGCGGCCGCGGTCAGCGCGGGGCCGGATCACGTGTCCGCGTACGCGCTGACCGTCGAGGACGGGACCCGGCTGGCCGCGCGGGTGCGGCGCGGCGAGCTGACGGCGCCGGACGACGACATGCTGGCCGGGCGGTACGTGCTCGCGGACGACATGTTCGCCGAGGCCGGGTACCGCTGGTACGAGATCTCGAACTGGGCGGCCGGCGACGCGGCCAGGTGCGCGCACAACGTGCTGTACTGGACCGGCGGCGACTGGTGGGGGATCGGTCCGGGCGCGCACAGCCACGTGGGCGGCACCCGCTGGTGGAACGTCCGGCATCCGGCGGCGTACGGGGCGCGGATCGGCAACGGGGTGAGCCCGGGCCAGGCCCGGGAGGTGCTCACCGCGGAGGAAGCCCAGCTGGAACGCGTCATGCTGGCGATCAGGCTGGCCGAAGGCTGCCCGCTGGCAGTGCTCGATCAGCCCGGTGCGGTCCCGGCGCTGGTCGCGGACGGGCTGGTGACGGTGGCCAGCGAGTCCGTCGTGCTGACCCGGCGCGGGCGGCTGCTCGCCGACACCGTGGTCCGGGCAGTCACCGTGTGATCGTCGCGCAGATCCAGCTGGGCACGTCGAACGTCTCGCCGCGCTGCGCGGCCGCGACGCCGCGGATCAGGTACTTCAGCATCAGCACCCAGAGGACGAAGAGCAGCGGCAGCGCCACGATCAGCGCCGCGGCGACCGTGTCGAGGGCGAGCAGGGCGCCGAGGATCGCGATGCAGACGACGTACATCAGCACGGTGACCGAGATGTTCACCGACCGAGCCGCGTGGTACCGCAGGAACGACGACTTCCGCCGTCGCAGCGCGTACACCAGCAGCGGGATGACCGCGCCGACGCCGATGAAGATCGCACCCAGGTAGCCGAACATCGCCCAGGTCGCGTCGGCCGGGTCACGGCGGGACAAGTCCTCCGCGACCGGCCGGTCCTGCGGCTGGTTGTGCGTCATCTGAGCCAGATCCTCCGCTGCCGTCACGCTAGTCGTCCCCCTGGGCAGTGACGAAATCGATCAGTTCCTCGACCCGGCCGAGCAGGTCGGGCTCGAGATCAGCGTACGACGACACGGAGCGGAGAATGCGCTGCCAGGCCGCGCCGGTCTCCATCCGCCAGCCGATGGCCGCCAGCACACCCTCCTTCCACGGCTGGCCAGGGGGCACGTCGGGCCACCGTTCGATGCCGACGGCGGCCGGGCGGACCGCCGCCCAGATGTCGATAAACCGGTGCCCGACGATCAGCACGTCAGGGGAACTGACCTGGGCGGCGATCTTCGATTCCTTGGATCCGGCCACCAGGTGGTCGACGAGGACGCCGAGGCGGCGGCTCTTGGCCGGCCCGAACGCCGCCACGATCGCGGGCAGGTCGTCGATGCCCTCCAGGTACTCCACGACGACGCCGACGTCGCGCAGGTCATCGCCCCAGATCTTCTCGACCAGTTCGGCGTCGTGCCGGCCTTCGACGTAGATCCGGCTGGCCCTGGCTACCTTGGCCCGGGTATCCGTCGCCTTGATCGAGCCGGAGGCAGAACGACCTGGCTTTATCGGGCCGGTCTCCGCTCTTGGGGCAGGAGGGAAAAGCGTGACTGGCTGTCCTTCGAGCAGGAACGCGCCGGGGGTAAGCGGGAACTGGCGGCGCTTGCCGTGCCGGTCCTCAAGGGTGACGGCGCCCTTCTCGTAGCCGACCACCGCGCCGCAGAACCGGCCCTCCGCGTCCTCCACGACCAGGCCGCGCTCGGCCGCTACCCGAGGAAAGTCACGCTTTACCGGCCGCTTACGGCCGATTTCTATCCCGTCATACTGCCTGCTCCGCACAGCTTCCTTTCCCTACCTTTCGGCTGTTCTGGCAGCCTAGTCGCGGCAGAGGGGCCACGGCGCGCCGACACGCGCCGCCGTCCGGCATAGAATTAGCACTCAAGAAGACCGAGTGCCAGGGAGGTGAACACGGTGCTAGACGAACGGAAACTAACGGTGCTCCGGGCAATCGTCGAGGACTACGTGTCCACCACCGAGCCGGTCGGTTCGAAGACCCTGGTAGACCGGCATCACTTCGATGTCTCCCCGGCCACGATCCGCAACGACATGGCCGTGCTTGAGGAGCAGGGCTTCATCGCCCAGCCGCACACCAGCGCGGGCCGGATACCCACCGACAAGGGATACCGGCTGTTCGTGGACCGGCTGTCCAGCGTCAAGCCGCTGTCGGCGGCGGAGCGGCGGGCCATCGAGACGTTCCTGGCCGGCGCCTACAGCCTGGACGAGGTAGTGACGCGGACGGTGCGGCTGCTGGTCCAGCTCACCAGGCAGGTGGCGGTCGTCCAGTACCCGTCGCTGACCCGGTCCGCGGTCAAGCACATCGAGCTGGTCAGCCTCGGCGCCACCCGGCTGCTGCTGGTGCTCATCACCGACACCGGACGGGTCGAGCAGTGCGCGGTCGACCTGCCGCAGCCCTGGAGCGAGGAGTCCGTCGCGCAGGTCCGCGCCGTGGTGAACGCGTGCCTGGTCGGGCGGCGGATGTCCGAGGCCGCCGCGCTGGTGGGCACGCTCGGCGACCGGATCCCGGCCGCCGAGCGGGTCAACGCGACCGCGGTGTTCTCCGCGCTGCTGGACAGCCTGGTGGAACGGCACGAGGAGAAAATTGTCTTCGGCGGGGCCGCGAACCTGGCCGCGACCGACTTCAGCAAGGGCCTGCGGGACGTCCTGGAGGCCCTGGAGGAGCAGGTGGTGCTCATGCGGCTGCTCGGCGAGGCCGACCCCGCGATCCTGACCGTACGGATCGGCGCCGAGAACCCGGTCGAGGGGCTGCATACCACCTCGGTGGTGTCCACCGGCTACGGCACCAGCGGGGCGGGGCAGCCGCTGGCCAAGCTTGGCGTACTCGGCCCCACCCGGATGGATTATCCGGGAACAATGGGAGCCGTGCGCGCCGTTGCACGCTACGTCGGCAAAATCCTGATGGAGTCATAGTGGCGGTGGATTACTACGCGCTGCTGAAGGTTCGTCGCGACGCCACCCAGGAAGAGGTGAAGCGGGCGTACCGGAGGCTGGCGCGGGAGCTTCACCCGGACGTGAACCCCGATCCTGAGACCCAGGAGCGGTTCAAGGAGATCACCCAGGCGTACGAGGTGCTGTCCGATACGGACAAGCGCCGGATGTACGACATGGGGATGGATCCGTTCGCGACCGCGGGCGGCATGGGCGGGGCCGCTGGCAACCCGTTCGGCGCGGCGGGGTTCCAGTTCAGCGATCTGATGGACGCGGTGTTCGGCGGCGGCATGGGCGGCGCGGCCACCCGCGGTCCGCGCAGCCGGGCGCAGCGCGGGCGCAACGCGACGATCCGGATCGAGCTGGATCTGTCCGAGTGCGCTTTCGGGGCGACCCGGGAGCTGACCGTGGATACCGCGGTCGTCTGCCCCACGTGCTCCGGTGAGGGCACGGCGCCGGGCACCCACCCGCAGACCTGCGACATCTGCAACGGCCGCGGCGAGGTCAGCCAGGTAACGCGCTCGTTCCTCGGGCAGGTCATGACCACCAGGGTGTGCCCGGGCTGCGGCGGCTTCGGCACCGTCATCCCGCGACCATGCCCGGAGTGCGACGGCGACGGCCGGGTCCGCACCCGGCGCACGATCAAGGTCCGCATCCCGGCCGGTGTCGAGGACGGCACGCACATCCAGCTGGCCGGCGAGGGCGAGGTCGGCCCCGGCGGCGGCCCGCCCGGCGACCTGTTCCTCGAGGTCGTCCAGCGACCGCACGCGATCTTCGAGCGGCAGGGCGACGACCTGCACTGCACGGTGACGATCCCGATGGTGGCCGCCGCGTTGGGCGCGACGCTGTCCGTGGACTCGCTGGACGGGCCGGCCGACATCGACATCCGGCCCGGCACCCAGTCCGGGCAGGTCATCCCGCTGTACGGGCAGGGCGTCAAGCACCTGAACGGGAACGGGCGCGGCGACCTGGTCATCCACGTGACGGTGGAGACCCCCACCAAGCTGGACACCGAGCAGGAGAGGCTGCTGCGGGAACTGTCCAAGCTGCGCGGCGAGGAGTCGGCGCCCGGTAAGTTCGCGCCCGGCCAGCAGGGCTTCTTCTCGCGGTTGCGGGACGCGTTCAACGGACGCTGAGGGTTGTCGTGGCACCGCTGTTCTTCGCTTGCGACGGCGTGGCAGACGGTGACGAGATCGTGCTGTCCGGCGCGGAGGGACGGCACGCGGCGGTCGTCCGCCGGCTGCGCCCGGGGGAGCGGGTCGACGTCGGTGACGGCGCCGGGCTGATCGCCGAGTGCGTGGTCGCCGGAGCCCCGTCCGGCCGGGACGGCCTGCGCCTCTCGGTCAAGAACAGGCGGGTGGTGCCGCGCCCCGAGCCGGTGGTCACCGTCGTCCAGGCGATCCCGAAGGGCGACCGCGGCGAACTGGCCGTGGAGGAGATGACCGAGGTAGGCGTCGACCGGATCGTCCCGTGGGCGGCCGAACGCAGTGTGCCGGTCTGGCGCGACGAGCGGGGCGTCACCCGGTGGCGCGCCACCGCCAGGGAAGCGGCCAAACAGGCGCGGAGAGCGTGGATCCCCGAGGTAACCGCCGCCGCCTCGACCGCGGGCGTGGCAGGGTTCCTCGACCAAGCAGCGCTGGCCGTTCTGCTCGATCCTGACGCGAGCCGACCGCTGGCCGCGGTTATCCCCCCGGCGGCCGGCGACCTGGTGGTGGTCGTCGGCCCCGAAGGCGGAATCACCGAGCAGGAGACGGCGGCGTTCCTCGCCGCGGGGGCGACGGCGTACCGGCTGGGTCCGACCGTGCTGCGAGCCTCCACCGCCGGAGCCGTAACCGCCGCGCTCCTGCTCAGCCGCACCGCCCGCTGGGCGTAGCGACCGTCAAGGCACGTACCGCCCGCTTGGGGCAGCGACCGTCAAGGCCCGGCGGGCAGCGGATGGCTTCGATGGGCGGGGACGGCCCCGGTAACGTGGTGTTTTTGCCTTTCGTGGTAACGCGGCCCTCGCGTACGGGGGTCGATCCTCCACGAAGGGCAAATCGTCCACGTTGCTGGCGGGCATGGCGGTGTGCTCGTGTCCCGGTAGCCGCACAGTGCACTCCAGGCACAGACTGCACAGCCGGCCGCGTAGCGACGTAACCCTCAGGGAGCCGCCGACGAGGTGGACGTGCCTGCCCCATTTGTCCCGGACGTCGACGCGGAAGCGGCCTTCGAGGCGGACTTATTGGCGGTGGCCTTCGGGCTGGACGGGCTGGTGCTGCCCGACGTTCCCGCCGCGGGAGACGACTTCGGCTTGGTGGCCTTGCCTGCCTTCTGCGTCGGGCCGGGCGAGGCGGTCCCACCGCAGTTGGTGCCGGACGCCGAGGGCGTCGGGCTCGCCGACGTGGTCGCGTTCGGGCTCACGGTCGACTTCAGCGTGGCGGTATCCGTCGGTGAGACGGTGGTGTCGGTGGCCTTCGGCGAGCCGGTGCCGGAGGCGCTCGCCGACCCGGTGGACGGGCTAGCCGGCGGACTGCTGCTCGCGCCGGCCGGGGCACTGGAAGTCGTCGTCGCCGGCGGGCTGGTGCTCAGGGCGGGACTGCTGGTGTTCGGCGAGGTTCGTGGCGACGACGCCGGCGACGAGGACACCGGCGGGCAGGAGGGCGCGGCGGCGGCCGCCTGACTTTCTGCTGTGGTCGCCGCGCCGGCATTGCTGCTGCTCGCCGCGGCCGTCCCGGAACCGGCGACGTCTCCGGACGCGCCCTGGCCCGACGAAGTGTTGCCGCTGTTGCTGCTGTGCCCGGTGAACACCGACGAGCTCAGCTGTACGACCGCTTGCCGGAGCGGCGGCACGGCCAGCGCCACCCCGATCGCGAAGATCGCGCACACCGCGGCCAGCGCGGGCCGGAGCATGACGTCGCGGATGTCCAGGCCGCTCCACCAGCTAGGCCGCACCCGGCGAGAACGGGGGCGCCTGGAGTGGGAGCCGCCGGGGCCGGACCTGTCGGTGCGACCCGCGGGGCCAGAAGATCCGGGAGGTCCAGACGGCATCGCGGCGAAACCTTGGCGCGGCCCATGCGCGGGACCGGGTGCGGGCAACTGCCCGGGGGCGGGCGGCTGTCCTGGCGCCGGGGGCTGTCCTGGCGTGAATCCGGGCGTGGGCATGGGTCCGGGCATGGGCGCGGCGCTCGCACTGGCGAGCGTCGGACCGGCCGCGCGGATCTTGGCCCTGATCCGCTCCAGGCCGTCTTGGCGCGGCTCCACCTGATCCGCGGCAGCGTGCAGCGCATTGCGCACGTACTCCGCGAAGTCATGTGGTGAGCCGTTTTTCACGTCTTACTCCTGCTCCAGCGCGGTCCTGAGGGCGGCCATGCCGCGGGCCGTGTGGCTCTTGACCGCACCGCGGCTGATCCCCATGGTGCTGGCGATCTCTGCCTCGGACAGGTCAGCGTAGTAGCGCAGCACGATCGCCTCGCGCTGCCGGTCGGGTAGTTCGCGCAGGGCGGACACGACGGCGGACCGCTCAAGCAAGACAAGAGCGCCATGTTCGGCGCTCGGCATGTCGGGTGGGGCTTTCTGAAGGTTCTTGTCGACCACGGTACGGTGCCTGAGTACCGAACGTGACTTATTGACTACGGATTGCCGCAAGTAGGCGAGCGCCTTCTCCGCGTCGCGCAGCCGCTGCCACCCTCCGGCCATGGCCACGAACGCGTCTTGTACTACTTCCTCGGCGGTCTGGACGTCACGGACGAGGAACGAGGCCAGCCGAACGAGCGCCCGGTAGTGAGCGGCGTAAAGCTCGGTGACCGCGCGATCCGCGCTCCAGGTCAGCACTGGCGCACGGAATCCATCCGGCACGATTGCGCTGGCCACCAAGGTTTCGGTCACGTTGTTAGGACGCGCGACCCCGTCGTCAGGTTCACCCACGGCTCGGCCGCCCCTGCCTGGGATTGCTGCAGGACCACGATCTACGGTCCTTCATTCCCAACTCTGCCCACCCATCTGACCGCCCGTTGTAAGTGCCGCATCCCCAAACCCAGCCGGACGAGGTAGACGTGCCATGCCAGCAGACCGTTCGCTGGCGACGGGGCATGCCCTCAGATACCGCCGCAGGGTTACGGAAACACAAGAATATCCACTGTCCGTGTCGTTGGGCAGCACTTGAGGGGATCAGCCAGGTAACGGGCCCTAGCTTCATGGTTACTCCCGAGTACCCACAGTCACTACGAGGCTGCCCGGCTAGGCGCCTCTCGTACGGTATGAGCGCCGATGTCGGCATCCGCCAGCTACTTTGTGCCGACAATTTTCGCGACTTCTCCTTAAGCGGTCCTTAAGCCATCAGGCTGGCTCTCTAGGTGTCCCAGCCGTCCACTAGTACTTGTCCGTACTCCTCGATTAGTTCAGCGCCGGCCACGGTTTTCGCGTAACTGGCCCCTCTTACGTGGCCCAGGTCACAAGACGCCGTACGATCAGGACTGTGCCCGACTGCTTGTTCTGCGCCGTTGTCGCTGGCGAAGTGCCAGCGACGCTTGTCCTGGAAAGTGACCGGACGGTAGCGTTCCGCGACATCAACCCCCAGGCGCCTACGCACGTCCTGGTGATTCCGAAGGAGCACCACGAGAACGTGGCAGCACTCGCGAAAGCCGACGACGGACTGCTGGACGAGGTGATCGCCGCGGCGCACGAGGTCGCGCGCGCCGAGGGCGTCGGCGAGAGCGGTTATCGTGTGGTGTTCAACACCGGCGGTGACGCCGGCCAGACCGTACCGCACGTCCACGCGCATGTGCTCGGCGGCCGTCCGCTCAGCTGGCCGCCGGGATAGCGAGCCAGGAGAGCCAGGAAGGCACATTGGCGAACACCGATAACGGACAGTCACGAAGCGGCGGCTCGGACACTAAGAGTGGCGGTGCGAGTACCCAGGTCAAGATAGTCATTCCCGCTGACCTGTCCATGGTCACCCTCCTCGGGTCGGGCGACGAGCTGTTGCACGTCATCGAGCGGGAGTTCGCCGGCGCGGGCGACATCCACGTCCGCGGCAACGAGATCACGGTGACCGGACCGCCGGAGAGCACCGCGCTCGTCCAGGCGTTCTTCGACGAACTGCTTCAGCTCGTGACCAAGGGCGCCGAACTCACCCCGGACGCGATCGAGCGCACCGCCGCGATGCTGCGCAAAGACCGCGGTGTCAGCCCCGCGGACGTGCTCACGGTCGGCATCCTGTCCGCCCGCGGCCGGACGATCCGGCCGAAGACGCTGAACCAGAAGCGCTACGCCGACGCGATCGACAAGCACACGATCGTGTTCTCGATCGGCCCGGCCGGCACCGGCAAGACGTACCTCGCGATGGCCAAGGCGGTGAAGGCGCTCCAGGCCAAAGAGGTCAACCGGATCATCCTGACCCGGCCCGCGGTGGAGGCGGGGGAGCGGCTCGGCTTTCTGCCCGGCACGCTCTACGAGAAGATCGACCCCTACCTGCGGCCCTTGTACGACGCGCTGCACGACATGGTCGACCCCGACTCGATCCCGCGCCTGATGTCCGCCGGCACGATCGAGATCGCCCCCCTGGCATACATGCGCGGCAGAACGCTGAACGACTCGTTTATCATCCTGGACGAGGCGCAGAACACCACGCCCGAGCAGATGAAGATGTTCCTCACCCGGCTCGGCTTCGGCTCGAAGATCGTGGTGACCGGCGACGTTACCCAGGTCGACCTGCCATCGGGCCAGGTGAGCGGCCTGCGCATCGTGCAGGACATCCTCGACAACATCGAGGACATTCATTTCTCACGGCTGACCAGCCACGATGTGGTTAGGCACCGGCTGGTGGGAAAGATTGTCGACGCGTACGAGCGCTACGACGCGACGAGCAACCAGCAGGGCAAGCCGAGCGCACAGAGGATGACCAGGCGAAAATGAGCATAGACATCGCCAACGAGTCCGGCGTGGAGGTCGACGAGGCCGGGCTCGCCGCGGTGGCCAGGTTCACGCTGGACGAGCTGCGCATCCACCCGCTGGCAGAACTGTCCGTGCTGCTCGTGGACGAGCGCGCGATGACCGAGCTGCACGAGCGCTGGATGGGCGAGCCGGGCCCCACCGACGTGCTCGCGTTCCCGATGGACGAGCTGCGGCCGCCGCAGCCGGGCGCGCGCGAGGACACCGGAACCGATCCGGGCCTGCTCGGCGACGTGGTCCTCTGCCCGCAGGTCGCCGCCGGACAGGCAAAACACGCAGGCCACAGTACCCAGGACGAGCTGGAGCTGCTGTGCGTGCACGGCATCTTGCACCTGCTGGGCTACGACCACGCGGAACCGGACGAGCACGCGGCGATGTTCGGCCTCCAGGGGCAGCTACTCAAAACCTGGCGAGGCGAGCGCGGCTGATGTCCCCCCGATGGTGGCCAGGGCGCAAGCCGAAACCCAGCGACGCCAGCCCGGAACTGCGCGGCCTCGTGGATTACCTGGAACGCCGCAACGGTATCGAGCCGGGGGAGCGGGAGATGGTCCGCTCCGTCTTCGAGCTCGGCGACACCATCGTCAGGGAAGTCATGGTGCCGCGCACCGACATGGTGTTCATCGAGTCCGACAAGACCATCGAGCAGGCGCTTTCGCTGGCGCTGCGCAGCGGCTTCTCTCGCATCCCCGTGGTCGGCGAGAACACCGACGACATCGTCGGCATCGCCTACCTCAAGGACATCGTCAAGTGGGCCTGGGACCATCGCGGCGCCGAACCAACGGAGAAGGTGGCCGCCGTCATGCGCCAGGCCACGTTCGTGCCGGACAGCAAGCCGGTGGACCAGCTGCTGCGGCAGATGCAGGCCCAGCGCATCCACGTGGCGATCGTGATCGACGAGTACGGTGGCACCGCCGGCCTGGTCACCATCGAGGACATCCTCGAGGAGATCGTCGGCGAGATCACCGACGAGTACGACGAGAACGAGCAGCCGCCGGTGGAGCACCTGGAAAGCGGCTCGGTCCGGGTCACCGCCCGGCTGCCGGTGGCCGAGCTCGAGGAGCTCTTCGACGTGAAGATCGCCGCCGAAGACGTGGAGACCGTGGCGGGCCTGCTCGCGCACGCGCTGGGCCGCGTTCCCATCGCCGGGTCGAGCGCGACGATCAGCGGGCTTCAGCTCACCGCGGAAAGCCTGTCCGGCCGGCGCAACAAGATCGACAAAGTGCTGGTGGTGCCGGAACCCGTAGACTCGCATCCGTGAGTCCGGAGGATCAGAAGATCATCACGCTGGCCCGCTCGACGCGTGCGCGCGTGGCGGCGTCGGAGGGCGCGGCGGTACGCGACGAGACCGGCCGCACCTACACGGCGGCCGCGGTGGCGCTGCCGTCGCTGCGCCTGTCCGCGCTGCGCCTGGCCGTCGCGATGGCGGTGTCCAGTGGCGCCGCGAAGCTGGAGGCCGCCGCCCTGGTCAGCGACGGCGAGCTGGATCCCGGCGACCTGGCCGCGGTCCGCGACCTCGGCCCCGAGGCCGCGGTGTTCCACGCCGCACCCGACGGCACCGTTCGCGCGGTTCTTTAGTGAACGAGCACCCCGCCTTCCGCTCGGGCTTCGCCTGCCTGGCAGGCCGCCCGAACGTCGGCAAGTCCACCCTCACCAACGCCCTGGTCGGTGCCAAGGTAGCGATCACCAGCGACCGGCCGCAGACGACCAGGCGCGTGGTACGCGGTATCGTGCACCGGCCCGACGCGCAGCTGATCCTGCTCGACACGCCCGGCCTGCACAAGCCGCGAACCCTGCTCGGCGAGCGGCTCGACAGCCTCGTCAAGTCGACGCTGACCGAGGTGGACGTGATCGGTTTCTGCGTCCCCGCCGGTGAGGCGGTCGGTCCCGGTGACCGGATGCTGGCACGCGAGGTGAAGGGGAGCGGCACGCTCGCGGTCGCGATCGTGACCAAGACCGATCTCGTCTCGCCGGACCAGGTCGCGGCGCAGCTCGCGGCCGTCGCCAAGCTCGGCGACTGGTCCGACATCGTGCCCGTGTCAGCCGTGGATGGCTTCCAGCTCGACGTGCTCGCCGACGTGCTCGTCTCCCACCTGCCCGAAGGCCCCGCCCTCTACCCCGACGGCGAGCTCACCGATGAGCCCGAGCAGATCATGGTCGCGGAGCTGATCCGCGAGGCCGCGCTCGACGGCGTCCGCGACGAGCTGCCGCACTCGATCGCGGTCATCGTGGAGGAAATGGGCCCGCGCCCTGGCCGCGCCGACCTCACCGACGTGCACGCCGAGCTTTTCGTGGAGCGGCCCAGCCAGAAGGCCATCGTCATCGGCGCCAAGGGCTCTCGCCTCAAGGAAGTCGGCAGCCGGGCACGCCACCAGATCGAAGCCCTCCTCGGCACCCGCGTCTACCTGGATCTGCACGTCAAGATCGCCAAAGACTGGCAGCGCAACCCCAAGCAACTCCGTCGCCTAGGCTTCTACGACTAACCCGACACCCGCGCCACATGATTGCGGACAGTTACCCCCCCGATTCGGGGGGGTAAGTGTCCGCAATCTTTTTCGGGCCGCCTTCCGATCGCGAAAGCCGCGCGACATACCGGACAAAGGCGGATATTTCAGGCGGGCGCCCAGCCCGCGCCGCGTGGGGAGGTGCGGGAAGGCGGGCCGGGAGGTGCGGGAAGGCGGGCCGGGGGCTGCGGGAAGGCGGGGCGGGCGGGGGATGCCGCGAGTGGCTGGCTGGTAACGGATTGGTATCGGCGCGGTCGGGGCGGGGTGTCGCAGGGACATTATGGGTGTTCGGCCAACTAGGGGGCGATCTTGCTAATCCTCTTCGGGTGGCGGGTTTTCTACCGCTCCGTCGGACAGGGCACCTTTCACTGCCGCCATTGCGGCGGCGACCGTCAGTACCGGCTCCGGGCCGGGCGGAAGTGGCTCACGCTGTTCTTCATCCCGGTGATTCCGCTCGCCAGGGTGGGCGAACACGTGCAGTGCCAGACGTGCCGCACCAGGTACGTCACCGACGTGCTGTGCCAGCCGACCACGGCTCAGATGCAGGCGGCGCTGCCGGCCGGCATGCGGGCCGCGGCCGCGGCGATGCTGCGGTCCGGCGACGTGGGCAGCCCGGCCGCGCGGCAGCGGGCGATCACGATGATCATCGGCGCCGGGGCGGAGGGGTACGACGAGACGGCCCTGGACACCGACCTTGAGCAGCCGTCCGAGTCGCTGCGGGCCGCGTTGCACCAGGTCGGCACCCAGCTCACCATCCAGGCCAGGGAATGGTACCTGGCCGACGTGATCGGGATCGGCATGGCCGACGGGGCGCTGACCGACACCGAGCGGAGCGCGGCGCAGGCGATCGGGCTCGACCTCGGCATGACGCAGGCGCAGGTGGTCGGCGTGGTCGCGATGACCGAGCAGTCGGCAGGACGGGACTAGCCCCAATGCCGGGTAGTTAAGGTTTGCGGGCGCTGGTCAAGTACTGGCTGCGGCGTGTCGGCTGGGTATGGCAACGGAGGTCCGGTAGGACGGGAATCCGCCAAGATAACCCTGTCGCTGAGGACCTCCGTTGCCTGTCAAGTCTGCCATCTGCGCTGCTGTCATGACGGTTACCAGGACGATTACGGTAGCTTGCGGCGTGTTCGCGCCGGGGCACCTGGGTGAGCTGACCTGGCAGGTCCCGTTCGAGCTGGTGGACGCGGTGCTGGAGGAAAGCGGGGCGGCCGAGCGGCGGCTGCGTGACCTGCCGTCGCGGGTCGGGGTGTACTTCGTGCTGGCGCTGGGGTTGTTCCCGCTGCTGGGCTATCAGCTGGTGTGGCGGAAGCTGACCGCCGCGCTGGCCGGGCAGGGGCTGCCGTGCCCGTCACCGAAGGCGCTGCGGGACCTGCGGCGGCGGCTCGGGCCGGCATCGGTGAAGGCATTGTTCGAGGTGCTGGCCGGGCCGGCCGCGCAGCTATCGACGCCGGGGGTGCGGTTCGGCCGGTTCCGGACGGTGGCCTTTGACGGCTGCACCTCGGTCAAGGTGCCGGACACCGCGGCGAACCGCGGCTGGCTGGGGAAGATGAAAGCCGCGCTCGGGGTCACCGGCTACCCGGCGGTGGAGCTGATGACGCTGGTGGAGACCGGTACCCGGGCGCTGATCGGCGCGGTCTTCGGCCCGCCCGCCACCGGGGAGACTGATTATGCCCGCCAGCTGCTGCACCTGCTGGACAAGGGCATGCTGGTGCTGACCGACCGCGGGTTCGACGGTGCCGGGTTCCTGGAAGCGGTCGCCGCGACCAGGGCCCGGTTCCTGACCCGGCTCACCAGCATCCGCAAGCTGCCGGTGCTGGCCCGGCTGGCCGACGGCACGTTCCTGTCGAAGATCGGCACGCTGACCGTCCGGGTCATCGAGGCCGAGGTCATCGTCACGCTCGCTGACGGCACCCGCTACTGCGGCCGGTACCGGCTGGCGACCACGCTGCTGAATCCCCGCCGCTATCCCGCGGCCGCGCTGATCCGCCTCTACCACGAGCGCTGGGTGCGACACGAAGTCGCTTGGTGCGAGTGGAACTCGCAGAAGGAGGACCGATTCATGTCGGTGACGTAGTTCCCGGTCCAGTTCGCAGGGACTGTTCCCGCCCTGGCGTGCGCCGCGAGTAATCGCGGGGTGCGAAGCCCGGGGAAGCGCCCAAGGCCCCCCGTTCCGTCCGGGGGGAACAGGCCGGGGAAAGGCCGGACGGGTGAACGTAAGTGAATCGCCGATGACGCCTCGTTACGTGGACTCCCGCAGGCGGATGCGAGAGGCGGGAGAGCAGGGACCGCCGCTGGAAGGCGGCAGGTGCTGGCCGGTGTCCAACGACCGGCCAGGAGCGAACCACCGTCCCCGGGGTCCAGGCGGCACCCACCCCGGCCGCACCTCGACCAAGCGGAACGTGACAACCCCGTTGGGGTCCGGCGGGCTGCGCCTGGCCGGTCGGCCGGACGCGAGGAAGGCTCAAGTCCCCAGCGGGCGCAGGAAGGCCCGAGAAGCGAACGCCGGCGGCCGAAAGGCAGCGGGAAACCGGGACCGGATGCTGGCTCCTCCGCCAGCGGCTCCCGCATAACCGGCCGGACAGGGACCATGTCCCGGCCCGAAAGGGCGCTGACGCGGGCCTGGTGGGCCTGCGGAGGAAAGCAAGCCGAGACGCCAGAACCGAAGGGCAAGTTGGACACCGTGAACGGCAGGGCCGCGATAGCGGCAGAGCCGTCCCCGGTGAACGGACCGGAGGGCGGCCTCCCGGACTGGGACCAGGTCGACTGGGGCCAGGCCGAGGAGAACGTACGGCGGCTACGGCAGCGGATCTTCGCGGCATCGCGGGCCGGGGACCTGAAGAAGGTCCGCAGCCTGCAGAAACTGATGCTCCGGTCCCGCAGCAACGCGCTGGTGAGCGTGCGGCGGGTCACGGAGGTCAACGCTGGCCGCAAGACGGCCGGGGTCGACGGGCGCATCGTGCTCGCGAGCTGGGAGAAGGCCGACATGGCTGCCTGGCTCCAGCACGGCGCGGCCGCGTGGAGGCCACGGCCGGTCAAGCGGGTGTATGTGCCCAAGAGCAACGGGCGGCGCCGCGGCCTCGGGATTCCCGTGATCGCCGACCGGGCGCTTCAGGCCCTGGCGGTGAACGCGCTGGAGCCCGAGTGGGAAGCCCGGTTCGAGCCGAAATCCTACGGGTTCCGGCCAGGCCGGGGCTGCCACGACGCCATCGTGGCCATCCACACCACCGCGAGCGGCAGGTCCGCGAAGCGGGTGTGGGCACTGGACGCCGACCTCCAGTCGGCATTCGACCTGCTCAGCCACGATCACATCCTCATGTCACTGGATACCTTCCCCGCACGGGGACTGGTGCGCCAGTGGCTGAAAGCCGGAGTGATCGAGAACGGGGTCTTGTCCCCGACTGACGCGGGTGCCCCACAGGGCGGGGTCGCAAGCCCGCTGCTCATGAACGTGGCATTGCACGGCATCGAGCAGGCGGCCGGGGTCCGGTACTACCGGGACGGCACCGCCGCACCCGGCTGCCCGATCCTGGTCCGCTACGCCGACGACCTGATCGCCCTCTGCCACTCCAGGCAGCAAGCCGAGCAGGTCCAGGCACGGCTCGCCGACTGGCTCAAACCTCGTGGCCTGGCCTTCAACCAGGACAAGACGAAGATCACCCACCTGGACCAGGGGGTGGACTTCCTGGGGTTCGAGATCCGCCGGTTCGGCGGCAAGCTGCTGACCAAGCCGAGCAAAGACGCGATGCGGAAGATCCGGAACAGGCTGTCCGCCGAGGCACTAGCCCTGCGAGGGGCCAACGCCGACGCGGTCATCGGCCGGCTTAACCCGATTATCACCGGATGGGCCGCCTACTACCGGATCGGGGTGTCCAGCCTCGCCTACAACAGGCTCGACGCGCACGTGTGGCGGCTGACCTGGAAATGGGCCAGGCACACCCACCCGAACAAGCCGCGGCACTGGGTCGTCTCCCGGTACTTCGGCGCGTTCAACCCGTCCAGGAACGACAGGTGGCTGTTCGGCAGCCGGGATACCGGCCGCTACCTCCGCCGGTTCGCCTGGACGAAAATCGTCCGGCACGTGATGGTCGCGGGAAGGGCATCCCCCGATGACCCCGACCTGGCCGGCTACTGGGCCAAGCGCCGTGAGCGCAACCGGCCCCCGGTCAGCCCCGCGACCTGGCACCTGCTGCGCCGCCAGCGCGGCCGGTGCCCTCTCTGCCGGGGCCTGCTGCTCTACGCTACCCACGAACCGCACGACGAGCGCGAGTGGGAGCAGTGGCACACCGTCATCCGGAAAGCGACCCGCAAGGAAGCGGTCGCCACCGTGATGGACCTCGGCACGCCGGGCGAGCAAGCCGCATACCGCCTTATCCACGCACACTGCCGCCGGCGCATCAGCGGCAGCGAACCCAGCATTTCTGCAAACCCGCAGCCTTACGGGCCTGCCTGAGCCGAGCTGCGGGGACAACTCGCACGGCCGGTTCTTAGGGGGCGGCGGCGCGGCAACGCGCCGCCGCTACCCGACGAACATGAGGTCGCCTACCTCGCGCTCCGCCACACCCTGCTGAACGGGCGGGTGCTCCGCTCTAAAGATCCCGCCGGCCTGGAACAGGAGATCTGGGCGCTGCTCACGCTTTACCAGGCGCTGCGCCGCGCCATGGTCACGGCCGTCGAGTCGGTGCCGGGCACTGACCCGGACCGGGCTAGCTTCACCATCGCCCTGCAGACCGCCATCGACACCGTGACCACCGCCGATGGCATCATCCCCGCCCTCAGCGGACCCGGCCGGATCGGCCGCGCGGTCCTGGACGGACTGCTCGCGCCTCGCCGGCCCCGGGTCAGCGTCCGCAAAGTCAAATCCCCGCTGTCCCGCTGGAACAAGGCTGACCCGCACCGGCCCGCCAAAAGCACGCCCGTCACCGCGATGAGCGTCGCGCTCCAGCCCGGCCAACCGCAAGAACCCGCGACACGCTGTCCAGAATCCTTGACTTCGACGCCCGGCCCCTAACTACCCGGCATTGGGACTAGCCCAGGAAGTCCCGCAACGCCGCGAAAAACTCACCGGGCGCGTCCAGCCAGGGCACGTGGCCGGCATCTGGCAGCACGACGCGGGTGACATCGGGCAGCGCTTGCGCCAGGGAGTCGACGCCCCATCGCGGCCGTAGGTCCTGCGCGCCGTCGATGATCAGGGTCGGGACGGTCAGCGTGCGGCAGGCCGCCACCAGTTCGGGCTCGTGCCAGGTCCGTTTTACCTCACCCCAGATCGCCTCGTGGCATTCCCGGCTGATCCCGAACCAGGGCGTGGCCATCTGTTCCGCGAGGGACATCGCGTCGTCGGTGGTGAACTCGGCAGACCATTGCAGGATCGCCAGCTCCCGCTCACGATCCTGGGCCCGCAGCTCGTCCATCCGGTCCCGGTACGGTGCCAGGCGCTCGGCCGCGGCGCGATGGAACGGTTCGTGCCAGTCCCAGCCCAGCCCGGTGCCCGAGATGTAGACCAGCGCGCTCACCCGCTCCGGGTGATCGAGCGCGTACCGCAACGCGAGCGTCGCGCCCCACGAATGCCCCGTGAGCACGATCCGGTCCAGTCCCAGGCCGCTCCGCAACGCCTCCAGGTCGGCGACCGACCGGGCCACGCTGTACGGGCCGCGGCGTTCGGAGCGGCCGCAGCCGCGCTGGTCCCAGCGGATTACCCGGAACCGCGACGAGAGCGGCTCGGCCACCGGGGCGAACATGTCCCACAGGCCGGGTCCGCCGTGGCACAGCACCACCGGCACGCCGCGACCGGTGTCCTCGACCCAGAGCCGGCAGCCGTCGTCGGCGGCTACCGTGCTCATCGGCCGAGGTCCATGCGCCACCGCGTGCTCACCGGGCCAAGGACCCGGTAGCCGAGGGCTTCGTTGATCGCGATCATGTGAACATTGTCCTTGCTGTTGCTGGTGTGGATGCGCTCGACCAGGGGCTCCGCGGTGACGAACCACTGTGTCGTCGCCCGGTGGCAGTCCCGGATCGCCGCGGTATCGCTGAAGTCGAGCCGCTCGATGTCCATCTGCCTAGCCAACCGGATGGGGGACCCGGAGGAGAACCCTCTGTCGTTCTGATAAAGTCTGTTCCTGATGTTGCGTGAGCTGCTCCTCCTTAGCGGCCGCGGCGGGGCCCTCTAGGCCGGCTCCCTCGCCGCGGAGTCTAGGCGTGCGCGTCGGCCAGGCCGGAGATCGCCCCTTTACCGCAAGAGGAAGCAGCAGTGATGAAAGCAGTTACCCCCGTTCAGCAGCAGCCGAGCGGCATGCCCTGTCACCGGTACACGCCGTTCAAACCCGTCGACCTGCCGGACCGGACGTGGCCGCAGCGGAGCATCACGACGGCGCCGCGCTGGCTGTCCACCGACCTCAGGGACGGCAACCAGGCGCTCATCGACCCGATGAGCCCGGCGCGCAAGCGCACCATGTTCGACCTGCTGGTGAAGATGGGTTACAAGGAGATCGAGGTCGGGTTCCCGTCGGCCAGCCAGACGGATTTCGATTTCGTCAGGGAGCTGATCGAGGAAGAGCGAGTACCGGACGACGTACGGATCTCGGTACTCACCCAGGCGCGCGAGGACCTCATCGAACGGACCGTGCAGTCGCTTCGCGGCGCCTCGAAGGCGAGCGTGCACCTGTACAACGCGGCCTCGCCGCTGTTCCGGCGCGTGGTGTTCCGCATCGGCCGGGAGGAGTGCAAGGCGCTCGCCGTCGACGGCACCCGGCATGTCATGAAATATGCGGAGATGCTGCTTGACGGGACGGACTTCGGCTACGAGTACTCGCCGGAGATCTTCATGGACACCGAGCTGGACTTCGCCCTCGACGTGTGCGCGGGGGTGATGGACGTATGGCAGCCGGAGCCGGGCCGGGAGATCATCCTCAACCTGCCGTGCACGGTCGAGCGGTCCACGCCCAACGTGTACGCGGACCAGATCGAGTGGATGAGCCGGAACCTGCCGAACCGCGAGAACGTGTGCCTGTCCGTGCACACGCACAACGACCGGGGCACCGCCGTGGCCGACGCCGAACTGGCGGTCCTCGCGGGCGCGGAGCGGATCGAGGGCTGCCTGTTCGGCAACGGCGAGCGGACCGGCAACGTGTGCCTGGTCACGCTCGGCCTTAACTTGTTCAGCCAGGGTATCGACCCGATGATCAATTTCTCGGACATCGACGAGATCCGCCGCACGGTCGAGTACTGCAACCAGCTGCCGGTCCACCCACGGCACCCGTACGCGGGCGACCTGGTGTACACCGCGTTCTCCGGGTCGCACCAGGACGGGATCAAGAAGGGCCTGGAGGCATTCGAGGCCGAGGCCGCGGCCGCCGGCGTACCGGCGGCTGAGTACCCGTGGGACGTCCCGTACCTGCCGATCGACCCGCACGACGTGGGGCGCACGTACGAGGCCGTGATCCGGGTCAACTCGCAGTCCGGCAAGGGCGGCGTGGCGTACGTGATGAAGGCCGAACACGCGCTGGACCTGCCGCGCCGGCTCCAGATCGAGTTCTCCCGGGTCATCCAGGCGCACACGGACACCGAGGGCGGGGAGGTGCCGCCGTCGGCGATCTGGGACATCTTCTCGGCCGAGTACCTCGCCGACGGCGCGGTGGCGCTGCTCGACCACCAGGCCTCTTCGGTCGTCGAGGCCAAGCACGCGCTCTCCGCCGAAGTCCGGCTGGACGGCGTGGCCCGCGAGGTCGAGGGCACCGGGAACGGGCCGATCTCCGCGTTCTGCGACGCGCTAGCCTCGATCGGGATCGCGGTCCGGGTGCTGGACTACGCCGAGCACGCGTTGACGGCCGGCACCGACGCCCAGGCGGCCGCGTACGTGGAGTGCGAGGTCGGCGGCCAGGCGCTCTGGGGCGTCGGCATCGACGCCAACACTGTCACCGCCTCCATGCGCGCGGTCCTGTCCGCCGTCAACCGCGCCCGCCGCTAGCGGCCCCTGTCCGCGATCGTGCCGTTGGCGCCAGCGGGCCCCGTTCAGGGTGCCGCTGGCGCCAACGGGTAGGAGTCGTCGCATCCCGTTGGCGCCATTGACATGTCGGGGGTGGTCGGCGGCCGTTGCGGCTATGTCGCGATCTCGACCGGGATGCCTATCTGTGTCGCGATGGGCGTGTAGATGTCGGTTCCGACGGCGTCGGTGTGCAGTGAAACGAGCAGCGCGTAACGGACCGGCAGGTCGATCCGGTCCCTGCGGTTGTTCTCCTTCCACCAGCCTCCTACCGGAGTTACGCCGATAAAGCCGCTGTCAGCGAGTTCCGCTCCGGTGCCCATCCAGGTATCGGCGTGCAGCGAGCCGACGTTCCGTGTTCTGCCGCCGAGGTACCAGCGAGTGTCAGAATCACTGCCGGATGGTGCCGAGGCGGTTTCCTCTTGAGCTGCCTCGTTGCTCACCCGCCGCTGGAAGTCCTCGAGGCTCTCGGTGGGCCGCTTTACGTCGAAGCGAAGGCCATGCGACGCGTACCGGTATCTGCCTTGCCAGCCTCGGCTGGAGGGGTTGGGCTCGACGAAGTAAGAGAGAGTGACCCGGAGCCTGACCCTGGCTGCGAAGAGTTCGCGGAGCTGTTCCTGAGGCCACGGGAGCCGATGCAGACGGAAGGCGCGCATCGCGATCCCGCTTTTGCCACGCTCGAAGGGCAGAAACTGGTCTTGGACCATGAGCGTTACCGAGTTGGAGGCACTGGTAAGCAGGCGTTCCTCGGTGGGAACACCCCAGCCGTAACGTCGGATGAGCTGCAGGCGCTTGGTCTTGGCACTGCCGGCCGCGTCGAAGTGCGCCCGCATGCTCGGTGTCCATTCCGACGAGTGCACGAGCAGGGCACGGGTCGTCTCAGGCCACAGAGTGGGGTACGTCTCCATCGCGACTGCGGCTAGCCGTGCCGCCTGGGCGGTAGCGGCGCTGGTTGCGTTCGCGGTGGTGAGCAATGCGTGCGGCCTGTTGCTGGTTGTCAGCAGGCTGACGCCGTCGTGGCAGTCGAAGATCTGGCCGTCGGAGAGCAGGTTGCCACCCTCAAGCACGATGTCGGGCTTCACTGGCCAGGACCGGCGGAACAGCATCGATGTGCGGCTGAACGGCGACAGCTCTCCCGCCGGGGCAACTGCCTTCCAGCCGCGGAAGGCAGGGTCGGATGGCAGCTCTGCCTTCTCGGTGTACGCGCCGACGGAGAGGACGTTCCAAGCCTGCGCCGGACTCTGCACCTTGCTGGCGTCGCACAGTGCCAGGTAGTCGGCCTCGTAAGGGGCGCTGATGTTGCCAGCGCTGACCAGGTAGAGCCTGGCGGCCTGCGGATCTGGCTGGCCGAGCAGTTCGATACCGGTGTCACTGCGCCTGATATCAGTCCCGAAGGCCAGCGCGTCCAACGCGGCGGACCATGAGGTAGGCCGTCCGTCCGAGCCGCCTGGGTCGTCGGCGGTAACAGCCATCGAGAACGCGCGCCGTCGTCGTGGCTGGGCCAACTCGACCTGAGCCGTTGCCGTAGCACTGATCGTGCCGTACATGTCGGGGTCTGTCTCTGTGTCGTGGTTGCCGCGGATGACCGTGACGGACTCGAGACGGTGCCGCAGCACCACCTTGCCGGTGTCATGCAGGTGCGCGTCGAGATCCTCGAAGAGCGCGAGCCCAGCCATCTGCGTGCCGTGGCCGGCCTGGCCGGCGGGGCCTATCCCGGCGAGTGCCGAGTGGGTGGAGTCAACCGATGCCCGCAGCAGCGGGTGTCCGGACATCACGCCGGTGTCTAGCACGCAGACTGCCGTGGCTTCGGGCGCTGCGGGCTCGATCCGGGTCTGAAGATCCGTGATCAGGTCTCGCTGGAAAAGGTGGTCGAGGCCGAGGATCTCCGACGTAACCCGCGCCTTGTGAAGCTCACTCGGGATGGCGCTGGTGCCCAGGAGCAGCCCGAGGTCGCCTGCCGTGGCGCGGACGAGCGCGATCACGTTATCCGGGAGCGCCAGCGTGTCGCCTGCCGTGGCCCACTCTCGCTGCGCCGCGACTTCGCGCAGCACGTTAGCCGGGTCGGGCTCACCTCTCAGGCGGGCAAGCCAGATCTCCCACCACTGTGGCCGGTCAGGGGCAGGAAACTCGTCTGGCTCCTGCCACAGATCGTGCAGCAGCGCGAGGCGTAGCTCTGCGATGTTGGCGACGAGGTTGAGGTTCTTCGGCTTGCCCGTCCGGGTTTGCTCGGTAGCGAACTGCTCGATCCTCGCGAAGAACCGTCCGACGGCGCGGTACGGCAGCCACAGCACGGCGCGCTCTCCGGCAGTCTGGCTGCCAGGATGGACGCTGAGCAGCTTCGCGCCGTTCGCATCCAGGCTCTGCAGCGCCAGCGCGTAGCCGGGCTGGTCCGACCAGCCGTCAACCGCCAGCGCGAAGCCGTCGGCGCGCAACTCCTCCGGGGTATCGGCCTGCAGTTCGTGCGATTCTTCTTCGGCTGCCGCCAATTGATCCGCCAGCCTTGACGCGTGTCCGCTCCGGTCGGTGATCTGGCGGATCTTCGACTGTTGGGGTGCGCTCCTGCCCTTGAACGCGTGATCCGCTGCCGCCCACGGGACGATCAGATGCGGAAGCTGTGAATCGCTGCGCTCGGATGTTCCATCAGGCATGACGCGCTGAGCGACGTTCGTCCAATGCCGCGACTAGGTCGGCGGTACTGACTGAGTCGCTTTCTTCCAGAATTGCCCTTTTCGCGGCAGATTCCGCGGCGCGGACGAGTTCCGCCTGGCTCAGCTCATTCACGTGATTGGCCACCTCTTCCCACAACACGGGGGACGTGTTGATCCCAGCGAGACGTCGACTCACGACGTCAATCGCCTCCGAAGGATTAGGAAGAGCATATGCGACCACCGCGTCAAAACGGCGGAACAACGCCGTGTCCAGCAAGCCGGGATGGTTAGTCGCCGCCACAACCAGGCTCTCCGGGCGGGTGTCGTCGAGAAATAGGAGAAAGGTGTTAAGAATGCGTCTTGCTTCGCCTACGTCGTTGCCGGCGGTTCGTTGCGCGCCGAGCGCGTCGAATTCGTCGAAAAGATAAACCGCTCGGGTCTTCGCGGTTGCGTCGAAGATCGTCCGGAGCTTGGTGGATGTCTCACCCATGTACTTGCTGATCAGCGCGTCGAGCCTGATGGTGAACAACGGAAGGCTGAGTTCAGTGGCAAGCGCGGACGCGGTCATCGACTTACCCGTTCCGGGCGGGCCGACCAAGAGCAGCCGGTGGATGGGCGCAAACCCATAGGCTTCGATCCGGTCTCGCTGACGTTGCTCGTGCAGCACCCGGTCCAGGCTGTCCCTGGTGTCCGCGCTCAGCGTCATGTCGGTCAGCCGGACGTCTGGATATTCGGCGGTTACCAGGTCGGCGAGCTCACCGCGTGGCTGCACCACCGGCGTGGGCGCCACGCGCGGAATGCGCTCCGCCTTGGCCGCGTCAATCAGTTGTTTGAGGTCGTCGGCGAACCGGTTCTGACCTCGCCGCGCAGCCTGCGCTGCCATCTGGAGCGCGACCGAGTAGAACCCGCTCTCGTCGCCGGATGCGTGGGCTTTGACGAGTGCCTTGATGTGATCCGCGGAGGCGGTCATGTCCTGCCCCTCTCCAGATCCTCCTCTGGGTTGCGGAGTTTCGACCCAGCGTAACACGCTTCGATAAAACAATCGATACGCCTCATGGGCGTGTCCTGCACAGGCCGGCCAAGTCGCACTGATCGCAGGTGCCGCACCAGTGGCTGAGCCGAGGCAGCCGATTCGCCCTGAGGTCATTCCCAGCGTCCCGGATCTTGCCGCGGATGTCACTGAGCAGTGTGTCGTTGACGAGTTCGCGGGTGCTCTTGGCCTTCTCGTCGAGGTTGAGCACTTCCAGCACGTCCGCGCGCTGCCCGGTCAGTTCCTGGTAGCCGACCGCGTAGATGTGCAGCTGGTCGCGGGTGATGTCCTCGGCCTGCGCGCGCTCGGTGGACTTGAAGTCCACGATGCAGGTCTCTTCGGTGTCCAACCGCTTGATCAGGTCGATCCGGCCGTCCACCGTGATGCCCGGTGCGACGTGTACCTGGATCTGCTGCTCGGAGTAGAGCGTCTTCTCCAGCGTCGTGCGATTCTCGTCGATGTAGCGGCGTACGGCGCGGATCGCGGCGCGCCGCAGGTCCTCGCGCAGCGCTGGATAGGCGAACGGCGCGTTGAGGTGCCGGTCTACCAGGTCTTCGGCCTCCAGGCCGGACACGATGTCGCCGTCGATGGCGCGCTTGTGCACCTCGGCCATCACGTCGTGCACCGACTTGCCGTAGCCGAGCGCCTCGTGGATCGGCGGGTTAAAGCCGTACAGGAAGCGGAGCTTGAACTCGTACGGGCACTCGAAGAAGTACTTCAGGTCGCTGAAGCTGAGCGTTACCTCGGGCAGTTCATGCCGGGCGCGTGGCGTCAGGCGTTCAGATGGCAGCGACGGCTCGGCGGTGAGCACGTACTGGTTCCGGGTCGCGAAGTCGAAGAATGGCGATCGTGCCCGAGCGCGACTGGAGTCACCTGGAGCGAAAGTCAAGTGCAGGTATTTCTGTGCGCGTGTCACGGCGACGTAGAACAGCCGCCGTTCGTCCGCTTCGGTGCCGCGGTACCGATCGGCGTCCTGGACCGCCATCGCGGGTATGACATGGAAGACGTTCAGGCCGCCCTGGCGGGGCGACGGGAAGCGGTTCTTGCGCAGCGCCGGCACGAACACGGCCGACCACTGCATGCCCTTGGCCTGGTGCACGGTCGCGATCGTGACCGCGTCCGGGGTGGCGTAGCCGACATCGGCGTCGCTCTCCGCGTAGTAGCCGGGTGCCTGGTACACCAGCCATTTGACGAAGGTGTCGTACTTTTGCTGTGGCTGGGATTGGAAGTAGATCTGCTCGAAGTCAGAGATTGCCTGGCTGAACTTGCCCAGGTTGTAGAAGACAAGCTCTCCGCGGACCGTGCCATCCGCGGACGGAATAGTTTCCTCCCGGATCTTCAGCTCCTCCAGGAACCGCAGGTACGTGCGCTGGATGTTGTATGTCCCCCAGCGCTCGCCCGGCTGCCAGTTGCGAGCCTCCTCCAGGATCGGCAGTGCCCGCCGCAGGTCGGAGTCCGTGAGATCCAGATCGGCGTCAAGCCAGGCCTGAATGACCTCGTTCGCACTGACTTCGTGCAGGATGTACCGGAAGCATGTGACGCACGCTTGGACTTCGGGGGCGTCGAACAGCCGGGTGAGGCCCTTGATCACGTAGGGGATGTCCCGGCGCTTCAGCTCATCGACGAGCGCGTCCGCGTCCTTGCTGACGCTGCGGAACAGCACGGCGAAGTCCGACCAGGACAGTCCGCGCGGTTCAGCGTCCGGGGTGTCCTTGAACGGCATGCCTCGCATCCGGGTGATGCGGTCACAGATCCACCGTGCCTCGTCCGTTAGGGAATCCAAGGCCAGCGCGAGTATGTCCCCGCGGTCATAGACCTGGTGACCGGCGGCGGCCATGTTCTTGGGAAGTCGGCCGGGGTCGTTCAGCTCAGCGACGGCGCGCCCGAGCGAGACGATGCCGGGGCTGGACCGGAAGTTCTCGTCCAGCGTGACCTCGCGCACTCCGGGCCTGTGGTCCACGAAGTTCAGGATGTTGCGCACCGCGCTGCCGCGCCACTGGTAAATGGTCTGGTCGTCGTCGCCAACCACGCACAGGTTCGCGCCGAACCGGCAGAGCCGCTCGATCAGCTTCTCCTGGATCGGGTTCGTGTCCTGGTACTCGTCCACCACGACATACCGGATGTGGTCGCGGACGTGCCTGACCAGCGGCCCGGCGATGTCGTCGTCGGGCTCCTCGGCCAGCAGGTCCACCGCGACCTTGAGCAGTTCGGTGAAATCGAAGTAGCTCTTCTCGTTGAGCAGGTGGCGGTAGCCGTCGCGTGCTCTTATCAATTCCGCAGGCAGCTGTGACTCGTCCACGTCATCCTCGCGCAGAATGGCGAGGACCTGCATGTACAGCCCAGAGTTCTGGTAGCGCTTGAGCTTCCGTGGCGTGCCTTGGACCATCGCGTCGGTAACGGTCAGGCCGCTGGCTCGGCTGTTGCGGTCGATGAACAGCCGCGCCTGGATCTCGTCCAGCACATTGCGCTTGAACGCAGCTGGCACGTAGGTCTGGAGCAGATCGCGCGCGTAGCCGTGCATCGTGCCGATGAACAGCTCGGCGAGCCCGGTCATGCCTGGCATCTCGGCAGCGACCAGCGTGGTCACCCGCTCCTTGAGTTCGGCGGCCGCCTTCTCGGTGAACGTGAACGCGACGATGTTCTTCGGGTTTACGTCGTCGCGGCGTAGTGTCTCGACGATCCGCTGCGAGATCACCTGGGTCTTGCCCGACCCGGCACACGCCACGATGAGCAGCGGGTCGTCCAGCGTGCCGATCGCCGCACGCTGCGTAGCCGTGTACTCCACAGTCCTGACCTTAGCCGGTGGTCCGGTTCGCCGTGCGTGGCTCAGCGCGTGCGGTGCGGCCCGGCGGTGACATACGAAGCCGATCGTGGCACGAGCAGCCCCAGGCAAGCCGACTCCGAGGTCTGTATCCCGGTGCGTATCCTAATGCGCACTCTCGGCCGCATCGTCGGCTAGGAGCTCTTCCAGCAGGCTGGACAGGTCCAGCTCCCAGAGAGTTCAGCCACAGGCCAGACAACGAAACCCCTGGTGGACGGCTGGATGCGAGAAACCCGACCCACCATGGGTTTGTTGCATTCCGAGACCGTCGCAATCAACATGTCACCAGATCGCGACCAAGCACCAGGAACCGGACACAAAGGCTCAAGGGCTCAAAGTTCCGGAAAGTTGAGGGCGTGGCCTAATGGCCTCTCGCTGCGTCGCCGATGCGTAGCACCGCTGTGCCACGGCTCTATATGCAACTTGCGCACCGACATGTACAGAATCATCCCATTGGGCCTGGATTGAAGCTAGGGTTGCTGCTAGCAGCAACCACATTGTTGGGCACTGCGGAGATGGGAATCTTGCACGGCACGGGGAGTGTGAACAGGCGATGAGTTCGACGGCACCGCCGACCGAGCAGCCAGCCTCTGTACTTGGCGGTAACCAGCGACTTGGACGCGCGCTGTTTTATATCCACAACCAGGTTCGCTATGTGAGAGCGCCTGTCGTTCGAGCCAAGCTCGGCCAACTAATCGCTGCTGGCGAGGCGATGGAATACGCCGTCCGTCTTCGCGGGTATAAGGGTGAGCTCACGCCGGCGCTCGCGACCGAACTCGCTACTCAAGCCGGCTTTCCTCCCTACCGCCTCCATCAGGACGTGCTGCCGAAACTCAAGGCCGCCGACTTGATTGACTTTCAGTCGCGTCTGGACGATGTCGGCATCTCATATATCCAGGAGTTTGTGGGCTTGAGCGGTCGTGTGATCGACCAGGCGTTGCGCCTAGTCGAGCGATATGGACCAACTCCTACTGAGCGTGCCGTCCTTCATAGCGTTGAGGTCGCTAGCTGGGCTCCTCTGACTAAGACACAACATGCGGAGTTGCTGAGTAGACGTGGATTCAGTGAACGGCAGGCCGTCGAGGCGATCAAGCTCAGCCTCGCGGCAGGGGTCAACATGGGCGTCGACTCGTCGGAACTCGGTGAGCAGGTCATTTTAACCCCAACGTATGGGGTGCTCAGTCTGCCGACATAGCTGGATTCCTGAGGTCTCTGCCGCCCGCCGAACGTGACTCCCTACTGGGTATGTGCGAACAGGCCTCGGATCGGCCAGGGCTAGCGCTTTCGGGCTACGGAAACTTCTCAGCACCTGTACTCAAATCAGCGCGGAAAGTGGGCCTCATACAGGCAGCGACGGTAAAGAGCAGTATCTCAGGTTCTGTTCCACAGACGTATGTGTTCTCGCCCCTTCTTGAAGCCCATGATGACCAGCTCATCGGCACGGAAGCGCTCCACCATCGGAAGCTGTTCGTCGCCCACATCCTCTACGGGCACGAGAAGGCGGTCAGCGACCGGGGTCGGATCTACGACCCCACGATCTTGGTGGATCGCCTCCTGAGCCGCGGTCGCGTCGGGCCAGCGAGTAACATCGCCTCTGACTACCATTTGCTGGAGGCACACGGCATCGTAGCAGTGCGGCGATCAGGCAACAGCGATCGAGCGTATCTAGAGGTCATCAAGAGGGACATAGTGGAAGGCGGCCTCACCTGGCTCGAACAGTCCTTTGGCGGTGGGCCAACGGGCAAGGGTGCCGATATCGGTCAGCTCAAGCCACCTACCGCCTGGAGCACTCCAGAGGGCGACAGGGCTAGCCTTGCTGACGAGGGTGCTGCTGGCGAGATCACGAACTCGGCGATCCTGAGGTTGCGAGAGGCGCGAGAGGAGGCTCAGCGTGCAGCCCGATTCGACTTCTGAAACGAAATCCGCCGACGCCGCAGCAGCTTTCGCTGGAAGAGCCCGCCGAGCTGAGTAGCAGTCAGGGCGAGCGCAAGGCCTTTGCCAACGGGGTGGCATCAGCTCCGAGCGGATCACATGAGGCAGCACAGCCCGCCGGTGAGCCGCAGCCGTCCAATCCTCCCGCACAGTCGGCCGGACATGACTCAGTTAGCGAAACAAGGAGTCCGGAGAATACCACGGGGGGTACAGAGCCTACTCCCGTCGGCCCGGCCGACTTGGGGACCGGCCGTCATAATGCCCGCCGTCTATTCCCTAGAGTCCCTAGCGCAATCCGATCGCAAGGAAACCGCGGCGAGCAAGTATCTAGCAGGCCAACTGTGGGCGATGAGCTGGAGTACCGCTTTGCCCGCATGTATTTCTGGCAGGGGAGCTATGCTCGGCGGGGCATTAACATGGAACGTCATTTCCACCCCGAACCGCTTCTAGTCACCGACCTTGATCTTCTTGCGTACCAGTTCTCTCCCCAGATGGAACTCATAAAGACAATCGGTGAGGCAAAAAGCAGCACTGGCAAGACTGCCCCTAAACCGCTCGACCGGGCTATATGGCTCGCCGGCCTTATGAAACTCGTCTATGCTGACCGCGCCAGCCTGGTGACTGCGCTTGTTCCGTCCACGCGGGTGCGTGATACTGCCCGGTCCATAGGCGTGCATGCAATCGGAATTGATGAGATCACCCGCTGGGAAGCGGTATGGCTGCCGAGTTCTATAGCCGATTGCGGGAGCCACGGACCGACAGCATTTCTGGAAGCGGAACTGGCTCGCAACCGATGCAAGGCTGAGCCAGAATTGGAGCGCGTGTACTGGTTCTTGCGATCAGAGGTGTGGTTTCTCGACCCTTGGCAGGCAACCAAGCGCATCATCGGCGCGCTCGATCGTCTGCACTCATGGTGGACGCCAGGTATTGAAGACGGCGCGACGGCCGGTCTACGCTGGCTATATGCAGAAGCACTTTCCGTCTTGGTGCTGAATCTCGTCGCCCTCACTGGACGTTCATGGACAATCGCCTCCTCCGAATGGCCGACGATTGTGAACGATCGTCTCTCGGAGGGTGCAGTACCCACACACTATATGCGAACGCTCGCAGATTCTTTTGACAAGTATCTGAACCGCGCCCTGAAGGAGGCTGGTGCTGACAACAGGCTTCTTGTCGAATCGATGGGAGCGTTCCGTCCCTCGCCGCCGAAATGGACACAACCGTTCGTCGAACTGGTTGAGCGCCTCTCCACGTCTACTTGCCTTATCGACCTTCCGCGGCACACTGACCTCATCATGCACGAGCGACTGGTCAAGCGTCAGCATGCCAGCATCGAGGCACTTGAGCGAGTCAGCCGAGCAGGCCAGGATGCGCTGGCGCGCGACCGTAGGCAGGTTGCGGCATTCTTGCGGGCCTGTGTCAAACTTCCAGATGCAGTCTTGAGAGCACTAACTACATAGCGATGGAATACCTTTTAAGCGGATTCTAAGCTTTGGTCCGCGTCAAGTCTTGGGCGGGCCGAACAGCCACCTTGGCCAGGTCGCATCTGCGGTCCAGGCGTCGACAGCGCGATCCCGCGCGGGCCATTGAGCCACCGGTCCGGAAACAAGTTCCGAACGGCTAGTTGAGGGGTTCCGTCGGCGGTATCCGCGTTCACCCTGCCGATCTGATCGTTGCCAGCATGCTGTTCGCGTTCCGGCCATGCGACCAGAAGTGCTGGGACTACTTCTGGTCCGGGCCGGAGTAGCATCACGTGTCACCCGGCCGCGGGCATCCGACACGTGGCGTGACGGGTTAGTTAGCGGATGAGCGTTCCTCGTCAGCCGAGGTTGGTCGGCGAGGAACCGCTAGACGTCGTAGATCTGGAGTACTTCGTCGCCGTAGTGGTTGATCACCTTGACGGCGATCTTCCCCGACTCCGGGCGCCGGAACGCCCGCGACTTCGTCGAGTACAGGGTCGCCCAGGCCGCCTCGTCGATGTCCGCCTTGAGCGCGGCCTTCAGGCGCTTGTAGGGGTCGTTGTCCCCGGTGAAGTAGCAGTGCCGGACGAAGAACGACTCGCCGTCATAATCAGTGTCGATCATCCACAGCGCGATCTCGCCGGTGCCGCTGGACCGGATCTCGCCCGTGGTCGGGTTGTACACGTCTACTCCGCGGATCTCCACCATGACGTCGTCGCCCTCGTGCGAGATCGCCACGTCCGGTTCGCCGAACACCATGAACAGGTTCCCGCTGCCGGTCTTCTTCAGCAGCACGTCGCCCATCGCGAGGTCGGAGTTCATCCGCACCAGCAGGATCGGCAACCGGCCGAGCCTGCGCTCGTCCTGCACAGACGCAAAGTCCGTCGGGTCTGACGGCGCGAACTCCTCGGTCGCCCGCACCGCCTGCGGGTCGAACGCGAACGCGCACACGAGCAGCAGGTCGAACCCCATCCCGTGGATGGCCTCGCGGGCCGCGTGCCTGATCCAGTCCGGATCCACCGTCCCGAACTGCGGGCCAATCGACACTCCAATTCGCTGCGGCGTCCCCTCGGACCCGTTCTTCCGTATCCCCTCGGCCTGGATGTACGGATTCGCGAACGGCACCAGCGACTCAAACTGCAGACGCTCCTGCTTGCGCCCGTTCTGCACACCTGCCTTCAGCAGGTTATCCAGGATCGTCTGCTCAAAGACCGAGGCATCATCAGCGTCCGCCTCCTTTTCAGAGTCAGAACGACCAGGGGCTACTGCCGCATGAGGCGACAAGCTCTCCACCGTGAACGGCCCAGAGACGCGGACTTTCCGCGGGTCCTCCAGGGCTTGGTCGTAGAGTGCTTCACTCTCCGCATGGTGAGCGATTGCTGCATCTACCTCTTGACGGCTCATGCCAGGAGCGATGCCCGGATTATTAGTAATAGATTTTAGTGTTACATGCGGGACGTGCTTGTATTTGAAGTTCTTCCGCACATCTCCTTTAGGGTCGGCCAGGGTATAGTATTGAAATTTCGCTCCCATGATGCGTTGGCGTGCCAGGGTCAGCGCAACACGTGAGCTATCTACCGTAATCCAGCGACGCCCCCATTGCTCAGCTACTACCGCAGTTGTTCCGGATCCGCAAGTAGGATCAACGACCAGGTCCCCTGGATCGGTAGCCATTATTATGCAGCGTTCAACAACCCGTGGAGCAGTCTGTACGACATAAATTTTCGACTGTCCAAAGCCGCTTTGTCTGGTATCGTCCCATATATTGTTCCGAGGCTTGAAAGGAAAGTCATCCAGATACCTGATGAACGTAAGTGTTTTCCCGAGCGGTAGGAGTCGTTTGGCGGCCTCAAGTCGTTCCATGCCAAGCTGGTCCGTCCGGAACGTTCCTCCTCCGGGCGTGTACGGTTTTCCGTCTAGGTGGTACACGCGTAGATCATTCCCTTGAGCCGGCCGCTGGTTGGTGAGCGGGTTCGGTCGGTATGGACGGCTTCCAGGAGGCAATTCCACCGCTCCCGTTACCTCGTCGTCAATCATTCTGCGACGCGTGCCGTCTGCAAGCTCTATGAAACGAAGATTTGAGTCGGCCTCGATAGTGCGTGGTTCATAGGTCGGCCTGTATTTGACCTTGGTGAAATTGCGGCCATACCACAGCAGAATATCATAGGTGCTGTCTAGCAGTTTCCCCCCTTTGCCTGTCGTAGTGCGGAATGCAATTTGGGAGCAGAAGTTCTCCGCTCCAAAGATCTCGTCCATGAGGCTGCGAACCAGATGAACATTTTCATCGCCGATTTGAACGAATACCGAGCCGCTTTCAGTTAGCAGATCGCGCGCAACGGTTAGGCGATCGCGAAGATATGACAGGTATGAGTGAATGCCAAGTTCCCACGTGTCGCGGAATGCCTTGATCTGTTCGACCTCGCGAGTAACATGCTCGGCTTTGCTGTCAGTCACGCTGCGTCTGTCAGTGCGTGTTTGCCAGTTGGAGCCGAACTTGATGCCGTACGGCGGATCGATGTAGATCATCTGGACCTTGCCGCGGAGGTTTTCTTTCTCCGCCAGCGACGCCATGACCTGGAGAGAGTCGCCGAGGATCATGCGGTTGGACCAGTTGGCCTCGTGCTGGTAATACTCGACGGCCTCCCACCCCTCGAGGCCGTCGAAGCCCTCAAAAAGGGTCAGCTCGGGTTTGTCGACGACCTTGCGCAGGTTCTCGATGATGACCTGGGGGACGATCTTCTCCTGGATGTAGATCGGCGGCGCGTCGACGACCAGGTCCTCGCTGTCCTGCCCGTCCTTGCCGCGCCAGACGAGCTGGGGGTCGAGGTCCGGGTTTCGTGGATAGCGCAGCTGCCCCACTGCGGCGACGTCCTCGGACACCAGGCCTTCGGAGTCGGCGGGCGGGTTGTTCAGCCGCTTGTCCTCGTGGTGGAACGACTCTACGGGGACCGGCCCGCTGGCCGCCTTCTTAGCTCCCGGCATTACTTGCCCCTCCGCGTGCGAACTCGCTTGGCTCCAGATACAGTGCCTCGATCGCGGCCTCCAGGTCGGCGCGGAACGTCGCCGGGTTCCGGATCTCGCAATAGCCCCACCGGCCGTACCCGCCGGTGTTGTTGACCGCCGGCACCCAAAGGTTCCGGGCGGTATCCGCCTTCTCCTTTGTCGGCGCCGCCTTCTTCAGGCCACCGGAGACCTCGACGATAAGGGTGCGGACCAAGTCAGGGTCCGAGACGTCACGCGGCTCCAAGCGGACCAGGAAGTCCGGGATGTACTCGTGGCCGCGGCCCTGGATCGTGTACGGAATCGAGAAGCCCAGGCGGTCGTTCTTCACGTAGGCGGACACCTGCGGCAGCAGCTCGAGGATCTCCGCGACCTTCTTCTCCCACGAGTTGCCCGCAGGCCCGTCGAGGACGACGAAGTTCACGTGACAGCGCTCTGGCGCGGTGGTGAATGTCTCCTTTGTGGTGAAGAAGTCCACGTCGTCAGTCGACCCGGTCCGTTCACCCTGCCGGAACATGGGCCGGACCCACTGGCGCCGGTTGCCCTGCTGGATGCTGATCGACTCGTACAGGATCCGCTTCGCGGCCCGGTCGGCGTACTCGGCGATCAGCAGCATGCCGGGGAACGCGCCGCCCTCGTAGGACATGCATTGGCGCATCCAGTCCTTGGTGATCGTGAGCACCTGTGGGAAGTACCAGGGACGCGGATCCTGACCGTGGTCGAACTGCTCCATCACGCGCCGGGCGAGCGCGTAGGCGATCTCCTGGTCGCGCTTCCGCTTCAGGTCGTCGAGCGTGTGCTCGCCGGTGTCGCCGATCAGTCCGCTCACGAGCGTGTGGGTCGGGATGTCTTCCGTGGTTAGGGCGAGACGGGATTGCTCGGTGAACTCGGCGAACATCGGGTCGTCGGGCAGCTCGATCCGGTATCCGGCCAGCCGGGGGAAGGTGATCCTCGCCTGCTTGCGGTCGGGCATCGCGTGCACGCTGGTGGAGGACTTGATCGTCAGGTCCCTGGTCTTGGCGACCGTGGGGATGAACTGGAACGGCACGCCGTACACGTCGGCGTACTCCGGTGTGAACAGCCCGTTCTCGTCCACCGCGTAGGAGCGCCGCCGCAGTCCGCGCCCGACGACCTGCTCGCACAGCAGTTGGGTGCCGAAGGCGCGGACCCCGAGGATGTGGGTGACCGTATTGGCATCCCAGCCCTCGGTCAGCATCGAGACGCTGACCACGCAGCGCACCGGCTCGCCGAGCTTGTCCTTCTTGCCGACGGTGTTCATCACCTCGCGCATGATCTGCGCGTCGTCCACGTCTTCCCCGCGGCGTCCCGGGACTCGGGCGGCGTATTCGGCCCGGAACTCCTCGATCTCGGCCGCGGCGACCTTCTTGAACTCCGGCGACAGGCCCTCGCCGGACTCGAACTGCTCGGAATCCACCAGGATCGTGCGCGGCCGGTGCAGCCACTTCCCGTGCTCGACGTTGGAGAACAGCGGCAGCTTGCCGACGACGATCTGGCCCGAGGGCTGCGACCAGCCCGCGATGAAGTCGTAGACCATCTTCGACACCGTGGTGTTGCTGCACACCACGATGAACACCGGCGCGGGATCGCCGTTCTTGGCCGCCTGCGAGTTCTCCCAGGACGTGAATGCCTTGGCGTAGGAGTCGTACAGCGCCGTCAGCGCACCCTCCAGCACGGCCGGCATCTGGTCCGGCGTGACCGTGCCCTCCTTGCGGCTCTTCTTCGGCAGTTCGGTGCCGATGCTCGGCCACAGGTTCAGGAACGTGACGTCGGCCGACGTGGCGTCGTCGTCCACCGGGACGCGCGGAATCTTCACGATGCCGGACTCGATAGCCTCCACCAGCGAGAAGTCACTGGCCACCCACGGGAACAGGGTGCCCTCACGGTAGCCGGAGCCGGACAGGAACGAGGGCGTCGCGGACAGATCGTAGATCGCCTTGACACCGAGCTTCTCGCTGATCGCCCGCAGCCCGTTGAACCAGACCCGCGCCGCCTCGGTGTTGTGCACTGCCTCGGTCTTCGCGTCTCCGGTCAGGTCCTTGTCCGTCGCGGCGTCCGCCTCCGGGTTCTCCGCGCGGCCCAGGTAGCAGTGGTGTGCCTCGTCGTTCAGCACCACCACGCCCGAGCTGCCCCCGAGATCGCGGCACACCCGCGTCACCATCGCGCCCCACGACTCCCGGAACGGACTGGCCGCGCCCGCCGAACCGGCCAGCAACTGCTTGGTCAGCGAGCCGACAGACTTGCCGGCCTTTGTTTCCCCGCGCTTGAGCGAGTGGAAGTTCGTGACGACGATCTTCGCCTGACCCAAGTCGGTCCGCAGGTCTGCCGGGACCAGACCGCGCTGCTTGTAGTAGTTCCCGGCGTCTTCGGGAAGCAGCACGCGGAGCCGGTCGCGGATCGTCAGGCCCGGCGTGATCACCAGGAACCGCTTGGCGAAGCGCGCGTCGTTCGGGCTGGCCGCCTTGTTCAGCGTCTGCCAGGCGATCAGCATCGCCATCACGACGGTCTTTCCGCTGCCGGTCGCCATCTTCAGCGCGATCCGGTACAGGCCCGCGTTGTAGTCGGTGTTGATCTCGGTCAGCCGGTTGCGGATCCACGCGTCGCCCGCCTTCTGCGCGGCTTCCGCTAGGTAGATGGCCGTCTCCGCCGCCTCGAGCTGGCAGAACAAGATCGGGTTGTCCCGCTCCGGGTCCGTCCAGTGCTCCAGTAGGCGGCGCGTGGTCGGCGTAACGTGGGGGCGCCCCTGCTTCCGCCACAGGCCGACGCGCTGGCGGATCTCGTTGACGAGGTCGTTCAGCCTGATCTGGTCGGCGGTCAGGTCGAGATCGAGTTGCATCTGCTGGCCACGCTTGCGCGGCTTCGGTACCGGCACGAAGTAGGAGCTGGGCCGCCGGCCGCTCACCTGCTCGTTGGTGATCCCGTCGTCATCGAACTTGAAGTAGCGCTCTGGCTCGCGATAGGGCGAGTTGATGATCGGATTGGCAATGACCCGATCCACCATCGGTCTCCGCTCCTTCCCGCGTCCGCGCACCCAGTGGTCAAGCGTAGCCCTTGCGCGGTCCGCGATGGGGCGAGACACATGCGGCACAGACCCGGTGCCAGAGAGAAGCACCATTGTCGTTATGAGAAACGGTCTTCTTGTATTTCCGGCAGAGACGGAGTGCCGTTCCTATAGGTCCGCCTGGGATGGTGGGAGAATGCATTCAGCCGCCCGCTTCGGCGATCCAGGAACTCCCGTATGTGTATAAGAGGGTCAAATCATGACAAGCCTCACCGATGTAGTCCGCCTCAACCTGTCGGTCCTGCACACCCAGCTTCTGGCCGGAGCCAAGCAGGTAGGCGGTGTTTATCAGCTGGATTTCCAGAACGCGCTGGTTTCCACCGATGACAAGTGGAAGGTCGAGGCAGGCGGTATTCCCTTGCACAGCTTCCTGCTCGCTACGGTCATGCCGCTGGAGCAGGTGGCGGACGCCGAGGATGAGGAGGTACTGCTACTGCGCGTGGACGACACTTGCCAGTTGCCGCGTCAGGCGGAACTCGTCGAAGTCCGGGAGTTCGCCATGCGGCAGATGCTCACTGACGGCAACCTGACATTCGACGTCTTGACCCAGCAGGAGATGCAGCGCTCCGGTCTTCGCTGCCGCATCCTCGGCACCTTCTACCAGACGGACCTGCCCGGCGGCCAGTCGTTCCTTGACTTCGGCGCCGACATCGACAATTTGTACGCTGCAAGCCGCTACCGGGTCTACAAGCCGTCCCCGACGGCGCTCGGTGTCGTCGCTTCCTATCCGGAACTGACCGAGGACGAGGTCCAGACCGGTTCGCAGCCTCACCTGCTGGAGATCGGCAGCGTCCGCTACTCGTCAACCCGCCGCAGGGCGCGGGAACACGGCGAGCTGCGCATCCCGGTCAAGGTCCGGGTGGCCGACTTCATCGAGATGAAGACGGCGGTCTTCGGCATGACCCGGATGGGCAAGTCGAATACGATAAAGACCCTGGCGGTCGCCACGTACCGGCACAGCAAGCGGATCGTCGAGCCGATCGGCCAGCTGCTGTTCGACCCGCAGGGCGAGTACGCCAACCCGAACGTCCAGGACGGCACCGCGCTGGCCCAACTCGGCGACGACGTGGTCGTCTACCGATTCGGCGCGGACCCTGGCGAGGGAGACGTGCGGCCGCTGCAGATCAACTTTTACGACCCCAGGCAGATTGACGCCACCCAGCAGCTCATCGGTAACGTCCTACGCGGCTCAGGCTCTGGCCAGTATATCGAAAACTTCATCGCCGCCGAGCTTGGTGAGCCGCAGCCGGACGCACAGGGGCGGGTAAACCACTCCCGCAGGGTCAGGGCTTTGCGAGCGCGCTTCTGCTTCTACGCGCTCCTCGCCAGGGCTGGTTTCGCTGCGCGGGACACGCAGCGGTTCGCCACGGTGATGAAGAAGGAGCTCGTCGAAGCCTTCAACGCGGGTAACTCCGGCTTCACGATCGTGTCCGATGGGCGCGGCAATGTCCACGTAGAGGGCACCGAAGCGATCCAGGCTGTAGTGGACTGGCTGATGGACCTGAAAGACAGCAACGCGGATGCCGCCGACTGGCTCAAGGATCAGTCCGTCGATGCCATCCTCGCGTTGTACGCGCCGACCGGCGGCCGTCTCGGCTGGCGCTGGCTGGGCAGGCTCAAGCCATTTCACAACTACCGCGCACGCGAGGACTACGCCGACCGGATCTATCAGGACCTCGCCGCGGGTCGGCTGGTCATCGTGGACCTGTCCCGCGGGACCGAGCAGGTGCTGCAATTGCTCTCTGAGCGGATCATCAACCACCTGCTGGCCAGGGCGACCGACCGGTTCACCGGCGGTCAGGAGTTGCACCGGATCCAGATCGTGATCGAGGAGGCGCACCGGCTCTTCGACCGGAAGGCCTACGATTCCGACAGCCCGAACCCGTATGTGCGCCTCGCCAAGGAAGCCGCCAAGCTCAAGATCGGCCTGATCTATGCCACCCAAGAAGTCACCGCGGTGTCTCCCGCGGTACTCGCGAATACCAGCAACTGGATCGTCGCGCACCTGAACAACAGCGACGAGATCAGGACCCTGTCCAAGTACTACGACTTCAAGTCGTTCGAGGCTGACATCCTGTCCGCCGAGGACCGGGGATTCGTCCGGATCAAGACGAGGTCGGGCAAGTACATCGTCCCGGTCCAGGTGCTGAAGTTCGACCGGAGCATGATCAACGAGGCCCGGGCCGTGGCGGGGCTCGCACCGCTGGACGGTACTACCTTGGGCGGGCGGTGAGCGTTGCCATACATAAGGCCTGAAGGCGCTCCGGAACGGGCCAGCCGCCTCGGTCACGTCCGGACGGCGATGGATCCGTCCGTTCACGCGGCGCTTGAGTCCTATTTCCTGCCGCCAGAAACCAGCGGTCCGCCGCCGATCGCGGACCTGCTCGTCGACGGAATGACCGTTCCTGTCAGCGGCCTGCCCCGGCCCGCGTTCGCCATCTCGGTCGACGGGTCCACCCAGGAGGTGGAGGTCCGGCCCGAATTCCCGTCTGCCAGGGTCGGATTCGCGCAGGTAGCAGGGGTGCTGAGCAAGCTTGATGCGCTCGCGCCGGTCCCGCCTGGCGGGTTCGTCGACCCGGTCGTGATCGCGCAGGCGACCCGGGCGGCCATGGTCAAGGGTGTGGTCCCCACCAGCGTTGTCACACTCCGTCCTGGCCAGACCATGTTCGAAGCGTGGCGCGAGGCCGTCTCGGACCTGTTCGAGACATGCAAGCTAGAAGGACCGCCGGGGACCAGCACCAGCTTGCGCGAGGTGCTTGCATATGTGCTGGGGACGCCGCCGAATCCCGTGTCGTCCGTCACGCTCGAGCGCTGCCCGGGGCGCCACGACCGGGACTGCACGGCTGTGGGCCTGACCATTCCTCCGGCTGGAACCCAATGCCAGGTCTGCGGGACCTCGTTGTTCTTCACCGACGTGGCAAATACGCACGACGAGGTCGTGGAGTACGGATCCAACGAGACAGCGCTCGGCAGGCTGATGAGCGTCCTCGAGTTGCTGACCTTCCTGTGGCAGATCCGCATCTTCTCCGTCGTGGACCATGGGCGGGCGTTCCCCCACTGCGCGTTCCTGCTGGACGGCCCGCTCGCGATGTTCGGCCGTCCGGCTGGGCTGAAACGATCCGCGCTGCGATTCCTGCAGGCAATACACGCGCAGGAGATTGCGGCGGGCCGCACCGGACTTCCCGTCGTCATCGGAATCGAGAAGTCCGGCGCTCTCGCGGAGCATGCCGAACATATCCGTGATCACATCCCGCCCGGCTACCTGCTGCGCCTGCCCGATCGGTATATCCGCGAGCATGTGCAGCACCGCGAAGGCGTCCGTGCCTACGGATACGACACCGACTACGGACGGCGGTTCGTCTACCGGGCGCGAGATGGGAGGACGCTGGTGTTCAGCATGCCGCCCATGCCGTCCGGAGATCCTACCGATGACGCCGAGACCGTGGAACTCACCCACTACCCGGCGCTGGACACCGCGATGGCGCTCCTCGATCAAGTCGGCACGATCCTGTACCGGAACGCGGTCATCCCGGTCGCGTTCGCGCACAACTTCGCGTCCCTGCCGCTGGGCACCGGGAGTCAGGTGCTGACCTACCTGGCTCAGGATGCGCTGGGTGCACCGCGGACTCAGGTGCGGCTCACTCCTGCCTTCTAGAATGTCCGACCTCAGGGATACCGTATGGGCATGACTGCCACACCGGCCGAGGTGACCACCCGATGGGTCATGCTCGCGCCGGACAGCGCGCCGGCCTGCATCGAGCACCATCCTCGGCCCTTGGGTGAACCGTTGCCGTTGGCTGACGCGGCGACGGCAAGGATGCGTTACCTGTCGCCATTGCGATATCCGGGCGCCAAATCAGGTTTCGCGGGTGTCATCCGGGACCTGGTCACTGCATCGACCGGGCTGCTCGGCAGGGCGCAGCTATTCGTCGAGCCATTTGCCGGGGGTGCCTCCGCGGCACTGCGTTTGGCAGGTGCAGGGATCGTGGACCGCGTACTGCTGGCAGACGCCGATCCCTTGGTGGCTCGATTCTGGCAGGTTGCGGCTGAGGACACGGAGTGGCTGATCGACCGGATGTGGTGCGAACCGGTAACGCTGGACAGGTGGGACTACTGGAGATCATGGGAGCCGCGCAGTCCGCACGACCGCGACATCGCGGTCAGGTGCCTGTTCCTCAACCGGACCACATTCTCCGGCATACTGCATGGCCGTGCGGGTCCGATCGGGGGTCGGCGGCAGAAGAGTGACTACAAGATCGATTGCCGGTTCAACAAGGAAGCGCTCGCAACCCGGTTGCGCTTCGTGGGCGATCTATACGCAAGCAACCGACTGGCTGATGTCTGGTGCAAAGACTGGCGAGGGACCCTGGATGATGTCGCGGAGTGGTATCCGGCCCTCATCCCGAACAGAGTTATCGCCTACCTCGATCCGCCCTACATGAAGAAGTCCGAGAAGCTGTACAGTCGCTCATTCAACCCCTGGGGCGGGCTTAAGGAGTCGGCAAGTCCGCTGGAGAAGCACGACTGGCTGAAGGGTCTAGGACACTTCGTGCTGGCCGAGTATCTGCGTTGCCGTGCCCAGGTCCGCTGGATCCTGTCCTATGACCACTATCCGGAACTGGTTACCGACCCCAGGCTCTACGCGGTCGGCCGGATGAATCCGACCAGGCAGGACGCCCAGGCATTGCGGGTCCGGAGGTGGCCGATATCCAAACGTCTGGTGGATCTGCGTTACAGTGCTGCAGCGGGCAAGCCACACCGGGGTATGCGGCAAGAGCTTCTGCTGACCACGCTTCCGCCTTCGTGTGTTCCGCAGGACGACCGATTTCGTCCGGTGTCGGCTGTGCCTGCGAGCGATCCATAGAATTACAACGTGCAGCTTTATACCGATGACGGGGTCGTGCTGCGGACCCAGAAGCTCGGCGAGGCGGACCGGATCATCACCATCCTGTGCCGGAAGTCCGGGCGGGTGC
>DASRFJ010000114.1:0-50680 GCA_035651595.1 Streptosporangiaceae bacterium | reverse complement strand
CTCCCTGATGGAAGGGCGTCACGTGCATCCGTCGACGCTCTATCCCGGCGGCGTGGGCACGGTCGCGAGCCCGCAGCTCTTCACCGAGTATCTGACGCGCCTGATGAAATACGTGGAGTTCGTGAAGCGGATGGTCCCGCTCCACAACGACCTCTTCGATTTCATCTACGAGGCGCTGCCCGGCTACGAAGCCGTCGGACAACGGCGGGTGCTGCTGGGCTGCGTGGGGGCCTTCCAGGACCCGGCGGCCTGCGACTTCCGCTACGAGACGATGCGGGAGTGGGGACGGCAAATGTACGTCACGCCCGGCGTCGTGGTAGACGGCAAGCTGGTGACCACCGATCTGGTGAAGATCAACCTGGGCATCCGCATTCTGCTGGGCAGCTCGTATTACGACGATTGGCGTAATGGCGAGACGTTCGTGAAGACCGATCCGCTGGGCAATCCCGTGGATCAGCGGCATCCGTGGAATCAGACCACGACGCCGCGCCCGCAGAAGCGCGATTTCGACAGCAAGTACACATGGGTGATGTCACCGCGCTGGTATGACGACCGCACCGGCGATTACCTGCCGCTGGATACAGGCGGTGGCGCGCTGGCGCGCCTGTGGGCGACGGCGTTGGCGGGTCTCGTCGATATCGGTTACGTCAAGGCCACCGGCAACAGCGTGACGATCTTCCTGCCGAAGACGCTGAACGGGCCGGAGACGGAGCTGGAGTGGAAGGTTCCACAGTGGAGCAACGCCATCGAGCGCGATCGCGCACGGACTTATTTCCAGGCTTACGCCTGCGCCGCGGCGTTCCACTTCATTGACAAGGGCCTCAAGGAAGTGCACGAGGGTCGCCTGCGCACGTGGACCGATTTCAAAGTGCCGGACGATGCCATCGGCTGCGGTTTCCACGAAGCGGTGCGCGGGGTGCTGTCGCATCACGTGGTGATCCGCGACGGCAAGATCGCGAATTACCATCCCTATCCGCCGACGCCATGGAACGCCAGCCCGCGCGATTCCTACGGAACGCCGGGGCCTTATGAAGACGCGGTGCAGAACACGCCCATCTTCGAGGAGAACGGACCGGACAACTTCAAGGGCATCGACATCATGCGCGCGGTGCGCAGCTTCGACCCGTGCCTGCCGTGCGGCGTGCACATGTACCTGGGCGGCGGCCGGGTGCTCAAGACCGCGCACTCACCAACCGGAATCACGCTGGCGGTCTGAGGTGGACGCGAGAGCCGCGGGCGATCGCGTCGAGACCCTGCTCGCCGAGCTGCGATCCCGTGCGGGCCCGGACGCGGCCGGCACCGCCGAGGAGCTGGTCAGCTGCCTGGTCCAGCTCTACGGCGAGGGCCTGGCCACGATCATGCGGCTAGCCGCCGAAGACGAGCGGCTGGTGGCCCAGCTGATCGCGGATCCGCTGGTGGAGAGCCTGCTGCTGATCCACGACCTGCACCCGCTGGACACAGCGGCCAGGATCAGGCGCGCCCTCGGTACCGGCGCCGAGCTCGTCGGCATCACCGACGACGGCGTCGTCCAGATCAAGCTCGCGAGCGGTTGCGGCCACACCGCGGCGGCCGTCGAGCAGGCCGTCACCGACGCGGCACCGGAAACCGCCGGCGTCGACTTCGCACCGCGCGACCCGCCGTTGCTGCAAATCGCGCGCCGCCGTCCGGCAGGCGCGCTATGACTCAGAACGGCCTAGGTGCTTCCTCCGGGCTACGGCGCTTCGCGGCCCCCCGCACGGCAACAAGCCCCGACCCCGAACGCTGCGCGCTGTGCGGCACGCCGGTGCTCCCCGGCCACCGGCATCTCGTCGACACGCAGCACCGCTCGCTGGCCTGCGCCTGCACGGCATGCGGGTTGCTGTTTATGCGGGGGGACCCCGTCCCCCCGCGCCCCCCTGGGCTCACCCACGAGGGGGCGGCCGGCGGCCGGTACCGGATGGTGCCCGACCGGGTGCTGCGCGATCCCGCCGGCCCGCTCACCGACGCCGAGTGGGCATCGCTCGCGATCCCGGTGAACGTCGCGTTCTTCTTCGTCAACTCCGCGCTCGGCCGGGTCGTCGCCAGCTATCCGAGCCCGGCCGGGGTGACCGAATGCGAGCTGGACCTGGCCGCCTGGGAAGAACTTGCCGCCGCGCGGCCGCTGCTGCGCGCGCTGGCGCCGGACGTGGAGGCGATCCTGGTCGCGGGCGCCAGCCCACGAGAGACGTTCCTCGTCCCGATCGACGCGTGCTATTCGCTGGCCGGCGCGCTGCGGCTGAACTGGCACGGCTTCGACGGCGGCGCCGAGGTTCGCGAGATCCTCACCGCGTTCGTCGGCGACCTGCGCAGCCGGGCCCGGGCCCTGGAGGCCCGCTGATGGCAGAGCTGACGTTCGGCTGCACCGGCGCTACCGCGGAGCGGTACGCGGCCACCCCGACCCTGTCGTTCAACCTCACGGTCAGCGAGTCGGCCGGCGTTCACGTGCACGCGATCGCGCTGCGCTGCCAGATCCGCATCGAACCGCACCGCCGCAACTACACCTCCGTTGAAGCCGCGCGGCTGCACGACCTGTTCGGCGACCCGTCCCGGTGGGCGGACACGGTCAAGCCGATCCAGCTCGCCACCGTCGCGACGATGGTGCCGGCGTTCACCGCGCTGACCGAGATCGAGCTTCAGGTGCCGTGCACCTACGACCTGGAGGTGGTGTCCGCGCGTTACCTGCACGGTCTGGACGATGGCACGGTACCGCTGCTGCTCCTGTTCAGCGGCACGGTCTTCCTTGCCCAGAAGGAGGGATACAGCGTTGAGCTGATCCCGTGGAGCTCCGAGGCGTCGTACCGGATGCCGGTGCGCGTGTGGCGCGACATGGTCGACGCGCACTTTCCTGGCAGCGCGTGGCTGCGCTGCACCCGCGAGACGCTCGACGCGCTGTCCGCGTACAAGGCCGAACACGCGCTGCCGACCTGGGACGCGACGCTCGCCGCCCTGCTCGCCCGGGAGGCGACGGTGCCGTGAACCTCGACGAGGTGCGCCGGGTAGCGGACGCGGTCCTGTACGAGGGCTACATCCTCTACCCGTACCGCGCCTCGGCCCAGAAGAACCGGAGCCGCTGGCAGTTCGGTGTGCTGATGCCACCCGGGTACATGACGGCCGACCCGTCCGAACGGTCGATGGCCCAGGCGGAATGCGTCGTGGAGCACCACGGCAAGCCCGACGTCACCGTCGTCGCCCGCTTCCTTCAGGTGCAGCGGCGCACCTCGGCGGACTCGGTCTGGGACGAGGCGGTCGCGCGGGAGGTAACCGCCACCGCCAGCCTGGACTTCGAGATCCCGGGCGGCGAGGAGCGCGAGGGCGACGTGATCCGCCGGCGCACCGGCCTGCTCGGCACGATCAAGGTGCGGACCCGGCCGCTGCCCGGCCCCTGGCGGGCCGTCCGGCTGACCGTCCAGCTGGCGAACCGGACCGTCGCCAGTCCGGCGCCGGCCACGCGCGACCGGGCTCTCCCGTCCGCTCTGGTCGCCGCCCACCTGATCATCACCGTCACCGGCGGCGCGTTCGTGTCGATGACCGACCCGCCGCGGTGGGCCGCCGATGAGGTGACCGCCTGCGAGAACGTCGCCGTCTGGCCGGTGCTGGCCGGCCCGGACGGCGGTCGCCAGGTGATGCTGGCCGCGCCGATCATCCTGCCCGACCACCCGGAGCTGGCGCCGGAAAGCGCCGGCGACCTGTACGACGGCACCGAGATCGACGAGATCCTGACGCTTCGCACGCTGGCGCTGACCGACGCCGAAAAGCTCGAAGCCAGGGCGACAGACGAGCGCGCGGCAGCGCTGCTCGACCGCGTCGAGTCCATGGAAGGGGAGACCATGACACGACTGCACGGCACATTCCGCGAGGTGCGCCAAGACGTTCCCTGGTGGGACCCGGAGGCGGACGCGTCGGTCTCGCCGGCGACCGACACCGTGACGATCGCCGGGCGCAGCGTCGCCCGCGGCAGCCGGGTCACGCTGCGGCCGGGCGTCCGGCGCGCCGACGCGCAGGACATGTTCCTCGTCGGACGCGCCGCGATCGTCGAGGCGGTGCTGACCGACCTGGACGCGAATCCTTACCTGGCGGTGTCGCTGGCCGACGACCCGGACCGGGACCTGCGCACCGCGCACGGCCGGCTCCTGTATTTCGCGCCCGACGAGGTGGAGCCGTGACCGGCCGCACCCTCGTGGCCGGGGTGGGCAACGTGTTCCTGCACGACGACGGGTTCGGCGTCGAGGTGGCGCGGCTGCTCGCGGACCGGCCCAGCGAGCCCGGCGTCGTGATCAAGGATTTCGGCATCCGCGGCGTGCACCTGGTGTACGAACTGCTCGACGGGTGCGACCTGTTCGTGCTGATCGACGCCTCGCCGCGCGGGCAGGCGCCGGGCACGGTGACCGTGCTCGAGGTGGACCCGGCCAACGGCAGAGCGACTACCGCGGTGATGGACGCGCACAGCCTGGCGCCGGATGAGATCTTCACGATGCTCGCCACGATGGGCGGGCGCCCCGGGCGCAGCCTCGTGGTGGCGTGCGAGCCGGCCGACGTGACCCCGGGCATCGGGCTGTCGGCTGAGGTGACGGCCGCTTTGCCGCACGCCGTTCGCGCGGTGGAGCAGATCCTGGCAGAAAGAGGGTGCGCAGATGCTGAAGAAGATAGTTATCGCGGCGATCGTGGCGGCGCCGCTCGCCATGGTGGTCGCCTCACTGCCTGACATCAAGCGGTACCTGAAGATCAGGCAGATGTAGGAGAGCCGCATGCATGAGTACGGGCTGTGCGAGGGTGTGCTGGACGCCGTGCTGGTGCGCGCGGCCGGCCGGCCGGTCGCCGGGATCCGGGTGCGGTGCGGCGTGCGGCACGCGGTGGATCCGCCGTCGATGGTGCAGGCGTTCGCCATGCTGGCGGCCGGCACCGCGGCCGCGGACGCCGTCGTGACGGTGGTCACCGTCCCCGCGACGGTGACCTGCCGGGACTGCGGCGCGGCCGGCGAGAGCACGGACCTGGTGCCCGCATGCCCGGGCTGCGGCAGCGTCAACGTCGAGATGACCGGCGGCGACGAGCTGACGCTCGAGTCGCTCACGTACGCGGAGCAGCCCGCGCAGCCCGAGCCTGGGCCGGTATTCGAGCGGCGCGACGAGCCCGCCCGCCACCTCGCCACCCAGGCCGAAGCCGTCGCGGCGGCCTGCCACGCGATGGCGATCCGGTTCCACCGGGGCGGCAAGCTGGTGGTGTTCGGCACCGGCGGGGCGAGCGCGGACGCGCAGCACGTCGCCGTCGAATTCGTCCACCCGGTGATCGTCGGCAAGCGCGCGCTGCCGGCCATCGCGCTGACTACCGACGTGGCCACGGTCACCGGGATCGCCGAACGCGACGGGGTCGACGCGATCTTCGCACACCAGCTCCGGGCCCTGGCCAATACGGACGACATCGCGCTCGGTATCTCCCCGGACGGGAACAGCCCCAGCGTGCTTGCCGGGCTGCGCGCGGCCAGCGAGCTTGGCCTGCTGACGATCGCCCTGGCCGGCGGCGACGGCAGCCGGCTCGCGACCAGCATGGCGGTGGACCACCTGCTGGTCGCGGCGTCCAGCGACCCGCGTGTGGTCAAGGAGGTGCACGTCACGATGTACCACATCCTCTGGGAGCTGGTGCACGTGTTCTTCGAGCAGCCGGGCGTGCTCGGGCCGGGGGTGGTCGCATGAGCCAGGAATGCTCCGGCGGCCAGTGCGTCACCTGCGGCGACATCGCCGTAAAGGTCACCGTGCTGCGGCTGCTGGCAGACGACATGGCGCTGGTAGCAGTGCCTTTGAAAGACGGCGGTGCCGGCCGCGAAGAGGTCAGCGTCGCGCTGGTGACCGCGGGAGTGGGCGACACGATCCTGGTGCACGCCAGCGAGGCCATCGCGGTGGTGGGACCATGAGCGCCGGCGCCGACCCGATGCAGTCGCTGTACCCGTTCCTGTACGCGGACACGTCCGACCTGGACAGCGTGCTCGAGCAGGTGCGAGCCTCGACGGTCGCCAAGGCCATCGAGGTCGCCGACCTGCGCCGCGTCATCGCCGAACGGGACGGCGCGCGGCTGGCCGAGTGTGCGCGGCAGGCCGCGAATCGATTCGCCGCCGGGGGCAGGCTGTTCGCGTTCGGCAACGGCGGCAGCGCCACCGACGCGCAGCAGCTCGCCACGTTGTTCCTGAGCGAAGGGCTCCCCGCGTTCGCGCTCGGCAACGACACCGCGGTGGTCACCGCGCTGTGCAACGACATCGGCGTCGAGGTGATGTTCGCCCGGCAGCTGGCCGCGCTGTCCATAAGCGGCGGCAGCGGCACACACGACATCGCGGTCGGGCTGTCCACCAGCGGCAATTCGGACAACCTGCTGCGCGCCTTCGACGAGGCGAGCCGTCGCGGCATGCTCACGATCGGGCTGGCCGGCTACGACGGCGGCAAGATGGCCGAGCTGGCCGGCGGGGACAAGCACAGCATCGACTACCTGTTCGTCGCGCCGTCCACCTCGATCCACCGGATCCAGGAAGCGCAGACCACGATTTACCAAGTGCTTTGGGAGCTCACATGTGCCTCGGCATTCCCGGTGAGGTAATCGAGATCGTCGCCGATCAGCCGGATCTGGCCAAGGTCGACGTGAGCGGGGTCAAACGGCTGATCAACATCGGCCTGCTCGCCGACGACAGGCCGGCGCCGGGGGAGTGGGTGCTGATCCACGTCGGCTTCGCGCTGTCCAAGATCGACGAGGACGAGGCCGCCGCCGCCATGGCGTTCCTGGAAGGTATCGGCCAGGCGTACGAAGACGAGATCGCGGCCTTGCGCGAGTCGCTCATCGAATAAGGAGCACGACCCATGCGATTCGTAGACGAATTCCGTGACGCGGAGAAGGCCCGCGCGCTCGCGGCGAAGATCGCCGGGCTGTGCGAGCCCGGACGCCAGTACAAGCTGATGGAGGTGTGCGGCGGCCACACCCACACGATCTACAAGCACGGCATCGAGGACTACCTGCCCGAATCGATTTCGCTGGTGCACGGCCCCGGCTGCCCGGTGTGCGTGATCCCTATGGGCCGGGTGGACGACGCCATGCACCTCGCAGCGGACCCGGACGTGATCATGACGTCGTTCGGGGACATGATGAGAGTGCCGGGCAGCACCGGATCGTTCTTCGACGCGAAGGCACGGGGCACCGACATCAGGATGGTCTACTCGCCGCTCGACTCGCTGAAGATCGCCAGGCAGAACCCGGACAAGAAGATCGTGTTCATGGCGATCGGGTTCGAGACGACGGCACCGTCCACCGCGATGACCGTGCTGCGCGCGCAGGCGCAGGGTCTGACCAACTTCTCCGTGTTCTGCAATCACGTCACGATCATCCCGGCGATAAAGGCGATCCTGGACTCGCCGGACCTGCGGCTGGACGGGTTCCTCGGACCCGGGCACGTGTCGACCGTGATCGGCTGCCGCCCGTATGAGTTCATCGCGCGGAACTATTGCAAGCCGGTGGTGGTGGCCGGCTTCGAGCCGCTCGACATCCTGCAGTCCATCTACCTGCTGATGCTCCAGCTGGCGCAGGGCCGCGCCGAGGTGGAGAACCAGTACGGGCGCGTGGTCCCGTGGGACGGCAACCTCGTCGCGTTGCGGGCGATCGGGCAGACGATGGAGCTGCGCCCGTACTTCGAGTGGCGCGGGCTCGGGTTCATCAGCCATTCGGCGCTGAAGATGCGCTCTTCGTTTGAGCGGTTCGATGCCGAGCGGCTGTTCTCGGTGCCGGGTGTGCGGGTCGCCGACCCGAAGGCGTGCCAGTGCGGCGAGGTGCTCAAGGGCGTGCTCAAGCCGTGGGAGTGCAAGGTGTTCGGCACCGCGTGCACACCGGAGACGCCGATCGGCACGTGCATGGTGTCCCCGGAGGGCGCGTGCGCCGCGTACTACAACTACGGCCGGATGAACCGGCAGCGGGTGCCGGTGACGATCGAGCGGAGCCGGCCGTGACCACGCTGGATCGTGAGCAGCAGGTTCTCGACCGCATCGACCGTGCGCGCCGCCGCCGGCCGAAGGTCCGTGAGGAACGCATCACGATGTCCCACGGCGCGGGCGGCAAGGCGACCCACACGCTGATCGAGGCGGTGTTCCTCGATGCGTTCCGCAATCCGTTGCTCGCGCCTTTGGAGGACTCCGCTTGCCTGTCGGTGGACGGCGCGCGGCTGGCGCTGACCACGGACTCGTACGTGGTGTCGCCGCTGTTCTTCCCCGGCGGCACGATCGGCGACCTGGCGGTCAACGGCACGGTCAACGACCTGTCCGTGGCCGGCGCGACGCCGCTGTACCTGACCGCGGGCTTCATCCTCGAGGAGGGTTTCCCGGTCGCCGATCTGCTGCGCGTCGTCGCTTCGATGCGGGACGCCGCGGCGGCGGCCAGCGTGCAGATCGTCACCGGCGACACCAAGGTGGTGCAGAAGGGCAAGGCGGACGGCTGCTACATCAACACGGCCGGGGTCGGGGTTCTCTCGGATGCCGTTTCTCTGGGGGTCGCTCACGCACAGCCGGGCGATGCGATCATCGTGTCCGGCCCGATCGGCGACCACGGCGTCACGATCATGCTGGCCCGCGGCGAGCTGGACATCGAGGCCGACGTCGTGTCGGACACCGCGGCGCTCAACGGGCTGGTTTCTGGGCTGCTTTCCGCGGTGCCTTCGACGCGGGCGCTGCGGGACGCGACCCGCGGCGGCGTGGCCACGATCCTCAACGAGATCGCGACGGCAGCCGGCGTCGGCGTGCTGGTCAGCGAGTCCGACATCCCGGTCCGCCCCGAGGTCCGCGGCGCGTCCGAACTGCTCGGCATCGACCCCATGTACGTCGCCTGCGAGGGCCGCCTGGTGGCCGTCGTCCCCGCGGACTGCGCGTCCCTGGCGCTCACTGCGCTGCGGTCCCATCGGCTGGGCGCCGAATCGGCCGTCATCGGCCACGTCACCGCCGACCAGCCGGGGTTGGTGCAGCTCCGCACCGCCTTCGGCGGCACCCGGATCGTCGACCTCCTGATCGGCGACCCCCTGCCACGCATCTGCTAACCCGTCAGCCCCGCATGGACCCGCCCGCGGCGACGACCGCCTGGCCGAGGCTGATGCCCCCGTCGTTGCACGGCACCCGCGAGTGGGTCAGTACGGTGAACCCGCACGCGGCCAGCCGCCGCTCGGTCTCGCGCAGCAACAGCAGGTTCTGGAACACCCCGCCGGACAGCGCCACCGTGCCGAGCCCGCTCCGTGCGCGCGCCAGCACGCACCCCGCCTCGATCGCCGCCGCGACCCCGTGGTGGAACCGCGCCGCGACCACCTCCCGTGGCACCCCGGCGAGCAGGTCGTCCGCCGCCGCCCGGACCAGATCAACCCCAGTCACGCGGAACGTCCGGTGGCTCGACACCCCGGCCCGGTAAAACCCCACCTCATCGGTCGTCGCGTGCTGCTCGAGCTCCACCGCAGCCTGACCCTCGTAGTTGATCGTGTCCCGTACGCCGAGCAGCGCCGCCAGGGCGTCGAACAGCCGTCCCGCGCTGGACGTGACTGGGGAGTTGATGTTCTTGCGGGCCATCGCCAGCACGGCCGGCCAGCGGTCTACGTTGCGTGCGATCACGTCGAGCCCGTCCGGTGGCGCGCCGCCGAACGCCGCGTCCAGGTACACCGCCGCCATCCGCCATGGTTCCCTGATCGCGGCGGTGCCGCCCGGCAGCGGAATCGGTTCGAGGTGCCCGGCCCGCTCGAAGTCGCCGAAGTCGGCGATGAGGAACTCTCCGCCCCAGATCGTGCCGTCCGTGCCGTAACCGGTTCCGTCGAAGGCGACGCCGATGACCGGGCCGTCGGCGCCGTTGTCGGCCAGGCAGGACGCGATGTGCGCGTGGTGGTGCTGCACGCCTCTTAGCTCGACGCCATCCAGGTCCAGCGCGTACTTGGTGGACAGGTACTCGGGGTGCAGGTCGTGGGCGACCACCTGGGGTTCGACGTCGAAGAGGCGTTTGAAGTGGTCGATGCCTTCGGTGAACGAGCGGAGGGTCTCGGCGTTCTCCAGGTCGCCGATGTGGTGCGACACGAACGCGTGCCGCTCCTTGGCCAGGCAGAACGTGTTTTTCAGCGCCGCGCCGCAGGCGAGCACCGGCAGCCGGAACGGCCGGTGGACCGTCACCGGCGCCGGGACGTACCCGCGGGAGCGGCGGATCAGCGCGGGGCGGCCGTTGTGCACCCGGGCGACCGAGTCGTCGGTCCTGATGTGGATCGGCCGGTCGTGAATGAGGAACGCGTCCGCGATGCCGCCCAGCCGTTCACGCGCAGCTGAGTCCCGGTACACGATCGGCTCGTCGGACACGTTCCCGCTGGTCAGCACCAACGGCCTGGCGGCGGCCCGGATGAGCAGGTGATGCAGCGGGGTATACGGCAGCATGACGCCGAGCTGCCGGTTCCCTGGCGCGACCGCGTGGGCGACGCCGTCTGGTTTCCTGGGCAGCAGCACGATCGGCCGGGCCGGGCTGGTCAGCAGGCCGGCCGCCGCGTCGTCCACGTCGCACAGTTCGCACGCTTGGTCCAGATCGCTAACCAGGACCGCGAACGGCTTGTCTTCGCGGTGCTTGCGCGCCCGCAGCAGGCGAGAGGCGTCCTCGCTCGTGGCATCGACCGCGAGGTGGTAACCGCCGAGGCCCTTGACGGCCAGCACCCGCCCATCGCGGAGCATCCGTGCCGCCGTAGCGATCGGCTCGCCAGCGATGCTGCTTCCACCGGGATCGATCAGCGCCACTGTCGGCCCGCACACCGGGCAGCACACCGGCTGCGCGTGGAAGCGCCGGTCGGCCGGATCGTGGTACTCGGCCGCGCACGGCTCGCACATCGCGAAGCCGGCCATCGTGGTCAGCGGCCGGTCGTAGGGCACATCGCGGACGATCGTGAACCGCGGGCCACAATTCGTGCAGTTGATGAACGGGTAGCCGGACCGCCGGTCGGCCGGATCGGCCAGTTCCTTCAGGCAATCCGCGCAGGTAGCGGTGTCCGGCGGGACCAGCGCCCGCCGCTGTCCTTCGGCAGCGCTGGCGACGATCGAGAACGTGGCCGGCCCGCCCGGCGGTAGCCGGCTGGTGGTCACCCGCTCGATCCGCGCCAGCGGCGGCGCATCCCGCTCCAGGTCGCGCAGGAACCGCTCGACGGCCGGTTCGGCGCCCTCGATCTCGGCGAACACCCCGTCCACGTCGTTGCCGACGAACCCGCCGAGGCCCAGCCGGGTCGCCAGCGCGTACACGAACGGCCGGAACCCGACGCCCTGGACGACGCCCTCCACCCGCACCGCGACGCGAACCGTCACGCTCCCAAGCCTGTCACACCGCCGCTGCCAGCCGTATCATGCCCTGCTAGCGTGGTCAGGCGTGGCGGCGCCTTCCGGCGGGACCGGGTACTGTGCTGGTCGCCGGGTCGTTAAGGCTACAGCTGTCTTGGTACCCGGATGTCGGGGGCAAACCGGTACATATCACGCCGCTGAACCCTCCGTTCGGGTACCAAGACACATGTAGCGTTACCAGTGGTACCGGTGCTGCCGTGACTCGCGGGGCGTACGTTGGCCACCGCGGCCGCGAGAACCGCCGCGCCAAATCGGACAGGCCCGGGCATCGCGGGCGGCCGGGCCCCAACCGGGCGGGCCCGTCTAGGGCTAGCGGTCCTGGAACTCCGGCTTGCGCTTGGCGGCGAACGCCCGCGGCCCCTCCTTCGCGTCGTCGCTCGCGAACACCGCCATGCCGATCTTGGCCTCGATACCGAACGCGTCGTTCTCCGCCAGCCCCTCGGTCTCCCGGATCGTCCGCAGGATCGCGCGCACCGCCACCGGCCCGTTGGCGGCGATCATCTCCGCGATCTCCAGCGCCGCTGCCAAAGCGGTACCGTCCGGCACAACCCGCCCGATCAGGCCGAACGACAGGGCCTCGGCGGCCGTGATGTGCCGCCCGGTCAGCAGCAGCTCGCAGGCCACGGTGTACGGGATCTGCCGCGGCAGCCGCACCGCCGAGCCGCCCAGCGGGAACAGCCCCCAGCGCGCCTCGGACACGCCGAACCGCGCGCTCTCGCCCGCCACCCGGATGTCGCACGCCTGGAGGATCTCGGTGCCGCCGGCGATCGCCGGCCCCTCGACGGCCGCGATCAGCGGCTTGGTCAGCCGGCGCCCCTTGAGCAGCGGCTCGATCACCGAAAGGTCCAGCTCACCGGCCCGGTCGCCGGGGTGCGAGGTGGTCATCGCCTTCAGGTCGGCGCCCGCGCAGAACGAGCCGCCCGCGCCGGTCAGCACGCACGCCCGGACCGACGCGTCGCTGTCCACCCGGTCCCACGCCTCACGCATGATCGCGAGCATCGGCCCGCTCAGCGCGTTGCGCGCCCCGGGTCGGTTCAGCGTCACGATCAGGACGTGTCCGCGCTGCTCCACAAGCGCGTCGAGCTGCTCAGTCATATTTCACCTCTTGCCCGGAACAGTAACACGTTCTAGTTTCTACCCATGGCACTCAACATGGCGGATCTGTTCGAGCACGCCGTCGACGCGTTCTCCGACCGTGTCGCGCTGATCTACGGCGACCGCCAGGTCACCTACCGCGAGCTCGACGAGCGCGCCAACCGCCTGGCCCACCACCTGGCGCTCCGCCCCGGCAAGCACGTCGGGCTCTACGCGCGCAACTCGATCGAAGCCGTGGAGACGCTGCTCGCGGCCTGCAAGCTGCGCGCGGTCGCCATCAACATCAATTACAGATATATCCAGAACGAACTGGCGTACCACCTCAGGGACGCTGACTTGGCCGCAATCGTGTACGACAGGGAACTCGCTCCGGTCGTGGCCGACGTGGTCCCGCCAGACCTGCCGCGGGTGGAGATCGGCCCGGGCTACGACGACCTGCTCGCCGCCCAGCCGGCGGAGCGGGACTTCGGCGAACGCAGCGCCGACGACCTCTACATCATCTACACCGGCGGCACCACCGGCCATCCGAAGGGCGTGATGTGGCGCCACGAGGACATCTGGCGCACGCTCGGCGGCGGAATCGATTTCATCACCGGCGAGGTCCTGCCGGACGAGTGGGCCCAGTCCCGCAAGGGCGCCGAAGGCAGTCCCTTGGTCCGGATGGCCCCCGCCCCGCTGATCCACGGCGCCGCGATGGTGGCCACCCTGGGCGCCCTGTTCGGCGGCGACACGGTCGTCGTGCTGCCGAAGTTCGATCCGCACGCGGTCTGGGACGCGGTGCAGCGGCTCAAGGTCAACGTGCTGTCGATCATCGGCGACGCGATGGCCAGGCCGCTGCTGGAGGCGCTGGCCGAGCGGGACTATGACATTTCCTCGCTGTACTCGTTCAACACGACCGCCGCGCTCTTCTCGCCTTCGGTAAAGGAGGCGGTGATCAAGGCGCTGCCGAGCACCTACATCAGCGAAGCGATCGGCTCGACGGAAACCGGCTTCACCGGCATCGCGTTCGTCAGCCCGGGGGAGGAGCACCGCGGCGGTCCGACGGTCAACGCCGGCCCCGATGTGATCGTGATCGACGACGACGGCGCGGTCTGCGGGCCGGGCCAGACCGGCAGGCTCGGCCGCGGCGGGCATGTGCCGCTCGGCTACTACAACGACCCGGTCAAGACCGCCCAGATGTTCGCCGAGGTGAACGGCAAAAGGTACGCGGTGCCCGGCGACTGGGCGCGGGTCGAGGAGGACGGCACGATCACCCTGCTCGGCCGCGGCAACACGTGCGTGAACACCGGCGGGGAGAAGGTCTATCCCGAGGAGGTCGAGGGCGCGCTGAAGTCGCACCCGGACGTGTTCGACGCCCTGGTCATCGGCGTCCCCGACGAGCGGCTCGGCCAGCGGGTGGGCGCGCTGGTCCAGCTCAGACCCGACGCGACGGCGGACCTGCCGGCGCTGGAGGCACACGTGCGCGATCAGATCGCCGGTTACAAGGTGCCGCGCAGCATCTGGCTGGTCGGCGAGATCGGCCGCACGGTTTCCGGCAAGGCCGACTACGGCTGGGCACGTGATCACATCACGGCGCACCCGCCAGCGAAGGTGACAGCATGACCATGCGTACCCCGCTGTGTGACCTGCTCGGCATCGAGCACCCGATCGTCGGATTCACCCCGTCCGAGCACGTCGCCGCGGCGATCAGCCGGGCCGGCGGGCTCGGCGTGCTCGGCTGCGTCCGGTTCAACGACCCGGCCGAACTGGATACCGTACTCGGCTGGATGGACAAGAACACCGACGGCCGGCCGTTCGGGATAGATGTGGTCATGCCGGCTCGGGTACCGGAGGAGGGAACGTCGCGCGACCTGAGCGCCATGATCCCGGCGAGTCACAAGGAGTTCGTCGAGCAGACCCTGCTCAAGCTCGGCGTTCCGCCGCTCGGCGCCGGCGAACACGGTGCTGGCCGGCCGGCGGACGGCGTGCTCGGCTGGCTGCATTCGGTGGCCCGGCAGCACGTCGAGGTCGCGCTGTCGCACCCGGCCCGGCTGATCGCCAACGCGCTCGGCCCGCCGCCGCCCGACGTGATCGAGGCCGCACACGGCTCCGGGATGCTGGTCGCCGCGCTGGCCGGCAAGGCGGAGCACGCCCGCCGCCAGGTGGCCAGCGGCGTGGACATCGTCGTCGCGCAGGGCTACGAGGCGGGCGGCCACACCGGCGAGATCGCCTCGATGGTCCTGGTTCCCGAGATCGTGGACGCGGTCGGCCCGGATGTCCCGGTGCTCGCCGCGGGCGGCATCGGCTCCGGGCGGCAGGTGGCGGCCGCGCTCGCGCTGGGCGCGGTCGGCGTCTGGATGGGCTCCGCCTGGCTGGTCACCGCCGAGTACAGCATCGGCGCCGGCGGGCTGCGCACGGCGCTGCTGAATGCCACGTCATCGGACACGGTGCGGTCCCGCATCTACAGCGGCAAGCCGGCCCGGCTGCTGAAGAACAAGTGGACGCAGGCCTGGGCCGAGCCCGGCGCACCCGCTCCGCTGCCGATGCCGCTCCAGAACGTCCTGGTCGCCGAGGCGCACCGCCGCCTGATCGAGTCCGGGGACCCCGAGGTGGTGCCCATGCCGGCCGGCCAGATAGTCGGCCGGCTCAACGAGGTGCGCCCGGTCGCCGACGTGGTCGCCGACCTGGTCAGCGAGGCCGAAGAAACGCTACGCCGACTCAGCTCTGCTGCCTCCGGGGGGGACGACCCCCCCGAGCCCCCCCGTGAAACCATGGCTTCATGAGGATCTCCGTCAGCGCTGGTTACTGGAGTTCGGGCCCGCCAGCCGGCGCCGCCGAACTGTTCGAGGCCGCGGACCGGATGGGCATCGACCAGGTCTGGACCGCGGAGGCCTACGGCAGCGACGCGTGGACCCCGCTGGCCTGGTGGGGTTCGCGGACCAAGAACATCAAGCTCGGCACCGCGGTGTCCCAGTTGTCCGCCCGTCCGCCGGTCACGCTCGCGATGACCGCGATGACGATGGACCACCTGACCGAGGGCCGGGTGCTGCTCGGCATCGGCACCAGCAACCCGCAGGTGGTCGAGGGCTGGTACGGCCAGCCATACCCGCGCCCGCTGGAACGGACCCGCGAGTACATCGAGATCGTGCGCCGGGTGGTCGCCCGCGGCGAGCCGGTCGAGTATGACGGCAAGCACTACCAGCTTCCGCTGCGGCCGCCGGCGGGCACCGGCCTCGGCAAGCCGCTGCGCTCCATCCTCCACCCGTACCGCACCGAGATCCCGATCTACCTCGGCGCGGAGGGGCCGAAGAACGTGGCGCTCGGCGCCGAGATCGCCGACGGCTGGAACGCCATCTTCTTCTCGCCGAAGATGAACGACTTCTACGCCGCGGCCCTCGCCGAGGGCTTCGCCCGGCCGGGCGCCCGGCACACGAGCCAGACCTTCGACGTGGTCGGCGGCCCGCTGGCGATCATCCCCGACGACGACGTGGAGCGGGCCGCCGACCGGCTGCGCCCGACGCTGGCGCTGTACATCGGCGGCATGGGCGCCCGCGGCGTGAACTTCCACAACGAGGTCTTCGTCCGGATGGGCTATGAGGCCGAGTCCAAGAAGATCCAGGACCACTACCTGGCCGGGGACAAGAAGTCCGCGATCGCCGCCGTCCCCACCGCGATGGTGGCCGACGTGGCCCTGATCGGACCCTGGGCCAAGATCGCCGAAGAGATGGCAGCGTGGCGGCGGACGGTGCTGACGACGTTCTCCATCCAGGCAGACCCTAGGCATTTTGAGCGAATAGTGAAAATTATTCGGGCTGATTGAACCGGACCGGCCTCGGGAACGTAGTACCAGTTGTGGGGAGCATGAGGGGGGCGTCACTGCCCCGACGGTCGCTGTGCGGGGCCGTCGGGGCGGGTTTTCTGACCGCCTCCGGAGCAATACACCTCGACCTGTACCTCACCGGGTACCGGACGATTCCGACCATCGGCTGGATGTTCCTGCTGCAGGTCATCGCCGCTTTTGTGCTCGCGGCCGCGATCTTGCTGACGTTCTGGACATCCGGGCCGCTCGCGCCGCTCACGGCCGCGGCAGGCGCCCTGTTCGCGCTGGCCACCCTCGGTGGCTACCTGCTGTCGATCTGGGTAGGCCTGTTCGGCTTCCGCGAGGTGCGCACCACGGCCGGCATCGTGGCCGGCGTGCTCGACGTGGCCGCGTTCGCGTTCCTGGCGGCCCTCGTTGTGCTCAGCGCGGGTCTCAGGCTGCCAAGGGTCCCGGTGATCCCGGCCGTGACGCTGGTGACGATCGTCGCTCTCGCCCTGCTCGGTGCCGGCGCTGCCACCGCACAGAGCGGGAGCGGCCCGGCGACGGCGTCATCGGGCCAGGAACTGCGCACCGGCACGATCGGCGGTGTGACCGTGGTGACCAACAGCAAAGGCCTGACCCTGTACTGGTTCGCGCCCGACACCAAGACGGCGTCGAAATGCACCGGCAGCTGTGCCGTCTACTGGCCGCCGGTATACGGAAAGGCCAAGGCGGGCCCGGGTGTCACCGGCACCCTCGGCACGATCACCCGGCCCGACGGGACCACCCAGGCCACCTACAACGGCCGCCCGCTGTACACCTACGTCTCCGACACCGCCCCCGGCCAGGCCACCGGCAACAACCTGGACCTCAACGGCGGCGTCTGGCACGAGGTCACGATCAGCGGGTAACCGCCGTGTGAACGGCAGCTGGATCTCGAAGACCTGCTGGCTTACGTCGGCGACTTCCTGCACCTCGTTGACCCACACCTCGCGCCCCGGTGGCGAGGTCTGGAAGCCCTGCGCGTCCGCCCAGCGGATCAGGTCGTGGTACACCATGGGGAAGATGCTGGCGGCCGGGCCGCTGCGCATGGCGACCGCCGCCTCGACCTCGGGCAAGGTCTGGTACGTCGCGGGCGGGGGCAGTTCGCCGGGCGGGTGCTTGACGGGCAGGGCCAGGTAGACCCGGACCTCGCCGCTGTCCAGGTCCTCGTAGAAGATCATGCGGTGACCCGACGGCGTGACGAGCGCTGGGATGCCGAGCCGATCAAACTGCTCGGCCAGCTGATTGACCACGGGAGCGATGTTCCCCGGGCCGTACCCTGGCGCCGTTGCGGTGAGCGTCACCACGCCCGTGGCAGGAATCGTCTTGGCGGTGATGTCGTCGGCAGGCATCTGCCCCTCTTTCTCGATGTAGCGAAGTCGTGCCTCGACCGTCAGCAGCTGGTCCTGGTGCGCCTTGAGCTCCTGTTCCAGCTGAGCGCGCCGGAGCATGAGCATGCCGCGGAGCTCTCCCACGGTGATCCCGGCGAGGAGCTGCTTGGCCTGCGCGAGCGAAAGCCCCAGCTCCTTCAGCGCGAGGATCCGGTTGAGCCGCCCAAGCTGGTCCGCCGTGTAGCCGCGGTAACCGGTCTCTGGATCGACCCGCGCCGGGTGCAGCAGTCCGATCTCGTCGTAGTGCCGCAACGTGCGGACCGACACGGTGCCGAGCCTGGCGAACTCGCCGATGCTGAACATGAGACGAGCATGCACCCCTCACGCAACGGGAGAGTCAAGCCAGTAGCTCGCCAGATTTTGCCGGGTCCGCCCAGCAAAGCGGCCCGAAAATGATTGCGGACACTTACCCTCCCGATCTGGGGGGGTAAGTGTCCGCAATGATCTGGCACGCCTGTCGGTTCACCCAAAATAGAACTGATATCCGATTTGTGACGGCGGGCTCCACCCCGCGGCTCGACTACCGGAGGTACGTGGCCCCCGAGCCCCCCGCTAGGGGGTTCTGGGAGCCACGCACTCCCTTGGGTCCGAGGTGTGAGCGCGTCCCGAAACGGGTGATCGTCGCCGCCGAGCTGCCGCTCACCCCGCTCGCCAAGCCGGGCAAGAAGGCCTTGCGCGCACGCTACGGCAAACCTTAACGGCGGGCACGGTACGCCCGGATGGTCTGCAGCTTGTGCCAGCGGGCGTACCGTTCCACCTCCGCTCCGTCGCCGTTCTGGAGCAGCTCGATCAGGTGGGAGTGCTCCCGCGCCGACTCGCCGAGCCGGTCGGGCAGGTAGGTGAACATCGTGGACCGGATCCGGTCCAGCCGGTCACTTGTCTGGTGCAGCAACTCGACCAGGTAGGCGTTGCCGCACCGGGCGGTGATCAGGTCGTGCAGCTCGCGGTTCAGCGCGCCGAACCGCACCGGGTCCGCCGAGCGCTCCATCGAGGACACGAGCGACCGCAGCCGGACGAAGTCCGCCGGGACGAGCCGCGGCTGCGCGAAAGCGGTGGCCGCACCCTCCAGGATGGCCAGCGTGGTCATCTCCTGTTCCCACGCCGTGTCGTCGACGGGCGAGACGATCGCGCCGGCGTTGGGCTTGAACCGGACCCAGCCTTCTGCCTCCAGACGGCGCAGCGCCTCGCGAACCGGAATGGGGGAGACGCCCAGCTCGCGGGCCAGCGCGTCGATGTTCAGCCGGGCCAGCGGCGGGTACTGACCGCCGTGGATCCGGTCGCGCAGGGTCGCATAGGTCTGCTCCTGCTTGTTCAGCTACTTCTCCTCAACGCACGGGTTGACGCATTCGCCGAGACCCTCGATATAGCTGCGCAGCACGTTGCCCGGACGCAGGTAGACCGGCGGTTTGCGGGCATCGCCGACGCCGGCCGGCGTCCCGGTGGCGATCAGGTCGCCGGGCCGCAGCGTGATGGCCTGGCTGGCGTACGCGACGATCTCAGCGGGGCTGAACAGCAGGTCCGACGTCCGGGACTGCTGCATCACCACGCCGTCGACCTCGGTCCTGACCTCCAGGTCCGCGGCGTTCCCGACCTCGTCCGGGGTGACCAGGTAGGGTCCGGCCGGGGTCGCCCGCTCGAACATCTTGCCCGCCAGCCATTGCAGGGTGCGCCGCTGCCAGTCACGCATCGACACGTCGTTCATCACCGTGTATCCGGCGATCGCCTCCGCTGCTTCCGCCGTGGTGGCCCGCTTGACCGGCCGGCCGATGACCACGCCGAGCTCCACCTCCCAGTCCACCCGCTCGCTCACCGACGGCAGCACCAGCTCGTCCCGCGCACCCAGCAGCGAGTCCGCGAACTTGGCGAACAGCGTGGGGTACGCCGGCAGCTCTCGCCCGGTTTCGGCGATGTGCGCCCGGTAGTTCAGGCCGACGCACATGATCTTCGAAGGGTCCGGCACCACCGGGGCGAAGGAGGCCGCCGCGACGGGCACCGGCGCCGCGCCCGGCCGGTCGGGCACGACACCGCCGGAAGCCAGCAGTTCTCCCACGTCGGCGGCCGCCACCGGGACGAGTACCGAACCGTCCAGCCGCGCCGCGGTCGTGCCGTCATCGGTCCTGATCGTCGCGAATCGCATGGCTCGACCCTATCGTGCCCGGGCCCAGTTCATATACGATCCGGGGCATGACGGTTGTGGCGAGGCCCGGGAAGATCGTCGCGGTGCACGTCAGCTACCGAAGCCGGGCGGCGGAGCGCGGCACGCTGCCGCCCTGGCCGTCGTACTTCCTGAAGCCGTCTTCGTCGCTCGCGGACAGCGGCGACCCGGTCGTGCGCCCGCCGGGCTGTGAGCTGCTGGCCTTCGAGGGGGAGGTGGCCCTGGTCATCGGCCGCCGGGCGACCAGGGTGAACCGGGCAGCGGCCTGGGAGCATGTGCGATGGATCACCGCGGCGAACGACTTCGGCGTGTACGACCTGCGGTACGCCGACCGGGGCTCGAACCTGCGGTCCAAAGGCATCGACGGGTTCACCCCGCTGGGCCCGCGGCTGCTCGACCCGCGGACCGCGGACATGGCCGAGCTGCGCCTGCGCACCTGGGTGAACGGGAACCTGGTCCAGGACGCCTGGCCGGCCAGGGACATGCTGTTCGGCTTCAGCGACATCGTCGCCGACCTGTCCCGGCTGGTCACGCTCGAACCGGGCGACATCATCCTCACCGGGACCCCGACGGGTTCCACCGTCGTCAAGCCGGGTGACACGGTCGAGGTGGAGGTCAGCGCGGGCGACCAGTCGACCGGGCGGCTGACCAGCCCGATAACCGAGGCCGACTACACCCTGGAGCCACCCGGCGCGATGCCGAAGGCGGACGAAGAACAGCGCGCGGCCGCCTACGGCACCCAGACTCCGGCGAGCGACGGCGTACTCGACCAATTCACCCGGGTCGCCACCGCCACGCTGGCCTCTCAGCTGCGCAAGCGCGGCCTGAACGGCTGCACGCTCGACGGGCTCCGGACCACGCACCCCGCCACTCGCATGGCCGGGTACGCCCGGACCGTCCGCTACCTCCCGCTCCGGGAGGATCTGTTCGCGACCCATGGCGGCGCGATGAACGCCCAGAAGCGCGCGATCGAGGAGATCCGGCCGCGGGAAGTCCTGGTCATCGACGCCCGCGGCGACACCACGGCCGGCACGATCGGCGACATCCTCGCCCTCCGCGCACAGCAACGCGGTGCGCACGGCATCGTCACCGATGGCGCCATCCGCGACAGCGCCGCGCTCGCCGCCCTGGACATTCCCACCTACCACGCCGCCGTCCATCCGGCAGTGCTTGGCCGCCGTCACGTCCCGTGGGAGACGAACGTCGCGATCGCCTGCGCAGGCGTCACCGTGCGGCCCGGTGACATCGTGGTCGGTGACGCGGACGGCGTGGTCGTCATCCCGCCCGGCATCGCCGCCGAAGTCCTCGCCGACGCCACCGAGCAGGAACGCCAGGAGGCGTTCATAGCGACCCGGGTCGCGGCCGGCGAGGCCATCGCGGGCCTGTACCCGCTCAGCGATAAATGGCGGCCGGCGTACGAGAAATGGCGGGACGAGCAATGAGGTTCCGGTCCGATCCGCACGCGCACATCCGCGGCTCGATCGCTCCCGTCGTCACCCCGTTCACCGACGACGGCGCCCTCGACACGCAAGGCCTTGCCAACCTGATTCGCTGGCAGCTCGACTCCGGGTCGCACGGCATCTCGCTGGGCGGCTCCACCGGCGAGCCCAGCGCCCAGACCACCGCCGAACGCAAGCAGGCGATGGACACGGCGGCAACGCTGATCGCCGACCGCGTCCCCTTCCTCCCCGGCACCGGCTCAGCGAAGCTGGACGAGACCCTCGAGCTCACCGCGCACGCTCAGCAGATAGGCGCCGACGCCGCCCTGGTCATCACCCCGTACTACGCGAGGCCGACCCAGGAGGGCCTCTACCAGTGGTACGCCACGGTCGCCGGAAACGCTCCTGACCTGCCGGTATTTGTCTACAACGTGCCGTCGAGGACCGCCGTCGACATCGCTCCCGACACCGTGGCCCGCCTCCGGCGACATCACCCCAACATCGTCGGGGTCAAGGAGACCACCAAGGACTTCGAGCACTTCTCCCGCGTTCTGCACGCCGCCGGCCGCGACACGATCATCCTGTCCGGCATCGAGCTGCTGTGCCTGCCGCTGCTCGCCCTCGGCGGCAGCGGCTTCGTCAGCGCGACGGCCAACATCGCACCGGCGGCGACCGCGAAAATGTACGACCACTGGACAAAAGGCGACCAGGATACGGCGCGTGACCTGCACTATGCCCTGCACCCGCTGGTCGACGTGACGTTCACCGAGACCAACCCGGCCCCGGTCAAGTGGGTCCTGCGTCAGGCCGGCCTGATCCGCAGCCACCGCGTCCGGCCGCCGCTGGTGCCCCTCACCGCCGAAGGCCAGCACCGCGTCACCCGGCTGCTCCACGACGGCGCTTCGGCGCTTACCGCTCCGATCGTGGCACCCTTATGCCATGACCACGCCGTTCCCGTCGCCAACGACCCCGGCGAGTTCACGCACCGAGGTCTTCGTCCGCTACCTCGACTACTTCCGCTCCCGGCTGAGCGAGAAGCTGGAAAGCCTGCCGCCCGGCGACCTGCGGACCAGCAGGCTCCCGTCCGGCTGGACCCCGCTTGAGCTGCTCAAGCACCTGCGCCACGTCGAGCGCCGCTGGCTCGAGTGGGGCTTCGCGGGCCAGCCCGTCGACGACCCGTGGGCCGATCACCGGGACGGCAAGTGGTTCGTCGAGCCGGACGAGACGCTGGACTCGCTGCTGGCCGAGTTCCGCGAGCAGGCTGCCCGGAGTAACGCGATCATCGAGGCGCATGATCTAGCGGATGTGGGCCAGCCGGGCGAACGATGGGACGGCGCCGCTCCCGCCAATCTGGAACGGGTACTGTTCCACGTGCTACAGGAGTACGCACGCCATCTCGGCCACCTGGACATCGTCGCCGAGCTGGCCGCTGGGGAGGCTGGCGAATAGCCATGAGGCTGCCGCACTACATCGGCGGGATGCACGTGCCGAGCGCGGACGGTGCGGAGTTCGAGGTCGCCGACCCGGTGACGAACAAGGTTTACGCGACCGTCGCGGCCGGCGGTGAACGCGACATCGACGACGCGGTCGCGGTGGCCACCGCCGCGTTCCCGCGGTGGGCGGCGTTCGACACAAGGCGCCGCGCGACCGTGCTGAACCGGATCGCGGACGGCATCGAGGCCCGCGCGGCCAAGATCGCCGAGACCGAGACGTTCGACACCGGCCTGCCGATCACCCAGGCGCGTGGCCAGGCCGCCCGCGCCGCGGAGAACTTCCGGTTCTTCGCCGACGTCGCGGTGACCATGCACGAGGACGCGTTCCGTACCCCCGGCCAGCTCGGCTACGTGACCCGCGATCCGGCCGGCGTGGCGGGCCTGATCACGCCGTGGAACACCCCCTTCATGCTGGAATCCTGGAAGCTGGCGCCCGCCCTGGCCGCAGGCTGCGCCGTCGTGCTCAAGCCGGCCGAATGGACGCCGCTCTCCGCCAGCCTGCTCCCCGAGATCATGACCGAGGCCGGCGTGCCCGACGGCGTGTTCAACATCGTGCACGGCATCGGCGAGCAGGCCGGCGCAGCCCTGGTCGCCCACCCAGGAGTACCCCGCATCTCGTTCACCGGCGAGACCACGACAGGCCGGCTGATCATGGCCGCCGCCGCGCCGCACCTCAAGGGCCTGTCGATGGAACTCGGCGGCAAGTCCCCCTGCCTGATCTTCGCCGACGCTGACCTCGACAAAGCGGTAGACAGCTCGCTGTTCGGCGTGTTCTCGCTGAACGGCGAGCGCTGCACCGCCGGCTCCCGCATTCTGGCAGAACGACAAATCTACGACGAACTGGTAACCCGCCTCGCCGCGCGAGCTAAGCGAATCCGGGTCGGCGACCCGTCCGATCCCAAAACCGAGATCGGCGCGCTCGTCCACCCCGAGCACTACGCCCGCGTACTCTCCTACGTCCAAGCCGGCCGCGATGAGGGCGCCCGCCTCGTCGCCGGCGGCGCCCGGCCCGCCAAGCTGCCGACCGGCAACTACCTGGCCGCCACCGTGTTCGCCGATGTCACCCCCGGGATGCGCATCTTCCGCGAAGAGATCTTCGGCCCCGTTGTCTGCGTCACTCCGTTCGATAACGAGAGTAGCGCAATCGAACTAGCGAATGCAACTTCGTATGGTCTCGCGGCCTACATCTGGACCAGCGACCTTTCCCGCGCGCACCGCGTCGCCCACTCGGTGCAATCGGGCATGACGTGGGTCAACTCGCACAACGTGCGCGACCTCCGCACCCCCTTCGGCGGCGTGAAGTCCAGCGGCCTCGGCCGCGAAGGCGGTCCCCACAGCCTCGACTTCTACACCCAGACCCGCATGGTTCACATTGCCCTCACCCCTCCCAAAACCCCCCGCTTCGGCAGTGAATAATGTGACGCAAGCGCCCCGAGAGCCTCCTCCCATGTCAAAAAAGTGCTTCATGTCAATAAAAGCGCCAAATCCGCACCCTTTTCCAACACAAAGCACTTTTCTAACACGTTAAGACATCTAACCGTCCCGACAAAAGCCACAAAAAGCGCAACTCCGGCGCTCGCCGCCGCGACGCCGCACCCTCCGCGAACAGTCGGTTCGAAAAGCGCGGACAAAGCACACAAACCCGCCAGCCGCGAACCTCCGCCAGCCGCGAACCTCCGCCAGCGGCGCGGCGGCGGCGGGCGGGGGCGCGGGCGGGTTAGCTTAGGCGTTCTACCTCTAGGTCGCCGGCGGCTTGGCGGGCGCGGAGGATCTTTTTGAAGAACTTGCCGGTGGTGGTCTTCGGGATTTCTTTGACGAAGGCCCAGTTTTCCGGGACCTGCCAGTGAGCGACCTTGCCCTCGAGGAAGTCGGCGAGGTCTTGGGCGGTGACCGTCGCTTCGTCAGCCGGCGAATCACGCAGGACCACGCAGGCGAGCGGGCGCTCGGTCCACTTCTCGTCGGGGATGCCGATCACCGCGGCCTCAAGCACGGCGGGGTGGCCCATCAGCTCGTTCTCCAGCGCCACGCTGGAGATCCACTCGCCGCCGGACTTGATCACGTCCTTGATCCGGTCGGTGATCTGGAAGAAGCCGCGCTCGTCGATCGTGCCGGTGTCCCCGGTGCGCAGCCAGCCGTCGTGGAACTTCTCCGGGGCCGGGTCCTTGTGGTACGCGCCGGTGATCCACGGCCCGCGCACCTCGATCTCGCCTTCGGCCACGCCGTCCCACGGCAGTTCCGCGCCGTCCCGGCCGGTGATGCGCATCTCCACGCCGGGCATGACCCGGCCGGACTTCATCCGCCAGTCCAGCTCCTCGGCGGAGCCTTCTGGTACACCGGGCGGCGGGAACGCCATACCGCCGACCGGACTGGTCTCCGTCATACCCCAGCCCTGGACGATGCGCAGCCCGTACTTGTGCTGGAACTGCTCGAGCAGCGCGCGCGGCGCCGCGGCCCCGCCCGAGTTGCCGAACCGCAGCGAGGACAGGTCGATGTCGCGGACCTTGCCGTACTCGAGGATCCAGTTCCAGATCGTCGGCACCGCGGCGGTGACCGTGGTCCGTTCGGTCTCGATGAACGTGACCAGGTTTTCCGGCTGGAGGAACGGGCCGGGCATGTGCAGCGTCGCGCCGGTGAGGAACGCGGCGAACGGCAGGCCCCACGCGTTCACGTGGAACATCGGGACGATGACCAGGGCGCGGTCCTCCTCGGTGATGCCCTTGATGCACGCCGACGTCACGGCCAGCGCGTGCAGGAACGTGGACCGGTGCGAGTAGACCACGCCCTTGGGGTCGCCGGTGGTGCCGCTGGTGTAACACATCAGCGCGGCGGACCGCTCGTCGAGTTCGGGCCAGTCGTAGGCGGGCTGTTCGGCGGCGATCAGGTCGTCGTACCGGTATACCGGCACGTCGCCGTCCAGCGCGCTGGCGTCGCCGGATCCGCAGACGATGAACGCCAGGACGTTCGGTGAAAGATGGTTTTTGACGGCGGCCAGCAGCGGGACCAGCGTGTCGTCGACGATGATCACGCGGTCCTCGGCGTGGTTGGCGATGTGCGCGATCGTCGGCGGGTCCAGCCGGATGTTCAGCGTGTGCAGCACCGCGCCCATGCACGGCACCGCGAGGTAGGCCTCGAGGTGCTCCTGGTGATTCCAGCAGAGGGTGGCGACCGGATCGTTCGGCCGGATGCCGAGCCTGGTCAGGGCGTTCGCCAGCCGGGCGGCGTTGTCCGCCACCGTGCGGTAGTCCGCCCGGCGAGGGCCGTTACCGGTCCAGGTCACGCATTCGCTGCGGCCGTAGATCTGGACGCCGTGCCGCATGATCGCGCTGATCGTGAGCGGAAAGTCCTGCATGGTGCTGGTGATCATAGGAGCGGTCCTCCCTGGCAGGGCGATTCTAAACTGGGGGAGGCATCCCCCAGACCCCCTCGCTTACTGGTCGGTACGGTAAGGGGAGCCCGGCTGTCAGTCAACGGAGGTGCGCGTGCCCCGCCAGATCGTTCTCGCCTCGCGGCCGTCCGGGTGGCCGGTCGCCGCGAACTTCGCCGTGACCGAAGTTCCGTCCGCCGACCTCGCCGACGGGCAGGTCCGGGTGCGGAACCTGTTCATGTCCGTGGACCCGTACATGCGGGGCCGGATGGATGACGCGAAGTCGTACATACCGCCGTTCCAGGTCGGTGAGCCGCTGGAGGGCGGCGCGGTCGGCGAGGTGACCGAGACCAAGTCGCCCGATCTGGCGGTCGGCGACCTGGTGCTGCACCAGCTCGGCTGGCGGGACGAGGCGGTGCTGCCGGGCAGGCACGCGCAGCGCGTCGAATCGATTCCCGGGCTGTCGCCGTCGGCCTACCTGGGCGTGCTCGGGATGCCCGCGCTGACCGCCTATGTCGGGCTGCTCGACATCGCCGGGCTCAAGAGCGGCGACGTCGTGTTCGTGTCCGGTGCGGCCGGCGCGGTCGGCAGCATGGCCGGGCAGTTCGCGAAGCTCCTCGGTGCCTCGCGGGTCATCGGCAGCGCGGGAACGGACGAGAAGGTGCGCTGGCTGCGCGAGATCGGCTACGACGCGGCGTTCAGCTACAAGCACGGTCCGGTGCATGAGCAGCTGCGCGAGGCGGCTCCGGACGGCATCGACGTGTACTTCGACAACGTGGGCGACGATCATCTGGAGGCGGCGCTGTCCGCGCTGCGCCAGAACGGCCGGGTGGCACTGTGCGGCGCGATCGCGAACTACAACGCGACCGAACCCAGGGGCCCGCGCAACCTGGGGCTGGCCATCAGCAAGCGGCTCACCCTGCGCGGCTACATCATCCTCGACCATGGGTCCAGGCTGCCGGATATGGTCGCGGACGTGACCGGCTGGCTGCGGGACGGCAAGCTACAGCACGCCGAGACCGTCATGGACGGCCTGAACCGCGCGCCGGACGCGTTCCTGGCGATGCTCAGCGGCGGGAACACCGGCAAGATGATCGTCCGGCTCTAGAGCTCCATCAGGCGGTTATGGCACGGATAACGTTGGCGATCGGCTTGCCCTGGTGGCGGGTCCACCGCATAGCGGCGACGTCGAGGATGGCCCAGTTGCTGTGCTCGGCGCCGTCGCAGTCCAGGCCGGTGATCCCCACCGGTCCGGCGCCGAGGTCGACGGTCCGCTGATAGCCGATGTGCAGGTGGCCGTGCATCAGCCAGCGCGGCCGGACCGCCAGCACGACCTCGCGCAGGAGCGCGCGGTGCGCGTCGCTGCGGCGCAGGTCCGACTGCGCCCACCACGAGGGCGGCGGCGGGAAGTCGTGGTCCACGCCGGCCGGGCACTCGTGCGTGACCAGCACGTCGGCGGGGCCCGCCTCGATGGCCGCGCCCGCCTGACGCCAGGTGATCTCCTCCTGGGGCCACCAGTCGCGTCCCTCGGTGCGGCGGGCCTTGTCCAGGCTGACCGCGCCGCCGAGCGCCAGCCATTCCCGGTCGTGCCAGCGCCACCGGTGGCCGCGCGGCAGGTGCCAGATCCGGCCGGTGACCTGCGCACGGCCGTCCGGTCCTGGGCGCAGCCCGGCGAGCTGGCCGAAGTCTTCGTGGTTGCCATCGACGAACCACAGTTCGGCATCCGCTTCCCCGAGTGCGGCGTCTAGGCTAGTGAGGTACTCCGCACCCTCAGGACCTGGCCAGATGCCGAAGTCACCGAGTTGCAAGATGATCCGCTGCCCGTCCGCGGGCAGCGCGGCCGAGATCTTGCGTATGGCCCTTGTCGCCCACGGAGTGTTACCGTGCCAATCGCCTGCGACACCAACCCGCTCCGGTACGTTGGTCACTCGTCTCCTCCGTCTATAGATCGCGAGTATCTCAGGTGACGACAAGTCGGGTAGTTCTAACCTGCGTGATCGCGTTCGGGCTGATCGCGACCGGCTGCGGCGGCTCCGCGTCGAGCCAGGCCGCGAGCAAGCCGGCCCCGTCGCTCTCCCGGATGCCGCTGTCGCCGGCCCCGGCGCCGTCGCCTTCGCCGTCCGCTGCTCGCAGCTGCGCCGCGAGGGTGTTCAACCGGATGACCGAGGCGCAGCGGGTCGGGCAGCTGTTCCTGGCGGGCATGCCGGCCCAGGGCGGCCCCGGCGCCGAGCTGACCGGCGCGATCCGGTCCTACCACCTGGGTTCGGTGCTGTTCATGGGAAACACCAGCGCGGGGATCCCGTCTATCCGGTCTGTCGCCAGCTCAGTGCAGCGGCTGGCGGGCGGCAACGCCGGGGTGCGGTTCTTCGTCGCCGCGAACCAGGAAGGCGGCCAGATCCAGCCGCTACGCGGACCGGGCTTCTCGGCCATGCCGTCCGCGGTCCGTCAGGGCACGATGTCCGTCGCGACGCTGACCAAGGACGCCCGGACGTGGGGCCGTCAGCTCACCGCGGCCGGGGTCAACCTGAACCTCGCCCCGGTCCTTGACGTGGTGCCGCCGGGCACGGCCAGCCAGAACGCCCCGATCGGCCAGCTCGACCGGGAGTACGGGACCGCGCCGGGGCCCGTGGCCAGCCACGGTGTCGCGTTCATCGATGGCATGCGGGCCGCACGCGTCGCCGCCGCCGCCAAGCACTTTCCCGGCCTTGGCCGGGTGCGCGGCAACACCGACTTCACCGCGAACGTGGTGGACACGGTCACCACGGCGAACGATCCGTACCTGGGCACGTACCGGGCCGCGATCGGCGTCGGAGTGCCGTTCGTCATGGTGGCGCTCGCCACCTACACCCGGATCGACGCCAGGCACCAGGCGGTCTTCTCCAGCAAGATCGTCAGCGGTCTGCTGCGCAAGAAGATGGGGTTCACCGGCGTGATCATGTCGGACGACCTCGGTGGCGCCGCGGCCATCGCGAGCATCCCGCCGGGCACCCGGGCGATCGACTTCCTGGAGGCGGGCGGCGACATGATCACCTCGCAGTCCGCCGGCGTGGCCGTGGCCATGGCCGCGGCCGTGCTCAGCAAGGCCTCGAAGGAAGCCTGGTTCCGTGGCGTTGTCAGCGATGCCGTTCTGAGAATTCTTGCTGTTAAGGGTGACTACGGGTTGCTGCCCTGCTGACTGTCCAGCCGTGTTTTGACGCCTGTCTATCCACTCGTTTAACGTTGTTTGTCTGACGTTAAACGTTTTGGGGGCTTCCTAGATGGCGGTGACGACCCGGAAGTCGCCGGTGGAGATCGTCGCGACGATGGGGACGCGCCTCACCCGGACGCCGGCCGCCGAGTTCTCCGGCCTGCGGACCGGGCGGTTCGGGCGATGGGCGGACGGGGTCACCGCGATACGGTCGGATTGTGCGGAGTTCGCCGGGTTCTGGCGCGAGCACAACGCTCGCGTGCTGGACGGTGAAGGGCCGCTGTGGGTGGTGCTCGGCGACTCGACCGCGCAGGGCCTGGGCGCGCCGTCGCCGACGCTCGGGTACGTGGGCCAGGCCCTCGTCGGCCTGCGGCGCCGGACTGGGCTGCCGTGGCGGGTGCTCAACCTGTCCGTGTCCGGCTCGGTGATCCGCGACGTGCTGGCCAAGCAGCTGGCTGGCTCGCCCGGGGCCGACCTGGTGACCTGCGGAATCGGGGTCAACGACATCCTGTACACGCCGCCGGGGCGGCTGTTCGGGGATCTGCGGTCGCTGGTGGCAGCGGTGCCTTCGGGGACTGTGCTGCTGGATCTGCCGGTGCCTACCGGGATGTGGGGGCTGTTCGGCCGGGCCGGGGTGCCGTATGTGACGCGGATCAACCGGGTGCTGCATTCTGCTGCCGTCGTGCGGGGCTTGCCGGTGGCGCGGGTGTCCGAGGAGTTCGCCGCGCCGTGGGACGGCAAGTTCGCGTCGGACTGCTTCCATCCCAGCCAGGCCGGGTACCGCGACTGGACCCGCGCCGTGCTAGGCGCCGTCCGCCGTTGAGGTTGCGGGCGGTTGCCTCGGATTGCGTGCGCACCGCCTGTTCCTGGAGTGCAGTGTGAGGCAACTGGGACAGGAGCGCACCGTCAGTCCCGTCAGCAACGTGGATGATTACCCCCTTGTGGTGGATCGACCCTCGTAATCAGGGGTCCCGTTACCACGAAGGGGAAATCCGCCGCGTTAACCGACCCGATCGAGCCTGCCGCTAACATCCGGGCGCGGATCTTCATCGTCGGTGTTCCCCTCCTTGGTGATGCCTACGCCCCATGGTCAGAGCCGACTCAGTGCACTCGACATCGGTTACGTTATGCCTGTGTGCACCGTCGTCGTCAGCTTCGCGCCGCGGGAGCCGGTCCCGCTGCTTCTGCTGGGCTTCCGCGACGAGCTGGCGAGCCGCCCATGGCAGCCGCCGGCCAGGCACTGGCCGGGGTCGCCGCTGGTCGGCGGCATCGACGAGCAGGCGGGCGGCACCTGGCTGGCTGTGCATCCGGACGCGCCGCGGGTGGCGTGCATCCTGAACGGCCGCGGCGAGCTGGCCCCGGCGGCCTCGCGTCGATCCCGCGGTGAGCTGCCGCTGCTGGCGGCTCGCGAGGGCGGGCAGGCGCTGGGCTCGCTCCATGACGACTCGCTACATGAGGCTAGGGGACTGCTCGCCAGTTACGACCCGTTCCACCTCGTCCACGCCGACGTCACCGAGGTGACGCTGCTGAGCTGGGACGGCCGCACCGCCACGCTGCACCGGCTGGACCCGGGCACGCATATGATCACCAACGCCGGCCTGACCTCGGACGACCCCAAGGTCCGCCACTTCGGGGCCAGGTTCGCCGCCGACCGTCCGTCGGGAGCACCTGGCGTGCCGGTAGCGCAAGCCTGGCATCCCTGGCTCAAGCTGGCCGAAGGCGACGGCCTGCCGGCCGGTGACCCGCGTGCGATCCGCGCCGGCAAGACGCTGCCTGACGGCCGCGTCTGGGGCACCACGTCGATAAGCCTGGTCGCTCTCGGCCGGGCGGCCGGACTGCGTTACGACTTCCAGGCGCTCCCCGACGAGACGGCGCCGCGTCCCGTCGGGGAGTTGCCTGGTTAGTCGCTGGGGTCAGGGCAGATGCCAGACCTGCTCGCTGGCGCCGGTACAGGTGGCGATATCGAGCTGGGTGCCTGGCGTGGTGGCGGACCCGGGATCGTCCAGGCACTTGCCCGACTCCGGGTTGACCACTTCGCCGTTGGACTGCGCGGCCCACTGCTGGGCGCCGGTGCCGTTGCACTGGTAGAACTGCACCAAGGTGCCGTCGGCCGTGCCGCTGTGCGTCACGTCCATGCAGCCGCCGAGGACCTGAAGGGTGCCGTTCGCGGCGACGGTCCACTGCTGGGCGCCGGTGTTGTTGCAGGTGTAAACCTGGATCGGGTTGCTGTTCGCGGTCGAACTTGACCTGTCGTCCACGCACAGGCTCGACGAGACACCGGCCACGATCGGCCCGGTCGGCGCGGAGGCGGACGCGCCCGCGGCGATCGCGAACACATGGATGAAGCCCTGATTCGCGCTGCCGGGCAGGGTGACGCTGGCGATCGTCTTGCCGGACGGCAGCGAGACCGGGCTGGTCGCGAACACGTCGGTGGTCACCGTCTCCTTGCCGCCCGAGCTGTTATCGCGGTATGGCGTGGTGATCGCGAGCGTGTTGCCTGACATGACCGACGCGCTGCCGCCGTTCAGCGTCCAGTCGGAGAACGCCACCGTGACGCTCTGCGTGCTGCCGTCGGTGAACGTGACGGTCGCCGTGCCGGTCGACGGCCCGTTGGTCGACGCGCCGAGGAACGCGATGCTGCCCGACCCGGACATCTTGATGGTCTGGCCGTCCGCCAGGTAGTTGTCGGGAGTGCCCGCGCCGACGTTAGGCCAGGTGAACGTCGAGCCCGCGGAGGTGACCTGGGACCCCGGGTTCACCCCGGCAGCGGACAGCGCTTGCGCGGAATACGCGTTGCCGCTGCTGTCGAAGCTGGCCCCGGCCGATCCGTCGTTCCCTATCCCGGTGTTGTTATATCCGGTGCCGGCGGGGGCGGTGCCGCCGTAGGACGGGGGAGCCGCGGATGCCGCTGATGCCCAGGAGGTGTTCGCCGACGTGCCGAGCGTGAAGCTCAGCGTGCCGCCGCTGGTGATCGCCGCGGTCGGCGCGTAGGCGTTGTTCCACGCGGCGCCGTTCCACGTCGCGCTCTGCACGTACGGCGCGTTGTCGGCGGCGCCGGTGCCGTTGATGGTCAGCGTATTGCCGTCCCCCAGGCTGACCGTGGCCTGGGTGAACAGCGGGGATCCCAGGGCCAGGTCGGCGGTGCCGGGAGTCTCTGGGTACATGCCGAGGGCGGACCAGACATACCAGGCGCTCATCGTGCCGAGGTCGTCGTTGCCGTCCGCCAGGCCCGACGGGGTATCGGTCCAGATCTGGTCCTGGATCTCCCGTACCACGTGCTGTGCCTGGTAAGGCTCGCCGGTGTAGTCGTACTCCCAGGGCAGCTCGATCGAGGGCTCGTTGCCCATCCAGGCGAACCCGTTGGCGCCGGTGAAGCTGGACAGGACGTTGTTCAGGTAGCTGTTCATCTTCGCGACGCCGCCCATGGCCGTGGTCAGCCCGGCCACGTTGAACGGCACCATCCCGGTGTAGATGTACGGCGTGGCTTCGACGAAGTTGGCGTCGCTGCCGCTCTGGGAGTTGAAGCCCGACTCCCACGACCCGTTCACGTTGCGGCCTTCCATGAACCCGGTGGCAGGGTTGAAGACGTTCTGCCAATCCTGTGCCCGGTTCTGGAACGTCGTCTGGTCGGCGGAGTTGCCCAGGGCGCCGGCGAACGCGGCGATGGCGAAGTCCGCCGTGTTGTATTCGAGCGTCGTCGACGTCGGCCCGTAGAAGTTGCAGCACCCGTATGAACCATTAGCGGGTTCGTAGCCGATGGACTCCAGGTAGTTCAGCCCGGGCCGGATGTTGCTGGCGACCGTGGCCTCGTTGACCATGTCGCTGAGCGCGGTCGAGGTGGCGAAGTTCCGCGCGCCGAACGCGTAATAATCGGCCAGAATGGGATCGGCCGGGTCCCCCACCATGACGTAGCTCTCGCCGTTGTTCTCCATCCACTTCGGCAGCATCGCCCCCTGGGCGTAGTCGTCGATCATCGACTGGGCCGTGTCGCTGGCCGCAACCGGGTCGAGCAGCGCTTCGAGCTGGGACTGGGCGCGGTAGATGTCCCAGCCGGAGAAGTTCGTGTATTCGGCCGTGTGCCCGGAGTCCACCGTGTGGACCTTCCCGTCCGTGCCTTGGTACTGGCCGTTGGTGTCGCTGTTCACGTTCGGGTGGAGCAGCGCGTGGTACAGCGCGGTGTAGAAGTTCGCCTGTTGGGTGGCGGTGCCGCCGGTGATCTGGATCCTTCCGAGCATCGCGTTCCAGGCGTTGTGCGTGGCGGTTTGCACGGTGCTGAAGTTGAAGCCGTTGTTCTCGGCGGTCAGGTTCGCGCTGGCGTTGGCCACGGATACGTAGGACAGCCCGACCGTCATGTCGACCACGTGGTTGCTGGTGGTGTTGAACGTCAGGTATCCGCCGTTCGGGCCGGCGAGCGTCGCCGCTTGGTGCCTGCCGGGCGGCGGCGGACCGTGGTAGACGGGATGGTTTGGCTGTTCCGGCGTGCTGGCCGGGACTTCTGCTTGGGCGGTTGAGCCGGGGGCGGTCGTTGCCAGGTGCCGTGCGCCTGGCTGCGAGCCGACCGGGGTGAACGTTCCGTTGGTGCTGAACGGCTGGCTGAACCGCGCGTCGAAGTAGGCCGTGTAGGAGTTGCCGGCGCCGCAGAAGCCGCCAGAGGTGACCGAACCGCTGACCTCGGTGCTGCTGACCACGGTGAAGGTGGTCGCGCTGTCGCCGTTGGCGCTGCCGTTCAGCTTGAAGATCAGGTTGGCCTGACTGGTGGCCGGGAACGTGAACTGCGCCATGCCCGTCCGGGCTGTCGCCGTCAGCTGGGTGGTGATCCCGTTGCTGAGCGCCACCGAATAGAACCCCGCGTTCGCGGATTCCCCGGAATGGGAGAAGCCGTCCGTCGCGCTCGTGTTGACCGTCCCGGTGGTCGGCAGCACCGGGACATCTCCCTCCGCCCCGCAGCCCGGGCCGGACAGGTGGGTGAGGCTGAAGCCGGTGATCGACGAGTCGTTGTAGCTGTAGCCGCCGCCGCTGGGCCGGGACGGGGTGTCGGGACTCCACTGCACCATGCCGAACGGGGCATCGGCGCCGGGGAACGTGTCGCCGCCATTGGTAGTGCCGATGAACGGGTTCACGACCGATGCCGGGTCGGTCACCGCGGCCGCCGCAATCGGTACCGAGGGAAGAGCGATGAGACCGATGGCGGCCATGGCGGCTGCCAGCAGCGTAAGTGGTTTCGCGTAGTGCGGATAGGTGAAGGCCATGTCGGCTCCCCGGTGGGAAGGGTTGGGGAGGCGCGCGACAAGACGCGCCCGGTGTGCGGCCGACGGACGTTGCTAGAGGCGTGTTTGACAACGATGTCAAAACGCCTTTAAACGGAGCCAAACACGAAGTGACATCGCCGTCAAGGCTCAATATTGGGCGAGGGCTACGACGATTGCTCGGCGTGCTTCGGGGCTGTGGTGATCAACACGCGGCGCGTCGCGCGGCTCCGGAAGGCGATTGAAAATATTGCGGACAGTTACTCCTAGATCGGGCTCTATTGGCGGATTGCGTGCGCGTAGCCGTGCCGGTGGCCAGGCCTGGCGGCGCGCACGCAGCCTGTGGCTGGAGTGCAGTGTGCGGCTACTGGGACAGGGGCGCACCGGCAGTCCCGTCAACAACGTGGACGATTTTCCCTTTGTGGTGGATCGACCCCCGGGGACAGGGGTCCCGTTACCACGAAGGGAAAATCCGCCACGTTAACCGACGCCGATCGAGCCTGCCGCAGACCCGCCGGGCGGCCAGCCACCGGACAAGCCCCGGAACAAGCCAGCAGGATCCAAACCGGGAGGGTAACTGTCCGCAATAGTCGGGCGCTCCCAACGGCGCGCCCGAAATATGCCCATATATCCGGATGCGGGCGGAGCGGGCGCGGGCGTGAGCGGCGCGTCCCCAGCGTGAGCGGCGTCCCCAGCGTGAGCGGCGTCCTCAGCGCGCCTACCCCAGCCGCAGCGGCAGCCCGAACTCCGGGAACACCCGTTCCGCGTCGAGGAAGAACGTCAGCTGGCTCATCCGGTCCCCGGCCGCCGTCGCCAGGTGCAGGGACCACGCCCGGTGACCCCCGGTGCGAGACGGCTTGTACTGGGCCCACGCCGACTCCCCGTTCACGGTGCCACCGGGCACCGGAACGAGAATGGATCCGGCGCACGCGCGAGGCCCGGGCTCCTGCATGAAGCGCGTGATGTCCGAACTGCCGGCCACCCACATCGAGTACGGCGGCATCGACATGACCGCGTCGTCGTGCAGCAGGCCCATCAGCGCGGACATGTCGTACCGCTGGAACGCGTCGACGTACCGGTCAAGCAGCCCGGCGTCCGCGGGCCCCAGCGAAGCAGGGGCCGAAGCAACCGCCCGCGCCTCGGATCCCGAGGGCAGCTCCGCCAGCGTCGCCCGCGCCCGCTGCAAGGCACTGTTCACCGAAGGGACGCTGGTGCCCAGCGTCGTCGCGGCCTCGGCCGCGGGCATCTTCAGCACCTCGCACAGGATCAGCGCCGCGCGCTGCCGGGCGGGCAGGTGCTGCATCGCGGTGATGAACGCCAGCCGCACCGTGTCCCGCGCGATCGCGATGTCCGCGGGATCGCCATTGGAGCCAATCACCCGGGAGTCCGAGATCGGAGTCACCCACATCTCGGCCGGCTGCCAGTCGCCGAGGTGCGCCTCGACCGGCGGCGACGCCGGCCCGAGGTCCATCGGCATGGCCCGTCGTTGCCGGCCGCGCAGCATGTCCATGCAGATGTTCGTCGCGATCCGGTACAGCCAGGACCGCACGCTGGACCGGCCCTCGAACCCGTCCGCCGCCCGCCAGGCCCGGAGCATGGTCTCCTGCACGGCGTCGTCGGCCTCGAAGCTGGACCCCAGCATCCGGTAGCAGTACCCGGTCAGCTCCCGCCGGTACTCCTCGAGCTTCTCCGGGCTTAGCCCAGCTCCAGCGACGGCCTCAGCAGCGATTTCAGCGGTGGATTCAGAAACGCGGGACCCCATACCAACCCACCTTACGCCACTCCCGCCTCGCTACGCCGGATCCATCCCGTACCGGCTCATCAGCTCACGTTCCACCTCCGGCGCCGGCGGCCCGGAAGTAGACGCCCAGAGCCGGTGCAGTTCCTCGAAATAAGCATCCATGGCCGGCGCGTGCAGCACCAGCAGCCGCCCCGGTGCCGACGAGAGATTGCCGAACGTATGGCCGGCTCCCCGCGGCACCAGCAGGAAGTCCCCGGCCGTCCCTTCCAGGGACCGCCCGTCAACCACGAACGTCAGGACGCCGTCCAGCACGAAGAAGCCCTCGGAGCAGTTCACGTGCCGGTGCGCCGGCGGCATCCGGGCCCCGGCCGGCACCGTGCGCTCCATCAGCGAGAAGTCTCCGCCGGTCTGCGCCGCGACCGCCTTGAACGCCATGATGTTGCCGCGCGCGGTCAGCAGGTGCCCGGCACCAGAAGGAACGATCTCCGTCATGTGACAATCCTGGCATGGAGGCACGGAAGGAACGGTTCGTCGTCGTGGTGTTCAACGGCGTGCCGCTCGGGGTCGTCACGTTCGGATTCGGCGTGTTCGAGGTGGGCCAGTTTTACAACGCGCTGCCCGGCATCGAGGTGCGGGTCGTGGCCGGCGAACCGGAAACCGTGCTGGCGGGCGGCGGCCTGACCTGCACCGCGCCGTACGACCTCGACGCCATCCGCGACGCCGACGTGATCATCGTGCCCAAGTGGCGCAGCCCGCGCGAGATCCCGCCGGAGCCCGCGCTGCAAGCGATCCGCGCGGCGCATGCGAACGGCGCCCGCGTCGCGGGCATGTGCAGCGGGGCGTTCGTGCTGGCCGCGGCCGGCCTGCTGGACGGCCGTCCGGCCACCACCCACTGGGCCATGGCCGACCAGCTCGGCCGCATGTACCCGGAGGTGCGGATGCACCCCGACCAGCTCTACATCGACGACGGCGACGTGCTGACCGCCGGCGGCGGGGCGGCCGGCATGGACCTCAGCCTCCACCTGATCCGCTCGCACTGCGGAGCCGCCGTGGCCAACCGCATCGCCAGGAACATGGTGGTCGCGCCGCACCGGGCCGGCGGCCAGGCGCAGTACATCGAGGCGCCGGTGCCGGACATCGATCAGGCCGACCCGGTCGGCGAGACGATGACGTGGGCGCTGGGCCAGCTTGGCCAGACCATGCCGGTCGAGCTGCTGGCCCGCCACGCGGGCATGAGCAGGCGCAACTTCGACCGAAGGTTCCGGGAGATCACTGGCACCGCGCCGGCCTCGTGGCTCACCCACCAGCGCGTGCTGCGGGCGCAGCAGCTGCTGGAAGCCACCCGGCTGCCCGTCGAGGAGGTGGCACGCCGCTGCGGGTTCGGCACCGGCGCGGCGCTGCGCCCGCATTTCCGGAGGGTGACCGGAACGACCCCCGCCGCGTACCGGACGACGTTCGCCATGTCCTAAATGGAACACTGGTTGTCCGGATACAAGCTTTACCCGGGCGGCCTGACCAGCCAGGATCAACGATCATGACCTCTGAGAACACGATCCGCCCCTTCCGTATCGAGATCGGCCAGGAGGCGCTCGACGACCTGCACGACCGGCTCCGCCGGACCAGGTACACCCCGGATGCCCCGGCCGCCTACGGGGTACCGCTCAGCGAGGTGCGCAGACTGGCCGAGTACTGGCGCGACGGCTACGACTGGCGCGCCGCCGAGGCGAGGCTCAACGAGCACCCGCAGTTCGTCACCGAGATCGACGGCCAGGACATCCACTTCCTGCACGTCAAGTCCGCCGACCCGGACGCGATCCCGCTGATCCTGACCCACGGCTGGCCGGGCTCGGTGGTCGAGTTCGGCAACATCATCGGGCTGCTGACCAGCGGGAGCCCCGCGTTTCACCTGGTCATCCCCTCGCTGCCGGGCTTCGGATTCTCCAGCCCGCTCCGCGGCCAGGGCTGGAGCACCGCCCGGACCGCGGGGGCCTGGGCGGAGCTGATGCGCCGCCTCGGGTACCAGCGCTACGGCGCGGCCGGCAACGATGCCGGGTCGATGATCTCGCCGGAGGTCGGCCGTCTCGACCCCGAGCACGTGATCGGGGTGCACGTGACCCAGGTCTTCTCGTTCCCGTCCGGCGACCCGGCCGAGTTCGAGGGCATGTCCGCCGAAGACGGCGCCGCGATGGGCAAGCTCCAGTGGTTCCTGGAGAACAAGATCTCGTTCAACCAGCTGCATTCGCAGCAGCCGCAGACGCTGGCCCACGCCCTCGCCGACTCCCCGGCGGGCCTGCTCGGCTGGCATCTCCAGCTGATGGCCGCCGACGCCATGGGCGACAAAGCGCTCGACGACGACTTCATCCTCACCAACACGGCGCTGTACTGGCTGACGAACACCGGCGGCACCGCGATCCGCTTCTACTACGAGGACGCCCACGGGCCCCGGCCGAGCGAGCCGACGACGGTCCCGCTCGGGGTGGCCGGCTTCGCCGGGGACTTCTCCGGTGTCCGGAAGTTCGCGGAGCGTGACCACAAGAACATCGTGCAGTGGAACCTGCACCCGGAGCCCGGCGGGCACTACGCCGCGCACCTCGAGCCTGCGGCCATGGCCGATGACATCCGCGAGTTCTTCGGGAACCTGTCCAGGGCACAATCGACCATGTGACCGATCTGCTGGCGGACGCGACCGAAGAGCTCTATTCGGCCGATCCCGACGAATTCACCCAGCGCCGCACCGACCTGGCGGCCGCGGCCCGGCACAGTGGCGAGGCCGCGGCCGCCAAGCAAATCGCCGCGCTGCGCAAGCCCACCCGGTCCGCCTGGGTGGTGAACCAGCTGGTCCGGGCCCACCCGGACGCGGCCGGCCGGCTCGCCGAGCTGGCCGCCGGGCTCCGGGAGGGCGGCAACGGATCCCGGATCCGCGAGCTGACCGAGGCTCGCGGCAGGCTGATCGACGAGCTGACCCGGCAGGCGTTCGCCACGGTCGGCACCCCGTCGCCGCCGTCCGCGCTGCGCGAGGACGTCATCGCCACGCTCAGCGCCGCGCTCGCCGACCCGGAGGTCGCCGCCGAGGTCCAGGCGGGCACGCTGACCAAGGCCGCGCACTGGGCGGGCTTCGGCCTGGTCCCGCTCTCCGACGCACCGTCCAAGCCGAAACCCAAGGCCCCCGCGCCGCCTCCGGACGATCTCGAGCCGCGCCGCCGCTCCAAAGAACAGATCCAGACGGCGGAACGAGCTGTGGCTCAAGCGACCGATGACCTGGAATCCGCCACGACGGCCGAACACGAGCTAGAACAGGCCGTCCGCACCCTGGAATCCGAGCTGGAGCAGGCCAGGGAGCGGCTGGCGCTGGCCCGCCGGGCCGCGTACCGCGCGGAATCGCGCCGCAACAAGGCGGTCGCGGAACTCGACCGGCTCAGGGAGTAAACCATCCGGGGGGCCCGACGTCTCTATTACCGGTAAGACTGCGTAGTGCGTAAGTTGATGCGGGTTGGGCACTCCGGAGGTGTTGAGTGACGGGTGGAGGAGAGCCGGACGGTTTCCGCGCTTTCGTCGAGGCGCGATCGTCGGCCCTGTTGCGATCTGGCTGGCTGCTGACCGGTGACTGGCCGAGCGCCGAAGACCTGGTGCAGACGGCCCTGGCCGCGGCGTGGCCGCGGTGGGGATCCCTGAATCAGGCTCCGGAGCTGTACGTGCGGAAGATCATGGTGAACACGTTCCTGCGCTGGCGGCAGCGCAAGTGGAACGGCGAGATCGCCACCGAGAAGCTGCCCGAGACGCGGGTGTACGGGGATGTGTTCGCGCAGGTCGACTCCCGTGCCACGCTGACCGCGGCGCTGGACCGGCTGCCGGCCAAGCAGCGCGCGGTCGTCGTGCTGCGGTACTTCGCCGACATGACCGAGGCGCAGACCGCGCAGGCGATGGGCCTGTCGATCGGGACGGTGAAGGCGCACGCCGCCAAGGCGCTGTCCCGGCTGCGAGACGCGCCAGGGCTGGCCGAGCTGATGACTGGAGGGGTGGCTCCGTGACTATCGACGATCTGGAAAACAGCCTGTCGGAAATGCTGCACCGGCTCACCCCGGAACCGCCGCGTACCGTGACCGTCGAGGACGTCGCGATCCACCTGGCCAACCAGGCGGCACCGCGGCGGGTGCCTCGGACGGAGCGCGCCTTCGGCGACGGGCAGACCGCGGTGCTGCACATCGGCAAGCGCGGCCGGCCCCGATTCGCGCCCGCCCTTGCGGCCGCGAGCGTGATCGCCATCGTGGGTGCCAGCACCGGCATCGCCGTCGCGCTGACGTCCAGCCACCACACCGCGAAGGCCCCGGCGAGCGGCGGCGGGAACACCTCCGCGAACGCCACGACCTTCGCCAGCACTCCCGGCACAGACGACACGACCCCGTCCGGCACGGGCGGCGCGCATCGCCCGCAGCAAGCGGTCCCGATCGCCGGCAGCCTGTGGGGTGGGAAGCTGATCGTGCAGCAGAGCCTGGATCCGGGCACGCTGACAAGCGGCGGTGACTCGCTGTACGCGCTCAGCGGCGGCAACCTGATCCGCATCGACCCGGCCAAGCGGCAGATCGTCGGCCAGACGAGCGTGCCGGGCACCGGCCGGCCGGTGGTGGACGGCAACCAGGTCTGGGTGGCTTCGCCCAGCGGCAGCGGAATGACGCTGTCCGCCTTCGACGCGACCACGCTGAACCCAGCCGGGACGGTGGCCGTGCCGGGCAGCCTCGCCCAGCCGCAGGGTGCGCTTGCCCTCGGCCCTGGCGGCGACCTGTACGTGGCGGCCGGCAGTAACGTCGCGGTGGTCGACCCCGGCAGCCACTCGGTGATCCGGCACATCAGCGTCAGCGGCGGCCAGGCCGACTCGGTGACGATCACCCCGGACGGCCGCACCCTGTACGCCGGGGTGACGGGCGGCGGCGGCTTCCGCCTTGAGGCGTTCAACGCGGCAACCGGCGCGAGCCTTGGCGGCTCGACCATGCCGGGTACCGGCAACGGCGGCTATCTGCTCGCGACCAACGGCGGCGTGTGGGGGACCACCGGGTCGCTGATGACCCAGCGGGTGTGGTTCGCGCCGGGCGGCGACCTGACGAAGGTCCGGTCGGTGACCAGCGGTGTGGACGGCGGCCTGGACTCGGCGCCGACGTACGTGAACGGCGTCGTCTGGATCGGCGGCATCCAGTCCCTCAAGTGCCTGGACCCCGCGAGCGGCAAGGTCCTCGCCGGCAGCCCGATCCCCGCCGACCGCGGCGTGCCCGAGCACTTCGGCAGCGTGGCGTTCGTCGCGGGCCACGCGTACACCGCCTTCCAGGACCAGCGCGCGCAGCAGGTAGGCGTAGCGGCGGTAATCCCGCCCGCGGCGTGCGGGGCAGCCGGCACAACAGGTTCCTGACACGGTGCTGGCGCGGGCCTTACCCTGCGTCGCCGGTCCAGCCCGGCGATGGCCCGCGCCAGCACCACCGCCTCCGCCCCGCGCCCCACGCCCAGCGCCCGCCCCACGCCCGCGCGCCCCACGCCCAGCGCCCGCCCTCAGCGTGTCAATTGCGCAGTTGAGCCCACTAGAGCGTGTCAATGCGGGGTCGCGGTGCTGTCTTTGCCGCCAGTTGGCCGCTTTACAGCCCGAAAGCGGCCAAACGGCGGCGGCGACACCACCGCTAACCCCACTTCCGCCGCGGTGGCCGCCCTCAGCCTCCAACAATCACTCCCGCAACATCAGTGTCGCCAGGCGGACCCGATCGCGTTATTCGCCACAGCCTCCGGGAGCGCGGTGGTCACTTGGGCGTCGGGCGCCCGGCGCTCAAGCACGGTCTAGTGGGCTCAATTGCGCATTTGGCACGGTAGGCGCGAGGCGGGGCGAGGCGGGGCGGGACGGCCCGGGGCGGGCCGGGGCGGAGCGGGGCGGGGGAGGGCCGGGGAGGGCTTAGCGGGCTGCGGCGGCGGCTGAGCGTTCTGGGGGGACTTGCTCGGCGGGCGGGGGCGGGCCTGGCGGGGTGCCGTCGCCGAAGGGGCGGCCGCCCATCTCCGCGCGGCCGTGCGGCGTCAGCCAGCCCGAAGTGTCGGGCCCGGCGGGCACGATCCGCATCGGGTTGAGCATGACGTGCACTTCGTAGTAGTGCTGCTTGGTCTGCACGAAGTCGATCGTGTCGCCGAACCCGGGCGTCTGGAACAGGTCGCGCGCGTACGCCCACAGCACCGGCATCTCGGTGAGTTTGTTCCGGTTGCACTTGAAGTGCCCGTGGTACACCGCGTCGAACCGGGCGAGCGTGGGCCACAGCCTGATGTCCGCCTCGGTGATCGTGTCGCCGACCAGATAGCGCCGGGTGGCGAGCCGCTCGGACAGCCAGTCGAGCCGGGCGAACAGCCGGCTGTAGGCCTCCTCGTAGGCCTGCTGGTTGCGGGCGAAGCCGGTCCGGTACACGCCGTCGTTGACGTCCTCGTAGACGAGGGCGGCGACCTCTTCGATCTCGTCGCGCTGCTTGTCCGGGTACAGGTCCGGTGCTCCGTCCCGGTGGTAGGCGCCCCATTCGGCCTCGAGGTCGAGCGTGATCTGGCGGAAGTCGGCGGTCACCACGCCGCCGGTGGGGATGTCCACGATGGCCGGCACGGTGACGCCGCGGTCGTAGCCGGGCACCGCGGTCTCGTACGCCTCGCCCAGCCAGTGGATGCCGAGCACCGGATCGCGTTCGTCGGGGTCCAGGTCGAACGTCCAGCTGCGCGAGTCGTGCACCGGGCCGCAGATCCCCATGGACAGCGCGGACTCCAGCCCGAGCAGCCGTCGCACGATCATCGTCCGGTTCGCCCACGGGCAGCCGCGCGCCACCACAAGCCGGTAGCGATCGGCCGTGACCGGCCAGCCATCCCGCCCGTCCGCGGTAATCCGCCCGTTGATGTAGCGCGTATCCCGTTCGAACTTGCCGCCATCCGCCACACACCCGACGCTACCCCACGCTTGCCTTTTCAACTACGGTCCGCCACGTCCCGTAAGAACCTCCGCGGCTGGCCTGGTAATACTCGTCATCGGGCGGGCAGCCTGTCCCGGAAGGAGGACCCCGACTTTGCGCGGGCGGAATGCGTCGCCTACGCTATGTCGGTTGTTAGGTAAGCCTAAGCTAACAGAGCGGGATAAATGTCCAGGTTGACCGTAATCAAGCCGCGGCGCACCATAGTGGTCGGCGTGCTGCTCGCCGCCGCCGCCCTCGCCGGAACTGACGCCCTGGCTGGCTGCGGGTCCTCCGGCGGCTCGGACGGGCCCTCCATCACCCTGTACAACGGCCAGCACGAGCAGACCACGAACGGGCTGGTGTCCGCGTTCGAGAAGCAGACCGGGATTACCGTTCATATTCAGAACGACGATGAGGACACGCTCGCGAACCTCATCGCGGTTCAGGGGGGACATTCTCCCGCGGATGTCATCTACACCGAGAACTCGCCGGCGCTCGAGTTCCTGCAGGGCAAGGGGCTGCTCGCGGCGACGGACCCGTCGACGCTCGCGCTGTCCCCGAGCCAGTACAACTCGCCGCGGGGCGACTGGGTCGGCGTCTCCGCCCGGGTCAGCGTGCTGGTCTACAACCCGACGCAGATCGCGAAGAGCCAGCTGCCGACCAGCGTCCTCCAGCTGGCCGACCCGAAGTACCAGGGCAAGCTCGCGTTCGCGCCCAGCGAGACCGACTTCCAGCCGATCGTCACCTCGGTGCTGAAGACCTACGGCCAGGCACGCACCATCGAGTGGCTTAACGGGATCAAGCGGAACGCGTCCGGTCACATCGCCCCGGACAACGAGACGGTGGTCAACCAGGTCAACCGCGGCGCGGTGGCGTTCGGGGTGATCAACCAGTACTACTGGTACCGGCTCAGGTACCAGAACGGCGCGTCCGCGATGCACTCCCAGCTCGCGTACTTCGCCCCGCAGGACCCGGGTTACGTGATCAACGTGTCCGGTGCGGCGGTGCTCAAGTCGAGCAAGCACCAGGCGGCGGCCCAGAAGTTCCTGGCCTTCCTGGTCAGCAAGCAGGGCGAGCATATCCTCGCCGATAGCAGCAACGCCGAGCAGAGCTTCGAGTACCCGCTCGGCTCCGGCGTGGTCACCTCGGCCCCGGAGACGCCATTCGCGCAGCTCCAGCCCAACCGGATCACGATTGCCGACCTCGGCGACGGATCCACCGCGATCTCGCTGCTCCGCCAAGCCGGCCTGCTGTGACCCGCCGTCCGGCCGCGTTGACGACGGTCAGCAGCCTGGTAGCGGCGCTGCTCGCGCTGCCGCTGGTGTTCTTGCTGATCGAGGCGCGCGGCGCCGGACTGGGCACCGTTCAGCACCTGATCTTCCGGCCGCTGACCCGTGAGCTGCTGTGGAACACGATCCGGCTGACCCTCGTGGTCACCGCGCTGTGCGCGGTCATCGGCACCGCGGCGGCGTACTTCGTCGAGCGCACCGACCTGCCCGGACGGCGGGTCTGGGCGGTGCTGGTCGTGGTCCCGCTCGCCATCCCCGACTTCGTGGTCAGCTTCGGCTGGAACTCGTTGTGGAGCTGGGTGCAGGGATTCCGCGGCGCGGTCCTGGTGATGACGCTGGCCGTCTACCCCCTGGTCTACCTGCCGGTCGCCGCCAGCCTGCGCGGCGCCGACCCCGGCCAGGAAGAGGTGGCCAGGAGCCTGGGCTCCGGTCGGCTGAAGACGTTTGCCCGGATCACCCTGGGCCAGGCCAAGGGGGCGATCGCGGGCGGCTGTGCGCTCGTCGCCCTGGTCATGCTGGCGGAGTACGGAGCCTTCGAGATCCTCGGCTACCGCACGTTCACCACCGAGATCTTCACCGAGTTCAACAGCTACAGCTTCGCCGCGTCGTGTGCGCTCTCCCTGATCCTGGTCCTGCTGAGCCTGGCGGTGCTGACCGGTGAGGGCGCCGCGCGGTCGGGCGACGGCCGGATCAGCAGGTCCGGGCCGATGACTCAGCGCCCGGCACCGCCGAGCAAGCTCGGCCGGGCACGGTGGCCGGTGCTGGCCGGGTTCGCGGCGCTGGGCCTTGCCGCGCTCGGCGTGCCGGTCGGGTCGGCGGCGTACTGGATGACCACCAGCCAGACGGGCCTGACCGGCGGGACCAACGTCTCGATGCTCAGCGCGGCCGGGCATACCGCGCTGTACGGTGGCTTCGCCGCGGCGGTCGCGACGATCCTGGCCTTCCCGGTCGCGCTGCTCGCGGTCCGCCATCCAGGGCGGATGCGGAGCATGCTCGAACGGAGCACCTATGTGGTGCTGGCCATGCCGGGCGTGGTCATCGCGTTCGCGCTGTACTACTTCACCGAGCGGTACGCCGGCGGTTTCGGGGACGGGACCGCGCCGCTGCTCGTGCTCGCGTACGCGATCATGTTCTTCCCGCTCGCGCTGGTCGGTGTAAAGGCGTCGCTGGCGCGCGCGCCGGTCAGCCTGGAGGAGGTCGCCAGGTCACTGGGCCAGCCCAGGCTGGCCGTGCTCGTCAGGGTGACCTTGCGACTGACGGGCCCGGGCCTGGCCGCGTCGTTCTGCCTGGTGTTTTTGTCCGCCGTCACCGAGCTCACCGCCACCCTGCTGCTGATCCCGACCGGCACCCAGACGCTCGCCACCCAGTTCTGGCAATACGAGCAGAACCTGTCCTACAGCCAGGCGGCGCCGTTCGCCCTGGTGATGATCGCGGTCGCGGCGCTGCCCAGCTACGTGCTCGGGCGGGTCTTCGACCGCGCGGCACATGCGCGAGGATGAGAGCATGAGGCAACTGGCGATCGCCGGCCTGCACAAGGCGTTCGGTTCGCACCCGGTGCTGACCGGCGTGGACCTGGACGTCCCGGCAGGCTCGCTGACCGCCATCCTGGGTCCGTCCGGCAGCGGGAAGACGACGCTGCTGCGGCTGCTGGCCGGCTTCGAGCGGGCCGACGCGGGCACGATCACGATCGGCGCCACCGTCGTCGACGCCAAGGGGGCCTACATTCCGCCGGAGCGGCGGCGCATCGGTTACGTGCCGCAGGAAGGCAGCCTGTTCCCGCACCTGACCGTCGCCGCCAACGTCGGCTTCGGCCTGCCGGCCAGGGAGCGCCGAACGGGCAAGCCGGAGGCGCTGCTCGAGACCGTCGGCCTGGCCGGCCTCGGCGCGCGGTACCCGCACCAGCTGTCCGGCGGCCAGCAGCAGCGGGTCGCGCTGGCCAGGGCGCTGGCCATCGAGCCGGCCGTCGTGCTCCTGGACGAGCCGTTCGCCTCCCTCGACGCACATCTGCGCGCCAGCGTCCGCGCCGACGTCCAGGAGATCTTCCGCCGGTCCGGCACCACAGCGGTACTGGTCACGCACGATCAGGACGAGGCGCTCTCGGTCGCCGACCGGGTGGCGGTGCTCCGCGACGGCGTGATCGCCCAGTGCGCGACCCCCGAGGAGCTGTACACCAGTCCGGTCGACGCCGACCTGGCCACGTTCATCGGCGACGCGAACCTGCTCGACGGGATGCTGGCCGACGGCGCGGTGGACACCGTGCTCGGGCGGCTGACCGCCGACGCGGCGCCAGCCGGTCCCGCGGTCGTGCTGGTGCGTCCAGAGCAGATCGAGATCCGTGCGGACGGGACCGGGCCGCGCGGCACGATCGTGTCCTACGGCTACCACGGTCACGACGCGGTCGTCCGGGTGCAGCCGGACGGCGCCGACGACGAGCAGACGATCCTGGTCCGGGTCATCGGCGGCCACCGCCTCCCGGTCAGTTCCCAGGTAACCATGCACGCTCGCGGTCCGGTTCTGGCCTGGCCGAAGACCTTACGCTTTGCCTTCGGCCGCGAGCAATGCCAGGCTTGCACCATGACGGGACGTCTCACTGCCCTCGTCACAGCGGGGGCGCTGGCCATGACCGTGCTCATTCCGGCTAGCTCCGCGCTGGCTGGCCAGCCCCAGCCTGCCAGGCCGCGGGTCGGACCCAGCGGCGTGAGCGCCCCGGAAGCGGCGATCGCCGACGTGCGCACCGGCGCGCTCTTGTGGAGCCGCGAGCTGAACACCGAGCGGCCGATCGCCAGCATCACGAAGGTCATGACGGCGCTGGTCGTGCTCAGGTCCGGCGGGCTGAACCGGGTCCTGACCGTGCCGAAGGCGGTGGTCAGCTACGTCGAGACGTACGGCGCCAGCAGCGCCGGGCTGCGCCCGGGGGACCGGCTCACCGTCGACCAGCTGCTCAGCGCGATGCTGCTGCCCTCCGGAGCGGACGCCGCCTACGAGCTTGCCCGGGCCTACGGACCGGGCATCGGCAACTTCGTCGCGAAGATGAACGCGACCGCGCGGGCGCTCGGCATGTGGCACACGAACTTCAGCAACTTCGACGGGCTGCCGTACCCGTATCACACCTCGGATTACTCCACTGCCGCGGATCTGCTCAAGCTTGGCCGCGCCGCCATGGGCTGGTCCGCGTTCCGCACCGTCGTGGCCGAGCGCAGCTACCACCTGGCCGCCGATCGCTGGCACAAGTCCTACACCTGGTACAACACCGACCCGTTGCTGGGCCACTATCCGGGCGCGACCGGCATCAAGACTGGCTGGACCCCGTTCTCCGGGCATTGCCTGCTGTTCGAGGTAACCCTCGGCCACATCACGCTTATCGGCGTCAACCTGGACAGCTCCGGCAGCGGCTCCACCGTCAACGGCAACGACGCGACCCGCATGCTCAACTGGGCCTTCGCCCAGCCCGGTCTCTAGGCTTGAGACCGGGAGGGTGGCGGAAAAGGTGGGATATTCGTCATTGCTGTCATGAGCCTGCCGGGGCAGGATGGCTGCGTGCGCAGTGTTCTGATCGTCCTGTTCGACGACGTGCAGTGCCTGGACGTCACCGGGCCGCTGGAGGTGTTCGCGCACGCCGGGTACCGGATCACGACCGCCAGCCTGGGCGGCGCCATGGTGCGGACCAGCAGCGGGCTGCGGATCACGCCGGACGAAGACCTTGCCCAGACGCGGGAACACGATCTGCTGCTGGTGCCCGGCGGCGCGGGGTCCCGCAGGGACAATCCGGAGCTGACAACGTGGCTGCGGGAGCACGCCCCGCGGGCGCGGCAGCTGGCATCGGTGTGCACGGGGGCGTTCCTGCTGGCCGCGGCCGGGCTGCTGACCGGGCGCCGGATCACCACACACTGGGCGTACTGCGCTCAGCTGGCCGAACGGTACCCGGACATCGACATCGACCCGGATCCGATCTTCGTCAGGGACGGGAACATCGTCACCTCGGCCGGCGTGACCGCCGGCATCGACCTGGCGCTCGCGCTGGTCGAGGACGACCTGGGCCGCGACGCGGCGCTGGGCATCGCCAGGGAACTGGTGGTGTTCCTGCGCCGTCCGGGTAACCAGGCGCAGTTCAGCGCGCAGCTCGCGGCGCAGGTTGCCAGTCGTGAGCCGCTGCGTGACGTGCAGCGGTGGATCGCGGACAACCCGGCCGCCGACCTGTCGGTCGACACGCTGGCCGTCCGCGCCAGCCTGTCACCGCGCCAGTTCGCCCGCGCGTTCGCCGCCGAAGTCGGCGTGCCGCCGGGCCGGTACGTCGACCGCGTCCGCCTCGAGTCGGCCCGGCGCCGGCTGGAGGACACCGCCGACGGCGTCGAGGAGACCGCCCGGGCCTGCGGATACGGGACCCCGGAGGCCATGCGCCGGGCATTCATCAAGGCGCTCGGCGCCAGCCCGGCGGAGTACCGCCGTAGATTCGCCAAGTCATAAACCCAACGGAGGAACCTCATGCAGATCGCCATCGCGCTCTTTGACCGGTTCACCATGCTCGACGCGATCGGGCCCTACGAGGTACTCTCCCGCCTGCCCGATGCCGAGGTGACCTTCGTCGCGGACCAGCCGGGCCCGGTCGCCGACTATTCGGGAGGACACCGGGTGGCGGCGGACGCGGCGTTCGCCGACCTGCCGCGGCCGGACATCATCGTCGTGCCCGGCGGGCCGGGCGAGGTGGACCACCGCGACACCGGGCAACTGCGTGACTGGCTGCTCGCCGCCGACGCCACCAGCCAGTGGACGACCTCGGTGTGCACCGGTTCGCTGATCCTGGCGGGCGCCGGGCTGCTCGCCGGCCGCCGCGCGACCTCGCACTGGCTGGCCATGGACGTGTTGCGCGACCTCGGTGCCGAACCGGTCAGCGACCGGGTCGTGTTCGACGGCAAATATGTCACCGCGGCCGGCGTGTCCGCGGGCATCGACATGACGCTGACCCTGGCCGGCCGGATCGCCGGCGATCAGGTAGCCCAGACCATCCAGCTCGGCATCGAGTACGACCCGCAGCCGCCGTACGATGCCGGCTCGCCGGCCAAGGCGCCCGACGAGGTCGTCACCTACCTACGCGACCGCAGTCGGCTGGTCCAGGCCAGGCAGAATTGAGGGCATGACCACACAAGTCGCATTCGTCACCGGCGCGAACCAGGGACTGGGGCTGTCCCTGGTTCGCGCGCTGTGCCGCCAGCTTGGCGAGGACGGCGTCGTCTACCTCGCGGCGCGTGATCGCGGCCGGGGCGAGGACGCCGTCGCACAGCTCAAGAACGAGGGCCTCAACCCGGTCTTCTATCCGCTGGACGTCCGCGACACCGATCAGGTCAGCAGGGCAGCGGACTCGCTGCGCGAGCGGCACGGCGGCGTCGACATCGTGCTGTCCAACGCGGCCCTGCGCCGCACCCGCGAGGTGTCCGACGCGGACACGGTCCGCGCCTTCGTCGACACGAACAACCGGGGCGCGCACCGGATGATCCGGGCGTTCGGGCCGATCCTCAACGACAACGCGCGGTTCATCGTGGTGGCCAGCGCGTTCGGCCGCCTCAGGTACCTGCGCGACGACCTGCGGCACGCCTTCGACACGACGAGCATGACGCTCGAGGACCTGGAGAAGGTGCTCGACGACTACACCGCGCTGGTCGAGGCCGGCCAGGACAAGCAGGCCGGCTGGCCAGATTCGATCAACGTGACGTCCAAGATCGGCCAGGTCGCTGCCGCCCGGATCATGGCGCGGGACTATCAGCGCAAACGAGGCATCCTGATCAACGCCGCGTGCCCCGGGCTGATCGACACCGAGGCGTCCCGCCCGTGGTTCGACGACATGTCGTCCGCCAAGTCCCCAGACGAAGGGGCCGTCGACGTCGCCTGGCTCGCCACGCTCCCGGCCGGCACCACCGACCCCTACGGCGAGCTAGTCCAGTACCGGACCGTGCTCCGGTACGACGCTTAGGGCCCTCCCGGCAGGCAGGCGGGCTGACGTCACAAACCGGGCGGTAGTGGTCGGTTCCTCGCGCGACACGTCCAAAGTTAAAGATCGAAGCGGCCTGGCGGAGTCCGCGCCGCGCACATTCCGGGCGCACCGTCGGGCGCCAGATTATTGCGGACAGTTACCCCCCCAGTTTGGGGGGG
>DASRFJ010000113.1:0-32466 GCA_035651595.1 Streptosporangiaceae bacterium | reverse complement strand
TCGCACGCCCGGATAACGCCCGCCGCCCCGGACAAACGCCCGTCGCCCAGTAGCCCTATCGGACCGCCCGCCGCACCCGGATAACGCCCGCCGCCGCGCCGCCGCGCACCTCGCGAGCCTCGTACCACTAGCACCAGTAGCATCACCCTTAACGCTACAGCTGTCTTGGTACCCGGACGTCGGCCACAAATCGGTACATAATGGGGCGCCGGAGGCGCCGTTCGGGTACCAAGACAAGTGTTGCCTTACTGGGCGCAGACAGGCTAGCGGTCGGGGAAGACGGCGCGGACGAAGAACTCGGTGTGGCGGATCGCGCGGTCGCGGGCGGCGGCTATCTCGCCGGGCTTCGCGCGGTTGTGCAACCAGAGCACCCGGGCCAGCGCGACGGGGCTCATCAGCGCGTACGCCAGCTCGAACGGGGACCCTATGTCGGCGGCGACCTGCCCGGCTTCGATCCAGCGCTCGAACAGCCCGGCGAGCGCGCCCACCGCGGTGCCGATGCTGGATACCAGCGCGGGGTCGTGGATCAGATCGTCCTGCGCCATCAGGCTGATGAGCTGCCGGGACTGCGGCGACGACCAGTCTTCCATGGCCCGCGCGATCAGCGATCTGAGGAAGGCCGGCGGATCGCTGGGGTCGCCGCCCTCCAGCAGGCCGACCGCGCTCAGCGGGCCGAGTTGGGCCAGCACCGCTTCGAAGATCGCGCGCTTGCTGTCGAAATGGGCGTACAGCACGCTCTCGCTCAGCCCGACCGCCCGGGCGATCGCGCGGACCGAGGTTCCCTCGTAGCCGTGTGCCGCGAACAGGTTCAGCGCGGCCCGCATCAATTCGGCTTTGGTATCCGCCGCGACCGCCTTCGGCGGCCGGCCCCGACGCCGCCCGGTCGCCGGCCCGCCAGCGCTCGCCTGTTCGCTCGTCATCGCGGCCACGCTAGCACAGGGAAATAATCGAACGGCCGATTACCCGCCGGCGCGGAGCCTGACGCGTCACGCCGCGCCACGCCACGCCGCGCCACGCCACGCCGCGCCGCGCCACGGCCCGGCCCAGCGCACCACACTCGCCGTATTGTCCTGGACTGTGGATGCGCCCGTCCCAGTCGTCTACGGAACCCTGCCTGATAGCGGCTGGGGCTAGCGTGGATAATGTGGCTGGCGATGCGCGGACGCCACTGGCTGCCCCTGCATCGATGTGGTGGATTATCCCATCGTGGTGAGTTGACCCTCGTAACCAAGGGTCAGGCCCCCACGAAGGGGCAATCCGCCACGTTGTTCCGGGACTATCCGCCGTCAGCGGGCATCTGCGAGTACCGCCCGCCATCGCCGATCGCCTCATCGCTAGTTCGAATAGGCCACCAGGGTCGAAACGAGGGCAAAACCCCTTCATGATCAAGAAGATGGGTCGTACGCTGCGCGAATCTAGTCGTCGCGCGCCTGGTGACCAGCTCTGACCGCTGCTACAAATGATGATTTAACGCGAAAAATCCACTGTATTGCTTATTTTTTCGACCGTTATACTCCCCTCATGCTGTACGGGCGGGATGCCGAGGTAGCCCGGATCGACGAGCTTCTCGCCCAGGCCCGTACCGGTCACAGCGGCGCGCTGTCGGTGTGCGGCGACGCCGGCGTGGGCAAGACCGCGCTGCTCGAGTACGCCGTGGACAAGGCCGGCGGCATGCGGCTGCTGCGCGTCACCTGCGTGGAATCCGAGGCGGAGCTGCCGTTCGCCGGCCTGCACCTGCTGCTGCGCCCGGCGCTCACCCGGCTCGGCGCGCTGCCGGCGCCGCAGGCCGCGGCGTTGCGGGGTGCCTTCGGGCTCGCCGGAGCACCCGATGCCCCCGCGATCGATCGCTTCCTGACCGGGCTGGCCACGCTGACCCTGCTGTCCGAGCTGGCCGACGGCGAGCCGACGCTCTGCGTGGTCGACGACGCGCACTGGCTCGACCAGGCGTCGGCGACGGCGATGCTGTTCGCCGCCCGCAGGCTGGATGCCGAAGGCGTCGCCCTGGTCTTCGGTTCCCGCGGCGGCCAAGTCTGCGGCGCCTCCGGCCTGCCGGCCATGCGCCTCGCGCCGCTGGACCGCGAGTCGGCCGCCCGGCTGCTCGCCGATCAGGCTACGGATCTGGCGCCCGCTGTGCTCGAACGCGTCATCGAGCAGAGCGAGGGGTATCCGCTGGCGCTGATCGAGCTGCCTGCCGCGCTGACCCCGGAGCAGCGGGCCGGACAACTGCACCCGCAAGCGTTCCACGTGGGCACGATGGCGGCATCGGGCCGGGTTCAGGACGCGTTCGGCGCGCAGATCGCCGGGCTGCCGGAGCCTACCCGGGTCCTGCTGCTGGTGGCGGCCGCGGACGACTCGGAAGATCTGAGCGTGGTGCTGCGGGCCGGCGAACTGCTCGGTGCGGCACTGACGGACCTGGCGCCGGCCGAGGAGACGCGGCTGATCCGGCTGGCCGACGGCGGGCTGCGCTTCCGCCATCCGCTGATCCGCGCCGCCGCCTATCAGTCCGCGTCGTCCGCGCAGCGGATGGCCGTGCACCGGGCGCTGGCACAGTGCCTGACCACGGCGGGCCAGCGGGACCGGCGCGCCTGGCACCTGGCGGCCGGCGCGGCCGGGCCCGACGACGAAATCGCGGCCGAGCTGGAACGGGCCGCCAGGGACGCGCGCCGCCGCGGCGGGTACGCGGCCGAAGCCGCCGCGTACGAGCGCGCCGCCCAGCTCAGCCAGGAGCGTGCCGCCAGGGGACAGCGGCTGGCGCTGGCGGCCGCCGCCACCGCCGCGGCCGGCGATCTGCGGCACGCCGGCGCGATGGCCGAACGCGCCGCGCTGCTGGTCCACGATCCGGTGAACCGGGCCGGGCTGGCCCAGACCCGCGCCGGCGTCGAGTTCGAGACCGGCTCGAGCGCGCGCAGCGCCGGGTTGCTGCTCGACGGCGCCGCCGGCCTCGCCGGCCCGGCGCCCGGCCCGGTCGGCCCGGCGCCCGGCCTCGCCGGCCTCGCCGGCCAGGCGCCCGCCCCGCCCGGCCAGGCGCCCAGCCAGGCGCAGGCGCGAGAGCAGGCCGCGCGGATGCTGACCGAGGCGGCGCACCAGGCGATGTACAGCAGCTCGGCCGACGTCGCCAGGCGCGCGGCCGAAGAGCTGGCCAAGCTCGATCCGCCCGCCCCGTACGCCGCCTTCGTCCCGGCGGTGACCGGGCTCGCGCTGATCATGGCGGACGAGCTGACCACCGGCGTCCGCGCGATCCGCGAGACGCTGCGCGCCGTCGACGCGTACCGGCCCGCCACGCGGCCCACTGCGGGCCAGCCAGATCCGCTGCCGGCCGCGCTGCGCCGCCTGGCCGGGGTCTGCGCGCTGACCGCCGGTGACGACCAGGCCGCGCACGAGCACGCTGCCACGCTCGCGGCCACCTGCCGCGAGCAGGGGATGATCAGCCTGCTGCCGCACGCCCTCCAGTTGCTCGCCGCGGCGCAGCAGTTCGCCGGGCGGCACGCCGACGCCCGGGCCAGCGGCCTGGAGGGCCTGCGCATCGCGCAGGAAACCGCCCAGCATCATCGCGTCGCCCACCTCAGCGGGGTGCTCGGCCGCCTGGCCGCGGTCGAGGGTGACGAGCAGGCCTGCCTGACGTTGTCCGGCCAGGCCGCCACCTGGGACAGCGCGCCGGCGGTGGCCTCGGCCGGGGATGCGCGCGGCCTGCTCGACCTTGGCCTCGGCCGGGCGGAGGCCGCGCTCGCCCAGCTGGCCGGTCTGGTCACCGGGCCGGTGCGCCATACGCTGATCGCGATCTTCGGCCTGCCGGACCTGGTCGAGGCCGCGGCCGACGCGGGCCGGCCCGAACTCGGTGCACCGGCGCTGGCCAGGTTCGAGGCGTACGCGGAAGGCGCCGCACAACCGTGGGCGGCCGCCGTCGCGCTGCGCTGCCGCGCGCTGCTCGGCGATGACCCGGCCGGCAACTTCGACCGGGCGGTCAGGCTGCACGCCGGGCGGCCGTTCGAGCGAGCCAGGACCGAGTTGCGGTACGGTGCCTGGCTGCGCCGGGAAAGGCGCCGAGCGGACGCCCGTGACCTGCTCGAATCCGCCCTCGTGAGGTTCACCAGGCTGAACGCGGCGCCGTGGGCGGAACGGGCCCGCGCCGAACTGCGCGCGGCCGGTGTCGCGGTGCCGGCAACGTCCGCTGGCGATCGGCCCGCGGGCGATCTGGCGAGCAGGCTGACCCCGCAGGAACTTCAGGTGGTGCGGCACGCCGCCGCCGGCCTGTCGAACCGCGAGATCGCCGCGCTGCTGTTCCTGTCCCCGCGCACCGTCGGCTACCACCTGTACAAGGCGTATCCCAAGCTGAACGTCACGGCGCGCGCTCAGCTGGCCCGGATCGTCCTGCCCCCAGTCAACTGACAGATTCGCCCGCGGACCGCGCGCGCTATCGTCGGCCCGGTGGATTGCGTGCCTGCCTACTCGCTGGCCGAACGGGACCGCCGCTGGGCGATCGGCCGGGCGGTCATGGACGACGCGGACGTCGACGCGCTGATCGTGTACGGCGAGCATGAGCTGGCCGGCCCGATGCCGTTCGCTCCCGACGCCTGGTTCACCAACGACCGGCCGGGCACGATCGTGCTGGTGACGCGCGAGGAGGAACCGTTCTCGCTGGTCTGGGGCCCCGGCCACGTGCTCGATCACATCGAGGCCACGCGGCGTGGCGACGCCACCTGGATCCGGCCGGAGCACATGCGGGTCGCCAAGCACGCCCGCGGCCTCGCCGACCTGCTGCGCGAACGCGGCCTGAGCCGGTCGGCGCTCGGCGTCATCGGGCTCGAGCCCTACCCGCCGTTCCACTTTAACCCGATCATGCCCCACGAGCTGTGGGAATCGGTGCTGCGCCAGCTGCCGCACGCCACGTTCAAGCCGGTCTGGGTGAACTTCCTGCTGCGCACGCTGGCGCAGTCCCCCGAAGAGGTCGCGGTCATCGAATACGCCGCGGCCGCCGGCCAGGCGATGGCCGCGGCCATGGTGGCCGCGGCCGGTCCCGGCGCCACAGAAACAGAGCTGTACGCCGCGGCGATGGCGGCCGGTCACCGGCGGGGGATCGCGGTGCCGAACATCCTGCTGGCCTCCGGTCAGGAGTTCGTCGCGTGGGGGCCGCCCGCGTGGGCCTACCGCCCGCAGCCGCCGCGCACCCTCGCGGACGGTGACCTCGTGCTCGCGGAGATCTCGTGCTCGCACGGGATGCGCGAGGCCCAGGTCCAGGTCGCCATCGCGGTCGGTGACGTGCATCCCGACGTCGAGCGCGCCGCCTCCGTGGCGCACGCCAGCTACCAGGCGGGCCTCGCCGTGCTGCGGCCGGGGCGGACGTTCGCCGAGGTCTGCGCCGCGATGCGGGAGCCGGTCGAGGCGGCAGGCGGGTGGATCGTGCACCCGCTGATCCACGGCATGAACCCGTACGGCGCGGTCAGCGCGTTCGGCTCGGGGCTGCGCGCCCTGCCCGAGACGGCCGCGTACGGCCTGGTCGCCGACGTGGCCACCACCGGCCACGACCTGCGGCTCGAACCCGGGATGACGTTCTCGCTCGAACCCAACTGCGCGTTCGGCCGCCGCCAGGCGCGCCTGGGCGGAACGGTCGTGGTCGGCACGCACGGACCGGCCGAACTAAGTCGCGTCCCCCGTCTGCACCAGGTATGACGGCCGCACAGACAAGTACAACGACAGATTCGCGGCCGGGGCTCCGCTACCTACCGTCGTAGCCATGATCGAGCTTCAGTACCGCGCCGGGCTGGCCTATCCGCCCCGCGCGGTGTTCGATGCGGTGGCCGACGTGCCGCGCTACCCGCACTGGCAGAGCGACGTCGCCGCGGCCGCGGTGCGCGGCGGCGGGCCGCTGCGATCGGGTGCCGAGATCACGCAGGTGCGCCGGTCGCTCGGCCGCCGCACCTGCTTGCTCCGCACGGTGGAGGGATACGAGCAGGATCGTCTGCTGACGCTAGGAACGGTCACGGGGACCCGCCCCTCGCTTCGGGAGACGTTCCTGCTGAGTCCCGGTCCGGTCGCGGGCTGCTGCCTGGTGGACTACCAGGTCGCCGTCGACGGCGTCCCGCTGCCGGCCGAAGCCCTGGAAGTGATGCTCACCTATCAGATGATGGGCGTCCTGGACGGGCTGCGCTCGCACCTGGTGACCAGCTCAGCCGAACACCGCCTGCACGAAAAACTCGGCATGCCGCATGACCCGCTCCCTGGCGCCGTCGATTTGCGGGCGCTCGGCGCCGTCGTGGAGCCACAGCACGCGTGTCAGCGCCATCGGCCCCAGCAGCGCGTACGCCAGGTCCTCGGGTGAGCCGATGCCGTCCCTGACCTGCCCGGCCTCGATCCACTGGCGGAACTGCCTGGCCAGCGCCCGAACCGCGAGCTGGAGCCCGGCGGTGAGCGCCGGGTCGTGGATCAGTCCGTCCCGCGCGACGAGGCTGACCAGCTGTCGCGACGGCGGCGCCGACCAGTCATCGACGAGCCTGCCGACCAGCGCGCGCACGAAGGCGGCCGGGTCCAGCGCCGGGTCGGCCGCGTCGATCACCGCGACCGCGCCGATCGGGCCGAGCCGCGCCAGCGCCGCCTCGAACAGCGCCCGCTTGCTGGCGAAGTGCGCGTACAGCCCGCTCTCGCTCAGCCCCGCCGCGCGCGCGATGGCCCGCACCGACGTGCCTTCGTACCCCCGGGCCGCGAACAAGGTCAGCGCGGCCTCGAGCAGCGCCGCCTTGGTATCCCCCGTCGTCCCCTTGGGCGGCCGCCCGCGCCGCCTGCCCGATCCCGGTCCCGGTCCCGGTCCCGATCCCGGTCCCGCATGCCTAGCCATGGCTCGCTCCTCGCGGAAAACTTCCGATCTACATACTTGAAAATAATCGAACGATCGCTTATTTTATTCCTAGCACGATAAAGCGAGACGGCAAGGAGGGCATCATGGCCCAGACGCAGACACTCAGGAACGCCGCGAAGGCGGGCACAGCCGGGGGAGTGAACCCCTGGGGCGTTCTCGCGATCATCCTGACCGCGGTGTTCATGCAGTTGCTGGACACAACGATCACCATGGTGGGCGTCCCGTCGATCCAGAACTCATTGCACAGCTCGTTCGGGGAAATCCAGCTGGTAGTAGCCGGCTACATGCTGGCCTTCGCCTGCGTCCTGGTGCTTGGCGGGCGGCTTGGTGACACCTTCGGCCGCAAGCGCATGTTCTGGTGGGGTATGGCCGGGTTCACCGTCGCGTCCGCGGTGTGCGGCGCGGCGCCGGACGCGCTGACGCTGATCGTTTCCCGGGTCGTCCAGGGCATGGCCTCCGGGCTGATGTTCCCGCAGGTGCTCGGCATCATCCAGGTCGTGTTCCGCAAGGACCAGCGGACCAAGGCGATCGGGTTCTACGGAGCCACGATCGGGCTCGCCACGATCCTCGGCCCGGTCACCGGCGGCGGCCTGATCGACCTGAACATCGCCGGCTGGGGCTGGCGCTCGATCTTCTTCGTCAACGTGCCGATCGGCGTCGCCGCGCTGGCGCTCGGCGCCATGATGATCCCCGAGTCGCGGGCTGTCTTCACCGGGGGGACGGTTCCTCCCGGACCCCCCTCAGCCACCAGCCGGCTCGACCTGCCAGGCGCGCTGCTGCTCGGCGCCGGACTGTTCCTGCTCGTGCTGCCGCTGGTCATCGGCCGCGACGAGGACTGGCCCGCCTGGTCGTTCGCGTGCATCGCGGTCAGCCCGTTCGTGCTCGCCGCGTTCTCCGCCTACGAGCGGAACCGCACCCGCAGGGACCGCACCCCGCTGATCGACACCACGCTGTTCCGGCAGCGGCCGTTCACCCTCGGCCTGGTCGCCTGCCTGGTGTTCTTCACCGGCATCCCGTCGTTCTTCATGATCTTGCTGCTCACCCTCCAGGAGGGCCTGGGCTACAGCCCGGTCAAGGCCGGCGCGGTGACCCTCGGCTTCGCCGCGGCGCTGGCCATCGGCTCCGCTCGTTCGGCCGCCGCGACCAAGAAGCTGGGCACCCGGGTGCTGGTGGCGGGGTGCGCGCTGATGGTCCTCGGCCAGCTCGCCGTCATGGGCGTGATGGTCTGGGTGGGCACCGGGCTGCGCGGCTGGCAGCTGCTGATCCCGATGTTCATCGCCGGGCTCGGCGGCGGGCTGTTCATCGCCCCGGTGACCAACGTGGTGCTGGCCGGCATCACGTCCCGCAACGCGGGCTCCGCGTCCGGCGCGCTGGCCACCGCGCAGCAGGTCGGCGCCGCGCTCGGCATCGCGGTGGTCGGCGTGATCTTCTTCGGGCTGCTGGGCGCCAACGCGAACACCTCGTCCGCCGGCGCGCTGCCGCAACTGCGCCACGAGCTGACCCTGGCCGGCGTGCCGGCCAGCCAGCAGCCGGTCATCACCGGCAAGTTCCAGGCCTGCTTCTCGGCTCGCCTGCACGCCAAGGACCCGGCCGCCACCCCGGCGATCTGCACCCAGACCATGCGGTCGATCGAGGCCAGCCCGGCGCCCGCGCCGGTCAAGGCCGCGGTATCGGCGGCGATCGAGAACCGCGCGGTGCCGGCCGCCAAGCTGGACGACTTCACCCGGTCGATGCGGACCGCGCTGTGGTGGCAGGTCGGGGTCTTCGCCCTGGCGCTGGTTCTCGCTGCCCGGCTGCCCAGGATCCGGCTGGATGCGGATGGCCCGATGGTCGGCGGCGCGTAGATAACAGGTTCCGGCCCGCCGGCTCCTCTGTCACAATCTGGCCCATGGAAGGGCTGGAGCGAGTGCAGGAGGAGCTTGGCGGGCCGGACGTCGTTGACCGGCTGGTGGCGCTGAGCGGCAGTGACTTCACCACCGCGATGCTGGAAGTCGCGCGCCGCCGGGCTGTCAAAGAAACGCCCGCCACTGTGCTGCGCCGGTACCAGCGGGACAGGTTCACCCGGCCGAGCCACATCCCGTGGCGCGATCTGCGCCGGGCCGAGGATGCCCTGCTCGGCTGCCTCGACGACGGCTTCGATGTGCTGACCTTGGCTCCGGTGGTGCCGCTTGCCGCGCATTCCGCGCTCGGCACGGTGAGCCAGCACAAGGTGCTGACCGCGATGCGCGCCTGCGAGGTCGCGGCCGACCCGACCAACGCGCTGGCGCTAGAGGCGGCCACGCGACGGGCCGGCACCGGTGCCGGCGTCGGCCCGGTCCGGCTCGCCGCGGTGCAACGGGTGGTGCGGGCGGCGCAAATACCGAACATTCCCGGCTTTTACCCGCACTTCTGCCTGCTCGGGCTGGTGACCGCCGGCCGGGACACTGGCAGCCTGCGGTTCGAGGTCTCCGCGCTCACCGAGCACCTGCGGTTCGCCATCGCCGGAGTGCGGGCCGCAGGCGACCGGCAGGTGCAGGTCGCGCTCACCCCGCTATCTGACGGCGGGCGCCGGATTGCCGCCGAGATTACCGAACGGCTGAGGGATACCGGGGCAGAGATCCTCACCGACGACGCGCGGCAGGCGGGCCGGGGCTATTACCTCGAGCTGTGCTTCAAGGTCAACACCGAGTCGGGCGAGATCGGCGACGGCGGCTTCACCGACTGGACCGCGAAGCTCACCTCGAACGCCAAGGAACGCCTGCTGATAAGCGGCTACGGCCTCGATAGGCTGGCGTCCGCGCACCCGTCTGGCCCTGCGTAACGCCCCGCGCCCCCCGATTCCGGATATATCAGCCGATTCCGGGCGCGCCGACAGGCGCGCCAAATTATTGCGGACACTTACCCCCCCGATCTGGGAGGGTAAGTGTCCGCAATAATTTCGGACCACCTTGCTGATCCGGGGCCGCCAGCGAACGTACCGGACAAAAGCGGCCATTGCGGTCACCACGCTAACGGGTTCGCTTGCCTTCGCGGAGCGACTCCACGGTCTTGGTGACGCGCGTCGCGCGGGTCTCGGGCTTCTTTGCTTCCTCGACCCAGCGCACCCACTCCTTGCGGTGCGTGTACGAGAGCGAGCCAAAGGTGGCGCTCGCCGCATCGTCGGCGGCCAGCGCCCCGGCCAGGTCGTCCGGCACGGTGACCTCGCGCGGCGCGGTGTCGTTGACGATCTCCACGTCCAGTACGTCGCCCGCCGCCACGCCCGCGGCCTCCCGGTGCGACGCGTTGACGCCGACCAGGAACCGGCCGCCCATCCGGGCCACCGTCGTGCGGTATGTGTACGAGCCGAGCGTCACCAGCACCGGCGGGCGCTGGCCGGCGCCGAGCTCCTCGACCACCGAAGAAGGCACCTCGATCCCGGTCGCCGTCTTCCCGTGCAGCTCAAGGGTCGCGCGAAACTTCATAGCACCCGATTGTGTCAGTCTCAGCGCGCCGCGGCGGCCAGGTCGATGCCGAGGCCGATCAGCGTCGCGCCCAGTGCCCGCTCCAGCCGACGGCGGATCGTGGCGCGGGACAGCCAGGTCCGTGCCCGGGCGGCAAGCAGCACGATCATCGCGCAGTACGCGCCGTCGAAGACCACCTGAATCCCCGCCAGCAGCACGGCGGTGCCGAACACCGGGCCGTGCTTCGGCAGGAACTGCGGGAAGAACGAGAACGCGAAGACCGCGGCCTTCGGGTTCGCGGCGATGCTCACCAGCGAGGCACGGAACGCGGCGAATGGCGTGCGGCCCGACGGCAGGCCCTTCACCGCAACCGCCGAGCCCACCGAGCCGTCGGATCGCCGCGCGGAACGCCAGGCCGCGACGCCGAGGTAGATCAGCACCGCCGCGCCCACCACGTGCATGCCGATGAACAGCACCTGGTTGGCGCGCAGCAGCGCGGTCAGCCCCGCCCCGGCCGCGAGCGCCCAGCCGAATATGCCGATCTCGTTGCCCACGACCGCAGCCAGTCCGGCGCGCCGCCCGTCACGTATCGTCCGGTGCAGGAACAGCGCGGTGGCCGGGCCGGGCAGCGCCGCCAGAACCGCGCAGGCCAGCAGGAATGCTGGCAAAACAGTGATTACGTGCCCCATACTCGGATTCAAGCACACGGGAGAGGGACAAGTGAGCGAAGGCTACGTCGACGTCCCGGGCGGCCGGGTCTGGTACAAGGTGCTCGGCGAGGAGCACGACGCGACGCCTCTGCTGTGCCTGCACGGCGGGCCGGGCTTCACGCACAACTACCTGGAGGCACTTGAGACACTCGCCGACCAGCGGCCGGTCATCTTCTACGACCAGCTCGGCTGCGGCAAGTCCGACCGCCCGGGCGACCTGAGCCTGTGGACCGTGGACCGCTTCGTCGAGGAGCTGGCCCAGGTCAGGGCCGCGCTGAAGCTGGACGACCTGCACCTGTTCGGCAGCTCGTGGGGCGGCATGCTCGCCATGCAGTACGTGCTGGACCGCAAGCCGCAGCTGCGCAGCCTGACCCTGTGCGGCAGCCCGGCGAGCATGACCCGCTGGGCCGCCGACTGCGCGGAGCTACTCGCCCAGCAGCCCGCCGAAGTCCGCGCGGCGATCAAGGAGCACGAGGACAGCGGCTTCACCGCCTGCCCGGAGTACGCGGCCGCGATCCTCGGCTTCTACCGCGAGCACGTGTGCCGCCTGGACCCGTGGCCGCCCGGCCTGGAACGCTCGTTCGCCGAGGCGGGCTACGACGTGTACAACACGATGAACGGCCCCAGCGAGTTCACCGTCACTGGCACGCTCAAGACCTGGGACGTCATGGACCGGCTGCACGAGATCGAGATCCCCACGCTGCTCGTCGGCGGCAGCTACGACGAATGCCGTCCGGACCACCTCGCCGAGATGCACCGCCGCATCCCCGGCTCGCGGCTGGTCATCATCGAAAATGCCAGCCACCTGTGCTTCGCCGAGCAGCCGGAGGTCTTCAAGAAGGCCGTAACCTCATTTTTCTCATAACGGCGATCGTGTCGTGTAGCCGCTCAGGCATTGACGGCCCAGTGAGGTTGACGCTGACGGCGGTGAAACCCGCCGACAAGAACGGAGCCAGCCGGTCCGCCACTTGATCCGCGGTCTCCTGGGGCGCGACGCTCGTGTTCAGCGCGCAGGTGATCTCGCCCGGATCCCGCCCGGCCGATTCCGCGGCGGCGAGCACCTTGCGGTGCATGACCAGCAGTTCCTCGTCCGGGACGTAGCCGGTGGACGGGATCCAGCCGTCCGCTCGCCGCCCGGTCACCCGCAACGCCCGGTCGCCGAACGTCCCCAGCCAGATCGGGATGTAGTGCTCCGGGCGAGGCGTCACCGAGGCGTGCTCGGTCCGGTACAGCCGCCCGTCAAACGAAAACGAACGTTCGTGCCACAGGCCGCGGATGATCTGGATCGCCTCGTCCAGCCCGTCCACCTTCTCCCGCGGCGTCGGCACCCGGAGGCCGAACGCGCGGAACTCCTCGTCGGAGTACCCGCCGCCGAGCCCGAGGATCAGCCGTCCGCCGGACAGCCGGTCCAGGGTCTCGGCCATCTTCGCCACGATCGCCGGCGGCCGGTAGGGCACGCCGAGCACGCGGGTGCCGATCCGGATCCGGCTGGTGTGCGCCGCGACCCAGGTGAGCATCGTCCAGGTCTCGTTGACCGGGCTGGTGCCGCACGGGTGGTCGGCAGTCGAGACGAAGTCATACCCGAGCGACTCGGCCAGCCGCGCCAGCGCGACCGGGTCGATGTCGGTGCTCGCGGCGAGGTTCACGCCGAGCAGAAGATTAGCTGACATGTCAGCAACTATACGATAGTCGCCATGGCGGACGTACGGTGGCTCACCGACCGCGAGCAGCGCGCCTGGCGGGGATACCGCCGGATGCGCGGGCTGCTCGACCTTCAGCTCGCCCGTGACCTGGCCAGCGACTCAGGACTGTCCGAGTCGGACTACGACGTGCTGTCCACGCTGACCGAGAGCGATGAGCCGGCCTGGCGGGCGAGCGCGCTCGCCGAGCGGCTGCTGTGGTCCACCAGCAGGCTGGCGCACCACGTCGGCCGGATGGAGCGGCGCGGCCTGGTCGCCCGCGGCACGGCGGCCGGGGACGCGCGCGGCGCCACGGTGTTCCTCACCCCGAAGGGGCGGACCGTGCTCGAGGACGCCGCGCCGCCGCACGTCGAATCGGTTCGCAGGAACTTCATCGACCTGCTGACACCCGAAGAGATCGACCAGCTGGCCGTGATCTCCGGCAAGGTGCTAGACGCGCTCGATGATCGTCGCGGTGGACATGGCGCCGCCCGCGCACATGGTGACCAGCGCGGTTGACGCGTCGCGCCGCTCCAGTTCGTGCAGCGCGGTCGTCAGCAGCCGGGCGCCGGTGCTGCCCACCGGGTGGCCGAGCGCGATCGCGCCGCCGTTCACGTTGACCCGGTCCGGGTCCGGCTTGTGCACGCTCATCCAGGACAGGACCACCGATGCGAACGCCTCGTTGACCTCGAACACGTCGATGTCGGCCATCGCCAGGCCGGCCCGGTCGAGCACCCGGGCGGTGGCCGCGATCGGCCCGTCCAGGTGGTAGTACGGCTCGTCGCCGATCAGCGCCTGGGCCAGGATCCGGGCGCGCGGCCGCAGTCCGAGCGCGGCCGCCCGGTCCTCGCTGACCAGCAGCAGCGCCGCGGCCCCGTCGGAGATCTGCGAGGACGTGCCGGCCGTGTGCACGCCGCCCTCGATCACGGGCTTGAGCCCGGCCAGGGCCGCCAGGCTGGTCTCCCGCAGCCCGCCGTCGCGGGACACGGTCGTGCCGTCCGGCAGGGTTACCGGCACGATCTCCCGGTCGAACCGGCCCTCCGCCCATGCGGCCTGGGCCAGCGTCTGGGACCGCAGTCCGAAGGCGTCCACGTCCGCACGGCTCAGCCCGCGCCGGTTGGCGATCCGCTCCGCGGCCACGAACTGGTTCGGCATGTCGATCGTCCACGAGTCGGGCCGCGGCGAGCCGATGTCCGCTCCCCGGTTCGCGCCCAGCGGCACCCGGGACATGGCCTCCACCCCGCACGCGATGCCCACGTCGATGGCGTCCGCCGCGATCAGCCCCGCGATCAGGTGCGCGGCCTGCTGGGCCGAACCGCACTGGGCATCCAGCGTCAGGCAGCCGGTCTGGTACGGCAGCCCGGCGTGCAGCCAGGCAGTCCTGGTGATGTTGTTCGACTGCTCGCCGGCCTGGGTCACGCAGCCGCCCGCGATCTGCTCGACGGCCGACGGGCCGATGCCGGACCGCTCGACCACCCCGGTCAGCGCCGCGCCGAGGATTTCGGCCGCGTGCAGCCCGGATAGCGAGCCGCCCCGCTTGCCGATCGGCGTTCTGACCGCATCGACGATCACCGGCACACCCATGGACTGGCTCCCTTCTGCCATGCTAGACATAAGTAGAACACGTTACAATTTTTGAGGCCAGCACTGTGGGAGGCTACCGTGTCGCTGCCGAACATCGACCTGACCGATCCGGAGCTGTGGGCCCACCGGGTACCGACCGAAGAGCTCGCCGAGCTGCGCCGTTCGGCCCCGGTCTGGTGGAACGCCCAGCGGACGGGGGCCAAGGGCTTCGGCGACGGCGGCTTCTGGGCGGTGACCAGGCACGCCGACGTGATGGAGGTCTCCAAGAACGACAAGCTGTTCTCCAGCTGGGAGAACACCGCGCTGATCCGGTTCGAGGACAACGTCGACCGCGATGCGATCGACATGCAGCGGGTCATCATGCTGAACACGGACCCGCCGCACCACACGGACATGCGGCGGATCGTGTCGCGCGGATTCACCCCGCGGGCCATCAGCAACCTGCGGGACGCACTGAGCGAGCGAGCACGCACGATCGTTCGGACGGCACTTGACGAGGGAACCGGCGACTTCGTGACAGATGTCGCCTGCGAGCTGCCGCTGCAAGCGATCGCGGAGCTGATCGGGGTGCCGCAGGAGGACAGGAAGAAGCTGTTCCACTGGTCCAACCAGATGATCGGCTATGACGACCCGGAGTTCGCCGAAGCCGGCATGATGGCCGCGATGGAGCTGATCGGCTACTCGATGACGATGGCCGAGGACCGCAAGAGCTGCCCGCGCGACGACATCATCACCAAGCTGGTGGACGCGCAGGAGGGCGAGGCGCTCAACTCCGACGAGTTCGGCTATTTCGTGGTCATGCTGGCCGTGGCCGGCAACGAGACCACGCGCAACGCGATAAGCCACGGAATGATCGCGTTCATGGAGCATCCGGACCAGTGGGAGCTGTTCAAGGCGACCCGGCCCGAGACCATGCCGGACGAGGTGATCCGGTGGGCGACGCCCGTGAGCGTGTTCCAGCGCACCGCGACCGCGGACACCTCTCTCGGCGGGGTCGAGATCAAGAAGGGCCAGCGGCTCGGGCTGTTCTACCGGTCGGCGAACTTCGACGAGGAGGTCTTCGACCACCCGGAGAAGTTCGACATCACCCGGTCGCCGAACCCGCAGCTCGGCCTCGGCGGCATGGGCGTGCACTACTGCCTCGGCGCGAGCCTGGCCAAGCTGGAGATCGAGCTGATCTTCAGCGCGATCGCCGACGCGATGCCCGACATCCGCGCCGCCGGAACCCCCGAGCGCCTGCGCTCCGGCTGGATCAACGGCATCAAGCGCTGCCCCGTCGCCTACCACTGAGGCTTTGAGGCGTTGCGACAGGCCAGCCCAAGTCCCGTATCCGACATTTCGCCCATTCCGGGCACACCCTCAGGCGCGCCAGCTTATTGCGGACACTTACCCCCAGATCGGGGGGGTAAGTGTCCGCAATCATTTCGGATGGATCGTGGTCGGCCTTATCCCGGAGAACTGGCGACGACCCACATCTGGAAGTACTGGGAGCCGCCGCCGTAGGCGTGGCCGAGCGCGACCCGCGCGCCGTCCACCTGGTGCGCGCCGGCCCGGCCCATCACCTGGAGCGCCGCCTCGCCGAACCGCAACAGCCCGGACGCGCCGATTGGGTTCGACGACAGCACGCCGCCCGAAGGATTCACCGGCAGCCGCCCGCCGAGAGCCGTTTCGCCCGCCTCGGTGAGCCGCCAGCCGTCGCCCGGCGGGGCAAACCCGAGGTTTTCCAGCCACATCGGCTCGTACCAGGAGAACGGCACATAGATCTCCGCGACATCCACCTCGTCAAGAGGCGACGTGATCCCGGCGGCGCGCCACAGCGCCGCGGCGCAGTCCGCACCGGCCCTGGGGTTCACATGGTCCTTGCCGGCGAACATCGTGGGCTCGGTGCGCATCGCCGTGGCCCGGATCCACGCGACCGGCCTGCCAGCGGCTCGGGCCACGTCCGCGGAGCCGATCACCACCGCGCACGCGCCGTCCGACGATGGGCACGTCTCGTCGTACCGGACCGGATCCCACAGCATGGGGGAGGCCTGCACCGAATCCAGCGTGATGTCGGCCTGCTGGAGATGCGCGTACGGGTTCAGCGACCCGTTCCGCCGGTCCTTGACCGCGACCATGGCCCCGATGTGCGACGGCGCCCCCGACCGCCGGATATATGCGCGGATATGCGGCGCGAAGTACCCGCCGGCCCCCGCCACGAGCGGGATCGAAAACGGTGGCGCGATCGACAGCGCCCACATGGCGTTCGACTCCGATTGTTTCTCGAACGCGACCGCCAGCACGCGTTCGTGCATCCCGGCCTGGACCAGCGATGCGGCCACGTTGCCGGTGGCGCCGCCGACCGACCCCGCGGTGTGCACGCGCAGCAGCGGCTTGCCGACCGCGCCAAGCGCGTCCGCCAGGTACAACTCGGGCATCATCACGCCCTCGAACAGGTCGGGCGCCTTGCCCACCACGACCGCGTCGATGTCGCCGAGTCCGTCGACGCCCGCGTCTTCCAGCGCCCGGTCCACCGCCTCGCGACACAGCCCGGCGATCGACACGTCCGCCCGCTTCGACCGGTGCCGCGTCTGCCCGACGCCGAGCACCGCTGCTCTGTTCACGAGGACGCCTCCATCACGCAGATCACGTTTTGCTGGAGCCAGGGGCCGCTGGTGGCGTGGCCGAGCGCCCGGTCCGCGAATCCGTTCATCACCGCCGAAGCCGCGTATCCGATCCGCGCCAGGCCGGCCGCGAACATCGGGTTCGCGCACAGCGCGCCGCCGGACGGGTTGACGGTCACCGAGTCCCGCAGCGCCAGCGCCGACCGCAGCAGGATCTCCTGGTGGGTGAACGGCGCGTGCAGTTCGGCGACGTCGATGTCGAAGGCGCCCGCCGCGCGGGCGGCCACGGCGACCGACGGCAGGTTCAGCGGGTCCCGCGCGCCGAGCGCGCCGGACTCGATGCGGTGCTCGAAGCCGGTGATCCATGCCGGACGTGCGCACAGGTCACGTGCCCGCTCTTCGGCGGCGAGGATCACCACCGCCGCTCCGTCGCCGACCGGAGCCACGTCGTGCTGCCGTAGCGGGTCGGCCAGGTACGGCTCCGCCAGCAAGTCCTCCGGCGGCACCTCGCCGGACACCTGCGCTCGCGGGTTGTTCCTGGCGGCTGCCCGCGACCGGGACGCCACGGCGGCCATGTCCTTCTCGGACCACAGACCCGCTTCGATCCCGGCCCGCGCCTGCATCGCGGCGAGCGAGGTCGCGTCCGGCCACAGGGGCGCGACCAGGTACGGGTCGAGCTGGAGCGCGAGCACCCGCCGCAGCGCATCGGGTGCCGACGCCTTGCCGAAGCCGTAGGCCAGCGCCACGTCCACCTCGCCGGTCTGGATCTTCACCCAGGCTTCGTACAGCGCCCAGGCCCCGTCCATCTCGACATGCGACTCCATGATCGGCGGTACGGCGCCGATCGCGTCGACTGCCTGCACGAACGAGAACGCCCGCCCCGCGAGATAGTCCGAGGATCCCGAGCACCAGAAGCCGATGTCGCCCTTGACCAGGCCGGTTTGCCGGTAGACCTCGGCGAAGATCGGCACGAGCATCTCCACCCCGCTGGTCGTGCCGTCGCCGCGGTAGACGCAGGGTGACGCCGCGAACCCGGTAACCGCTACTCTTCTCATCGCTCCGTTCCCGTCACAGGTGGCCGGCGTACGTTTCGTAGGACGCGTCGGGTTCCCCGGCCGGCGCGAAGTGGTCGATGTTCTCGGCGTGCGTGGTCCACTGGTCTCTGGGTTTCCACACGGCGCGGACCCGCATGCCCATGTGCACCTCACTCGCGGCACAGCCGAGGATCAGGTGCTGGAACGCGATGTCCGCTCCGTCCAGCAGGACCGCCGCGGCGACGTACGGGGGAGTGACGCGCTGGCCGGGATACGGCACGTTCACCACGCAGAAAGTGGTCACGGTGCCGGTCTCGGGCAGCTCGACGACCTCCTCCATCGGCACGCCGTCCGTGGGGCAAGTGCCGCGGGTCGGGATGTACACCTTGGCGCAGATGGGGCAGCGCTGGCCGAGGAGCCGGCCTTCGGCGAGCCCGCGCAGGTAGACGGTTTCCCCAGGTGAAGCCGTGTGCTCGTACAACAGCCTGACTCTGCTTATTAGCTCGCTCACCGGAGGGCGCTGCGAGGTGTCGTCTTCCCTCGTCGCTCCCTCGCTTCGCTCATCGCTCCTCAGTCCAGACGACACCGCGCCCTCCGGTTCGCTCGCGGGGACGAAACACGCGATGTCGCGGATGCCGTGGCCGCGGGCGGCTGCCCAGCGGGGCCGGACCCGCATGCCGGTCCGCATGCCGCCCGGCGAGCCGGCGTCGACCGCGTGCAGCAGTGTGGTGCTCGCGCCGTCGAGGGCGATCATCGCCCAGGCGAAGGGCTTCTCGAGCGGTTGCCCGGCGAGCGGCTCTGGTTGCCAGGACCAGGTGCGCACCGTGCCTTCGGGACCGACTGCTACGAAGTCGACCGGGGGCTCGAAGGTCACCGGGTCGTACTCGAACGGCGGCGCGTGGACCGTCCCGTCCGCGGCCCGCGCACCCAGGATGCGGCCGTCCGCGAGACCGGCCATGAAGCGGCTCAGCACCGGCCCCAGCGAACGGGTGTAGTCGAATCCGATCTCCAGCGGCGCGCGCAGCGCAACTCCAGTCACGCGTCGATTGTAGAACGTGTTCTAGTTTCGCGGCTATGTGTGTAAGACACATGGGCCGTATGCGGTTCTGCTAGCTTGCCGTCAGGGGCGATCAATGAGGGGCAGGCGGCATGCGGTCACAGTTCGTGTTCTCCGAGATCTGGATCGGCCTGCGCCGCAACCTGACGATGACGATGGCGCTCATCGTCGTCGTCGCGCTCAGCCTGTCCCTGCTGGGGACGAGCCTGCTGTTCGTCAAGCAGGTAGACAAGACCAGGTCGGTGTGGCAGGCCCAGGTGGAGATGGCCGTGTACTTCTGCGTGCCGTCCAGCGCGAACACCACCTGCGCGAAAGACGGCGCCGCGACGGCGGACGAGAAGGCCCAGCTGGAGCAGCGGCTGAAGTCGATGCCGCAGGTGGTATCCGTCCAGTACATCTCGCAGGCGCAGGCGTACCAGGACTTCCGCACGTATTACTCGAACCTGCCCTCGCTGGTGCACCTCACGAAGGAAGGCGACATTCCCGACTCGCTCGGCGTCAGGCTGCGCGATGCGCAGGCCGATTACGGCGTGGTGTCCAGCGCCGCGTCCGGTGCGCCGGGCGTTGACTCCGTCCAGAACGAGGCCGTCGTCCTCGGCAACTTCTACCGGCTGCTCGATGCCGCGCGCAACGCGGTCGCGATCTTGGCGCTGATCGCCCTGGTGGCCGCGATCATGCTGGTCGCCAACACGATCCGGCTGTCCGCGTTCAACCGGCGGCGGGAGACCGCGATCATGCGGCTGGTCGGCGCGTCGAACTTCTACATCCAGCTGCCGTTCCTGCTCGAGGGCACGATCGCGGGACTGGTCGGCTGGGCGATCGCGGCCGTCCTGATCGTCGGGGCGAAGTCGGTGCTGCTCACCACCTTGACCCAGTACGTCTCGTTCAACGCGGGCATGGGCGCCGGCGACCTGCTCGAGGTGCTCGGCCTCGCGCTGCTGGCCGGCCTCGTCATCTGCGCCAGCACCTCGTTCATCACCCTCCGCCGGTACGTCCGCGTCTGAGCCCTACTATGAACCATGACTGAAATTCCGCGGCGCCTCACCTCGTTCAGCCACTGCGCCGGTTGAGCGGGCAAGCTCGCCCCTGGCGAGCTGGCGCAGGTCCTGCGCCATGTCACCGGTAGTCACCCCAGCCTGATCGTCGGCACGCAGACGTCCGACGACGCGGCGGTGTGGCGGCTGGACGGCGATCGCGCCCTGGTGGCGACCGCCGACTTCATCACGCCGATCGTGGATGACGCGCGCACCTGGGGCAAGGTGGCGGCGGTCAACGCGGTATCCGACGTGTACGCGATGGGCGGACGCCCGCTGTTCGCCCTCAACCTCGTCTGCTGGAACTCGGCGGAGCTTCCCGCCGAGCTGCTTGACGAGGTGCTGGCGGGCGCGGCCGAAGTGGCGGCCGAGTGCGGTTACGCGGTGGTCGGCGGGCACACGGTTGACGACCCAGAACCGAAGTTCGGGCTCGCGGTGACCGGCGAGGCGCACCCGGACCGGCTGCTCCGCAACGACCGGCTCCGGCCCGGCGACATGCTCGTGCTGACCAAGCCGCTGGGCACCGGCGTCATCTCCACCGCCGCCAAGGCCGAAGCGGCCGACGGTGCCGCGGTCGCCGGCATGGTCGCCTCGATGTGCCGCACGAACGCCGCTGCGGCCGCGGTCGCGCTGGCGGCGGGCGCCACCGGGGCCACCGACGTAACCGGGTTCGGACTGCTCGGGCACCTGGGCCAGATGGCACTGGCCTCCGGTGCCGACGTCGAGCTGGACGTGGCCGCCGTCCCGCTGCTGCCCGGCGCCCGCGAGCTGGCGGACGGCGGGTACGTGCCGGGTGGCACCCGCCGCAACCTCGACTGGATCCGGGACCGCCTCGACGCGGGCGCGGCCGGCCAGACGGCGACGCTGCTGCTCGCCGACGCCCAGACCTCTGGCGGACTGGTCTTCGGCGTAGATCCGGGCCAGGCACCGGACGTGGTCAGCCGACTGCGGGAATCCGGCCACGACGCCGCCGTGATCGGCCGCGCGAGCCCGGGTGGCGGCAAGATCCGGCTCAGCTGAGCCAGGCCTGCTCACCCATCGGAGCCGTCACCGCCGCCATCAGCCGGCCAAAGCCGTCACTGTCCCCTGCCACCCGCGTAGATTATCGCCACCGGAACCGGTTTGTCCGAGGCGCAGCGACTCCCCTGATAATAAACGGCTTCATGGTAGAAAAGGCGCCACATCTGCACCCTTTTCTGCCGCAAAGCACTTTTCTAACACCAAAGGTGGCCGCAGCGGGCGAACAAAGTACGGCAATAGGCAAATCGCCGTACCCTTCGGGAGCGTCAATGAACAGCTACCAATCGTCACGCGTCAGAGCCCGTCATCGAGCTGCTCCCAGGTGATCTTCATCGCGAACGGCTGGCTGACCTTGACGGCGTGGAAGTCCAGCCGGCGGACGGCGAGTTCCTCCCTGATGTAGTCGCCGTTGTAGGTAAGCAGGAGCCGCTCAATGGAAATCGCGGGGCCGTCGTTGTCCGCCATGCGCACGATCCAGTAATGCGGAATGCCGGCGGCGGCATACTCCGCACGCTTGTCCCGCAAGTCCGTGGTGACCGAATCGGCGGAGACGATTTCGAGGACGAGCAAGCAGTCCGAGTCGTAAGGTTTGCGGCTCCACTTCCCTCGGTCCTCGTCGATGCACCGGTATACCACCACATCCGGGCGCCGGAAGTGGAACTTCGGTTCCTGGGCGATCAGCACCTCCAGGTCGTGGTTCACGCGGTGACAGGTCTGCTCGCTCGTATCCATCCGCTTTACCGCTTCCCGCACGGCGGTAACAAAGTTGTGCTGGATTACCTGATGGCTGGGCTCGGCGGACTCGCACCTGACCATCCAGCCGTCTACGACCTCAATTCTCACGCAAATGTCTTCGGGCAGCGCCTTATAGACGTCAAGCGTAATCTCGGGCAGGTAGGGCAGCTGCCTGAGCGCGGCCAAGTCGAAGGCCTCGGTCATGGTACCGAGCCTACTGAACCAGGGCCTTGCTTCCCTTCAAGACACGCTGGACACCACGTCGAGGGCGATGTCCAGCGCGGGACTGGAGTGGGTGAGCGCGCCGACCGACAGGTAGTGCACGCCGGTCGAGGCCACCGCGCGGGCGTTGGCCAGCCGCAGCCCGCCGCTGGCCTCCAGCTTCGCATCCGGGTAGGCGCGGGCCAGGTCGACGGCGGCGCGCAGCTGGTCCACGCTCATGTTGTCCAGCAGGATAAGCGTGGCACCGGCCGCCAGCGCCTCCTTGACCTGGCCGATCGTGTCGCATTCGACCTCGACGGCGACATCCGGTGCTGCCGCCCGCACGGCCGCGAACGCCGGCCCCACCCCGCCGGCCGCGGCGACGTGGTTGTCCTTGATCAACGCCGCGTCGCCAAGGCCCATCCGGTGATTCACGCCGCCGCCGCAGCGGACCGCGTACTTCTCCAGCGCGCGCAGGCCCGGGATTGTCTTGCGGGTGTCCCGCACGAACGCCCCGGTGCCGTCGATCGCGTCCACCCACGCCCGGGTCGCGGTCGCGATTCCGGACAGGTGCGTGAGGAAGTTCAGCATGGTCCGCTCGGCGGTCAGGATCTCCGCCAGTGATCCGGACACCCGCGCCACCACGTCCCCGGCGCCAACCCGCGAACCGTCGTCCGCCAGCAGTTCGATAGCCACACTATCCAACACCAGAATCGCAACGGGAAGACCGGCCAGCACCCCGGCCTGACGGGCGACCACCTCGGCCGTCGCCGTCGTGCCCGAACCGATCACCGATGCCGTGGTGACGTCGGGTCCGTAGCGCAGGTCCTCGGCCAGCGCCGCGCGTACCACCCGGCGTGTTTCCTCAAGGTCCAGTCCCAAGTCGCAGAGCACGTTCATTCCGCCTCCCTGCGGTGCGCCCCGACGCTGTCCCGCCGGGCCAACGCGGCGGTCGCGACCAGTGCGGACACCGTGTGCAGGTTCGTCGCCTCGACCGTGGCCAGGTCCAGTCGGCCCGGATCGGCGGCCTGCGGAATCGATTCGAGCAGCCGCAGCATCTCCGTCAGCCCGGCCCGTGACCGCAGCACGCCAACGTTCCGCGACATCGCGACGGCCAGCCGTCGTCGAGCGCCCGGCGCGGCGCCGACCATGCCGCGATCCGGCACCGAGACCCGCCCGACCGAGGCCGGCCCGACCGAGGCCGGCCCGACAGCGACCGGCCCGACAGCGTCCGGCAGCGCCGAACCCAGCAGCTCACCGAGACGCCGTCCCATCACCATCGCCTCGGTGAGCGAGTTGGACGCGAGCCGGTTCGCGCCGTGCACGCCGGTGCACGCGACCTCGCCGACCGCGAACACGCCGGGCAGCGACGTCCGCCCGGACATGTCCGCCCGCACCCCGCCGCACGCGTAGTGCGCGCCCGGCGCGACCGGGATCGGATCGGTCGCCGGGTCCACGCCCTGCTTGCGGCAGGCCGCGGCCACGGTCGGGAACCGGTCGTCCATCCGCTCGACACCCGTGGCGTCCAGCCACAGGTGGTCGGCGGCCGTTTCCGCCATCCGGGCGTGCATCGCTGCCGTCACCACGTCGCGCGGGGCGAGGCTGTCCGGAACCGCTGGCCGGCCAGCGGCGTCCACCAGCACAGCGCCCGCGCCGCGCAGCGCCTCGGTGACCAGCGGGCGCTGCCCGCTCGCCGCCGCCGACCACAGCACGGTCGGGTGGAACTGGACGAACTCCAGGTCCCGTAGTTCGGCCCCGGCCCGGGCGGCCAGCGCCAGCCCGTCGCCGGTCACCCCGGCCGGGTTGGTCGTGGTCGCGAACGCCTGGCCGAACCCGCCCGTGGCGAGCACCACCGCGCGCGCCCGCACCACACCCGGCTCCAGGTCCTCGGTCCCAGGCCGCCGCAGCCCCACGACAAGGCCATCGTCGGCAAGGTCGAGCGCCACCGCGTGCGGCAGCACCTCCACCGGGCTCGCGAGCAGGGCCGCGGCGAGCACCCGGTGGACTTCGGCGCCGATCGCGTCGCCTCCGGCGTGCACGATCCGCGGCCGGCTGTGCCCGCCCTCCAGATGCCCGTGCCCGAACCGCGCGCCCAGCGACGACAGCCACGAGATGACCTCCGGCGCCCCGGCAGCAAGCGCCGCCACCGCCGACGGCGTGCACAGCCCCGCCCCGGCCGCTTCGGTATCGGCGGCGTGCAGCGCGGGGGAGTCGGCCGGATCGAGCGCCGCCGCCATGCCGCCCTGGGCGAACGGCGTGGAGCCGCCGCCAAGCTCGTCCTTGCTGATGAGCAGCACCCGCCGGCCGCGCGCCGCCGCGGTCATCGCGGAGGTCAACCCGGCGGCTCCGGACCCCACCACGACCACATCCGCGTCGCGCAGCCAGCAGGGCTGGCTTTGACGGGGGGAAGCCATCCCCCCGGACCCCCCTGGCTTAGGAAGGCTTCTGATCATCGGGCGATCATCGCCTCGACCGCGCGCCGCGCCCGCGCGGCGATCTGCGGCTCGACGGTCACCTCGTCCACGCCGTCGCGCAGGCAGCGCAGCAGGTTCTCCGGGGTAATCATCTTCATGTACCGGCACACCGCGTGCTCATTCGCCGGCTCCCAGCGCACCGCCGGGTTCGCCCGCCGCAGCTGGTGCAGCATCCCGGTCTCGGTCGCGACCAGCACCGAGCCGCCACGCAGCGACTTGGCCGCGGTCAGCATCCCGCCGGTCGACAGGATCCGCGCCTTAGGCAGGTCGCCGGTTCCCGCCTGCCACAAAGCTGGGGTTGCGCACCCGCACTCGGGATGGATGAACAGAACGTCCTTCGCTTTACTCCGCAGATCCGCTGGACTGATCCCGGCGTGGACGTGGCACTCACCCAGCCACACGTGCACGTTGTCCCGTCCCGTCTCGCGCCGCACGTGGGCGCCGAGGAACTGGTCCGGCAGGAACAGCACCTCGCGATCGGCCGGGATCGAGTTCACGATGTCCACCGCGTTCGCGGACGTGCAGCACATGTCGGATTCGGCCTTGACCTCGGCGCTCGTGTTGACGTAGGCGACGACGACCGCGCCGGGATGTTCCGCCTTCCACGCGCGAAGCTGCGCCGCCGTAATCGATTCCGCAAGGGAACAGCCGGCCTGCGCTGACGGGATAAGCACCCGTCGTTCGGGAGAAAGGATTTTCGCTGTTTCCGCCATGAAGTAGACACCAGCCAGCACGATCGTGCTGTGGCTACTGGCGGCGGCGAGCCGGGCCAGTGCCAGGGAGTCGCCGACGTGGTCGGCCACGTCCTGGATCTCGGGGCGCTGGTAGTTGTGCGCGAGGATGATCGCGTCCCGCTCCGCCGCGAGTTCACGTACCTGCTCCGCCCACGTAGTCTCTGACCCTAGTTTTAGACTCATAGTCGAAAACCTCCTGAGGGCTACGTTACCATGCATTCGTGGCAGGGCAACTTTTCGCTCACGAGGTACTCGCGGTGGTTTTGCGTGTTCGTGACCACCGGCTGGAGTGCCTGCTGTGGCGGCGCGGCGAGGAGCCGTTCGAGGGTTGCTGGTCGCTGCCGTGCGGGCCGTTGGGTGCGGGGGAGCGGCTGGGTACGTCGGCGAGCCGGCACCTGGCGATCAAGGTCGACATCACGTCGATCGCGCACATGGAGCAGCTGGAGACCCGCAGCGATCCGGAGCGGGACCCGCGCGGGCGGGTGCTCGCGACCGCCTACCTGGCGCTGGTGGCGACCGACGCGTCGCCACACGTTCCATCGGACACGGCATGGCATCCGGTGGACGACCTGCCGGATACGGCGTTCGACCACGGGTCGATCGTCGGGTCGGCGCGCGAGCGGCTGCGCGCCAAGCTCTCGTACACGAACATCGGCTTCGCGCTGGCCCCGGCCTCGTTCACGATCGCGCAGCTGCGCGACATCTACGCCGCCTCGCTCGGCCACCCGGTGTCCGCGACGAACCTGCAGCGGATCCTGACCCGGCGCGGCGTCATCCGCCCGACGCCCGGCATCGCGCGCCCGACCGCGGTCGGCGGCCGGCCAGCGGCACTGTACGAGTTCGTCTCGCGCTCGCTTGTCGTGACGAATCCATTCGCGGCCTTCCGCCCCCCGGCGCACCCCGTGCCTCCCTTGTCCGCGAACTAGAACGTGTTCTAGATTGGGCGGATGGCAGACGTGGGATTGTGGTCGATCGCGGCGAGCGCGCCGGATCAGCTGGCGGTCGTCGATCCGGACGGGCGGAAGGTGAGCTACGGCGAGCTGGCCGCGGCCGCCGATCGCATCGGCCGGGGGCTTCGGGCGCTCGGCCTCAAGGCGGGGGACTGCGTGGCGGGCCTGCTGCCCAACTCGACCGAGGCGCTGGCGCTGACGTTCGCCGCGCTGGAGACCGGACTCTACGTGGTGCCGGTCAACTGGCATCTCACCGCGCCCGAGGTGGCGTACATCCTCGCGGACAGCGGCGCCACGGCGTTCGTCGCGCACGAGCGGTTCGCGCGGAACGCGCGCGCGGCGGCGGACGAGGCGGGGATCGCGGCGGGGGCCCGGTTCGCGGTGGGCGAGATCGACGGGTTCGCGCCGCTCACCGAGCTGGGCGCCGACGGCACGGCCGATCGCCCGGAACCCAGGACCGCGGGCGCGCTGATGGTCTACACCTCTGGCACATCCGGCCGGCCGAAGGGCGTGCGGCGCGCCCTCACCGGCGAGGATCCCGACGTCGTGCCGATGGCGGCGCCATGGTTCTTCGGGCTGTTCGGGCTGAAGCCGTTCGACGGCAACGTGCACCTGTGCTGCTCACCGCTGTACCACACCGCGGTGCTGAACTTCGCGACGATATCGCTGCAGCTCGGCCATCCGGTCGTGCTGATGGACCGGTTCGAGCCGGAGGAGATACTGCGGCTCATCGACGAGCACGGGGCCACGCACACGCACATGGTGCCGACCCAGTTCCGCCGGCTGCTCGCGCTGCCCGCCGCGGTTCGCGAGCGGTACGACGTCTCCTCGATGCGTGCCGCCATCCACAGCGCCGCGCCGTGCCCGCACGAGGTCAAGCGGCGCATGCTGGACTGGTGGGGGCCGGTCGTGATCGAGTACTACGCGGCCAGCGAGGGCGGCGGCACGGCGATCACGGCCACCGAGTGGCTGGAGCGGCCGGGGTCCGTCGGCAAGGCCTGGCCAGGTTCGCAGGTGTGCGTGTTCGATGACGACGGCAACGACGTGGCGCCCGGCGAGCCGGGCCTGGTGTACATGCGGATGGGCAACTCGACGTTCGACTACTACAAGGACGAGGCGAAGACGCTCGCGTCCCGGGCGCGCGGCATGTTCACCGTCGGCGACATCGGCTACCTGGACGAGGACGGCTACCTCTACCTGTGCGACCGCGGCAGCGACATGATCATTTCCGGTGGCGTGAACATCTACCCGGCCGAGATCGAGTCGGAGCTCGCATGCCATCCCGCCGTGGCCGACGTGGCGGTGTTCGGCATCCCGCACGAAGACTGGGGCGAGGAGATCAAGGCCGTGGTCGAGCCGGCCACCGGGTACCCGCCGGGCGAGGAGCTGACCGCTTCGCTGCTGGATTTCCTGTCCGGCCGGCTCGCCAAGTTCAAGTTGCCGCGCACGATCGACTACGTCGCCGAGCTGCCCCGTGACCCCAACGGCAAGCTGTACAAGCGCCGCCTCCGTGACCCCTACTGGGCCGGCCGCGAGCGCGCGATCTAACCCCACCCGCCCGCCGTCGGCCGCCGCCCCGCCTCGCCTCGCCTCGCCGACACATACCGGATATTTCAGGACATGCGCGTGCGGTCGAAATTATTGCGGACACTTACCCCCCCACATCGGGGGGGTAAGTGTCCGCAATAATCTGGAGCGCCCGACGGCGCGCCCGGAACGCACGAAATGTCCGGTTGCGGGAGGGCGCGGCCGGGTCGCGCGCCCACGCCCGCGTGTCGGCTACCCCCGCGTGGCGCGCCCGAGGTCGACGTCGAACTCCACGGTTACCTCGTCGCGCAGCTTGAGCGCCCCGAAGAACCCGGTGTACGGCGTGATGCCGAACGCGGTTTGTGCCACCGAAGCGGTACCCCGGAAACGCGCCGCGCTCGCTTCCGTCACCTCCAGCCGCAGCGGCATTGTCCGTCCGCGATACGTGACGCTTCCCTCGACCGCGCTTTCGGCTACCCGTGTCGAGGTGAACGTGGCGGATCCCGCACCGAGGATCTTCGACATGGTCTTCTCGATGTCGGCGCGGTCCTTGGCGGTCAGCGGCTTGGCGCCGCCGGTGCCCTCCCGGACCGCCAGCGACCCGAGGTCAAGTTCGGCGGTGACCGACGCCGAGGCCAGGTCGTCGCCCACCGTCACCGACGCCGTCCAGCGGGTGACCTCGATCAGCAGGTCGTGCCCGGCTCGGGCGGCGAGGCCGGCCCGGCCGGTCCTGATCGCGACCCGGCCCGCCGCCGGCCCGAGCTGGTACGTTCCCGCGTCAACGGTCATGCGCTTCAACGTAAAGCGCGCCGGACAGGACTGTCCACACCCCGGGCCGAGCCTGCTACGTGAACGGGAGGTCGCCGAACAGCTCCCGGATCCGCCGCAGGTCACGCAGGCGCGGCTCGGTGGCGCCGCCGACCCAGCGGCTGACCGTCTTGACCGAGACTCCGAGCTGCCGGGCGGCCGCCTCCATCGTCAGGCCTTCGCGGCGCAGCACGCCGGCCATCCAGTCCGCGAACGACGCCGCCGAATCGTCGACCCCCACGGCGGAAGAGGCGGACGCGGCGGAAGCGCCGGAAGCGGCGGAAGCGGTGGCCGGTTCCGCGGCCCCGACAAAGGCCGCGCCGGCGCCCGGCCCCGGGCTGCTCACCCGGGCCCCCGGACCCGCGGCGCCATTGTCGGCCTTCAGCAGGGACGATAGCGCGTTCAGCCCGGCCGGCGTGCCGAGCTGGGACCGCAGCACGTCGACCTCGACGTGGTCGGGGAAGATGCGGAACGACACGTTGATCGCCCCGGTCGGCCCCGCGGCCTCCAAAAGCGCGTGCGACACGGTCTCCCCGACGGACCGGTTGTCCTCTTCGGACAGCGGCGATTGCGCCAGGCAGCGGCGGACGAAGTCGCGGATGTCCGGGATCGAGGACGGCCGCGCCGGGAACGTCTGCGAGACGACCACGACCGGGACGACTTCGATGTTGTCGCCGATCGGGCCGTCTGCAAAATCCACAATCAAGAGGGTACGTGGCGACTGCGCAACGAACGAGTGGCCAAGGAAAGACATATGTGTCCACCCAGGGGACTCTTTTGTCTGCTTGGAGGCGTAGGGTGGTGAACAGACCCCGAAGGGTGGCGCACTATGGCCGAGGCTCACAACTCAGCGGAACCGGTCGTACACATTCTCTGGATGAACGGGGGCCTCGGCTGCGACGGGGACTCGGTGGCGCTCACCGCCGCCACCCAGCCCAGCATCGAGGAAATCGCGCTTGGCGCCCTGCCCGGGCTGCCGAAAATCCAGGTCCACTGGCCACTCATCGATTTTGAGTGCGGCCCCGAGCAGGGCGCCGACACGTTCATCGAATGGTGGCACAAGGCGGATCGCGGTGAATTGGAGCCGTTTGTCCTCGTCGTCGAGGGCTCCATCCCGAATGAGGCGATCAAGGAAGAGGGCTACTGGTGCGGCTTCGGCAACAACCCGGCGACGGGCCAGCCGATGACGACCAGCGAGTGGCTCGACCGCCTCGCGCCGAAGGCCACGGCCATTCTGGCGGTCGGCACCTGCGCGACGTACGGCGGCATCCACGCGATGGCCGGCAACCCGACCGGCGCCATGGGCGTGCCCGACTACCTGGGCTGGGAGTGGAAGTCCAAGGCCGGCCTGCCGATCGTGTGCGTGCCCGGCTGCCCGATCCACCCGGACAACCTGTCCGAGACGATCCTTTACCTGCTGTACCAGGTGGCGGGCCAGGCGCCGATGATCCCGCTGGACGAGGCGCTGCGCCCGCGCTGGCTGTTCGAGGCCACGGTGCACGAGGGCTGCGACCGGGCCGGCTACTACGAGCAGGGCCAGTTCGCCGGGGAATACGGCCAGCCGAGTTGCCTGGTCAAGCTCGGCTGCTGGGGGCCGGTGGTCAAGTGCAATGTGCCCAAGCGCGGCTGGATCAACGGCGTCGGCGGCTGCCCGAACGTGGGCGGCATCTGCATCGCGTGCACGATGCCGGGATTCCCCGACAAATTTATGCCATTCATGGACAAACCGCCGGGCGCGACGGTTTCCACCACCGCCAGCGGCATGTACGGCACGGTGATCAGGAGCCTGCGCGGCTTCACCGCCCGCACCGCCGACAAGGAGCCGAAGTGGCGGGTCAAGGGCAGCGAGCTTCGCACCGGGTACGAAAAGACGTGGTGATCAGCCATGACTCAGCAGCAGGAAAACCCAGAACTCACCGAGATGGCCTGGGATCCGATCACCAGGATCGTCGGCAGCCTCGGCATCTACACCAAGATCGACTTCGCAAATAAGACAGTGGCCGAGTGCCACAGCACCAGCTCGATCTTCCGCGGCTACAGCATCTTCATGAAGGGCAAGGACCCCCGCGACGCGCACTTTATTACCAGCCGGATCTGCGGCATCTGCGGTGACAACCACGCGACGTGCTCGGTCTACAACCAGAACATGGCCTACGGGGTCCGCCCGCCGCACCTCGGCGAGTGGATCATCAACCTCGGTGAGGCCGCAGAATACATGTTCGACCATAACATATTCCAGGAGAACCTGGTCGGCGTGGACTTCTGCGAGCGGATGGTAGCCGAGACCAACCCCGGGGTCCTGGAGCGGGCCAACGCGACCGAAGCCCCGCACGCCCAAGACCACGGCTACAAGACCATCGGCGACATCATGCGCTCGCTGAACCCGCTGGAGGGCGAGTTCTACCGCGAGGCGCTCCAGGTCAGCAGGTCCACCCGGGAGATGTTCTGCCTGATGGAGGGTCGTCACGTCCACCCCTCGACCCTGTATCCGGGCGGGGTGGGCACGGTGGCCACGGTCCAGCTGTTCACCGATTACCTCACCCGCCTCATGCGCTACGTGGAGTTCATGAAGCGGGTCGTGCCGATGCACGACGACCTGTTCGACTTCTTCTACGAAGCCCTCCCTGGCTATGAAGAAGTAGGCAGGCGCAGGGTCCTCCTCGGCTGCTGGGGCAGCCTGAACAACCCCGAGTACTGCGACTTCACGTACGCCAACATGGCGGACTGGGGCCGCAAGATGTTCGTCACGCCCGGCGTCGTGGTCGACGGCGAGCTGGTCACCACCAGCCTGGTCGACATCAACCTGGGCATCCGCATCCTGCTCGGCCACTCGTACTACGAGGACTGGGAAGACCAGGAGATGTTCGTCACCCACGACCCGCTCGGCAACCCCGTGGACCGAAGGCATCCCTGGAACCAGCACACGATCCCGCGTCCGGCCAAGCGCGACTTCGACGACAAGTACAGCTGGACGATGTCGCCGCGGTGGTTCGACGGCAAGGATTACCTGCCGCTGGATACCGGCGGCGGCCCGATCGCCCGGCTGTGGGCCACGGCGAAGGCGGGCCTGGTCGATTTCGGCTACGTGAAGTCGACCGGCAATAGCGTGCTCATCAACCTTCCCAAGACCGTGTCGCGGCCCGAAGTCACCTTCGAATGGAAGACGCCAGCCGACTCCCAAGGCAGGCCGCTGTCCAACGCGATCGAGCGGGACCGAGCACGCACGTACTTCCAGGCGTACGCGGCGGCGTGCGCGCTGTACTTCACCGAGCAGGCGCTCGCCGAGATCCGCGCCGGGCACACCAAGACCTGGGAGTCGTTCAACGTGCCGGACGAGGCCTTCAGCTGCGGCTTCACCGAGGCGGTGCGCGGCGTGCTGTCGCATCACATGGTGATCAGGGACGGCAAGATCGCCAACTACCACCCGTACCCGCCGACCCCCTGGAACGGCTCAGTAAGGGACACGTACGGCACCCCGGGCCCCTACGAAGACGCGGTGCAGAACACCCCGATCTTCGAGGAGAACCCGCCGGACCAGTTCAAGGGCATCGACATCATGCGCGCGGTGCGCAGCTTCGACCCGTGCCTGCCGTGCGGCGTCCACATGTACCTGGGCGACGGCAAGCTCCTCGACGTGAGGCACGTCCCGATGTTCGGTGTGCAGTGACAGCCGCTTGCGGCGTAGCACGGGGGACTGTGATGACGAGTACGCTCGACGCGAAGGAACTCCAGGCCCGGTTGCAGCACCTGGACGCCCTGCTCCGGGAGGCGGAGCACCTCGCCGACCCCGCCGCGCGGGGTCGCCTCCGGGAGATCGTGCAGTCCATCCTGGACCTGCACGGGGTCGGCCTGGGACGGCTCCTGGAGCACGTGGCGGAGGCGGGGGAGGCCGGCCGCGGCATCATGGGCTCCTGCGCCCGTGACGACGTGGTGGGCGGGCTGCTCCTGCTCCACGGGCTGCACCCGCTCGGCGTCGAGGAGCGGGTGCGCCAGGCCCTCGACGGCGTGCGGCCCTACCTCCGCTCGCACGGCGGCAACGTCGAGCTGC
>DASRFJ010000112.1:0-17197 GCA_035651595.1 Streptosporangiaceae bacterium | reverse complement strand
GGCGGGCGGAGGCACGGCGGGCGGCGGGCGGCGCCGACGGTGGGGCTTAGGTGGTGCCGGTGGTGGGGGAGTGGGTTGGGGTGGGCGTGGACGTGGGGCTGGGCGTCGTCGTGGGCGACGGGCTCGTCGACGGTGTCGCGGATGGGGACGGGGTCGGCGAGGCAGAGTGGGTTGGCTTGGGGGACTTCCTGGGCTTGGGCGACTTCGTCGGCGTGGAGAAGAAGGTGGCGGGCGGAACCGTCGCGGTGCGGGACGGGTGGCTTTTCGCCTTGGATCTGGACCGCTCCGGGGTCGGCGCGACGGGCGCGGAAGACGGGGACGGGGCCTGGGCCGACGACGTCACCGGGCTGGGGCCCCCGGTCCCGGAGCGAGCATCGAGGGTGGACGGCGTCGAGCCGCGCAGCGCGATCATCGCGATGACCACCGCGGCCGCGGCGGCGACGGACACCGCGGCGACGATGCCGGCGCCCGGGTCATTCTTACCCCGGCCGTCCCGCCGCAGCGGGCGGGGGAAGCCGTTCGGGCCGAACGAGCCGGCGTGCCGCACGATCGCCTTCCGCACGTCGACCGCGTCGGGCGACTCGTCGGCGCACAGCCGTAGCACCTGGTTGCGCAGCACGGGCGGGAGCAGCGGCAGCGCGGGGATGCCGAACTCCATGGCAGAACCCAGGGCGCGGCCCTTGCGCTCGCCGCACTCCGCGCACCCGTCGAGGTGCCGGCTGACCCGTTTGCCCAGCAGGGTCGCCAGCCGCCCGTCCCAGTCCGCGAGCAACTCGTTGAGCACGGGGCAGGCGCGGCGGCCGGACCGGGCGACGAGCAGCGCGCCGAGCGACTGCTCCAGCTGACCTCGCGCGCGCGAGGCCATCGCCTGCGCTTGCGACCGGGACATCCCGAGCACCGCGCCGAGCTCGGCGCCGTCCAGGTCATGCCGAAGGTTCAGCTCGATAACCTCGCGGTCCGCCGGGGTCAGCCCCAAGATCGCCGTCCGCACCATCTCGCGCAGCTCGTGGCGCTGCGCCGACTGGCCGAGGTCGGCGGTTTCCGACAGGTCTTCGGACTCCCAGATCGCCGCGGGAGCCTCGCGGGGCCGGAGCTTGCGCAGCGACTCGTTGCGTGCCACCGCGTACAGCCAGGGGCGCAGCTTGCGCGCGTCGCGCAGCGCGCCGAGCCGTGCGGTCGCGATGACAAAGGTCTCCTGGACCGCGTCAGCGGCGTCGGCGGGTGCGTGCAGCAGTGTCCGGCAGTAGCCGTAGAGAGACGTGGCGTATCGGTCGTAGACGTCGACGAGGCCAGCTGGGTCATCCGCGAGTATCGCGGCGACAGCCTCGCGGTCGTCCATGCAAACACGGTAGACGCCGTCAGGCGTATTGTGACACTTCGTTATTAGAAAGAGCTGGATTATCCCGAGTAGTGAAACTCAGGTCGTTCGGAACGGGATCCAGACCTGCACCGTGGTGCCGACGCCGAGCATCGACCGGAGCATGGCGTGGCCGCCATGGGCGGCCGCGATCGCCTGCACGATCGCCAGGCCGAGCCCGCTGCCAACCACCCCGTTAGCGCCATCAGGGCGTCGTCCTCGGTAAAAACGGTCAAAGGCCCGCGCCGCGGCGTCCTCGTCCATGCCGGGGCCGGCGTCGGCGACCTCGATCAGGGCGCCGTGGCCGGCCTGCGACAGCCGCACGGTGACCGCGGTCTCCGGCGTGGTGTGCTCCCGCACGTTGCCGAGCAGGTTGGCGAGGACCTGCCGGATCCGCGGCTCGTCCGCCACGATGACGAAGTCCGGCGGCGCCTGCGCCGACACCGGCCGGCGAGGCTCGACCGCGCGGGCGTCCGCGACCGCGTCCCTGACCAGCTCCGACAGGTCGGTCTCGGTCAGGTCGAGCGACGACATGCGGTCCAGCCGGGCCAGCTCGAGCAGCTCGGCGACCAGGCTGGACATGCGGTCGGCCTCCTGCTCGATGCGCCGCATGGCGTTCGGCAGCTCGGTCTCGCCGAGCGCGCCCTGGCGGTACAGCTCGGCGTAGCCGCGGATCGTGGTCAGCGGGGTGCGCAGTTCGTGTGAGGCGTCCGCGGCGAACTGCCGCACCTTCTGTTCTGACTGGAACCGGGCGACGAACGCCTGCTGGATCCGGTCCAGCATCGTGTTGATCGCGCCAGCCAGCCGGCCCGCCTCGGCGTGGTCACCCGGGTCGGGCATCCGGGCGGTGAGGTCGCCCTGGCTGGTGATCACGTCGGCGGTGCTGGCCATCTTGTCCAGCGGCGCGAGGCCGCGCGCGATCAGCCAGCGGCCGCCGACCGCGAGCAGCGTGAGCAGGACCGCGCCAGTGAGCAGCTCGGCGAGGACCAGGCCGCGGACCTGGCTGCCGACCGCGGTGTCCGGCCTGCCCACCAGCAGCAGGTTCGGGCCGAGCGGCAGGACGCCGGGAAACGCCACGCTGAACGTCTGCGTCTGGGTGGCACTGACCTGGTGGAATGTGGCCGTCAGCGCGGGGTAGCCGGGCACCTCGACCGCGAACTGCGCCCCGTCCCTGTTCTGCAGGTAGAACGACAGCAAGTCGCCGCTGGCGAGTTCTCGGTCCAGCCACGTTTTCAGCGCGCCGGACGCGGTCGAGACGGGCTCCTGGTCGAACACGCCGGTGGTGCCGGACTTCCGGTTGTAATACGCGGCGCCGTAACCCTGGCCGGCCCGGATGATGTCGTCGAGGTTCTGCTTGGCGGTGAGCGCCAGGTCGGTGCTGAACTGGTCCTCCTCCAGGTTCTGCAGCACCACGGTGGTGACCGTGCCCATCACGACCAGGAAGATCGCGGTGACGGCGATCAGGCCGCCGAGCAGCCGGGCTCGCAGCGACCACCGTCTCGGGCTGCTCATCTCCCGGCGGCGCGCTCAGCCTCGGGCGGCGGGCGCAGGCTGTAGCCGACGCCACGCTGGGTGTGGATGAGCGGAGGGCCTAGCGGGTCGAGCTTGCGGCGCAGGTAGCTCACGTACGTCTCGACGACCTGGGACTGGCCGGCGAACTCCCAGCCCCACACGTTCTCGAGGAGCTGCTGCCGGGTGAGCATCCGGCCGTGGTTCCGCATCAGGTAGGCAAGCAGCCGGAACTCGGTCGGGGACAGCTCCACCTGCTGGCCGGCCCGCTGTACCGTCCAGTGCTCCTCGTCCAGCTCGAGGTCGGCGACCCGGAGCGTCTGGGCGTCCTCGGTGGTGCCGTCCGGGCTCGTGGACCTGGTGGTCCGGCGGAGCACCGCCCGGACGCGGGCGACCAGCGCCTCGACGGAGAACGGCTTGGTCACGTAGTCGTCGCCGCCCAGCGTGAGGCCGCGGATGGTGTCGGAGGTGGTGTCCCGCGCGGTCAGGAAGATCACCGGGACGTCGTTGCCCGTGGTGCGCAGCGTCCGGCAGACCTCGAATCCGTCCATATCCGGCAGCATCACGTCGAGGATCATCAGGTCCGGCTCGTACATCTCGGCCTGATGCAGGGCGTCCTTGCCGCTGGCGCTCACCGAAACCGCGCAGCCGTGGAACTTCAGTGCGACCTCGACGAGCTCACGGATATTGGGCTCGTCGTCCACGACGAGCACTTTGGGGATCCGGTCACCATCTGCCATTGCGTCTCACGTTTCATTATCGGGTACCTAGCCACCCAACGCGCCGCGGCCCGCCGGCGTGCCAGCAGGTACCTCAGCTCAGGGGGACGCTGCTAGGCGACGCGGGCTTGTTCGCGGGCACGCCCGTCCGGACGACGATCAGCCGGGCGTCCTTCGCCCCGCTGGCCACCGGTCCGCCGACGAAGACCCGCTGCCCGTCGGACAGCGACTTCGTGCTGGCCTTGCCGTGGTCGCGGACCACAGTGTCGCTGACGAGCAGCCATGTCATCAAGACGCCGTCCGGCGCCTTTACCACCACGTTACTGCCCGTCACCGACTCGATCGTGCCGCGTTCGAAGGCGACGGTCCGCACGCCCGCCTTGGTCTTGACGGTAAGGGAACCGTAATACCCGCCGATCCCGCGCAGCCTGGCTAGTGCGGCCCGGCGCGGCCTCGTGGTCGCGTTCGCGGCGCTGAGCAAGGTGCTGAGCTCCGCGCTACTGGCGCTGGCCAGGTTCGATTGGCCGGCCGCCGGTGCCGCACTAGCGGCGGTGCCCGACGCCGGCGTGCCGTCGTTCGACGCGGCGACGGCGGCGAACGCGCCCCCGGCGACGAAGCCGGCGACCGTCACGCCCGCGCCCCAGCGGATTATCCTGCTTTGCGCGGCTAGCGTGCTATACATCTTCTTCATACGATCGAGAGTGCCTTCGGGCCCTGTGCTCGTATCAGGGGAACACTGGGCCGTTCCTGTGAGTAACCGGAGAGTTATCACCGGGGGGCTTGCGAATGACAGTGACCCAGCCAGGACGGGTCATCGCCGGGCGATATCGCCTGCTCACGCCCGTCGGCAGCGGCGGCGCGGGCGTTGTCTGGCGTGCCCGGGACGAACTGCTTGACCGCGACGTCGCGGTCAAGGAGATCTCCCGGCTGTTTGGCGTATCACCCGGCGGCGACGACTGGACCGAGTCCTATCAGCGCACGCTGCGGGAGGCGCGCGCGGCGGCCAGGATCAGCCATCCCGGCGTGGCCGCGGTCTACGACGTGGTCGCCTCGCCGGACGACGGGCTGTGCATCGTCATGGAGCTGATCGACGGCCGCCCGCTGTCCCAGGTTGTCCAGGACGACGCCCCGCTCACCCCGGCCGAGGTCACCGCCATGGGCCGCCAGGTGCTCGACGCGCTGATGGCCGGCCACGCCGCCGGGGTCCTGCACCGGGACCTGAAACCGGCCAACGTGCTGATCACGTCCGCCGGCCGGGCTGTGCTCACCGACTTCGGCATCGCCACGATGGCCGGCGACCCGTCGATCACCCGGACCGGCGTCGTGCTCGGCACCCCCGGGTACACCGCGCCCGAGCGGGTCCGCGGCGAGCCGGCCACACAAGCCGCCGACCTATGGTCGCTGGGCGCCACGCTCTACGCGGCCGCGTGCGGGCAGGGCCCGTACGACGGCTACGACGGGGTCATGGCGACGATGTACGCGATCGCCACCGAGGACCCGCCCGCCCCCGCGGTCGGCGGCCGGCTCGGCGAGCTCATCCGCGAGCTGCTCAACCGGGATCCGGCTCAGCGGCCCACCCCCCATGAGACCGCCCATGCCCTGGCCGCCGCGGCGGACGAGCTCGAATCCCTGGCGACCGCGCCGCCCGCACCGGCTACCGAGCCGCCCGCACCCGCGCCCTCCGCACCCGTGCTGCCCGCCCCGCCTCCCGTCACACCTGCCCCGCACGACACACGTCCCACACCCACGCCGACCGTGGAGTCCGTCCTCCTGGCCCCGGCCACGTCCTGGCGCGACGACCCCCTTCCGCCATCGTCGCCCAGCAGGTCGTCGCCCAGCAGGTCGTCGCCCAACAGGCCGTCGCCCGGCCGGCGGCCGCGTCGCCGTCGGCCCAGCCGCGGCGTCCTCACCGGCGCGCTCGCCGCGCTCGGCGCGGCCGCGGTGGCGATCGTCGTCGTCGCGGCGCTCAACACCGGCAAGCCGGCCAGCGCCGGCAACACGTCGTTCGGGACGACCGCGACTAATCCGCCCCCGGCGGTCGGCGAGCAGTTCCGGGTCGCGACCGCGCTGAACGCGGACAACTCCACGGAGCTGTTCGCCGTCGCAAAGAACGGTGACCTGGAAGCGAATCGATTCGCCGACGGGGCATGGCGCGGCTGGCAGCCACTGCCCGGCGGAACGGAATTCACCGGCGTGCCCGCCGCCGCCCTGGCCAAAGACGGGCGGCTGATAGTCTTCGCCCGCACCACCAACGGCCAGACCGGCTACTTCTACCAGGCCTCGCCGAACTCCAGCTCCTGGCACGGCCCGCTGCCCCTCGGCACCCGCCAGGTCACCAGCGCCCCAGCCGTTGTCGGCTGGCCGGACGGCCACCTGGAGGTGTTCGCCCGGCTGCCCGACGGCACGCTCGGCCAGACCTCGCAGCTCAGCGCCACGAGCAAGACCGGCTGGTCCGGCTGGGTCTCGCTGGGCGGGCACCTGGCCAGCCCGCCGCGGGCGGCCTTGGACGACACCGGTCATCCGCAGGTCTTCGCGCTCGGCCCGGACGGCGGCCTCGGCGTGGACGCCTACGCCAACGGCCGGTGGCAGGGCTGGCGCCCGCTGCCCGGCGGCCACGCGTACACCGGCACGCCCGCCGTCGGCATGAACGCGGACGGCCGGCTCGAGGTGTTCGCCCGCACCACGTCGGGCCTGGTCAAGCACGTCTGGCAGAACCCGGGAGACGAGACCAGCTGGGGCGGGGCGCTGACGCTTTTCCAAAGCGCGGCCAGCGACCCGGAGGTGTTCAACACCAAGGGCGGCCGGATGGAGGTGTTCGCCCAGGCGCCGGACGGCACGGTCGAGCACTCCTGGCAGCTTCAGCCGGTGGCCGGCACCGGCTGGGCGCACCCCCAGTCGCTGAACGGAACCTCCGACGGCGCGCCGGTGCCGATCTGGGTCGGCACCGAGTCCGAGCTGTTCACCAGGGCCCCGTCCGGCGCGATCTCCTGGGACCATCTCGTCGATGAGCAGGCCGGCTGGACCGGCTGGTCCCCGCTGGGCGGTAGCTTCTAGCCCGTGATCCTGCTGCTGTCGACCGCCGACACCGACCTGCTCGCCGCCAGCGCCGCGGCCGCAGGCCCAGGCCAATCCAGCACCGCCGGCTTCGTGACCGCCAATCCCGCCCGGCTCACGCTCGACGCGCTGGCCGGCCTGCTCGGCGACGCGGACGTCGTCGTGCTGCGCCTGCTCGGCGGCCGCGACACCTGGCCGGACGGCGTCGATGCGGTGCTGGCGGCCGGCAGGCCCGCCGTCGTGCTCGGCGGTGAGGCCACGCCGGACGCCGGCCTGATGGCCCTGTCCACGGTGCCCGCCGGGGTCGCCGCCGACGCGTTCGGCTACCTGCGCGAGGGCGGACCGGAGAACCTGCGGGAGCTGGCAAACTTCCTGTCCGACACGCTGCTGCTGACCGGGCACGGCTTCGCCCCGCCCCGCGCGCTGCCGTCGTACGGCGTGCACGCCGAGTACGCCGGCGATGGCCCGGTCGTCGCCGTCGTCTTCTACCGCGCGCACGAGGTCAGCGGCAACACCGCGTTCATCGACACGCTGTGCGACGCGATCGTCGCGGCCGGCGGCGTGCCGCTGCCGGTGTACTGCGCCTCGCTGCGGGACGCCGGCCATGCTTGCGAACTGCGTGACCTGCTGGGTCGAGCCGATGTCGTTCTGGTCACTGTTCTTGCCGCAGGGGGTGCGGGCGACGGTGACTGGGACGCCGGCCTGCTCGCGGAGCTCGACGTTCCCCTGCTGCAGGGCCTGTGCCTGACCAGTTCGCGCGCGCAGTGGGCGGCGTCGAACGCGGCGCTGGCGCCGATCGACGCGGCGATGCAGGTGGCGATCCCGGAGTTCGACGGGCGGCTGATCACCGTGCCGTTCTCGTTCAAGGAGGAGGGCCCGGACGGCATCCCGCGCTACGTCGCCGACCCGGAGCGCGCCGCCCGCCTGGCCGGGCTCTCGGTGCGGCACGCGCGGCTCGCCTCGGTGCCGAACGGCGACAAGCGGGTCGCGATCATGCTGTCCTCGTACCCGACCAAGCACTCCCGCGTCGGCAACGCGGTCGGCCTCGACACGCCGGCTTCCGCGGTCGCGCTGCTGCGCGCGATGCGCGCGGCCGGCTACGAGCTCGGCGACGGCTTCCCTGAGGACGGCGACCAGCTGATCCACGCGCTGATCGCGGCCGGCGGGCACGACACCGAGTGGCTGACCGATGCGCAGATGCGTGCCGCGTTCGCCCGTACTGTGCCTTTTGTTCAGAACGACATTACTGCTTCGATCGCTACCCACTGGGGCCCGCCGCCAGGCTCGCTGTACGTGGACGAGGAGTCCGGGGAGATCGTGCTCGCCGCGCTGCGGTTCGGCAACGTGGTGCTGATGATCCAGCCGCCACGGGGGTTCGGCGAGAACCCGGTCGCGATTTATCACGACCCGGACCTGCCCCCGTCGCACCATTACCTGGCCGCGTACCGGTGGCTCGACGAGACGTTCGGCGTCGACGCGATCGTGCACCTGGGCAAGCACGGGACCTTGGAGTGGCTGCCGGGCAAGGGGCTCGGGCTGTCCGCCGAGTGTTTTCCCGATGCGGTGCTTGGCTCTGTTCCGTTGGTGTACCCGTTCATCGTCAACGACCCGGGGGAGGGGACGCAGGCCAAGCGGCGCGGGCACGCGGTCATCGTGGACCACCTCGTGCCGCCGATGGCGCGGGCGGACACGTACGGGGACCTGGCGCGGCTGGAGCAGTTGCTGGACGAGTACGCCACGGTCGCGGCGCTCGACCCGTCGAAGCTGCCGACGTTGCGGGCGCAGATCTGGACGCTGCTTGAGACGGCGCACCTGCACCAGGACCTGGGCGTTTCCGCTGCGCCCGACGCGGCCGAGTTCGACGACTTCGTGCTGCACATCGACGGGTACCTCTGCGAGGTGAAGGACGCCGCGATTCGCGACGGGCTGCATGTGCTCGGTCTTGCGCCTTCGGGGGAGGCGCTGATCAACCTCGTGCTGGTCATCCTGCGTGCGCCGCAACTGTGGAGCGCGCGATGGGGTTCGCTGCCGGGTCTGCGAGATGCTCTGGGTTTGACGGACGGCGCTTCGCGTGGTGCCACGGATGGGTATGAGCAGGTGTCGCGGGCTCTTGTCGAGGCAATGGCTGATTCGGGCTGGGACGCTGCGTCGGCTCGCGAGGTGACCGCCACTGTCCTCGCGTCCCCCCCGCCCGCAACTCCGGTGCTGCCCCCCAACGTGTCAATTGCGCAGTTGAGCCCACTAGACCGTGTCAACGAGGTGGCGCGGGTGCTGGAGTTCGCGTGCGCGGAGGTCGTGCCGCGGCTGCGCGCGACGACCGGGGAGATCGACGCGGTGCTGCACGCCCTGAACGGAGGGTACATTCCGGCCGGGCCATCCGGGTCGCCGACCCGCGGCCTGGTGAACGTGCTCCCCACCGGACGAAACTTCTACTCGGTGGACCCGAAGGCCATTCCCTCCCGCACGTCGTGGGACACCGGCCGTTCGCTCGCGGACTCGCTGCTCGCGCGGCACCTGGCCGACGAGGGTTCGTATCCGCGGTGCGTCGGGCTGACGGTCTGGGGCACGTCGGCGATGCGGACCCAGGGCGACGACATCGCGGAGATCCTCGCGCTGATCGGCTGCCGTCCGGAGTGGGACGACGCCTCCCGGCGGGTCACCGGGTTCTCCGTCGTGCCGGCTGGCGAGCTTGGCCGCCCGCGGATCGACGTGACCGTGCGCATATCCGGATTTTTTCGGGATGCTTTCCCGCACGTGGTCGCGCTCCTTGACGACGCCATCTGCACAGTGGCCGAGCTGGAAGAGCCGGCCGACGTGAACTTCCTGCGCGCGCACGCGCTTGCGGACAGCGCGGAACACGGTGACTGGCGGCGCGCGACCACCCGGATCTTCGGGTCCAAGCCGGGTGCGTACGGCGCCGGGCTGCTGCCCCTGATCGACGCGCGGAACTGGCGCGACGACGCCGACCTCGCCGAGGTGTACGCGGTGTGGGGCGGCTACGCCTACGGCCGGGACCTCTCCGGCGTCGCGGCACGGGCGGATATGGAGCAAGCGTTCCGGCGGATCGCCGTCGCCGCGAAGAACACCGACACGCGCGAGCACGACATCGCCGACTCCGACGACTACTTCCAGTACCACGGCGGGATGATCGCCATGGTCAGGACGCTGACCGGCCGCAATCCCGCCGCGTACATCGGCGACTCCGCCGTGCCGGACGCGGTGAAGACGCGGACGCTGGCGGAGGAGACCCGGCGGGTGTTCCGGTCCCGGGTGGTGAACCCGCGGTGGATCGCGGCGATGCGCAGGCACGGGTACAAGGGCGCGTTCGAGCTGGCCGCGACCGTGGACTACCTGTTCGGCTACGACGCCACGGCCGGCGTGGTCGCGGACTGGATGTACGAGCAGCTCTCCGCGTCGTACGTGTTCGACGAGGAGACCGCGGCGTTCATGCGCCAGTCCAACCCGTGGGCTTTGCGCGGCATCACCGAACGCCTGCTCGAAGCCGCGTCCCGCGGGCTGTGGGAATCCCCGGACGCCAAGACCCTCGACCGGCTGCGTCAGGTATACCTGGACATGGAGGGTGACCTAGAGGGCCCCTTACCAGGTGCGGAAAGCCGACGCGGTCCGGAAATGATTGCGGACACTTACCCCCCCGGATTGGGCAGGTAAGTGTCCGCAATATTCCGGCGCCGCCATAGCCGCGACCGCAATGAGCGAAATGTCCCGGTTCGCTGGGCGGCCGTTTGACTGCCCGAACCCTTGTTGGCCGTGCGCCTCGGCACGCCGTCCTGGAATGGCGCGGTCTAACACGGCAAGAGCAACGTTCTAGCGTCCCGGCAAGTGCTTACGCAACTCTGGTAACATCCACTCGATTGTCATGTCCGATTGCCGCTAGCAGCGCATAGATCGCACGATAGTTGCGATGAGCAGTATCGTGACCGCTAAGATGCCGAGCCGTCGTTCGTGATTCGCACGTCCTGTGTAAGACTGAGGACTGACTGTTTCCAGGGAGGCGGCACAATGCATCAGGCTCCGGAGGTTCCCGCTGGTGTGGATACCAGCGTGCCGACAGCCGCACGGATTTATGACTATATGCTCCGTGGTCACAATTATTTCGAGGCGGACGAGCGCGCCTGCGGACGGCTGCTCACCGCGGTGCCCTACGCTAGGGACATCGCGGCGGCCAACCGCGGCTTTCATCAGCGCGCGGCGAAATGGATCGCCGAGCAGGGCGTCCGCCAGTTCATCGACATCGGCTCAGGGCTGCCGACGGTGGGGAACACTCACGAGGTCATTGAACCGATCGCGCCCGGCGCCCATGTGGTGTATGTCGATCGCGACCCGATGGTCGCGCTGCACAGCCGCGCGATCATCGCCGGAAACGATTCGGTGAGTGTGATCTGCGCCGATTTGCGCGAGCCGGACAGCATCATCGACCATCCCGACCTGCGCAAGATGATCGACTTCGGCCAGCCGGTAGGTCTGCTGACCACGGCGGTGTTTCACTTTGTCTCGGACCCTTCCGATCCGTGGACGCTGCTGTCGCGGTATGTGGATCTGCTGGCGCCGGGCAGCTACCTGTCGCTGTCCCACTTCACCGACGATTACAAGCCGCCGGTCGCGGCCGAGGACTTTCGGGCCGTGTTCGACTCGGCGACCGATCATCTGTACTACCGTTCCCTGGCGAAGGTCGAGCGCTTCTTCAACGGGCTTGAGCTGGTCTCGCCCTACGAGGGAGCCGAGCCGGGCGTCACGTTCGCCGGGTACTGGGGCTGCGAGGACGTCGAGCTGGCCGACAGTGAGGGATCCCGGTGGCTGTACTGCGGGGTGGCGAAGAAGCCATGACGGCCAAACCCACGGTTGAGGCACTCCGCATCGACCTGTCCAGCCAGGCCTGGCAGCGCTCTGGCGAGGGCGACGGATCGATCGAGGTCGCGTTCACCCGCGCGAACGACGAGGACTGGATCCTGATGCGCGTCGCGGGCGACCCCGCGGAACGGGTGCTCGTGTTCGACCGTCACGAGTGGGAGTGCTTCCTTGACGGTGCGCGAAACGGCGAGTTCGACGACGCGGCACAGCTCTGACCTCGCACCCAGCTCATGATCATGAGTCGGCTGCGCCAATTGCGGCTCCAGCCGGCTCGTGATCATGGATAGGTAAATGTCTGGTATGCGGTATTTACCGACATTAACTACCGTCCGCGAATCATGTCTGCGGTCGGCGCGTAATGAGCGGACCAATCTGCGAGCTCGCTGAATCCAGCCCCTTGATTTGCGAATCGCAACATGGGTACGTTTACATCAAGGATCGCGCATGAGAACGGAGAGCCGCATGGCCGATGACGCCTATGGGGCGACCATCGCCAAACGCCGGCTTGCCCGGCTGCTCAGTGAGGCACGCGAAAGCACTGGTTATACCGCCAACAACGTGTGCGACATCCTGAACTGGGGCCGTGGCAAGGTCGGCCGGTTCGAGGCAAATCAGTGGAAGCGTCCCGAGATGAGCGACGTCAGGGACCTGGTCCGCATCTACGAGATCGACAGCGAACGCGCTGAGGAGATCGAGGAGCTGGCCATAAAGGCCCGCGCCAGAGCTTGGTGGCGGGAAGTTCCGGAGGTTTTCGACGGCGAGTTTCCCGGCTACGAGAACGACGCCACCACGATCCGGGTATTCATGCCGCTGGTCCTGCCAGGCCTGCTCCAGGTGCCGGCCTATGCCGAGGCCCTGCTGCGCTCCGGCCCGCGGCCGCCCGCCTGGCGCCGCAAAGCGCTCGAGGCCAGGCGGCGGCGCCAGGAGATCCTCGACCGCACTGACGGCAGCGCGCCCACGTTCAGCGCCGTGATCACCGAGGCGTCGCTGTCCTACCGGTGGGGCGCCCGCGAAGACCGCAGGGAACAGATCGCGCACCTGGCTGATCTGAGTACCCGCAGGAACATCGACCTCCGCATCCAGCGGTTCGAGGATGGCCCGCCGACGGGAGTGGTGTCGATGGTGAACATTTTCGGCTACCGCGACGACGAGCCAAGCCTCGTTTTCCTCGAAACGGACTACAGCATCGAGGAGGTGAGCAAGCCGGAGTCAGTGAAGGGGTACATCGAATCCTTCGAGCGAGCCAGTGATGCCGCGCTTGAACCGATCGACACCACCGGCTACCTCGAACGTCTTGCCAAACGGATGGAGTGAATCAGATGACCGACCTGTCTCGAGCAATCTGGCGGAAGGCCCGCCGCAGTGCGCACAACGGAGGCTGCGTGGAGATCGCGGCCAACCTTCGCGAAGTGACGGCTGTCAGGGACAGCAAGAGGCCAGAGGGCGGCGCGCATGTTGTCGGGAGGGATGACTTCGCGCGGTTCCTGGCCGACGTGAAGGGGGGGCGTTACGACTTGCGGTAAGGAGTCGTAACGGCAACAGCGGGCCCCTCGGAGGATGCAGCCTCCGAGGGGCCCGCTGCTATGTGAGCCTGTCTCGAGGCCCGGCCGCGTCCGGTCCGGCCGCAACCATTCGCGACTGTACACCGCGGTCCACCTGCTGGCTAGCGGTCAAACGCCTTATCAGGGGCTGATGCAACATGTGTTGCACAATGCTTGGAATATCCGAATAGTCCAACATAGGACGTTGATTACTTAACAACCTTAGATTGATATTGCGAAACGGCCCACACGAGTCGTAACCTGTGTTTCACAGATTTGAACTCAAAAGCCGGGTACTCTTCTTCCCAGGGATTGCATAGCCGACGGCGCCCCTCCTGCCGGCGGCCCGATGTCAGGACATCTGCCGGAGGCGCCAGCAATGAGGCAGCAGGGGAATATCAGACGCCGTGGTGTGCGCGCGGGAACGTGTGCCGTGTGGCCATTGCCAGCGGACGAGACGTGCGCGGGAATCGCGCGACGGCTGTTCAAGGACGCGGTCACTGAGATCGGTCTCGAACCCGGTGTTCTCGACGACGCGGTACTGATGGCCAGTGAACTCGCCGCCAACACGCTGCACGCGTGCGCGGCGGTCCGCACCGCCGACGGAGCCCGCACACGCGTACCTGGCTGCCCCGAGCTATGGCTCTACCTGCGCGGGCTGGGGCTCGGCCGGGAACTGGTGTGCAAGGTATTCGACGGCTACCGCGGCTGGCTGCACGGTGCCGCGCCCGCCGCGCTGGTTCCGGCTCAGCCGGTGGTTCCGGCTCAGCCGGCCAGCCCGGTGGCGGAGGACGATTTCGCGATTCAGGAATCGAGCGGCCGCGGCCTCCAGATCGTGCAGGAGCTGTCCGGCGGCCGCTGGGGTCATCACCCGACCCGGGCCAGGCTCGGCGGCTGGGAGGTCCGCGGCAAGGCGGTCTGGTTCGCGGTCCCGGCGCCGTTCGCGCATGCCAGGCTCGCGGACGTCACCGGCCTGCGCGCGTACACCCGGTCAGTGGACGTCACCGCGGCGCGACGGCACGAGCGGATCAGCGCCCGTCAGGCCGCCAGGGAACTCGAGGACATGCTCGCCGAGCGCGGGATCGGCAACGAGGGCGGCGGACTGGTTCGCACGGACGAGCCGGCCTCCGACATGTCGGTGCTGTCCGTGTGCAGCGGGCTGACGTTGTGGTGCCGGTCCGGCAATGTGTCGCTGACCGGGAGCGCGGGCTACCGCGAGACGTGGAGTTACGCCGACCTGGTGGAGGTCGGGGAGCAGACGGTGTGGCAGTACGAGGTGCTCGCGTCTGAGCGCGCGGCGGACCTGATCAGCGCCTAGGCGCCATCGCCTCGGCAAGCCGGGCATAGGCCCCGAGCGTCAGCTCCCAGAACCTGCTGACGTCGATGAGCATGGCCACCTGCGTGTTGGGCGTATCGTCGCCGAAGTCCGTGACGGTCATGCCCGACGTCAGCAGCCCGGCCGTCTCCACCGCCACGTGAGCGGGAACGAACCCGAACACACCCGGTTCGGCGACGTGCACGACCGCGCACACGTCATGTACCGGCGGGCCGCCCTCGCCAGCGGTCGCGCGGTACTGCTCCAGGGCCGGCCGCAGCAGTTCGGTGCCGAGCGGTCCGAATGCGGCCATCCGGTCCAGCACCGCCTGGCTCGCCCCGCTGCGCTGCGTCACGTCCAAGCCGACCATGTTGACCGTCCAGCCGGCCGCGAAGACCGCGGCCGCGGCCTCCGGGTCCGCCCAGATGTTGTATTCGGCGGCCGGGGTCGTGTTCCCGCGCCCGGACGATCCGCCCATGATCACGAAATCGCGCACCCACTGAGTGAGCCGCGGTTCCTTGCGCACCGCCAGCGCGATGTTGGTCAGCGGCCCGGTCGCCACGAGCGTGATCTCGCCCGGCGCCTCGCGGACCGTCTCGATGATGTAGTCGATGGCGTGCCCGCCCGCGGGCGTCGCGGCGGGCCGGGGGAGTTTCGCGCCGCCGAGCCCGGATTCCCCGTGCACGTGGGCCGCGTCCAGGGCAGGGCGCACCAGCGGCGTGGCGCAGCCCTCGGTCACCGGCACCGCCGCGCCGATGAATTCGCAGACGGCGAGCGCGTTCTCCGTCGTCTTCGCCAGCCCCACGTTTCCGGCCACGGTGGTGATGCCCAGCAGTTCGATGCCGGGGTGGCCGTGTGCGAACGCGATCGCCAGCGCATCGTCGATGCCGGGATCGCAGTCAAGAATGATAGAGGCAGCCATGGCGCCACTACCCTACCCAACGGTTACCCCCGCCTGACCTGTAGCCTGGCAGCGAGCTAGGAGTACGAGGAGGTCGCATGCACCAGCCGCCGATCCCGCACGTCGACAGCGAAGACCCGGAGATCGCCGGGCTGATTCACGACGAGGCACGGCGCCAGTTCGAGAAGATCCGGCTGATCCCGTCGGAGAATTACGTGTCGCTGGCGGTGCTCGAGGCATCCGGCAGCGTGCTGACGAACAAGTACTCCGAGGGCTATCCCGGCCGCCGCTACTACGAGGGCCAGCAGCTCATCGATCCGCTCGAAACGATCGCCAGGGACCGGGCGAAGGCGCTGTTCGGCGTCGACCACGCGAACGTGCAGCCGTATTCCGGATCCCCGGCCAACCTGGCGGTTTACCTGGCGTTCGCGCAGCCGGGCGACACCGTGATGGGCATGGCGCTGCCGATGGGCGGTCACCTCACGCACGGCTGGTCGGTGTCGGTCACCGGCAAGTGGTTCCGGCCGGTCCAGTACGCCGTCCGCGCGGACAACGGGCGGGTCGACTTCGACGAGGTGCGAGACCTGGCGCTGAAAGAACGTCCGAAGATCATCTTCTGCGGTGGCACCGCCATCCCGCGCACGATCGACTTCCCGGCGTTCGCCGCGATCGCGGCGGAGGCAGGCGCTATCCTCGTCGCCGACATCGCGCACATCGCCGGCCTGATCGCCGGCGGGGCGCACCCGTCGCCCGTCGGCCACGCCCAGGTCATCACCACCACGACGCACAAGACGCTGCGCGGGCCGCGCGCCGGCCTGATCCTCTGCAAGGAGCAGTACGCGAAAGACCTCGACCGCTCCGTGTTTCCCGGCGTGCAGGGCGGGCCGCTCGTGCACATCGTCGCGGCGAAGGCGGTCTCGTTTCACGAGGCGATGCAGCCGGAATTCAAGGAGTACCAGACGCAGATCGTGCGCAACGCGAAGGCGCTGGCGCAGGCCGTCGCCGACTGCGGCTTCCGCATCGTCTCCGGCGGAACGGACAATCACCTGTTCATGACCGACGTCTACTCGAAAGGCATCACCGGCAAGGACGGGCAGAACATGCTCGAGGCCGCAAACATCACCGTGAACAAGAACACGATCCCGTTCGACACCCAGAAGCCGATGGTCGCCTCGGGGCGGCGCATCGGAACGCCCGCCGTGACCACGCGCGGGCTTCGCGAGCCGGAGATGAAGACGATCGCCCAGCTGATCGCGCGCGTGCTCGATTCGAACGGCGACACGGGCGTGATCGCCGAAGTGAAGAAACACGTCAAAGACTTGTGTGACAAATTCACGATTTACTGAGGTCTGTCTATGTCGATGAGAGCCGGTGACAAAGCGCGTGCGGGGCTGCAGAAGCGGAAGACGCGGGTGATGCGGGCGAAGCTCCGGGCGATTCGCGCAGCGAAGTCCGCCAAGAAGACCGCCGAACCGAAACGTGGCTCGTAAAAAGTTTCCCTACTATCCGATCTTCATCGATGTCGAAGACCGCGAAGTGGTGATCATCGGCGGCGGAAATGTCTGTGCGCGCAAGGCGGAGACCATGCTCCGCTACGGCGCGAGCGTCACCGTCGTCTCTCCCGAGTTCACGCCGGAGATCGAGGCCTGGGCAAAGGATGGCCGCATCGACATCAGGCGGAAGGAGTACGACGAGGGCGACCTCCAAGGGGCCTCGATCGTCATCGCCTCGACCGACGATCTATGCGTCAACGGCCGGATCGCGCGCGATTGCCGCCGGCGCAGGATCCCGGTCAACGTCGTCGACGTCACGCATCTCTGCGAGTTCATCGTGCCCGCGATCGTCGAGCGCGGCTCGATCCAGATCGCGGTGTCGACGGGCGGAAAGTCGCCGGCGCTCGCCCGCACCCTGAAAGAAGACCTGCAGAACCTC
>DASRFJ010000111.1:0-41170 GCA_035651595.1 Streptosporangiaceae bacterium | reverse complement strand
CTGGTGGCTTATTCTCCTGGGCTTCGGATGTGCCGGCCCGGCCACCTGCCGGCAGCCGCCTGATAGCGGCTGGAGCTGGCGTGCGGCATGGGGTTGGCGATGCGCCAGCGCGCCGCCTGGCTCTGCATCAATGTGGTGGATTTCCCTATCGTGGTGGACTGACCTTTGCAAACGAGGGTCAGCCCGCCACAAAGGGGTAATCCGCCACATTGTTCGAGATTTCCGCCGCCAGCGGGCCGCCTGCGAGCGCCGATCGCCTCGCCGCAGGACCCTGAATAAGCCACCAGGATCCTAGAGCACGCAAAAACCTTCGTGATCATGGTGAACAGCTACTAAACCGGGAGGGTAAGTGTCCGCAATAATCCGGCGGACCCGCAGCCGTACCCGAAATATGGCTAGATGTCCAGTTCATGGGCGTGGCGGCGGCTTCATCGGCGATGATCTGGGTCGGCTCGCTGGGGTAGTATCCGGCCGAGTAAAACGGACATACCTTGGCGCGTTAGGGAGTACGTCATGTCCTATGCCGTGGATTTCAGCACGGTTTCGACCGTCGGCCTGGAGTCCTCGCCGGTCGCTGCGGCGCTCGCTGGCCTGCGGGCGAACGAGGCCCGCTACTTCAAGAACAAGTACGACCACGTCTTCACGGTCGAGCCGGCGGACGACGCCACGACGACTATCGACTGGGTGCACCGGATCCTGAAGGAAGAGCGTGACATCGTCATCGCGTCCCGTCCGCTGGAGGCGACCGCCTTTCAGGTCGAGAACATCCGGATGGCCTACGTCTTCTACGAGAGCGGCCTGTCGGTCAACGTGATGTACACCGTCGACGACTCCGGGAAGCGGGCGGTCGGGTTCAAGCTCTCCGAAGGGATGGAAGTCCCCGCCGAACTCGCCTCGCGGTTCAAGTTCGCGAGGCAGAAGTCCAAGCTGGCCGGAACGATCCGCGGATCCTACTTCACTATCAAGAACGAGTACTGAGATCCGGCGAGGTGATCGGGTACCTGCGCGGGCCTGACATCAGCTGCCGTACGCGTCGTTGTAGTTCCACCATTGGTACGGAGGCGTCTGCGGGTATCCCTCGGGTGAATCCTCCCACTCCTCCTGGCGGCCGAGCGCCGTCATATCGAGATAGCTCCACGTGGTGCCCATGTTCTCGGCGCCGCGGCTGTTGATGAAGTAGGTGCGGAAGATCCGGTCGCCGTCGCGGATGAAGGCGTTGTGCCCGTGCCATTCATCGACGCCGAAGTCCTTGTCGAAGTCGTCCGTGATCGTGTACCAGGGGATGTGCGTCCAGCCGTGGCGTTCCTTCAGCCGCTGGATCTCGGCCTGGGGAGCGCGCGAGGCGTAGGCGAGCGTCGTGTCCCGCGCGTTCAGGTGGGCCGGATGCGCGACCTGGTCGGCGCCGAAGGAGCAGCCTGCGCAGGCACGCTCCGGATACGAGCCGCCCGGCGCATATGTGGTGACCGCAGGTTCGAAGAAGGCCCGGTAGACGATCAGCTGGCGGCGGCCCTCGAACAGGTCGCCCAGGGTCGCCGGCCCGCTAGGGCCTTCGAACGAGTACTCCTTCTCGACCGCCATCCACGGCATCCGCCTGCGCTCGGCGGCAAGCGCGTCACGCGCGCGGGTGAGCTCCTTCTCCTTGACCAGCAGCCTCTCCCGTGCTGCGTTCCATTCCCCAGGAGAGACAATCGGCGGCGTCTTCATCTGGCACTTCCTTTTCAGAAGGACCCACCTTACCTTGTGCCCGAGCCCTGCCCATCGGATAGTCCGGAGCGAGGCGTCGAGGGGCGGCCATCAATACGGGGGGTATGCGGTCTGGTTTGTCCTGCTATGTCGCGCTACGTTCCGTCGGTTCGCGCGGCTCGTGTCATGATCATGAAGGGTTGTACGTGCTAGAGGATCCTGGTGGCTTATTCAGGGTCGCCGGCGAGGCGATCGGCGCTCGCAGGCGGCCCGCTGGCGGCGAAAATCCCGAACAACGTGGCGGATTACCCCTTCGTGGCGGGCTGACCCTCGTTTTCAGAGGTCAGTCCACCACGATAGGGAAATCCACCACATTGATGCAGAGCCAGGCGGCGCGCTGGCGCATCGTCAGCCCCATGCCGCACGCCAGCTCCAGCCGCCATCAGGCGGCTGCCGGCAGATGGCCGGGCCGGCACATCCGAAGCCCAGGAGAATAAGCCACCAGGATCCTCTAAGCCATAAACCCTTCGTGATCTGATCATGAATCACATACCCCTAGAGGGTATAAGAACTCATTTATTCGTTCGAATATCGTTCAAAGCGGCGCAGATCCTGCGGAGAAGTTCACGTGGGATGGGTGAGTGCGGTGGCCTGGACCCGGCCGAAGGGGGTGGGCAAGTGCCATGCAACCGCGGCATGTCTGCAGGTCGGTGGGGCACTACCGCACCTGGGCCGGTTGCGATGCGTGTGATTGAGTGTGCGCATGGACCTGCCCGCCGGCCTGGCGATCGTCGGCCGCGACCGTGAGCAGGCCGAGCTTGCAGGCGCGCTGGCGAGCGCTCGGGTCGGCTACGGCCGGGCTGTGCTGTTGCTCGGCGAGCCCGGGATGGGCAAAACCATGCTCGCCGGCTGGCTGGTCGGTCAGGCAGAGCAGGCCGGGATGCAGGTGGCCCGCGGCGGATGCTCTGCAGCGGGCATGCCGCCCCTGTGGCCGTGGCGCCGTGCGCTGGCCGCCATCGGCCTGGAGTTGCCGTGGCGGCTGGAACGCGCGGCCGTCGGTCCATCGGACCGGGAGCTGGTGGCCGCGGCGATCGTCGAGACGGTGGCCGCGGCTGCCGCACGCCAGCCGCTGCTCATCGTGCTGGAGGACATGCACTGGTCGGACCAGGTGTCGGCGCTGGTGGCCCAGGCGGCAGCCGAGGCCGTTGCCGCGCTGCCGCTGGCACTGCTGCTCACCTGCCGTGATGAGTGGGACGAGGCCACGGATGATGTCCGCCGTCGGCTCGCTGAGCTGCCGGCAGGCGTGCTGCGGATGGTGCTGCCGCCGCTGGAGGCTAGCGCGGTCGCCGCACTGGCCCACAGCATCGTTGGCCCTGGCCTGGACAGCCAGGTTGCGGTCGGCCTGGCGGCCAGGAGCGGCGGCAACCCGTTCTTTGCGCACGAGGTGGCCCGCCTGATCGCCGCGCGGGGTCCCGCGGCGGCGTTCCTGGTACCCGCGGGCGTGCGCGAGGTGCTGCAGCGACGGCTGGCCAGGCTCAGCCAGCCGTGCGTCTCGTTGCTGGCCGCGGCGGCGATCGTCGCGGAGACCGCGGCGGAAGCGATCGAGGACGATCTGTTGCAGCACGTCAGCGGGGTCCGGCAGGAAGCAGCCGCTGAGCTGCTGGATGAGGCTGCTGGGGGCTTGCTGCTTGAGGTCGATCACGCGGGCCCTTCGAGGTACCGGTTCCGGCACGCGCTGGTCCGCGAGGTGCTCGACCATGGCTTGTCCGCTGCCCAGCGCGGGGAGTTGCACGCGGCGGCCGGCGAAGCGCTGGAGCGGCGGGGCGGCCCGCCGCCTGCGGCGGCCCGGCTGGCTTACCACTGGTCCCGCGCGATCGGCCCGCAGGCCCAGGAGAAATCCGTGGCCTGGTCGCTGCGCGCGGCGCGGGACGCCGTCGCCGGGTTCGGCTTCGAGGCCGCGGTGACGCACTACGCCCGGGCGCTAGCTGGCCGGCCGGCCGAGGCGATCCCGGTGTCAGTCGAGTTCGGCGAGGCACTGCACATGTGCGGGGACGTGGTCGCGGGCAGGGAGGTACTGCTGGCGGCGGCTCGCGAGGCCGCGGCAGCCGGGCGAGCCGAGGACCTGGCCAGGGCCGCGCTCGCCCTCGGTGGCGGCCTGGCCGGCTTCGAGGTCCCGCTGCAGGACGAGGAGCAAGCCGAGCTGCTGCGGAAGGCCGATGCGGTACTGCCGCCGGGCGAGACCGCGCTGCGAGCAGCGGTACGTGGCCGTCTGTCGCTCGCGCTGGCCGGCTCGGCACCGGAGGCGGACCGGATGGCGCTGGCGCGGGATGCGGTCAAGATGGCAAGTGAGGCCGGGGACCAGCTGATCGAGATGGCCGTGCTGGCCGCCTACTGCGACGCGATCGCTGGTCCTGACTACGTGCGCGAGCGGACGGAGGCCGCGACACGCATGCTGAGCCTGGCCACCGACCTATCCGAGGCGAGCCTGCAACGACAGGCCAGTGTGCTGCTGGCCCGCCGGCTGCTGCTTGTGGCGCTTCTCGAGCAGGGCGACTTGCCCGGGGCGGAGCAGCAGGCGGTCGCGTACGAGCGGGCGGCCCGCAGGCTCGGCATTGCCAGGTACGGCTGGCTGCCGGAGATCTGGCGGGCGATGCGCGCGCTGCTGAACGGTGAACCAGACAGCGCGCTGGAGCACGCGGCTGCCGCCGAGGCCATCGGCCGCCGGGCGGATAGCTTCAACGCGCAGCTCATGGCGTTCACCGCGCGGATGCAGGCCCACCTCGACCGCGGCACCGCTGCTGAGTACGCCGACGACGTCAGCACGCTGATGGCCGAGGCCGGCTCGGAGATCCCGGGCATGTACTATGCGGCGCCAGCCAGGCTGCTGCTCGCGGCGGGCGACGAAAGCCAGGCGAGAGCGGTGCTGCGCGCCCTGCTGGCCGGCCCGGCGGAGGCTAGGCCTAAGGATGCCGAATGGCTTGAGTGCCACTGGGCCATGGCCGACCTCGCGATCAGCCTGGATGACCGGGCGGCCGCGATCCGGCTGGCCGCCGACCTGGCGCCCTATGAAGCGTTGTGGGCAGTGGACGGGATGGGTGGCGCGGTGTTCGGCGTGGTGGCTGAGCAGCTTGGCAGGCTTGCCGCCTATCTGGGCCAGCCTGGCGAGGCGGCCCGGTACCTGGCGACGGCGCGGGACCGATACGAGCAAGCGGGCGCTCCCGCGCTGCGCGCCCGTCTGGACGCCCTGGCGGTCCCCCAGCCGCGAGCTACTGCGGAACTGCCAGGGCCAGCCGACGGCGTCGGCTTGCTGCGGCGTACCGGGCAGGTGTGGCTGGCGGAGTGGCGTGGTCGCCGCAGTATCGTGCCGGACAGCAAAGGCATCCGCGATCTGGCTGTCCTGCTCGCCCGTCCGGGCGAGGCCGTAACCGCGCTTGAGCTGGTCGAGGCCGCGGGCGGGCCGCCTGCCGCAGCGGCCGGCGGCAGTCTCGGGCCGGTTCTGGACGCCACCGCCCGCCGTGCCTACCAGCAGCGGCTCGCCGACCTGGAAAGCGAGCTGGCGGAGGCAGAGGACAACGCCGATATCGGCCACGTAGAGCGGCTGCGGGCTGAGCGTTCGATGCTCGCCGCCGAGCTCGCCGACGCGCTCGGCCTCGGCGGCCGGGCCAGGTTCGCCGGCGACCCCGCCGAACGTGCCCGCAAGGCGGTCACGATGCGCATCCGGGCCGCGATCAATACCATCGCCGCGCAGGACGACACCCTCGCCCGGCACCTGCGCAACACGATCCGCACGGGCCGGCTGTGCAGCTACCAGCCGGAAGAAACCGTCAGCTGGCGGATCTGACAATGCCAGCCCAGAACTGACGCCCCTATGTCGTGGTCCTGCGACGATGAGAAAGGGTGATCACAATGACGACGACAGATGTCCGGTCCAGCGCGATCGAGGCGCTGGCAGGACGGATCTTCGGTGCCGGGGTCGGGGCAGGCGAGCTGTGTACCGCGTACCTGGGCATTCATCTGGGGTTCTACCGGTCCCTGGCGGACTCGCCGGGGACGTCGGCGGCGCTGGCCGGACGAACCGGCTGTGACGAGCGGTACGTGCGCGAATGGCTGACGGCGCAGGCCGTCGCGGGCCTGGTGACCGTGGCCGGGGCAGATCCGGCATCTGCTGAGTTCGCACTGGCCGATGGCACGTACGAGGTTCTCGTAGACGAAACCTCGCCGGCCTATCTGGGCGGCCTGGCCGACATCATCGCGGCGGCCGGGCGGGTCTTGCCGCAGCTGGCCGATGCCTACCGGACCGGCGCGGGCGTGCCCTATGCCGCCTACGGGCCAGACGGAGTCAGCGCGCAGTCCGCGCTTAACCGGCCAGCTTTCGTGAATTCACTCGTGGCCGAGTGGCTGCCGCAGCTGCCGGACGTCATAGCCCGGCTGCGGGAACAGGCCGATCCCGCACACGTGGCCGACCTGGCCTGCGGCACGGGCTGGGCAGCGATCGAGCTAGCGAAGGCATTCCCGCACATCAGGGTGGACGGGCTGGACAACGATGAGGCGTCAATCGCGATCGGCCGGCGGCATGCCGCCAGCCATGGCGTCGCCGACCGGGTGGACCTGGAAGTCGCTGACCTCGCGGACGAATCAGCCGACTGGTCGCCGCGTTACGACCTGGTGCTCCTCATCGAGTGCGTCCACGATCTTCCACGGCCCGCCGAGGCGCTGCGGCACGCTCGCGCCGCGGTACGGCCGGGCGGCACGGTCCTGGTCGTGGACGAGCGTGCGGCAGAGTCCTTCACCGCGCCCGGCGACGAGATCGAGCGCTTCTTCGCCGCCGCCAGCGCGATCTGGTGCCTTCCGCAGGGCCGGGTCGGCCCCGACCCCGAGCCGGTAGGGACCCTCATCCGCCCGGCAACCATGCTCGACCTAGCCCGGCGGGCGGGATACGCCGACGGGCAGATCCTGCCGATCGAGCACCCGGTATGGCGGTTCTACCGGCTGGTCCCATGACCTCGCTCGATGGCCGGGTCGCGATCGTGACCGGAACGTCCTCCGGGCTCGGTCGGCGGTTCGCGGAGGTGCTGGACGGCGCGGGTGCCCGCGTCGTCCTCGCCTCCCGCCGGCATCAGGAAGACCTTGAACTGGCCGCTCGGCTGCGGGACGCGCTGCCGGTGGCCTGCGACGTGCGCAGCCCCGCCCACCGCGAGGCCCTGGTGGAGGCCGCTGTCAGCCGGTTCGGGCAGATCGACATCCTGGTCAACAACGCCGGAATCGCGTACGCAGGTCCGGCGGAACAGGAGAGCCCGGACCACGTGCAGGACCTGATCGACACGAACCTGACCGCCGTGTTCGGGCTCTGCCAGCTCGCCGGCCGCCACATGCTCGCCCGCGGCAGCGGGGTGATCGTGAACATCGCCTCACCGTCGGCCGTTGTCAGCCTCGACCGGTACGGACTGGCCGGCTACGGCGCGACCAAAGCCGGCGTCGTAGCCCTGACCAGGGAACTCGCCTACCAGTGGGGCGGGCGCGGAGTACGGGTGAACGCCATTGCTCCCTCGTTCTTCCCCAGCGCGACCACCGGTTGGCTGGCCGATCCCGAGCAGGTCGCCTGGATATCCGCCAACACTCCGCTGGGCCGCCCGCCCCGTCCCGGAGAACTCGACGGGCCGCTGCTATTCTTGACCTCAGACGCCTCCAGTTACGTCACCGGGCAGACCCTCTACGTGGACGGCGGCTGGACCTGCCGCTGACCGCCTCGACCTCAGCCTCGATGAGGCACCCCCCGGCGGGCGGCTGTGACTACCGAACGGAACTCGGTGCTTGTCTCAGTAAATGTGGGTGCGCCCAAGGATGTGTCCTGGCGCGGCAAGACCGTCCACACCGGTGTCTGGAAGCACCCGGTTCATGGCCCGGCGATGGTACGGCGGCTCAACATCGACGGCGATGGCCAGGGCGACCTGGCCGGGCACGGCGGTGAGCAGCGCGCGGTGCTGGTCTACCAGCTCGATTCCTACCGGCACTGGCAACAGCACTTCGGGCGCGGCGACTTGGGTTACGGCGTGTTCGGGGAGAACCTCACCGTCGACGGCATGGCCGACGACCAGGTGTGCGTCGGCGATAGATACCGGATCGGCGCGGCCGAGTTCGAGGTCACCCAGCCGCGGGTCACCTGCTACCGCGTCGGCCTGCGCTTCGGTGAGCCCGAACTGCCAGCGCTGCTGGTCAGCCACCACCGACCCGGGTTCTACATGCGCGTCATCACCGAGGGGCATATCCAAGCCGGCGATGCGATCGTCAAAACTAGAACCGGGCCCGGCGCTCTGTCGGTGGCCGACACCGACGCGTTGCTCTACCTGCCCGGCCGCGACCACGCCAAGCTACAGCTGGCGCTGCGGATTCCCGCCCTAAGCCCCGGCTGGCAGCAGTCATTCCGCGAACTGCTGGAGGCCGCGCCGCCATACGCCCAACCGGCCTGGGCGGGCTTCCGGCCGCTGCTCGTGAGCAGGGTAGTTCGCGAGAGCACGGCCGTGTCCTCTTTTTACCTCAGCGCCGAGGACGGGAGCCCGCTCCCGGCGGCCCAGGCCGGCCAGTTCCTGACGCTGCGGATCGCCGGTGCCGGTACGCCTTCCCCGGTGCGCAGCTACTCGCTGTCCTCGGCGCCGGATGCCGGCACCTACCGGATCAGTGTCAAACAAGAGCCACACGGCATCGCCAGCGGCTTCCTCAACCAGGACGTGCGGCCCGGTGCGGTCCTGGAAGTGGCCGCGCCCCGCGGCGAATTCGTCCTAGACGACGGCCCCGGCCCGGTCCTGCTGATCTCGGCGGGGATTGGCGTCACGCCAGTGCTCGCCATGCTGCACCGGCTCGCGGCCGCCCGCAGCGAGCGGGACATCTGGTGGCTGCATGGCGCCCGCGGGCCGCGGGAACACCCCTTCGCGGCCGAGGCACACACCCTGCTCATCTCCCTGCCACATGCCCGCGAGCACGTGTTTTACAGCGCCGCCGCACCCGGCGGGCGTGACCGTGTCCACGCTGCCCGCGGGCGGCTGTCCAGGGAGTCGCTGGCGGGACTGGGTATCCCGGCCAGCGCGAGTGCGTACATTTGCGGGCCGGCCTCGTTCATGGCTGACATGCGGGATGCCCTTACCGGGCTTGGCGTCGACACTGCCGCGATCCACACCGAATTGTTCGGGGCGCTGCCCTCAATCAATCCCGGACTCACCGGGCAGGCTCGCCGCCCACCCCACCAGCCGCCAGGCCCGTCCGGCACCGGGCCGCAGGTGACCTTCGCCCGCAGCGGCATCACCGCGGCCTTTGGCGCCGGCCGGGCCAGTGTGCTCGACCTCGCCGACGCCTGCGACGTCCCCACCCGGTGGAGCTGCCGGACCGGCGTCTGCCACACCTGCGTCACGTCCCTGCTGTCCGGCGACATCACCTACCGCACGGTCCCGCTGGAATCCCCACCCGACGGGCAGGTGCTCATCTGCTGCGCCCAGCCCAGCACCGACATCGTCCTCGACATGTGATGCCAGGGGATGCGATGCCAGAACCAGCCCGGCTCGCTTCAGCTGTACCTTCCTCCCCAACTTCAGCAAACCGCCTATTCTGTCGCTGGCTCTGCTTTCCGGTCCGGCGCCGGGTGTGGCGCGCGTACCGGCCGGATCATTGACAGCAGCGGCCCGGTCGTGAGCGTCGTGATCAGCGCCATGAGAAAAAGAACGGTAAACAGCCGCTGGTTGATGATTCCGTCGACGAGTCCTACATTGAGCGCGATCAGCTCGGTGAGGCCTCTCGTGCTCACCAGGGCGGCGATAGTGGCGGAGTCACGCACCGAGAGCCCGCTTGCACGGGAGATCCCGTAACTTGGGCCTATCTTCCCCGCCCACGCGATAATGACGATGACCGCAAGCAGGAGGAACGCAGTCCCCTGCATGGCGCTGACATTGAGCGACAACCCGGTGACCACGAAGAACAGCGGCAGCAGCAGCCCTCCGGACTGGTCCATGGCCCGGACCACCTCAGCGTCCGGCATCTGGTTCCTGCCACGCATGGTCAGGCCCGCCAGGAACGCGCCGAACACCGGATGCAGACCAAGCGAAGCGGTGACCCACGCGCTCGCAATCGCGAGCGTGAACGCGACCGGCGCCGGACTAGACAACGGGGACTGACGGCGGTTCGTCCACCAGGACAGCGCCGGGCGCACGACGACCAGCATGAGCACCGTGAAGCAACCGATCAGCAGCACAGTGACCGGCACGGAGAACCGGCCGGAATGCCCGGTCCCGATCAGCGCGGCGGCCAGCACCAGCCAGGCCAGTACGTCCATAATCCCTGCCGCGGCCGTCGCGACAATACCAGCAGTGGTCCCGGCCAGGTTCCGTTCCCGCACGATGGCCGCGAGCACGGGCAGCGCCGTTATGGAGGTGGCCGTCCCCATGAACAGCACGAGAGAACGGCTTTCATGCCCCATCCCAATGTGCGCGAATTGCGGGCGGAGAAGCAGCACGCAGGCTATTCCGAGACCCATGGGCACCAAGAGCGCGACCAGCGCGACCAGCGGCACCACCCGGCCATATCCTCGAAGGGCCCCGAATTCGATCTCGTATCCCACCGAGAACATGAAGATCACGACGGCGACCTGGGACAGCACGTTCAGGTAAGGAAGCACATCACTCGGGAACAAATGGCTGGTAAGGTGACCGGGCAGCCGTCCGAGGAAGCTGGGGCCCAGGACAACACCCGTAAGTATCTGTCCGATAACGGCAGGCTGCCCGCACTTCCGTGCTGCCGCGCCAAGCAGCGAGGCGACCACAAAAACCAGCGCGATGTCGCCCATAACCGCGGTAATTATCGCGTCCACCGTCTCACCCGTCGACGATCGGGTGAATGCCGCGCGGCTGATCCTCCAGTGCTCCGAGTGACCCGCGGAAGAAGATCAAAGGGTCCAGGTGGGGTCGCGGTGCACCCAGCTCCACCACCTTGCCGAGGAAGATCGTATGGTCACCGCCGTCGAATGCGTTGACCTGCTGACAGACGAGAAAGGCCAGTGCTTCGCTGAGGACGGGTACCCCGACTGCCGAGCTATGGTGCGCCACGTCTTTGACATTCGCCGTATTCTTGCCCGCGAATGCCTGCGCCAGCTTTTCCTGCCGGCCCTCGAGGAAGTTCACCACGTAGGCTTGGGTGTCCTCGATCACGTCGCGTATCCGGGACTTGTTGTGCAGGCAGAACAGGACGAGTGGCGGCTCCAGCGAAACCGACGTGAACGAGTTGACCGTGGTGCCAACGGATCCCTCTCCCAAGCCGCTGGTTACCACGGTCACGCCGGTCACGAAGTGGCCGCACACGCGGCGCAGCAGGTCGGCTGTGACCGGACCGGCCTGATGCAGTCGCTCGATGTCTGCCGTGCTCACATGCGCCTCTCGGCCGTCTCGACGTGGCCCTGAATGGTGTCTAACGTGGCTTCTTGCCCTTCAGGGCCAAGCGCCCGAGGTTGGCGAATAGGGCCCTGGACATCTCGCGCAGGTCGCCCTCGGGTGCTTTCCGTATGCCCCAGTAGATGAACTTGGCCAATTCCGCGGTCGTGGGGGCCATAAAGCGATGGGTCTCGTCCTGCCAGCCGTAGGCGGGGGGCAGGCTGTCGCAGTCCTCGATCGCCTTGAAGATGATGTCGGCGGCTTGGTCCCCGGTAAGATCGCCCACTTCGTACTTCTCGCAGGTCTCGGCGGCGAGCTCGAGAATTTGCTTGAATTCGATGTTCGGCCACCACAGCCCCGGGTAATCGGTCCGCTCGAGCTTCCGCAGGTGTTCCTCGTCACCGGTCCGCTCGTAGTCCAGGCGAGCGCGGGCTAGCCGCATGACTGCCGGGGTAAGGAAGCCGCACCATACCCGGAAGACCGCGTTCCACAGCCTGAAGTGCGAGAAGGCGATGAACGAACTGTTGACCATGTCGTCGTTGTACTGCAGCAGGCCGCGCTCGAGGCGCTCGACGTACTCGTACCGCTCCATCGACCAGTCGCCGTCCTGCAGCGAGTCGAGGATCCGGGTGCACAGGGAGTACACGACCTCGAACGTGTTGGACAGGCCGCGTGAGTACAGCGGGTCGATGAAACCGGCCGCATGTGACATCAGGCACCAGCGGGGACCGATCGATCTGGATGAGGAGTACTGCAGCCGGTCGGTGGAGACCCATTCGCGTACCCGCTGTGCGCCCTCGAACTGACGCTTGACCGCCGGGTAGCGGTCAAGGAAGGACTGAAACTCCTCTTCAGGAGACATGTCCTTCGGCTTCGGGTACCGGCGCTCGTCGATGGTCAGGCCGATGCTGCACATCGGGTTCGTGGAGCCCTTGTGGTTGTTGAACGGAATAACCCAGAACCAGCCGCGATCGATGAGATGGTGCAGCGTACCGCCATCCCACGCGGCGGGCGGGCGCTTGTCCGCCGGATGGCGGGAGACATCGTCGAACGGTTTGATCCCGATGTAGTGCGTGAACAAGGACCGCGAGTGATGCTTGAATCGCGCAGGCTCCTCGCGTAGGTCGAATTTGGCAGCTAGGGGCGAGCGGAAACCGCTGGCATCGATGAGGTACTTCGCGCGGAACGTCTCGCCATTCTGGCCGGTGACGGTGACCCCGTCGTCGTCGAAATCCAGGTCTTGCGCACGCCAGTTCTGCCGCGTGACGCAACCGTACTTCGCTGCGACGGTGAAGTAATACTGGTCGCTGTCCTGCCTGAAGAGATGACTGGCCGCCGGCAGGATTTTCGGGATGACGAAGATCGTGTTCTCTTCGGGGAGCGGTTCTTGACCCTCGTGGTGCATGACGAACCCGAAGCCCGTCTTCTTGCCATGCGTCGTGCCGATGTTCTTCATCACCGCCTGCACGTCGAGCAGGGCGCCGATCTCGGGTACATCGAACCGCGTTTTGAGGATGTGCAGCCACTCGATGAGCTGCGGGACCATCGACTCGCCGACGGCGAACCGCGGGTGCGATCCGGCATCGACCAGTACCACTTTGGCACCCTGGCGGGCCAGGATCGCTCCGCTCACCGAGCCGGCCAGCCCCGAGCCGAGTATGAAGACGTCACAGTCCTGGACCTTGCGGGAACTTTCCGCCTGACTGGTGGCCATGACCTTGCTGGGCATACGCGCAATCCTCCTCAGAGATCTGTCTTTCGCTCGACTGTGACTGAATGACCGGAGAGCACGCGGGCGGCCATGAGGTCAGCGAAGCTGCCGCCGAGCACTACGGCGGCGTTCAGCACCAGCGGCGTGCCGACGGGCGGGTTCAGGTTGCTGAGCCGCGCGGATACTGCGGCCGGCGAATGTGTCATGACATCGCCTCCCAATGCAGCGTGCAACCATCATCGGCCGGAGGACTTGGCCGCTGCTGTTCAACGGGTTGGCGCCGGCTTGGCGGCTCGCCGCCCAGCCAGGCGCGCGCACAAGCTGAAGCCCGACGGCTGAATTAACTGGCGCGCCAGCATGCATCATTACGGCCAGGACACAACAGGGCAACATGCTCCACGCTGTCGGGCGGCGTGCCGTCCGGGCACCACAACAATGTGATATAGACGGATACGTTGACCGTGGGAGCGGTTGGGGGGTTGGTACCTTTCTGCGCCCATGCACACATTCGGCAGTCAGCGTGGGTGGGGATCCGCATGTTTGTACAAATGTGCTTAAAAGGTATACGCGGCATAACTCTTGCCGACGCCAAGGCTATTCTGGGCGGGCGGGGTCTGGCTTGCGGCTGGTGGCGTAATGCACGCCATATCACCTCGGCAGAGATCGATGAGCGATTGACCGAGGCGGAACTCGACCTGCATGTCAACGCGTTCGAGAGCCAGCATCCGACCCGTCCCGGCCGGGTGATGGAGGAGACGCCTTTCATTTCGCTGACCGCGGGCTCGGTCGAGCGGCATAAGTTCCTGGCGAAGAACGAGATTCATCCGGCGCACGAGATCGCCATGAACTTCGGAACCGATTTCGGCCGCTATGGAGAGTGCTTCGTCTTCTACTGCTGGGTCTTGGTCGGGATGCGGCCCAGCGCGGCGGTCCGCCATCTGGCAGAGGAGGTACGCGAGCTCAACACGTATCCTCCGTACTCTCGATTCCAGCTGGAAGGCGAGATAGCCGCCAAGATCGCGGTGCCCGCACGGCAGATCAAGAAGTTTGAGCACTACGAGTACCGCAAGGGTCGTCTCGGGAAGCCGCAGTTCACCTGCATGGGAACTTACGACAACCCGGACTACGTCGAGCCGCACGGTGTGACGAACTACCGGGACTGGCTGACATGACTCGCCTCGACAGCCTGAGCGCCGTTCTCGCCGCGCTTGACGATGCCCGCGACGTCGACAGCGCACCGGCCGCGCAAGCCGAGCCGTCAGCCCCGCGCGGCTACCGGATCTGGGAGAGCGCGCGGCGGCAGGCGGAGTTCTACGTGGCGTACGCGGAGATGCTGGAGGCCGGTCGCCGGCCTCGTGGCCCCGGTGACTCCTGGGTACAGGAGGTTTACCCTCCCGGGCAGTGGGTCGGCCAGGCCATGCTGGCGACGGCGTACCGGCGGGCCGCCCAGCACGCGGCGCTTGTCGACTCCCGCTGGGCCACCAAGCTGGCGGTACGGGCGGGCATGGCCTATGTCACGGCCAGGCTGCCATTTGGGCTTTGCCTGCTTACCGGGCTGCTCGATGATCAGACGCTCAGCGACAGCGCCGTCGTCCGCGACTTGGTGCTGCCGTTCCGTGGAGCGAATGCGACAACCGCTGTCCGCCATCCCGTCCAGCTCACCTATCTGCTGCTGGCCGCGGCGTCCCGGCCGTGGCTTCGAGATCCCCTGCGCGAGGTGCTCGACGGGGCCGAACAACGGTTGGCAGCGGAGAGCCGCAGCCCGATGGGGCCGCTGGGCCGGCCGCTTGGCGAGTACGTGCAGCTGGCCGGTGCGATCCGCAACGACGAGGCGCCGGGAGCCGAAAGGCGTATCACGACCACGGTGGCTGACTTGGGCCGGGCTCAGGCCGCCACGTTGCGTGCGGCGCAACGTAATGGCTACCTCTGGCGGCAGGGAGCCTCGCCCGTCAGCATCATCGATCTGGAGCAGGTCACGATTTACGGGCTCGCGCTGCGGCGCCGCTCGTGGTTCGGCGAACTGTCCACGGCGATCGTGGCGGAACTGGAGCGCGACGACGCGCTCGCCCAGCTTCCGGTGTGGACGATGAGGTCGATTCAGGCCCGCCTTCCGGAGATCACAAGGAATGTCACCGGCATCATGCGCGAACCGGAGCGCGCCTGGCGTACCGAGACCTTCCGGGAGCCAGACGCAGCCGCGAGCCCGTGGACGGAATCAGCCGCGGCCGAGCGGTCAGAGCGGCTGGTGCCGGACACGGACGCCCCGCGAACGGACGACCACATGCCCGGATATCTCCGGGAGTTCAGCCGGCGGGAGAGCCAGGACTGGCCATACGAGCGCGGCCCGGACGAGGAATACGGCGCGACCGATGAAGGAGGGACGGCAGGCGATGACTGATCCGCACGGCCTGGACCAGATGCTGACCTTCGTCTACGACGATGGTCCGGCCAGTTCGACGCCCATCGTCCCGCGCCCGGAATCCGGCCCGCGGCGCCGCTGGCCGCAACCGCGCTGGCCGCTGCTGAGGCGCCGCTGGCGGATCGGGGACACCTGGCGCGCGCTGAGGCGGACGCACCCGTTCGGTCGCCTGGGCGATTTCCTGCTCTTCCTCACCGCCGCGGATAGCGAGAAGGTCGGCTCTCGGTCCGAACGCTACCGCTACGGCGGCGTGGGCCTGCTCATGCTCGTTACTTCGGCTCAGGCGTTCTACGCGGCGACGCTGTTCGCATCGGTGAGCCTTGGGAAGTCATTCCGCGCTGAGGCTGGATACGGGATTTTCTTCGCGGCGGCGGTTTACTTTATCGACCGGTCGATCATCAGTTTCGCGTCGCCGATCAGGAAGGACGAGAAGGGTACCCTGGCTGCGCCGAAGAAGGCATCGTGGGTGCTTGGACTCCGGGTGGTCATCGCGGTGGCGGCGGCGCTGCTCATGTCGGAGATGGTCCTTCTTCAGGTGTTCGCCGGCGACATCACCGAGCAGATCCAGATCGATCACATTGCCGCCGAGAAGGTCGCCGGCAGCGGCATCGCCGCCAACTATCAGGCGCGTATCGGCACGCTGCAAGGCCAGATCGATGCCGCGCAAGGCGTTGTCAGCAAGCGGCAAGACGACGTCAGCAATGCGTACCACGCGATGAACTGCCAGGAGTTCGGCTGCCCCGGTATAACCGCCGGGCTCGGGCCAGGATTCGCCGCCGCGAAGGTGAACTGGCAGAACGCCGTCGGCCGGCTCTCCGCCGCCCAGAACCAGCTGCAGTCCGTACGGACGACGGACCAGCCCCAGATCAACCAGCTCACCACCGCGGAACAGCAGGCCATCAACGGGGCGGCGCCGGCGATCACGAACGCGGACAAGATCCTGAGCCAGGAACAGGCGTTCTGGCAGCTCACCGTCAAGAACGGCACTGTGCTCGTAGTCCGGCTGCTGCTCTCGCTGCTGATTCTCGGGATAGACCTGGCCCCGATCTTGACCAAGCTGACCGGCCGGACCAGCGTCCATGATCTCCGTACGTACAGTGACGATTTCCTCGAGATGGAGAAGAACAGGCACGAGGTCGGCACCGCAGTCTATCAGTACGCCAGGCGGAGCGGAGTGGACCGGGACGTCTATGACATCGAACTGGAAACCGTCCTTCACCGGGCGCGGCGAGACGCCGACGTGGCCAGGGCCGAGGCCAGCGCGAAGGCTGACGTCGACATCTACGGGATCAAGCTAGACGCCAGCCTGGGTAAGTATCGGCACCATCATTCCTACCAAGCCGCGAAGGCGGCGCTTCTACCTGACGCCGCGCACGCGAGGCCGAGCCCGCCACCTGAGCCCGACGACGTCATTGACCCTCACCAAGGTCACATCCTCGGCCTGGTCCCTGCCGCGGCGCCGACTCCGGCGGACGTGGTCGCCCCGGCGGGTGCCCGCGCCGCGGACCGGGGCGACGGCCTGGCGCCAGAGGCCGACCCGGATGCCCCTGGACCGCCGCCGGACCCGGACGATTTGCCAGACTCAGCGGAAGTCAACGGGCTGGCCGGCCTCATCACAGGATTCCGCGAGACGCCCGACCTGTTCGTCCTGGATCGGCGCTGGGAATTGCACGGCCCGCTTCCCGGCGCGGATAGCGGCGGCGGCGGAACCGTGTGGCGAGCCAAGGATCGGCTGGGAGACCCGCGGGACTGGTACGTGGTGAAGACTGTGCCGAGCGGGCAGATGGACCGGCAGGCAGCCGAATACATCCAGCAGCTTGAGATGATTAAGGAAAAGCGCACCGTCGGGCTGATCGATGCCCATATCGGGCAGATCGTGGGTTACGGCGACGATCGCGGGTTCTCCTATCTGGTCTATCCCTTGTACAAACCAGGCAGCCTGGCGGTCTACTGGCGATGGAACCAGCACAGGATCAGGCTCCCTTGGTGTGCCCAAGTCATCGATGAGGTCTTGTCCGGGCTGATCGCCGCATCGGTCCTGGGACTGGTGCACCTCGACATCAAGCCGGGGAACATCGTGCTGGACGGCGCGAAGGCGCGGGTAATCGACTGGGGTCTGTCGCGGGTCTGGAACGCCAGCCGTCCGAGCACCTGGGTAGCGGCGGGTACTCCGTTCTTCGCGTGTCCGGAGCAGCTCTTCATGCCGGGCGCTGGCTGGGACACGCCACGTGCGGACCTGTATGGCGTCGGGGCGACCGTCTACTGGCTGCTGACTGGCGAGGCGCCATTGGAATACGAAGCTGGCGACGGAAAGGACTTCGTCGGGTTCCGGAATCTGATCATGGGCGGCGCTCGGCCACAGTGGGTGCACGAGCTTGTTCGGGGAGTCCCGCGGCCGCTCGGTCTGCTGATCGACAGCTGGCTCAGCGCTGATCCGGCGCAGCGCGTACCGCCGGGAACGGCCATGGTCGATTCTCTACGGGTCGCCCGCGAGCAGTTGCGCGCGCTGACGCCGATGCCGGACGTGCCGGTCGGACAGATAACAGGCCGACGGCGCGGGCGGCCGAGATGAGCGAGGTACGCATGATCATCGCATTCGCCGTGCTGCTGCTCGTGACGGCAATCACGCTCGCCGCGTTCCATGGCCGGCGCACGCGGGCGTGGGCGAGGCTCGCGGCGCGGCGGTCGGCCCGGCGGGGGATCGCGGCCGCTAGCCGGGTAACCAGGCGCGATCTCCAGCCGACTCGAGTCGTCGATGTGCCGCCGGCACAGACGCTTGTCGACGACGCCCGCCTAGGGCTGGCCGTCACCGGGCTGGCCACTCCTTCGGTTGGCCATCCGCACCAGGATGTCTACTACGTGCAGCGAAACACCATCGCGATAGCGCGCGGGCTGACCGATGCCGAGGTCTGCCAGCGGGCCGCGGCGCTTTCGCTCAGCGCGGTGATGACCTCCAGCCTGGGTCAGGATCTGCGCATCGAGGAAGCTCTCCGAGCTGGCGTAACCGCAGCTAATGCCCTGGTCAGGTCCGTAGCAGCGCGTGAGCCGCGGTACTCGGGCATGGCGACCACCCTCGACGTTGTGCTGGCCACGTTCGAGGGTGACCAGCCGCTCCTGCATTTCGCGCACGTCGGAAGCTCGTCGATCTGGCTGCAGCGCACCGCGTCCATGTCAGTGGAGTTGCTCACGGAGTCACACACCATCGCCGGCGGACCGCTGTTGCGTGCGATCGGTATGTCCGGCTCGGTGATCGCGCAGATCGGTCACCGGCGCGCCGAGGCGGGCGACCGGCTCTTCATCACGACCAGCAGCCGCTCTTTCGCCTTTACCCCAGAGACGGTGAGCGCGGTCGCGACCGAGCACGCGGCGGGATCGCTGCACGATTGCGCGGCTGGTCTCGCCGCCGCTACCCAGCCCTCCACCGATCTGGAGGGGATCACGATCGTGGCCGCGGAGATAGCGCGTTCCGCGATTTTCGTAGCCTGACCGGCCGACGGGAGGCGAGGTTGACCGCTGACGAAATCACCCGGCTGATCAGCGCGATCGCTCAGATGATAGGTGTCGTCGTCTGGCCGGCCGCACTGGTGTTCTTCTTCGTGTACTTCCGTGGCGGCCTGCGCAGCTTCATCGCCAACCTGGGGGAGTTCAACGTCAAGACGCCCGCGATTGAGGCGACCGCCAAGCGCCGTGTCGAGGCCGCGGCCGCCCTGGGCGCCGCACAGGCACAACGCGCGTCCGCCGGTGCGGCGCACGATGAGCCGCTGGATCCCCAGGACATCGCCGAAGCACTGCCCGGACCACGGGTACAGCGCGCCATACAGGGATCGCGCGTGCTGTGGGTCGACGACAGGCCGGATAACAACCTTTTCGAAAGGTCCGCCCTTGAGGCGCTGGGGATCAAGGTCGACCTCAGCAATTCCACCGACGAGGCGATCAGGCAATTGCGGCGGCGACCCTATGACCTCATCATCTCGGACATGGGGCGTCCGCCGAACCCGCGGGCCGGCTATACGCTGCTGGACGACATCCGGGAGTGCGGCGACAGCACGCCGTTCGTCATTTATGCCAGCTCGCGTGCCCCCGAGCATGTGCGGGAAGTCCGGCAGCACGGCGCTATCGGTGCCACGAACTCCCCGCGCGAACTGGTCAGCATGGTCACCAGAACGCTGGCCGCAAGCAGAACGAGGCCCACTACCTGGTGATGTCGGTGTAGGTTCGTCATCCGGGCCGACGCAAACGCCACCACGGCTGCCCGGTGCGCGGCTAACGCTAACGTCGCATTTGCCGCCGCCATCGCTAACGACGCCGCAGTCGCTGCCGTCCCTGAAGCCGCCGCAGTCGCTACTGTTCCCGCGACCGATGCCCGACCACCCGACGGCGCGAGCGCGGATCTGGGAGCGCATGGAGCACGTGGAAGCGCATTGGAGCGGTCTAGAGAAGTACCGGGGCAGCTCCACGTTCTCCAAGGACGTCGAGCACGCGATCAATTATGTCTTCGGTTCTGTCTAATAGCGCTGGTTGCGGTACGGGCCGGTGTTCCCAGGACTGCGCGTGGCTGCTGTTGCCCGCGGGAACGAATTCCTGGCTCGTGATCTCAGGCCGCCGAGAGGCGAGGGCCTACGCGATGCGGGCCGACGGACAGCAGGTCATGCTCGTGGCGCGTACTCGATCGAGCGGAACGGCCAATCGCGCTCCAGCCATGCGAGAACCGCCTGGTAAAGGACGGGGTCGAGCGCGGCGTGATCCGCGCGGACCCAGGAACGGACGACCGCGTGCCGCCTGGCCTCGGTGCCGTCCGGGCCGTCTCCGCGGGGCGGGTAGATGTAGACACAGCCGATTACCTCGCCTGTGCCAGTGCTGAGCACGGTGTAGGTGAACCCGCGACGCTCGGCGAAGTCCTGTGCGTGACGCTGGAGGTCGCGGAGGTTATCCGCCTGGGACATCTCGTGCGGCCAGCCCCACCCGGCGAACCCCGGCGTTGCTTGGATGTGGTCAATACTGGCGGTCCAGGCGGCGTAGTCCGCGGCGTTGTGCTGCGGCCCGAGCGGCTCCAGAAGGAATTCCCCGGCCGTGAGCCCATCAGGCACCGCGAAATCGGCGGGAACGAACAACGGGTCACTCATCTGGCGATGTTAGCGCAGGCCAGCCATCCACGTTCGGCTGAACTGAACGCGGCAGCGTGGTCCTGCTACTGCGTGCAGCACCACCTCCTGATCGACCTGTGACACGTCCCTGCGGCGGTCCGGCAGTGTCGTGCACGCTTAATAGCCGGTTAATCACGGATGGCCATCCTGAAACCCGGCTGGCGGCGCGACCTCGCCGCTGGCAGGTCCGATCGGGAACGGCAGCACATTTCGGCTGCGGCCGCTCCAGTCATGAGGGGAATGCCGTGATCATCGTCAAGGAGTACTCGGATAACCCGGTCGATAAGTTCCCGGAGGACGTGCAGGCGCAGGTCAAGGCGCCGGACGAGCCGACTCGCGCCGCGATCATCGCGCTCGTCAACGCCCTGATCGCGGAGCAGTCCCCGGCACCTGACGTCTTCGGCACCTGGGCCGATCTGCTGGCGGGAGCCTCGCGGCTGCTGCCGGCCTCCGTTTTCCGTCCGGTGCTACCAGCCGAGCATCAGGTAGCGACGCGCTGGAGGCAGAGCGCGCTGTCCGGCACGGACTTCAAGGACATCCGCAACGCCGTTTCCGTCGCCTGGGCCAAGTGCGGTCAGACGCCGGAGGTAGTCATCGGCCGGCTCCGGGACAACTACGGTGCCACCATCTCAAAGACACAGGCGCTGACCTTCAAGAAGGCGGACAGCGACGGCATCACGCCCGCGATGATGGCGACGCCCGGGCCGGGAGAGGTCCTGCTGCTGGAGTGCACCCTGGAGGGCATCCATACGTTCCTGATCGAGGTGCACAGCAGCGGCGCACGCTACCTCATCCAGGGTTACCAGAACGGCTACTCGGCGGTGTGGTGGGTAAGCTCCTGCCCGGTCGACCTGGTCATCGACCAGCCCGTACCGCCAGGACGCGCTGATATGCGCGGGGCCTCCGGAGCGGGCAAGGACATCGCCGCCAGCTACGCCCAGGTGGTGCAGATGGTGGTCAGCATGGTGCGTGACGGATACGACGTCCTGGTCAGCGGCCGCTCAGCGTGGCGGCAGCTGCCGTTCGACCCGAGCGACAACGCGCCGCTGGCATACCACGGCGAGGTAGCCCTGTACGTGAACGTGTACCGGTTCTGCAATCCGCAAGCTGTCCGTGACCGCACCGGCGTGCAAGCCGGCGCGCTATCGGTCCAGGGCGTGCTGTCCCTTCCCGTCGACCCCCCGGCCGTCGACCGCGATGGAGTCCTCGCGGCCCTTGCCATGCTGGGCCTGCAGGCAGACTACTCGACGGTGACAGACGTCCAGGGCAGGACCATCCACAGGTTCAAGGTGACCGCCGATCAGCAAGGCCAGCAGCAGGCGCTCACCGGCAAGATCCTCACACGCGTCGGAGCCACAGACGTCACCCGGCTGCGCCAGACCGACCTGCCGGTCCGCGGCCAGCAGATCGAGATCGGCTACAACCAGTTCGGCCTAGAGAAAACCGTCACACGCTCCGTGCAGTAGCGCGCCATCCCGGGCGCCCGGCGGAGTTCACCTCGGCTGGGAATCGATTGGCAGATTCAGGCGACTGGCTCTGCCGGGGTTCCTCCGCCGTCCGGAGGCCGGCCCGGCGTGCGCCGCGCCCGGGCGGCTTGGGCCGCCTTGACCCTGGCCATGACGTCCTGGACGTAGGAGCGAGCATCGCCGCGTGTCGTCACCGCGGCATGTTTCGTCCGCGCCGCCTCTCGTTCCTGCGGTGTCGCGGACAGTTCGAGGTCCATCTTCAACGTGTTGACCAGGAAGCCGGCCAGGTTGCCAGATTCCGGGACTGGTTCGTTCAGCCGGGCTCGCAGCGTTTCCGGCTCGACCGCCGTGCGGGGTCGCGGAGATGCCGGATCGGGCAGTACGGTGGGCGTGTCTGTGCGTGGCTGCGCCTCGCTTAGCAGCGTCCGGAGGTCGGCCGCGTTCTCGTCCCGCTTGGTGAGCGCATCCAGGCCAAACAGCCGCTCGACGGTGGCTAGGGCGGACGAGTGGTCGTAGGTCGTTGTGCTGACTTGCGCGGGGATCCATGGCGATACGACGACGGCCGGGACACGGACCCCGAGCTGGTTGAAGGGGAAGCCGAACTCGTTGTAGGTGTCAGGGCTGCCGTCGTCAGGCGGCGTGACCTGTCCCGGCGCGACGGAGTCATAGAAGCCGCCATGCTCGTCGTATGTGATGATCAGCAGGCTGGTGTCCCACACCGGCGAGTTGCGGATGGCTTCATACACGGCCTTGATCAGGCCCTCTCCGCCGTAGACGTCGTCCATCGGATGCTGCGAAGACCCGCCTTCATAGGTGCTGGTGATGTCGCCGTAGTTCGGCTCGATGAACGTGTACTGATTGGTATAGGGGCTCTGCAGGTCAGCGGCGAATTGGGTGAGGGAGTAGACGTCGTTCCACGTGACGCCGTTCACCGCCAGTACCTGCGGAACCGCGCCCAGAGGGGAGCCATTGTCCGGGTCGTCACTGTAGGCGTTGGTGTCATCGTTGTAGATGCGCCATGCCAGTCCGGCAGCCGACAGCCTGGCATAGAAACTGCCGTTCGGGTAGTTGAGGCCCAAGCCTGGGATTATCCACGTCGCCATCTCCTCCTGAGTGGGGCTGTGATCCAACCCGGCCGACGAAGCGCCGTGAACGAAGAACCGGTTGGGCCAGGTCGGCCCGGGCATCGAGGAGAACCAGTGGTCACACAACGCGAACACGGTGGCTAGCGTGTAGATGACGGGGAGCTGAGTGCTGGTGGCGAAGCCCTGCATGATCTTGCCGATGTCGGCGGCGGGCGGGACTGGTCCCTCTGTGCTGCTGGTGGCGTAATTGGCGGCGAATCCGGACATGTGGATGGGAGGGTAAGGGCCGCCATACGGGTAGGTCTTTTTCTCTCCCGCGAGTTGCTCGACGACGTCCTGGAACTCGTGACCAGGGTCGGTCGGCATCGCCTTCGGCGCCGGGTCCTTGCCGACCTGGTAGTTCACACCTTTATATTCGTTGCCGTCCGTGGTTGACGCATGGGTGATGCCGCTGATACCGGACTGGCCGAACATATTGTCAAACGAGTGATTCTCAAGCATCAGCACGAAAACGTTGGTGATCTTCGAGAAGTCGGCGAGCCTGCCCATGGAGTCCGTGGTTCCGCCCGAGGTCAGGTTGATGTCGAAGCTAGTGGTGGTGACGGCGAAGGTGAGGTTCTGCCCGGCGTCTGCGCCCTGCAGCTGGCATTCCTTCCATTCGGGATAGAGAGATGTCCCGGGATTCTGATAGATTCCCGGCGCCGACCCTCCTTCCACGGCAATGTTCACCGACCACCAATCGAATGAGGTCCACCCCTCCTCGAACAAGACGGTCATCGGCCCCGCTGTAGCTCCAGGCAAGACCGTCCAGGATCCATTCTGGATGCCGGTGTAGTCGTTGCTGTGATACAGCTTGATGTACGCCGTACCATCGGTGTTGTTGGTGATGTATATGTTCGCCGATTGCTGCGCCATCATGATGCTCCTTTTCCCGGGAATGACGCTGAGGCCAGTAGTGTCACATTCAGGGATGGCCCTAAACAATCCCTGCGACCTGCGGCGTACCCGGTACGCCGCAGGTCGCGCATGGTGCCTCTTAAGTGGGTCCTTGGGACCGACGCGGTATCGCGGCTCCGGTTCTTAGCGTGACGTCATGAGATCAATCCTGGCAGCGGTGGTACTTGCGATGGGTGCCGTCATGGCACCGACATCCGCCTTGGCCACGACAACACAACTGGGCACGGTGCCGCACTCTCCAGCGCCGCCGGTTCCGGTCCTGCACTGGGCTCCTTGTGATGGCAGCTTCCAGTGCGCCACCGCCAAGGTGCCGCTGGACTACCGGCAGCCACTGGGCAAGACGATCAGCATCGGGGTGATCAGGCACCTGGCGACCGACCCCGTGCACCGGCTGGGCTCGCTGTTCTTCAACAGCGGAGGTCCTGCCACCGATATCGATGGGTTCGTTCAGTCCTATTCGCAAGTCCCCGCCGAAGTGCGGGCGCGTTTCGACGTGGTCACCTTCGACCCGCGGGGATTCGGTTTCAGCACCGAGATCAGCTGTTTCTCGTCGTCGGCGGCGGAGCATAAGTTCCTGGCGAGCCTGCCGATCTTCCCGGTCGGGCATGCGCAGGAGAAGACGTGGGAGCGGAGGGTTGCCGCGTTCGATGCGCGTTGCGCCAGCCATGGCGGTCCGCTGCTCGATCACGACAGCACCGCCGACGTGGCCCGCGACATGGACCTGCTGCGTCAGGCCGTGGGCGACCCGGTGCTCAACTATCTCGGGCAGTCCTATGGCAGCTTCATCGGCACTACCTACGCCAACCTGTTCCCCGCTCGGGTCGGGCACATGGTCTTCGACGGCAACATCGACCCGAACGCGGAGACCCACGGGGGACCGCTGCCGACGGATCTCCGTCAGGGTCGCGACATCGGCGACGCACAGACCATGCAGGCCTTCCTGAACCTATGCGGCAAGGCGTCGGCAAGCGCCTGCGCGTTCTCGGCGGGCACGTCGGCGGCCACCACCAACAAGTGGAACACGCTGTTGCGACGTCTGCTCCGCCATCCGGTCACGATTGGCAACCCGGCGCAGACCTGGACCTATCAGGACGTCCTGACCGCGTTCCCCGAATATTCGTTCAGCGCGTGGCCAACCGATGCGGTCATCCTCCAGCAGCTATGGCTCGCTTCGACCGCTCCGCCCGGGCCGGCCGGGCCCCCGCCGTTTTCGCAGCAGCCGGGGGACGGGAATGTGGAGCAGATTCTCGCGGTGGGCTGTGCCGACAGCCCCAATCCCGGCGATCCGCGGGCCTATGAGGCGGCGGCCAAGCTGGCCTACGCACGGTCGGGCGCGTTCGGACCGTCGTTCGCCTGGATGCACGAACCATGTGCAATGTGGCCGCGGGCAGCGGCCCAGGACCGCTACACCGGGCCGTGGAACCGGCCGACCGCCAACCCGATCCTGCTACTCGGCAACACCGTGGACCCGTCGACGCCGTACTCGAACTCGATCGCCCTGGCTCACGACCTCGCCCGGGCGCGGCTGCTGACCATAGACGGCTACGGGCACACCGAGTTCACCAACCCGAGTACCTGCGCGGAGAACTATGAGGTGGGGTACCTGACTGCGGGTGCCCTGCCGCCGGCGGGCACCGTCTGCCGCCAGGACGGCACCCCGTTCGGCGTGGCAACCCGCTAGCGCTTTACCGTTGACTGTGATGGTTGATGAGGTGCTCCAGAGGCTCCGGAGCACCTCATGGCCGGGAGCCTGGATACGCCGGTATCCGTACATTGGCGACGCTGCCCTGGCCGTGGCCGTGCTGGCCCTATCGGGCCCCCCGGTAAGCGCGATTTCCGGCCATCGCCACGGCCTGTCCCTCGCGCTGGTCATCGCGTTCGTATGCCCGTTGATCTGGCGGCGCCGGGCACCCTTTCCGGTGTTTCTGGTGATGACCGGGCTGGCCCTCGCGCAGCTCGTGGTCAACAATGAGGAACTGAACGTCGATATCGGGCTGATAGTCGCGTTCTACACGGTCGCGGCGTATGAACCTCTGAAGCGTATCCTCCTCGCCGCTGCCTTGCTGGAGGCCGGCGCCATATTCTTCGCGGCCGCTTTCCGGACCCTGGGGCTTTGGGCGCTCCTTTCCACCCTCGTCCTCGTGGCCGGGCTTCTGGGCTACTATGCGCGCACCCGGCGCGCCTACCTCGCGACCCTGGTAGAACGAGCCGAGCGGCTAGAGCATGAGCGGGACCAGCAGGCGCAGCTGGCGGCAGCCGCCGAGCGGACCAGGATCGCGCGGGAGGTGCACGACATCGTCGCGCATAACATCGCCGTGATGATCGCGCTCGCCGAGGGCGCCGCCTACACCGCGTCGACCAGCACCGGCCAGGCGGTATCGCTCATGGGACAGGTGTCGGAGACCGGGCGCTCGGCACTGACCGACATGCGCCGTCTGCTGGGCGTGCTGCGCGAGCCGGATCAACTCGAGCGCACGCCGCAACCCACCCTGGACGATATCGAGGACCTGCTGGCAACCATCCGGGCGGCCGGACTGCCGGTGCGACTGACCGTGACCGGACAGCCTTTCCCGCTGCCGGCCGCCGCTCAGCTCGCGCTTTACCGCCTGATCCAGGAAGCGCTGACGAACACCCTCAAGCACGCGCCAGGCGCGGCGGGCGCGCAGGTGCGCGTGGCCTATCTGCCCGGCGAAGTCGGACTGGAGATCACTGACACCGGCCGCCCCGGTACCGTGGCCCCCCCAAGCACTGATCGTTCGGCCGGTCACGGCATCGCGGGCATGCGGGAGCGCGCGGCGGTATTTGGCGGGCAGGTGACCGCGGGCCCGCGGTCCGGCGGCGGCTGGCGGATACATACCGTACTGCGGCTAGGCGGGGAGCCCTGAGGGAGACCACGTGACCATCTCGATCCTGCTCGCCGACGACCAGCCCATGCTCCGGCTCGGTTTCCGCCTGGTCCTTGACGCCCAGGACGACATGCACGTAGTCGGTGAGGCGGGCGATGGCATCGCCGCGCTGAGCCTGGTGGCGGACAAGAGTCCGGATGTCGTGCTGATGGACGTGCGGATGCCCCGGATGGACGGCATCGAAGCCACGCGTCGCATCGTGAGCGGCGCGAGCACGACGCGGGTGCTCATACTCACCACGTTCGACCTCGACGAATACGCCTACGCGGGGCTGCGGGCCGGTGCAAGCGGTTTCCTGCTCAAGGACGTTCCGCCACCCGACCTGCTGTCCGGGATCCGCGCGGTCGCCAGCGGTGATGCGGTCGTAGCCCCCGCTATCACTCGCCGCCTGCTAGACGCGTTCCTCCCCTACCTGCCCGAGCCGGACAGCACTCGACCCGGTCCCGCGGAGCCGCCCGAACTGGGCGAGCTGACCCCGCGCGAACGCGAGATCCTCACCGAGGTCGCAGCCGGCCTTTCCAACGCCGAGATCGCCGAGCGCCTCGTCCTAGCCGAAGCCACCGTGAAAACCCACGTAGGCCGCATGCTCAGCAAACTCGCCCTCCGCGACCGCGTCCAAGCAGTCGTCTATGCCTACGAGCACGGCCTAGTTCGCCCCCATGGGCGAGGATGAGCGTTGAGGGGACGGAGTACCACTGCCGTTCTGGCTAGCCCAGACAGCGCGGGGCAGCTGCGGATGAGCTGGGAACGGTAATCGGGGCGACGACAAGCAGCCGAGGTCTTCGCGCAGTCGGTCGCGGCCGGGAGCGCGGCGGTCAGGACGGTCGGCGGCGGAGTACATCGCCAAACCGGTTATCCCGGGGCGACGAAATGGTAACCCGCGTCGAGCAGGCGGGGGATGACGATTTTAAGGGCGGCCACCGTTTCCGAACGGTTGCCGCCGCCGTCGTGCTCAAGGATGATCGAACCGCTGCGCGTGGTGCGCATGATGTCGCGCACGATCGAGGATACGCCCGGGCGTGCCCAGTCCCTCGGGTCCACAGACCAGTCGATCGGCGTCATGCCGGTTTCCGCGCAGCGCTGGAGCACGGTCCGCGACCAGACACCGTACGGGGCCCGGAACCTGCTCGGCGCGATGCCGGTCGCGTTCTGGATGGCCTCTGTGGCCTGATCCATCTCCGATACGGCCGCCGACGGCGACAAGACGCCCAGGTTCACGTGCTGCCAGGTGTGGTTGGCGATAACGTGGCCGGCGTCCGCCACGTCGCGCGCTACGCCAGGCAGCTTGCCTACCTCGATGCCGATCATCGAGAACATCGCGGTCACCTGGTACCTGGCCAGCAGCCGGAGCACTTGCGGCGTGTAGCTCGCGTCCGGGCCGTCGTCTATGGTGAGCGCTATCGCCTTGGGGCCGGCGTCGAGATAGAACACTGGCTTGCCGGCCGTGGCCAGGCCGGTCGTGTCGTGCCCGGCGGTACCGGTTGTGGGATGCGAGGTCTTGCTCGCGATGTGCCCGGCCGGTTTCGCCTGGACGGGAGAGATCAGCTTGCCCGCCTCGGCGGCGCAGCCGACCAGAAGCGTGATTCCCCCGACGCCGAGCACGCTCCGGCGGGTAAGCGCCGCCCGTCGCTCCCAGCCAGGCCTACGATCCGTTCGTGGCCCACGATCGGTACCCACCCATCGACTCCCGGCTTCCGGATCCAGACATCGGTCCATATTGCCGCATTTCAACCACCAAGACCGGCACGCCACACCTTGGGCAGCCTGGAGATTTCGGTCCGGACGCGAGGGCCTGGTGTGCTGCCTGATAGCGAGGACTAGACTAGACTTAGCTAAGGAGGTGCCGCATGGCCGAAAAGGCGCTGGAGCAGTACAACATTCACGAGGCCAAAACCCAGCTCTCGCGGATCATCGAACGTGTCGAGCAAGGCGCGGAAGTTGTGATCAGCCGTTCCGGGAAGCCCGTCGCCAAGGTAGTTCCGCTCCGTGTCGCGCAGCGCACCGGGCGGGGGTCGCTAGCCGGGCAGCTTTACCGGTCTCCGGACTGGGACTCCGCGGCGACGAACGCTGCCATTGCCGACGACTTCGGGCTCTGATCGTGAGGCTGCTGCTCGACACCCATGTCATCTTGTGGTGGCTGGAGGACGATTCCACGCTATCCAGTGAGGTCAAGGACTCGATTGACACGGACCTGGACGTCTTCGTCAGCGCGGCATCCCTCTGGGAGGTATCGATCAAGCAGTCGCAGGGCAAGCTCGGTCCCGCTGACCTGCCTGAGCGCATTCTCGCCACCGGGCTGCGAGAGCTTCCCATCACCGCGATGCACGCCATCGCGGCGGGCCGCTTGCCGATGATCCATCGCGACCCGTTCGACCGGATGCTCATCGCCCAAGCCAAGGCCGAAGGACTCACTCTCGCCACTCGTGACGAGTACATCCTCAAATACGACGTACCCCTACTCCACGCCTGACCGCGCAGCGGTGGCAGCGGCGTTACCCAGCACGGCCTTTCAGCCGAGGTTCCCGATTCAGCAGGCGGAGTTCGCGCTTGGCTGCTGGCACGGCGTTGCATGCGTGACATCATCACCCGGTACCTTGCTTCTGGCGGTCGCTGTCAGGCGAGATTTCGGGCTGGTTTCGCACACGGCGCTGTCGCGGCGCCGACAGGGCGAACCCTGCAGCGCCAGTGAGTACCGCGGACGCGAGCACGAGCAGCCAGGCGTGCCCGGCTTGCGGCAGCGTTCCCGCCGATACCACTGTGGCGCTCTCCAGCGAGGCGCGCCCCAGCAGAGGTACAGCGAGCGCGATGCCGAGTGCCGATCCGAGCTGTCGCGCCATGTTAAGCACGCCGAGTCCTGACGTTAGCTCGGCGGGCGGGGCGGTATCAGCGGTGGCGAACAGGGTTGGGTAAATGAGCGCGTTCGCGGTGCCCCAGAGCAACATGCTGGGCAGCACGATGGCCGGGTAACTGATGTTGCCGGCATGCAGTAGAGGCAAGGCCGCGGCCGCGGCAAAGAGCGCCGAACCCACGACGATGACCCAGCGGCTTCCGAGCCGGGTCACCAGGTGACCGGAGAGAGGCGACAGCACAGTATTCATGGCCGGCGCAGGCGCGATGGCCAGCGCGACGTGCAGAGCGGTGTAGTGCATGCCGTCGGTCAGCAGCAAAGTCGTGCCGAGCAGCAGCGCGCCGAACCCGAGATAATAGGAAACGAGGCCCGCGGCACCCGCGCCAATCGTGCCAGCCGCGAAGATGTGCGGCGAGACCAATGGACCACGAACGGCGCGAATGTGACGGACAAACGCCACCGCCAGGATCAGCCCGGACCCCATCACCACGGCCGTGCGAACCGCCGGCCAGGCCGGTGCCTCGGTGAGGGCCAGGCATACCAGTCCGGTCGCGCAGAGCACCAGCAGCGTTCCGAGTGGGTCCGGCCAGCTCGGCCGCACTCGCCGGACGCCGCGAGGCAGCAGTCGGACCGCCGCCGCTAGCGCCGCCGCTACCACCGGGACGTTGATCAAGAAGATCCAGCGCCAGTTCACCGCGACGAGCAACCCGCCGAGCACCGGGCCGCCGCCGGCGGCCACGCCGGCCACCGCCGACCAGATTCCGATCACTGTGCCACGCTGCGCAGCGGGGAAGGTCGGCAGCGCTAGCGCGAGCGTGACCGGCATGAGCAGGGCGGCGGCAGCAGCCTGGAGCACACGGAAGCCGATCAGTACCGGCAAATCCGGGGCAAGTCCGCAGCCGAGCGATGCGAGGCCAAACCCGGCAAGGCCGGCCAGGAAGCACGCTCGCCGGCCCGCGTCGTCGGCGATCCTCCCGGCCGGGACGAGCACGGCCGTTAGCACGATCGCGTAGGCGTCCAGGACCCAGGAAACCGCGGACAGCGACGCCGGCGCGAAGGAGTGTCGCAAAGACGGCAGGGCGATGTTGACGATCCACAAGTCGATGATCGTCAGGAACTGGGCCGCGCACACGACCGCGAGGACCGCCCAGGGCCGGCTGGTCGTGCCTTGCTTGCTCATTCCACCGACGATCCCAGCCGTGCCGCCCGCTCGCCAGTGGCAAGAACGACAACATGCGCTAATATAGTGACATGCCTGTTGGCCGTGTTGCGCTGGCCGTCCCTGAGGGTTCTCCGATCTTTGAGGTCGCCATACCGTGCGAGATATTCGGCCGCCCTCGCCTGGAACTCGCCGATCCCTGGTACGACTTCCGGATCTGCGCAACGGAACCAGGGAAGACCCGCACCCAGGCCGGATTCGCGGTCGCGGACGCAGGCAGCCTGGACGAGCTTGCCGCGGCGGATACCGTGATCGTGGCGGCGCTGCCGGAACCGGCCTTCGAGCCGTCGGCGCGGCTGGTCGAGGCGGTCCGCGCTGCGCATCAGGCTGGCGCGCGCATCGTGTCTCTCTGCACGGGAGCGTTCGTCCTTGCCGCCGCCGGACTTCTTGACGGAAGGACCGCCACCGTGCATTGGATGCACGCGGACGAGCTGGCGCGCCGCTACCCGAAGGTCACGGTCAATCCGGCGGTGCTCTATGTCGACGAAGGCGATGTGCTCACCAGCGCCGGGACCGCGGCCGGCCTCGATCTGTGCCTGCACCTGGTCCGGCTCGACCTCGGCGCGGAAGTCGCCAATGTGCTTGCCCGGCGGCTGGTCATCCAGCCGCACCGCCCGGGAGGGCAGGCGCAATACATCGAGACACCGCTGGCGCCACGCGACGACATTAGTCTGGCGCCCTTGCTGGACTGGGCTCGCGAGCACCTAGACGAGCCGCTGACTATCGGCAGGCTGGCCGCTCGCCTCCATACGACGCCGCGCACCCTCATCCGCCGGTTCCACGCCACCACCGGCACATCGCCGCTGCAATGGCTGCTCACCCAGCGCGTGCACCGCGCGCGGGAACTCCTCGAATCAACCGACGAGCCGGTGCCCCGCATCTCCCAGGCCTGCGGCCTGGGTAGCGAGGTCAATATGCGTCACCACTTCGCCCGGCTGATCGGCGTGCCGCCGACTCACTACCGGCGGTCGTTCCGAGCGGAAGAAGCAGCCCCGTAGACACGCAGGAGGATGCCAACAACCGGTTCCACGACAAACGCATCGCGGACTCGAAGCCAAACCGCTCGGACTCCGGGACGTCGCTGCTCAATGGCCTGCCTCCGCTGGCGGAACCGGCTGGATTCCCCTCAAACCGTGGAGACATCGGTTTGATGGAATCGGGCTGGCCAGCTCACGCCTGCGGCGGGCTGGGGCAGGCTTGGGCCGGGGCGCCGGCCGAGGGGATGGTGACCGTCACGGACAGGCCGCCGTCGTTGCGGGGGCGGGCGGTGGCGGTGCCGCCGTGGATCGCGGCGATGGAGGCGACGATGGCCAGGCCGAGCCCGGAGCCGTCATGGGAGGTACGGTCGCTGAGCCGCTGGAACGGCTGAAAGATGCGGCCGGCGTCGGCCGGGCTGATGACCGGGCCGGTGTTGGCCACGGTCAGCCGGCCACTGCCCGCGGTGGTGCGGGTGCTGATCCAGATGTCGCCGGCGGCGTGGTTGTACCGGACCGCGTTGTCGACCAGGTTCGCGATGAGGCGTTCGGCCAGCACCGGATCGCCAGAGATGACGGCGGGCTCCAGCGTGGCGTGCACCCGCCGGTCATCCAGGCCGGCGGTGTCGAGGACGTCTTCGGCGGCCGTGGCCAGGTCGACCTTCTCGCGAACGGTGAGCCCGCGCTCGTTGCGCGCGAGGATGAGCAGCGCGCTGATGAGGTGCTCGGCGTGATCGACCGCGGCGCGGATGTCGGTCGCCATGGCGCGCAAGTCGCCGGGCGTGCTGCCGGGGTTGTCCAGCACGACGTCGACGGTGGCGCCCATGACGGCCAGCGGGGTACGCAGTTCATGAGAGGCGTTGGCGATGAACCGCTGCTGGCCCTCGAACGCGGCCTGGAGCCGGCCGAGCATCTCGTCGAATGTCTCGGCCAGTTCGCGGAGTTCGTCGCGGGGACCTGTCGGCGCGACCCGCGCTGACAGGTTGTGTTCGGACGCGGCGCGCGCGGCCGTCGTGATCAGGTGCACCGGGCGCAGCGCCCGCCCGGAGAAGATCCAGCCGAGGACCGCGGCGAGCGCGATGACCACGGCGAGCGTGACTAGTGAGTACTGCAGCAGATGCGACAGGGTGAGGTCACGCTGGGCTTGCGCGCCCTGCTGCTGGAGGTAGTAGTTGATGCACTGGGAGAAGAGGTTCTTGTCGGGATGCGCGCCCGGCAGCTCGGAGTGGCACCGCGCCGCGATACTGGCCGGGACGCTGTCGCGGAAGGAAGGCCGCTGATTCTGCCCCTGTGTCCCCAGCTGCGCCACCAGGGTGTAGCTGACCGCCACGACGATCACCCCGCATCCGGCGAACAGGCCGGTGTACAGCAGGGTCAGCCGTGTTCGTAGGGTTGACCGCGGGGGGGTCACATCCGGTACCCCTTGCCCACCACGGTTTCGATCAGCGGCGGGTCGCCGAGCTTGCGCCGCAGCCGGGTCATCGTCACCGAGACGATGTTGCTGAACGGATCGGCATGGGCGTCCCACACGTGCTCGAGCAGTTCCTCCGCGCTGACCAGGGCGCCGTCGGCGACCAGCAATCTCTCCAGGATCCCGAATTCCTTGCGGGTCAGGGACAGCGGGCGGGAGCCGCGGTTAGCGCGGTGCCGGGCAAGGTCCACGGCCAGGTCCCCGTGGCGCAGTACCGGCGGCACGGACGGCGCGCGGCGGGACAGCGCCCGTACGCGGGCGACGAGCTCGGCGAACGCGAACGGCTTGGGCAGGTAGTCATCCGCGCCCAGTTCCAGCCCGTCGACCCGGTCCTCGACGCCGGAGGCGGCGGTGAGCATGAGGATCCGCGGGCCGCCGCCGGCCAGCGTACGGCACACCCGGTCACCGTGCACGCCCGGCAGGTCGCGGTCGAGCACGATCACGTCATAGGCCGTCTGCCTGGCGGCCTCCAGCGCCGCCGTGCCGTCATGCACAGCGTCCGCGGCCATCCCGGCCTGACGCAACCCCTGAGCGATCCGCCCGGCCAGCGACATATGGTCCTCGGCCACCAGCACCCGCACACCGCCAGTATGCGCCGGCCGGCATGACATCCGTGCAACATCGCCGGTAGCGCTGATGTCACCCGCTCGGGCGTAGAACCGCAGGCATGAAGCCCATGATGAACGGCGGCATCCGCCTCATGCGCCGACCACGGCGGGCATGGCCGTCGGCGGCACGGACCGCGGCCGCCATTACCGCCGCCGCCCTGGCCCTGCTGGCGGCGGCATGCGGCGGCAGCCCCTCATCCACCGGGTCCGGCGGCTCATCGAACGCGGGAGCGTCAGCGACCTCCCAGTCAACGAGCCCCTCGGTGCTCGCGTTCTCCCAGTGCATGCGCTCGCACGACGTGCCGAACTTCCCCGACCCCGATGCATCCGGCAACGGGAAGTTCCCTAACGCGCAGCAACTTAGGGTCAGCAGCTCCCTGTACCAGACGGCCGAGAATGCCTGCCAACACCTGCTTCCGGTCGGTGCCAACGACCAGTTTCCCGCAGCCGAGGTGCAGCAGCTGCTCATCGGCATGCGGGAATTCAGCCAGTGCATGCGTTCCCACGGGGTGCCGAACTGGCCCGATCCCGCCGTCAATTCCGGGGGGCAACCCCTGTTCCCTCTCAGCGAGAACGGCTTCACCCGTGGCGAAGCGCATTCGCCGCAGATCACCAGCGTGGAACAACAATGCTCGCATCTGCTGCCCAGTGCGCTAGGGGGGACTCCGATTGGTTAAGAGCCTGCCGCATAGCCGGAACCGGAAGGGACGGATACGGATAGTGAGCGAGACGGTTTCACCCGGTCAGGAGACCGGGCAGCCGACGGCAACCGCGGAGGCAAGGAGGTCGGGCGGCCGCGGCCGCTGGGTAGCGTTGGGCGTCGTGCTTGCGATGGCGGCCGGGGCGGTGTCGGCGTGGCGGGCGGGGGCGTTTTCACCGGTCGCCTCGTCCGGGTCCGGAGGGCAGGGATTGCCCGCGCCGGCAACGGCGACGGCGACGGCGACGGCGACGGTGACCCGGCAGGATATCGCGGCTATGACGCCGGTTACCGCGACCCTGGGGTATGCCGGGTCCTACACGGTACGGGGGCATGGCGGGACGCTGACCTGGCTGCCGCCGACCGGGCAGGTGATCAGCCAGGGGCAGGCGCTGTACAAGACTGACAACCTATCCCCGGTGGCCCTGCTGTACGGCAGCGTCCCGGCTTGGCGGGCCATGGACGAGGGCGTGACCGGCGCGGACGTGTCCCAGCTGAATCATGACCTGGTGGCCCTGGGGGACGCGAACCGCGCGGAAATCTCCGCGCTGGGCTGGGATTACTTCTCCTCGGAGACGGCGGCCGCAGTGGCGCGGCTGCAGTCGGCGCTGGGAGTCTCCTCCCCGTCGGGGTCACTATCGCTAGGGAAGGTGGTGTTCGAGCCGGCCGCGATCCGGGTCACCAGCGTGACGGGGAGCCTGGGCGCCCCGGCGTCGGGGCCGGTCATGACGGCCAGCTCGGACCAGCACGTGGTGACGATCCCGCTGGACGCCTCCCAGCAGTCGGAGGTCCAGGCCGGCGAGGCGGTGAGCATCACGCTGCCGGACGGGAACACCACGCCGGGCGTGGTCTCCTCGGTCAGCAAGGTGGCAACCACCACTACGCCCGGGCCGGGGCAGAACCCGATCACGACGATCCCGGTGCAGGTGGCGCTGACCGATCCGGGGACAGCCGGAACCCTGGACCAAGCGCCGGTGACGGTGAACATCACCACCGCCAGCAGCCACGGCCCGGTGCTGGTGGTGCCGGTGGGGGCACTGCTGGCGCAAGCTTCGGGGGGGTACGTGGTCGAGGTGGCCGGGCCGGGAAATACGCGGCGCTACGCTCCTGTGACGGTCGGGATCTTCGACGACGCTGACGGGCTGGTGCAGGTAACCGGGGCGCTGGCCCCCGGCCAGCGCGTCGTGGTGGCTGCGTCATGACCGCCGCGTGGCCACCCGGGGTGCCGGTGCTGGAGCTGGACGGGGTGTCGAAGGTGTATCCGGGGCAGCCGCTCGTGCGGGCGCTGGATCAGGCGAACCTGGCGGTGGCCGCCGGGGAACTGGTGGCGGTGGTCGGCCCGTCCGGGTCGGGCAAGTCCACATTGCTGAACCTGATGGGCACCCTGGACAAGGCGACTGCCGGGACGGTGCGGATCACCGGCCTGGACGTGGCGCGGATGACCGACCGGGAGCTGTCTGCGCTGCGCGCATCCCGTATCGGGTTCGTGTTCCAGCAGTTCTTCCTCGCCGAGCATCAGACGGTGCTGGCCAACGTGGCCGACGGGCTGCTGTACGCGGGCGTCCCGCGGGCTGAGCGGCGGCTGCTGGCCACCGCCGCGCTAGAGCGGGTCGGGCTAGGGCACCGGGCCGCTGCCCGGCCGACCCAGCTGTCGGGGGGCGAGCGGCAGCGGGTCGCGATCGCGCGGGCGGTGGCGGGCGCGCCGCCGGTGGTGCTGGCCGACGAGCCGACCGGGAACCTGGACACGGCCACTGGCGACGCCATCCTGGGCCTGCTGGAGGAGCTGAACGCCGCCGGGACCACGATCATCATCATCACTCACGAACACGCGGTCGCCGCCCGGATGCGGCGGCGCATCGAGGTGCTCGACGCGCACATCATCGCCGATACCGGCCCCGTACCCGGCCACACGGACACCGCCCGGGTTCTGTGCGGGCACGGCCACCGCCAGCCTGCACAGGAAGGACCGTCATGATCACCACATCGCCCCGGCTGCGCCCCGGGGACCTACCTGGACTAGCTAGCATCGGGCTGCGGACCCGCAAACTGCGCGCCGGGCTGTCGGCGCTGGGCATCGCGATCGGTGTCGGGGCGATCGTCGCCGTCCTGGGCCTGGCCGCATCCTCCCAGGCCGCACTGCTGGCCGAGATCGCCAGGCTGGGCACCAACCTGCTGACGGTCACCACCGGGCAGACCACCACCGGCGACACCGCCGAGCTGCCGCAGGCCGCCCCCGGGATGATCGGCAGGCTGCCCGGGGTCACCGGAGTACAGGCCACCGGCTTGGTCGCCAACGTCAACGCCTACAGGTCCCCCTACATCCCCTCGGTCGAAACCAACGCTCTCACCGTGGACGCAGCCACTCTGAACCTGCCCGCGGTGTCCGGCACCAGCCTCGCGCAGGGCCGGTTCCTGAGCGCCGCGACCGCACGCGAGCCAGTCGCGGTGCTCGGTGCCATCACAGCGCAGCTGCTGGGCATTGACCGGATCCAGCCCGGGATACGGATCTGGGTCGGCGGCCAGTGGTTCTACGTGACCGGCATCCTCAACCGGGCCACCTACGCCCCGGAGATCGACTCGGCGGTCCTGGTCGGCTTCCCGGCCGCGGAGAAGTACCTGGAGTTCGACGGGCACCCGTCGAAGATCTACGTCCGCACCGTCGGGACCCAGACCGCCACCACCGCTGTGGATAGTCTGCTCGGAGCGCAGGCCAACCCGGAAAACCCCAGCCAGGTCAACGTCTCCCGGCCCTCGGACGCGCTCACCGCCGCGGCCGACACCAAGGGCGCGCTCGATACCCTGTTCCTCGGGCTGGGCGCCGTCGCGTTGCTGGTCGGCGCGATCGGGGTGGCCAACATCATGGTCATCTCGGTGCTGGAACGCCGGCAGGAGATCGGGCTGCGCCGCGCCCTGGGCGCCACCAAAGGCCAGATACGGCTCCAGTTCCTGGCTGAGGCGATCCTGCTATCCGTGGCCGGCGGTGCCGCCGGCGTCATCCTCGGCGGAGCCTCCACCGCCACCTACGCCCACGCCCACGACGAAGCCGTCATCATCCCGCCCCAGGCGTGGGTCGGCGGCCTAGCCGCCGCCCTCGTCATCGGCGCCGTTGCCGGTCTGCTGCCCGCCATCCGTGCCGCCCGCCTGTCGCCGACCCAGGCACTCCTGACCGTCTGACAGGACAGATAACCGCCCGGACAGGCGTTGCTGCCGCCGGCCCGAATGACGCAATTCGCCACCTAGTCGGCGCGTTCCTTCCGTGGCTTCGGCTCCTCCAGCACGGCCGGGTTGCCGGCCATGGCGACGGCCACGGCCCTGTTCAGCTCTGCTACGGGTGATAGCAGGAGATCGGCAAGTCGCTCGTACAGTGCGGCTATCTGACTCCAGTCGGTGTCTGCGGCATCGTTGTGTCAGGCGCCAGGCTGCAGGGCCCGGCGAAGGATGCGCACGAGGGTTTGCTGATCTGGTTCAGGCAGGCTGGCAATCTCCGCGGGAGCGGTGAACAGGAGTTCGGCGATCTTGGCGCGGAGTGCTGCTCCGTCGCGGGTGACGATGATTGTCTTGACTCGTCGGTCGTGGGCCGCGGTCCCCCGGGTGACGTAGCCGCGTGCTTCGAGGCGGTCGGTCAGGTTGGTGATGTAGGAGGCGTCGAGGCACAGCCGCCTGGCTAGCTGGCTCATGGGGGTGGGGTTGCCGGGGTCGAGCTGGAGCAGTGTCCTCAGCTGGCTCAGGGTCAGCCCTGCCTGGTCCGCCGCTTGTGTCCAGCGGGCCTGCTGGACGGCGAACAGTCCGGCGGCGAGCTGCCATGCCTGATCGGCAGCCGACTCGGCCGGGCCGTCGTATTCCAGGCCGAGGAAGGGGCCGGTGCGCCCTGCCGCCTCCACGTTGCCCGAAAAGCCAACCCTGGCCGCCGCTTCGCTCATATGCCGAAGGATAGACCTGGCCGCTAGATCTTGAATCTCATCAAAGTTTGGCTAAGATCAATCTTTGATGACTACCAACTACTTCTGCCGTACCTCCGGAGGCTGAGCAAATGGACAAGGTCGTGATCATTACGGGGGCGAGCTCGGGCATCGGATTGGCCGCGGCCAGGAGGCTCGCCGCCGGCGGCGACCATGTCGTGATCGTCGGCCGCGACCGGCAGCGGCTGCGAGCCGCTGCCGAAGAGGTCCGCGACGCGGCCGGCGGCCGGGCGCCTGATTGCTACCGCGCCGACTTCGCCAGGCTCGATGACGTACGCGAGCTGGGCGGCAAGCTGCGCGCGGCCTATGACCGGGTCGATGTCTTGGCCAGCAACGCCGGAGCGGCGCCCCGCCAGTGCGTCACCACGACCGACGGCTTCGACCTGGCCATGCAGGTCAACCACCTGGCGGGATTCCTGCTCAGCCACCTGCTGCGGGACTGCATGGCCGCCGCGAGCACCGCCCGCCTCATCACCACCTCATCGCTAGTCGAACGGCGAACGGTCCTCGACGCCGGATCATCGCGATCGCACCGGGCTACGCCGCCCCGATCACGCAGTGGCTATCCGGCAGCGCCGCCGCTTGGACGGAGGTACTGGCCGCACTCACGCCTCCCGAGCGAGCAACGATCGTCGCCGCCATGCGCGGCTACGAAGCTGCCCTGGAGAAGCACACGCGAACCTGACCCGCGTTGAGCGAGCCCTCTCAGGGCGGGGCCAGCACGTTGGCACTTAGGCTGACCAGCGCGAATCGCCGCGAGTGGCCAACTGCCCGAAGCCATCGCGGCGAGCGCGGACCGCATGGAAGCCGTCCGCGCCTTCGTCCCGCAGCCTCACAACGCCCATGGCAGCGACTGCCAGGCATCGCTGCCGAGGACCGCCGCCTGCCCGCCCGCGGCCATGCAGACGATCGCCTCGGCTTCCGATGTGCCCCCGCTGACACGGAACTGGCGGGTGGCGCCACTCGGCACGGCCAGCGCCTCCCCCGTCCCCACCACGGCGGTCTCGCCGTCGACGGTGAACTCGAACGCGCCGCGCAGTGGCATCCACACCTGCTCGCGGTCGATGACGTGGACGGGGGAGTCGCGGCCGGAGGTCATCCGCACCCGCCAGGTGCAGAGCTCGGCGGTGCCCTGACTCGGGGCTGCCAGCCCGGCCATCACGGCCGTGGGGGTCTCGATCGTGCGTTCCGTGGTCTCAGTGATGACTCGCATGGCCCTCCTAAGTAAACAAGCTTTACTCATCGCGACAAGTAAAGCTTGTTTACTCGTAGACTGTCAAGGTGCCGAGAGGGAGGTGCGAATGGACGGACAGAAGCCGGTGACCGCCGGCGGTCCGCTGGACGAGCGGAATCCGGATACGGCTCGCGACCCGCTGGCCAGCATGGAACTGACGTTCCTCCTGGGCATCTCGTTCCAGCTCGTGCTGGCCGAGTTCACCCGCAGGCTTGACGCCGCGGGTCACGGCGACGTGCGCCCCGTGCATGGCATGATCTTCCAGATCCTCTACGGGGAAGGCGCGACGAGCAGCGAGCTCGCCGAACGCCTCGGCGTCACCAAGCAGGCCTCCGGGCAGCTCGTCACCGACCTGGAGAAACGCGGCTACGTGCGCCGCGAGGACCATCCGCAGGGCGGCAGGCGGCGCCTGATCGTCCTGACCGACAAGGCGCTCGCCCACCTGGAGGCCGCGGGCACGATCCTGCACCAACTCGAATCGGAGACCGCCGCGCGCGCCGAATACGGCACTCTTCTCGCGCTCCGCACGGAGCTGGCACGGCTCATCCGGGCGATGACCGGGGATGGAGGCATACCGCCGCTGCGGCCCCTATGGTGACCCGCTCCGAAAGGAGCGAGTGACCGGCGCCCTGCCGCAGCCGCCCTCGACACGTCGGCTTCGACGGCTACCCGGAAGCGCGCCAGGTCGGTGCGGAGAGCCGCGGTGTCGTAGGCGGGGTGACCGACGAAGCGGAGCGAGGCGGGGAGCTGAACGGGGTCGCCGTCGATCCAGCCGATGAGGAAGCCGAGCAGTTCGGTGAGCTCGATGGCGTCGCTGAGGTCGATGCGCATGTCCGGCATAGCACTCGTAACACCGGTACCGACGGGTTCATTGGCAGGTGCTGTGATCCCCGGGACTGCCGGCTGCGGCAGCCGCCCGCCAGCATGCCCGCGGCACCGCCGCAGGACTGCCGGAACCCCGCCACGACCCGCAAACCGGGATCGAGAACATCGCTACCGAGTTGAACCCCCATAAGGCCAGAGATCCATCGCCAGTGAGCAGACTGCGTCGATCCCAGGCCAGCGCGGCACAGCGCACCTAGAAAGGACGACTACTTTCCGTGACTGCTACCCGTGATGGAGGCGCGCACGAAACCGCCGTTCGGCACGCCGACGCGTTCGTAAGCAAGGCTTCCAGCACAGCGCCCGAACCGGGTGTTCTGTGCGGCCATTTGACTTGGGCGGGCGGGCCGGCCGACGTCCGCTCATGCCGATGAGCGGGCGTAGCCACTTGGGCGCTTTCGCCTTTTCCGGCGTGTTCGTTCTTGGCAAGCTGATTTCACCCGAACTGGTCACGATCAGAAGTCGGTTCCCACGATCGCAGGCATGCTAGGAGTCAGGTT
>DASRFJ010000110.1:0-1911 GCA_035651595.1 Streptosporangiaceae bacterium | reverse complement strand
GCCGGCCGGTAAATGCGTTGCCGCTTGCTTGCGTGCGGTCCTACGATGGGCGCGCCGCGGCAGATATGTCCTCTGTATCGAAAGGAGGTGCTCGCGATGTTCGCTATTCGCCAGACGCCTCCAGGGTTTGCTCTCTAGCAGCCTGGAGACGCACTGCGGGCGCCCTCAGGAATCTGGCTCTGCCGTTCCTGAGGGCGCTTTCTATTCCGTGCGCGTCCTCAGGTGGGCACACGGGCTGAGGACGTTATGGCTCGCAGAATGAGGATGCCGCCGCTCACCACGATCGCGATATCCGCCACGTTCCCGATGAACCACCCGTGGTAGTCGATGAAGTCGACCACCCGCCCGACGCCAGGGCCGGGAGCGCGGAAGAGCCGGTCAAGCAGGTTGGCCGCCGCTCCGCCCCACAGCAGCCCCAACGCTATCGCCTGGCCCCGTGACCGGGAACGGACAACGAACCAGGGGATGACTGCCACCGCCGCCGCCGCGGTCAGCGTGAACAGCCACGTCGCGCCGCCGCCGAGGGAGAACGCCGCACCCGGGTTGGAGATCAGCCGCAGCTCCACCCAGCCGCCCGGCAGCGCGATGGCACGATCCCCGGCCAGCCGCGACAGCGCCCACAGCTTGGTCCCCTGGTCAGCCGCGACGACGGCGAGGGCAAGCGCGAGCACCAACAGCAGCCGACGGGCGACACCGGCCTCCAGAGCGGCCGGACGACCCGCGTCAGCTGCCGGTGAATCGCCGCCAGCACCCGTCACCGCCACAGTGTAACCGGACCCAGCGGGCACCCCGAGGACGCTTGGCGGGCGCAATGCCGGAGGTGCCCCGTCGTCCCGCCGGACGACACGATGACAGGGCGCCTGGGGAGTCGCCGAGAAGCGAGGTAAGGCATGTCGAAGCCTGAAGCGCCCGGGCGCCATGACCCTTGGTGGCGCCAATGCCTGGTCCACGCCGTCGCCTGATGGACAGGACAGCCCTCACCGCCCTGTATCTCGACCAGGTCAGGCAACGCGGCCTGCGGGCCAGCGATCTGCTGGGCGACCTGCCCGCGCTGAAACCGTCCTACTACCAGGGCCGATACCTATCCCGGCCGCTATTCATCGGCTACTCCGAACGTCGGCAGCTCTACGCGGATATCGAAAACGTGCGGACTGCGATTTTCGCCCTGCCCGACCGGCTGTTCGGCGGCGACTTCGCGGCGTTCGCGCAAGCCGCGGGTGCATACGGGGCCGTTGCCGCCGTGCTGACCGGCCAGACCCAGGTGCCGACGCAGCTGGCCAGGGCGGATCTGTTCGCCAGCACGGCCGGCTTCCAGTTGCTGGAACTCAACCAGGGGAGCGCGATCGGCGGGGCGGATAACGTCGACATGTGCCGCGCGCTACTGCACAACCCGGTGCTCGCGGAGTTCGCCCGGGCACACGGGCTCGGCTATGTCGACACCGTGCGCAACCAGGTCGACACGTTGCTCACCGAAACCGGCCTGGATGCGGGCTCTGCTCCGGTGGTCGCCCTGACCCGCTGGCCGAACGAATACGAACAGATACTGAAGCCATACTTGGAAGCCGTGGCGGTCGAATGGCGCAAGCTAGGGCTCGACGCGCACGGCTGTCATCTCGGCGAACTGTCGCGCAACCATGGCCGCATATGGCTCGGCGGCAGGCCCGTCGACGCCATCTTCCGTATGTTCTACATCGGGCACCTGCACAACACACCGCGGGCACCGGCCATGTTGGCACCGCTACTCGACGCGGCGGCGCACGGCGAGGTGAGGCTCTGCGCGCCGCTGGAGTCCGACATATTCTCCAGCAAGGCGGCGCTCGCGATGGTTTCCGACGACGCGAACCGGCACCTGTTCACGGCGGCGGAGCTGGCGAGCATCGACCGGATCGTCCCGTGGACCCGGCTGGTCCG
>DASRFJ010000109.1:0-1503 GCA_035651595.1 Streptosporangiaceae bacterium | reverse complement strand
CCGGCAGGTGCGGGGTGGACGGGCGAGGGTCAGGCGGGACAGGCCGGCGGCAGAGCGGGGCAGGCGGGGCGGGGCGGCTGGGTGGCGCGGGCGGGTGGTATGCGGACGGGGGGCGGGTTACGGTCAGCGCATGCGCTTCGGGATCATCGACCACAACGACGACACGGGACGGCCGCATGTCCAGCAGGTCGCCGAACGGCTGGAGCTGATCGAGGCCTACGACCGGCTGGGCTTCTACGCTTACCACCTGACCGAGCACCACGGGACGCCGCTGGCCGTCACGCCGTCGCCGCACCTGATGCTGGCGGCGGCCGCGCAGCGGACGTCGCGGCTGCGGCTCGGGACGCTGATCACGATCTTGTCGCTATACCATCCGATGCGCATCGTCGAGGAGGCGGTGACGCTGGATCAGCTGTCCGGCGGGCGGCTCGACCTCGGCGTGGGCCGGGGCGTCTCCCCCGCGGAGCTCGCGTTTCACGGCGTGTCGGGCGAGGCGGAGGCGCAGGGCCGGTTCGACGAGGCGTTCGCGATACTGCGGCAGGGACTGACGTCGGACAGCGTGACGTTCGACGGGACGTATTACAAGCTGGTGGACGCGCCGGTCGTCTCGCGTCCGGTGCAGCGGCCGCACCCGCCGCTGTGGTACGGCACGCGAACGCCTTCGAAGGCACAGTGGTGCGCGCGGCTCGGCATGCCGATGATGGCGCTCGTCCCGTCGGACGCGGTCCGCACGCTCACCGACACGTACAAGGCGGAGTGGGCGTCGCTCGGGCACTCCGTGGCTGAGCTGCCGCCGCTGGGCATCACCCGGAACGTGGTGCTGGCGCCCACCGGCGCGGAGGCGATGAAGATCGCCAACCGGGCCTTCGCGCGGTTCAAGGACAGCCTGTACTACCTGTGGAAGAAGTACGGCATCCCGATCCCGCCGATCTTCCCGGCCGAGACGTTCGAGGGCATCCACGCGACCGGCCACTTCTACGCCGGCGACCCGGCCGGCGCCCGCGAGTGGGTCGCCCGGCACCGCGACATCGGCGGGATCAACTACATGGCGCTGGAAACGTGCTTCGGCGACATGACCAAGGCCGAGGCCCTGCGGTCGGCCGAACTACTGGCCACCGACGTGATGCCGCACTTCGCCTGAGGCGCTACTCGAATTCGGCCCGCACGGACTCGATGAGGTCGGTCCGCCCGATGCTGGCCCATGCCCGGCGGGCCTCCTGCCACCGGCCTGTCCGTTCACCACCCACCGGGTCCAGCCGCGCCAGCCGGACCAGCGTCCAGCCGATGGAGGCGGCAGCACCCCCCGGCAGGCTGAGCAGCCGCCGGCCGTCCGGGGCCATCAGCGGCGAGCAGCGCCGCCAGGCACACCGTGCTCTTGCCGATCCCCGGCGCCCCGAGCACCGCGACCGCTCCGGGCTGCGTGTCCAGCCACGCACCCGTCAGCGCCGCCACCTCCGCATCCCGGCCCACCACCGCCGGCCGCGCGGGCAGCCCGGTTGTTCC
>DASRFJ010000108.1:0-39869 GCA_035651595.1 Streptosporangiaceae bacterium | reverse complement strand
TTGTGTCGCGCGGTTTTGTACGGCTTCTATGCGGTTCCGCGTGCCGGTGCGCCAGCGGATCCAGATCGTCGTCACGTACAGCGCGGCGAAGGCACCCAGGCCGCATGCCGCCAGCCACGCCGGATGCATCCGGCCGCTGGCGCGAACCCGGTGTCGTAGTTGATCCCCCTAGCGCGCATCGGCCACCATCTTCTCCATCGGGATAGAGAAGAAGCTACCGGAGACGATGCCGATCCCGATGGAAGCCATCGTCAGCACCGTGCCGAGCCAGACCATCGTGCCCACCGGGAGCGTGAACGCGAAGATGACTCGTGCGATGCACTCGGCCAGGCAGGCCAGACCCCACGCCACCGAGAACATCCGCTCAAGCCGGCGGAAGCGGGTCGAGGTGACGCGCAGCCGGTCGAACGCGGCGGACCTGGCCGCGTCGCCCTTGACGATGAACGGCCGCAGGCCCGCGGTCATCAGTGGCCGTGCGGTGAACGCGGAGACCAGGATCGCGATCCCGATCGTGCTGCTGATCGCCCCGTCCTTGGCGAGCATCACGCGAGCGTTGCCGGACCAGAAGCTGATCGCGATGCTCACCATGTTGACCGCGACGATCAAGATGGCCAGCGCGTTGACGTCCCGGCTCCGGATCAGCCTCACGACGGCGCGTGCGGCGGGCACGACGCTGCTGAGCGCGAGCGACAGCACCAGCCCTGCCCCGGCCGCGCGCAGGATGTAGTAGGAAGTCAGCGGGATCACCAAGTCGATGACCAGGGGCCGCAGGGCGGCGCGGGCGTCGCCCGCGGGCTTGGACGGCGTGGGGGCCGGCGCTTCCGGCCGGGAGGTGAGCTGCGCTGTCGTCATACCCCAAGCCTGGCTCCCCGCCCGCTCCCGCCAGTAGAGCCATCAATCCACCCTCACCCAGTACAAATGTCATGCCCAACGACATGACGCCAACGTCCGCGCGGGCTCCGGCAGGCGCTCGAAAATCATTGCGGACAGTAACCTCCCGGATCGGACCCTGCTGGCGAATTGCGTACGCGTAGCCGTGCACGCTGCCTGTGGCTGGAGTGCAGTGTGCGTCTATCGGGATAGGAGCGCATCGGCAGTCCCGTCAACAACGTGGACGATTTCCCCTTCGTGGAGGATCGACCCTCGTCACCGAGGGTCGCGTTACCACGAAGGGGAAATCCGCCACGTTAACCGACGCAGATCGAGCCTCCGCTGACCCACTGGGCGGCTAGCGAACCGGGAAAGCCCCGGAACAAGCCAGCAGGATCCAGATCGCGGGGGTAACAGTCCGCAATGATCCGGCCCGCTCGGCCTGGCGCCCCGAATATGCCGATATATCCAACTTCGAGCGGGTGGGGTGGGCTGGCTGTCGCAGCCGCACGCGCGCGATCAGCGCGTCACGTGTCCGTTTTGGGTCCTTCTGGCGCGGCGATGGGGTCGGCGTAGCGGCCGGCCAAGGGGGAGCGTGGCCCCCGAAGCCCCCTCCCGGGGGGTTCGTGGCCCACGGAGCCCCTCGGGCGTCCGGAGGGGGCGGCTGGGGCGGGTGATCGCTGGAGGCGAACGGCGGGCGGAAATTTACCGGGGCTCTTCTTTCTTGAGTGTGTATGACTCAAGAATTGGAGGCCGTCCATGAGTGAGACGCTCACGTTGCCCGTGCTGCCACTCGATGACGAGGTCGTGCTGCCGGGCATGGTGGTGCCGCTGGAGACGTCCCAGCCGGAGGTTGGCGCCGCGATCGACGCGGCGCGGATTCCGTCCCGGCAGGTGCCGGGCGTTCGTTCGGAGCAGCGGGCGCGTGTATTGCTCGTGCCGAGGCTGCCGGATCGCGGGCTTGCCGGAGTTGGCACGCTTGCCGTCGTTGAGCAGGTGGGCCGGCTGCCCGGCGGGCAGCCGGGCGCGGTGGTGCGCGGTGTCTCCCGGGTCCGGATCGGCTCAGGTACGACCGGCGCCGGCGCGGCGCTGTGGGTCGAGGGGACCGAGGTCACCGAGACCGGGCTCGGCCCGCGCGCTGACGAGCTTGCCCGTGAGTACAAGACGCTGGTCACCGGGCTGCTTCAGCAGCGTGGTGCGTGGCAGGTCATCGACACCATCCAGCAGATGGACGACGCGTCCGCGATCGCGGACCGGGCGGGGTACTCGAGCTTCCTGACCGCCGCGCAGAAGCTTCAGCTGCTGGAGCTCGGCGACGTGACCGAGCGGCTGGAGCTGGTCATCGGCTGGACCAAGGAGCACCTGGCCGAGCTGGACGTGGCCGAGTCCATCCGCAAGGACGTCGCGGAGGGCATGGAGAAGCAGCAGAAGGAATTCCTGCTGCGCCAGCGGCTCGCCGCGGTGCGCAAGGAGCTGGCCGACCTGAACGGCGACCCGGCGACCGAAGAGGACGACTACCGCGCCCGGGTCGAGGCGGCGGACCTGCCCGAGCCGGTCCGCGAGGCCGCGCTCAAGGAGGTCGCCAAGCTGGAGCGCACCCCTGACGCGTCCCCCGAGACCGGCTGGATCCGCACCTGGCTGGACACCGTCCTGGAGATCCCGTGGAGCACCAGGACCGAGGACGCCTACGACATCGCGGGCGCCCGCCGGATCCTGGACGAGGACCACACCGGGCTCGACGACGTGAAGGAACGCATCATCGAGTACCTGGCGGTGCGCAAGCGGCGCAGCGACCGCGGTCTCGGCGTGATCGGCGGCCGCCGGTCCGGCGCCGTGCTCGCCCTGGTCGGGCCGCCCGGCGTCGGCAAGACCTCGCTCGGCGAGTCGGTGGCGCGGGCCATGGGCCGCAAGTTCGTCCGGGTCGCGCTGGGCGGCGTGCGGGACGAGGCGGAGATCCGCGGACACCGGCGCACCTACGTGGGCGCGCTGCCCGGCCGGGTCGTCCGGGCCATCCGCGAGGCTGGCTCGATGAACCCGGTGGTCCTGCTCGACGAGGTGGACAAGATCGGCGCGGACTACCGCGGCGACCCGGCGTCCGCCCTGCTCGAGGTGCTGGACCCGGCGCAGAACCACACGTTCCGCGACCACTACCTGGAGGTCGAGCTCGACCTGTCGGACGTGGTGTTCCTGGCCACCGCCAACGTGCTCGACGCGATCCCCAGGCCGCTGCTCGACCGGATGGAGCTGGTTCAGCTCGACGGGTACACCGAGGACGAGAAGGTACTGATCGCGCGCGACCACCTGCTGCCGCGGCAGCTCGCCAAGGCGGGTCTGTCCGCCGAGGAGGTCACCGTGGCCGAGGACGCGCTGCGGCTGCTGGCGGGGGAGTACACCCGCGAGGCCGGCGTCCGCTCGCTGGAGCGGGCGATCGCCCGGATCCTGCGCAAGGTGACTGCGCGGGTGGCGCTCGAGGAGACCGCGCTGCCGGTCACGGTCGGCGCCGCGGATCTGCGGGACTACCTGGGCCGGCCGCGGTTCACGCCGGAGACCAGCCTGGCCGAGCCGGAGCGCCGCACGTCGGTGCCCGGCGTCGCCACCGGGCTTGCGGTCACCGGAGCGGGCGGCGACGTGCTGTTCGTCGAGGCGTCGCTGGCCGGCCGGGAGACCGGCGAGACCGGGGTCACGCTCACCGGCCAGCTCGGTGACGTGATGAAGGAGTCGGCGCGGATCGCGCTGTCCTACCTGCGCTCGCACGGCGCGGAGCTGTCGCTGCCGGTCGGTGAGCTGAAGGAGCGGGGCGTCCACGTGCACGTGCCGGCGGGCGCGGTGCCGAAGGACGGCCCGAGTGCGGGCGTCACGATGACCACCGCGCTGGCGTCCCTGCTGTCCGGCCGGCCGGTGCGGTCCGACGTGGCGATGACCGGTGAGGTCTCGCTGACCGGACGGGTGCTGCCGATCGGCGGCGTCAAGCAGAAGCTGCTGGCCGCGCACCGGGCGGGCATCACCGAGGTGCTGATCCCGCAGCGCAACGAGCCCGACCTGGACGACGTCCCCGCCGAAGTGCTGGAGAAGCTGACGGTGCACCCCGTCGGCGACGTTCGCGAGGTGCTCCAGCTCGCGCTGGAGCCGGTGACGGCTGTGGCTGACGAGGCACGAGCGGCATAATTCGGTTCGGCGCCGTGCGAACGGGTATGTGACGAACTGGGCACGCCAATACGGTGCGTGCTCAGTTCGTCACCGGGGGGCCCGACGATGACTACTTGGCACGACAGACCAACGCCGCCATACCCGCGGTCTTCTGAGGAGAAGGAGCAGCGGTCCGCGGACGAGCCGCGGTCCGGCGAGAACATCTACGGGACCATCGCCAATTCGGGTTGGCTCGGGCTGACTCCATGGCAGGCGCTGATCAGCGCCGGCGCCGTTGCGTTCGTCCTCGGCCTGATCGTGCTCGTCTGGCCGGGCGCGACGCTGCTCGTGGTGGCCCTGCTGTTCGGCTGCTACCTGGTGCTGTCCGGCGTCATGTCGCTGATCGAGGGCCTGTCGGACCGGCACGCGGACAGCGCGATGCGCATCGCGTACATCGTGCTCGGCGTGCTTGGCGTGATGCTCGGCCTGTTCTGCCTGCGCCGCATCGACGTGACCGTGGTCCTGCTGGCCTTCCTGCTGAGCGCGTTCTGGATCATGCGCGGCGTGCTGGACCTGGCCTCCGCGAGCCGCGACGTGGCGGGGCGCGGGCTGCGTGTTTTTACCGGCGTGCTCAGCCTGATCGCCGGCGTCCTGGTGCTGTTCTGGCCAGGGATCACGCTGACCGTGCTGCTGACGTTCGCCGGCTGCTGGCTGCTGATCTACGGCATCATGCTGGCGACCCTCGGCCTCGGACTGCGCCGGGCGGTGCGGCGCGCCGCCTAGCATTGCGGCACAATCCAGTACGTGCTCGGAGTCGGCTGGGACACCATCAGGCTGTTCTTGCATGTGCTGGCGGCGACCGTGTGGGTGGCGGCCACCGGGGCGCCCTGGCCGCCCTTTTCCTCGGGATTATGCTGGCTGGGTGACGACATCGGTGCGCGTCCGCCGGGTCTACGACGGCCCGGATGCTTCGGACGGCGCAAGGGTGCTAGTGGACCGGCTGTGGCCCCGCGGGCTGCGCAAGGACGCCGTGCCGCTCGATGACTGGCTCCGCGACGTCGCGCCGTCGAACGACCTGCGCAAGTGGTACGGGCACGATCCGGCCAAGTTCGGCGAGTTCCGGCGGCGCTACCTCCAGGAGCTGGCCGGACCGGACGCGCGGGCATCGCTCGGACGGCTCAGGACGCTCGCCGCGCACGGCCGGCTGACGCTGCTCACCGCCACAACGGACGCCGAGCACTCCCAGGCCGCCGTGCTCGCCGAGTTGCTCGACGCCGGACTGGCGGCGGACGCGGGGGACTCGGGGGACGCAGGGGACGCCGCATGCTGGGCGAACCTGGTCTGCCCGGAGTGCGGCGCCGTGGTGACCGAGGGGCACCGGCCCGGCTGTCAGTCAGGCTCGTCGCCTGCCTGATCGGCGTCCGGCTCGGCGTCCGGCTCGGCGATGGGGGGGAACTGCTCGGTGGCGAAGTCGCCCGGCACCGGCGCTGCCGCGAACCCGAACTGAGCTTGGGTCAACACGTCCCGGCCCGTGAACGGTGCGCTCAGGTCCTGCGGTCGCAGCGGCAGCGGCAGGTCGCTGCCATGCGGCCGGGGCGCGGGCTCCCACGGTGGTTCCGCCGACCCGTGCTCGTCGCGGTCCGCCTGCTTCGGCAGCGGTTCGATGGAGGGGCGCTCGCCGAGCGGGATCTCGCCGAGCGACAGCGCCGCGGAGCGTTCCTGCCGCGAAGAATGCGCGATCTCACCCAGGCTGCTGCCTTGCCAGTCCGAGCCCGCGTGCCAGTCCGCGCCGCGCCACTCCCAGCCGACCTGCCACTGGGCCTCGCCCCGCGCCGCACCCTGGGGCGCATCCTCCTCGATCCGCACCACGCTGCCGCCCTGGCCGCCGGGCCAGTCCGACGCGAACTGCCAGTCCGCGGTCCCGTCGGGCCGTGCCGACGTGGCGGCGGCCACCGGGAGCCCGATCGCGGGACGGCCGGTCGCGACCGACGAACCGGGCCTGGCCAGCTGCCGCAGCCCGGCGAGCAACTCGTCCTCGGCAGGCTCGCCGTGCCGCCCGGGCCGGCGCAGTTCATGCTGTCCGTGCACCCGTGCCCGCCCGCTCGGCGACGCCGGCCTGGCCGTGGCGGTCACCGGGACCAGGGCGGCGCCCGGCGCGGCCCGCTCCGCCACGACAGCCAGCTCGGCGGCCACGGGGGCCGGCCGCCTGCGGCGCAGCTGGGTGAGGATCAGCACAACTAGCAGCAGCACGATCAGCCCGCCGGAGGCGTAGACCACATACCGCAGCACCGTGCTCGCCACCGCGCTGGCGGCCTGCGGCGGCGCGGCCGCGTGGCTGGCGACCGCCGCGTGACTAGCGCCGCCCGGCTTGGCGCCGGCCGGCTTGGCGCCGGCCGGCCTGGCGGCGGGCTGACTGGGCGGCGCCGGGCTCGGCGCCTGCCGCGCAGCGGGCGCGAGCAGGCCGGCCGCGCGAAGCGCGCCCAGCGCGCTGACCTGACCGGTCTTACCGCGCGCGCTCTGCCGCAGCGCCTGGGTCACCTGCGCGGCCGTCAGGCTCGGGTAGCGGGACTCGATCAGCGCGGCGATGCCCGCGACCATGCCGCTCGCCACGCTCGTGGTGCTGATGTGCGAGTAGCCGGGGGTGTATCCGGAAATCCCGCTGGACGCCATCGAGGCGGCGAACAGCCGAACGCCCGGTGCGGTAACCGCCACGTAGGAGCGGTGGCTGCTGAACGACGCGAGCTGGCCGCCACGGCTGAGCGCGCCCACCGCCAGCACGCCTGGATAGGCCGCGGGGTAGTTCACCTGGCCGGCCCCCGCGCCGTCGTCGCCACCCGGGCCCACCAGCACCACGCCTTTGGCCAGCGCGGACCTGACGGCGGCCTGCTCGGCCGCGCTGCCGCCGCTCGCCGCGCCGTCGGCGGCCATGCCGAACGTGCCGGGATCGAGCGGCAGGTCGATGACCTTCGCGCCGTGCGAAACGGCGTACATAATGCCATTCGCGATAGCGCCGGGAAGCCGCCTGGTAATGGACGCGGCCGTGTTCAGCGGGTCGTTATATTCCAGCGTCACCCGGATGGAAAGGACTTTCGCGGCGGGCGCGATGCCGATGATGCCCGAATTGCCGCCCGCGCCATGCCCGTGGCCAGCGATGATGCTCGCCACCGCGGTGCCCACGGTGCCCCAGTACGGGCCCCCTTGAGTGCGGCCAGACGCGGAATAGTCCGGTCCGGTGCGGACATCGCCCGCCAGATCTCGAGAATCCGCGGCAACGCCGGTGCTCAGCACCGCCACGGTCACGCCGGCACCACGAGTGGCCTGCCAAGCCTGCGGCACCTCAAGCGCGCCGAGCCACCATTCCTGCGCACGCACCCCGTCAGTCCCGGCAGCCACTCGATTCCCGGCGGCAACAGCTTTTCCCGACACAAGAGCACTTGCCGCCAAAGCGAGCATAAGGACCACGAATAGGCCCACTATGAACGGCACGAGGGTGCCGCGGTGCTGTCCGTGTGACACGTTGGTCAAAATCCCCTCACGGCGCGCGGCAGCCCTGATGGCCTTTATCAGGCCATGTTGTCCACAATAAGCATGCCATGCCGCGGCGGAATTGTTTAGTGCCGCGCGGAAATCGCCACCCGCGCGCCGGGCGGCAGGCCAAGCCGCTGCGCGGCGTCCCCGCCGTTGACCGCGATCGCGACCATTCCCGCGCCATCGGCGTGCACAACGAGGTCGCCGCGCGGGACGGCGCCGAACATTTCCCGGTACGGCAGCGTCAGCCGATGCCGGCCGGCGGTAATCAGCACGCTTCCGCCGGGCTTGATCCCGATCCGCTCGGCGTCCGCGGCGGTGATCGTCAGCTGCACGTTGCCGAACCGGTCGACGGTGAGCACCTCACCCTCGGCCGTGCCGTCCCGCAGATGGCTGGCCGGCGCGGGCAGCGCGACCAGGTCGGCGGGCTCGATCTCGGTGCCCGCCTCGGCGAACGCCGTGCCGGCGGCCAGGTGCGCGGCGACCGGCATGAAGATGTCCCGGCCGTGGAACGTCGCCGCCACCGTGGTCAGCCACAGCTCGCGATTGGTCAGGCTGACCGCGCGCAGCGCACCGCCCACCGCGGCGACCGCCCAGGACAGCACGCCGTTGTCCGGGCCGACGAAGACCGACTCCCCGGCCGCGACCGCCACCGCCCGGCGCGACGTGCCCACCCCCGGATCCACCACGACGACGTGCACCGCGGGCGGCAGGTACGGGACGGTCTGTGCCAGCACCGCCGCGCCGCGCCGCACGTCACCGGGCGGGACCAGGTGAGTCACGTCGATGACCGTCGCGTGCGGGGCGATCCTGGCCGCGACGCCGTGACAGGCGGCCACGAAGCCGTCGTCAAGCCCGTAGTCGGTCAGGAAGCTGATGTGGCGGAAACTGGTCACGAACCGTGAGCGTATGCCCTCTCCGCGTTCCCGTACAGGCCCGAGCCGGCCGGATACGCTAGCCCCATGCCCGAGTTGTCCGAGCGCGATATGCGCATCCTCGCGTTCGAACGCCGCGGCTGGCGATCGCCCGGCGTCAAGGAGCAGGCCATCACCGAGGTGCTCAACCTGGCACCGACCAGGTACTACCAGCTGCTGAACGAGCTGATCGACCTGCCGGAGGCACTGGCCTTCGACCCGGTGCTGGTCAAGCGGCTGCGCGCGCAGCGGGCCCGCCGCCAGCGGATGCGCTCGCCACGGAAGCCCCAATGACCCCAGAGGGCGAGGCTGGGCTCGATGCCATCGTGGCCAGCCCGAAGGACGCGCTGGTCGGCCTGGACTTCGACGGCACGCTTGCCCCGATCGTGCCCGACCCGCGGGCCGTCAGGGCGCACCCGGATGCCGTACCCGCGCTGACCCGGCTGGCGGGCCTGGTCGGTACGGTCGCGATCATCACCGGCAGGCCGGCCGCCGACGCGGTTGGCTACGGCGGCCTCGACGCCGTCCCCAGCCTGATCGTGCTCGGCCACTACGGCTGGCAGCGCTGGCAGGACGGGCAGCTCAGCACCCCCGAACCCCCGCCCGGGGTGGACCTCGCCCGCGACAGGCTTCCCGCCCTGATCAAGAGCGCCGGCCCGGCGGCCGAGGGCACCTGGATCGAGGACAAGGCGCACGCCCTGGCGGTACACACCCGCCGGGCCGTCGATCCCGACGGCGCCCTGGAACGGCTGCGCGGGCCGCTGACCACGCTCGCTGCGGAACTCGACCTCGCGGCCGAGCCCGGTCGGCTGGTGGTCGAACTGCGCCCGCACGGCGTCGACAAGGGTGCCGCACTCAGGGGACTGGTTCGTGAAACCACGGCTCGTTCGGTGCTGTACGGGGGTGACGATCTTGGTGATCTAGCCGCCTTCGACGCGGTGCGGGAGCTCCGCGCCGACGGCATCGCGGGCTGCGTGATAGCGAGTGCAAGCCCGGAGGCGCCGCGGGTCGCGGCCGCGGCGGACCTGGTCGTGGCCGGGCCAGCGGGGATCGTGCGGTTCCTGGACTGGCTGGCGGACCAGATCTCAGCCCAGGGCGGCGAGCTGCTCGGCTAGCCAGCGCGCCGGGGCGCGGTCCGCCGCCGCGGCGGCCACCGCGGCAGAGCGGCGGCTGCGTTCGGCGGGCGTCATGTTCAGCGCGCGGTGCAGCGCGTCGGCGGTCTGCGTCAGGTCGAACGGGTTGACCAGCAGCGCGTCGTCGCCGACCAGGGCCGCCGCGCCGGCCTCGCGGGACAGCACCAGCGCGCAGCCGCGGTCGGACAGCACCGGGCCCTCCTGGGCGACCAGGTTCATGCCGTCCCTGATCGGGTTGATCAGCAGCACGTCGGCGAGCCGGCAGGCGGCAAGCGACCTGGCGTAGTCGTCCTTGACCTCCAGGATCAGCGGCGTCCAGTCCGTGGTGCCGAACTCCTCGTTGATCTCCGCCGCGGCGCGCTGGACCTGCTCGTTGTACGCGCGGTACTCCGGCAGTGCCGACCGGGACGGGTAGGCGAACGCGAGGTGGACGACCCGGCCGCGCCAGTCCGGGTGGGTGGTGAGCAGTTCCCGGTACGCGGCCAGGCCGCCGAGCACGTTCTTGGACAGCTCGGTGCGGTCGACCCGGACGATGAGCTGCCTGCCTTCGGTGGCCTGGCGCAGGGTGGCGATGTGCCGCTCGACGTCCGCCGCCGCGGCCCTCGCGCGCAGGCCCGGCGCGTCCACGCCGAGCGGGTGCACGGCCACCTCGGTGACATGCCCGCGGTAGCTGACCGTGCTGCCAGAGACGTCCGCGCCAAGGACCTCGGCACAGCACTCAAGGAACGCGTCGGCCCACGCCGCGGCCAGGAAGCCGGCGTGATCGGCACCGCAGATGCCCTCAAGTATCGCGCGCGCGGCCCCGCCTGGCAGCATCCGGTAGTAGGCCGGCGGCGCCCACGGCGTGTGCGAGAAGTGCGCGATCCTGACGTCCGGGGCCAGGTCGCGGAGCATCCGGGGGGCCAGGGCCAGGTGATAGTCCTGGATCAGCGCGCTGGTGTCCGGTGCCTCGGCGGCTTCTTCGGCGAGCGCCGCCGCGAACGCACGGTTGTAGTCGGTATAGGACTGCCAGTCACGATCGAAGGCGGCGCCGAACCTGGGCTGGGTGGGCGTGCTGAACAGCATGTGGTGCACGAACCACAGCGTGGAGTTCGCGACCTCGTTGTAGGCGGCATCGAAGACGTCCGGCGGGATGTCCAGCATCCGGACGTCCTGGGCGTCGGCGGGCAGCGTGCCCCGGTGTGCGGCCGCCCGGTCGGCGTCGCCGAGCGCCGCGCAGATCCAGACCGACCCCGTGTCCGCGCCGAGCGCGGCGAGCCCGGACATCACGCCCGCGATCATCCCGCCGCCGCCGCGCTGTGCGGCCAGCGTGCCCTCGCTGGTGAACCGGAACGAGACCGGCCCGCGATTGGAGGCTACGAGCACCCGTCGCTTCGGTTGCGCCATGTCCGGCAGGTTAGTGCACCTCTGGTCAGGCCGGCCGCGTGCGGTACGCTGTTAAGAGTCCGACCACAACTGAACATTGTGCTCATCCAGAGGGGTGGAGGGAACGGCCCTGCGAAGCCCCGGCAACCTATCGCGCAGTTTATGAGTCCACGTCGACGTCACGGCGAGGCGCGCGACATGGTGCCAAGTCCGGCCCGTGGTCACGGTGACCACTGGGAAAGATGGGGAAGGAAGGCCTCGCTCTCGTGACTGTCACCGCTTCATCAAAGCTCTCCCTCGGTAATGCCGCGGGCCTGTCCTGCCGCGAATGCGGCAGCACCTATGACCTCGGCCCGCTCTACGCGTGTGCCGAGTGTTTCGGGCCGCTGGAGGTCCGTTACGACTTCCCGCGGCTGACCCGTGCCGACATCGAATCCGGTCCCGGCAGCATCTGGCGGTACGCGCCGCTGCTTCCGGTGCCCGCCGACGTCGCGTCGCGCCCCACCACCGACCCCGGCTGGACGCGGCTGATCCGCGCCGACAGCCTGGCCCGTGAGCTGGGCATGCGGCGGCTGTGGATCAAGGACGACCGGGGCAACCCGACCCACTCGTTCAAGGACCGGGTCGTCGCGGTGGCGCTGGCCGCCGCCACCGAGATGGGCTTCACGGTGCTGGCCTGCCCGTCCACCGGCAACCTGGCGAACGCGGTGGCCGCCGCCGCGGCCCGGGCCGGCATCCGGTCGGTGGTGCTCGTGCCCGCCGACCTCGAACTGCAGAAGATCCTGCTCACCTCCGTCTACGGCGGGACGTTCGTCACCGTCGACGGCAACTACGACGACGTCAACCGGCTCGCCTCCGAGCTGGCCGGGGAGCACGAGGACTGGGCGTTCGTGAACGTGAACGTCCGGCCGTACTACGCAGAGGGCTCCAAGACGCTCGGCTTCGAGATCGCCGAGCAGCTCGGCTGGCGGCTGCCGTCGCAGGTCGTCGTGCCGATCGCGTCGGGCGCCCAGCTGGTCAAGGTCGACAAGGGGTTCTCGGAGCTGGTCTCGCTCGGGCTGGTTGATGCGTCGCCGTGGAAGGTTTTCGGCGCCCAGGCGTCCGGCTGCGCGCCGGTGTCGGCCGCGTTCTCGGCCGGCTGGGACGTGGTTCGCCCGGTGCGGCCATCGACCGTGGCCAAGTCGCTGGCCATCGGGAACCCGGCCGACGGGCCGTATGTGCTCGACGTGGTGCGGCGGACCGGCGGGTCGGTAGCGGACGTGTCGGACGAACAGATCGTGGACTCGATGCGGCTGCTGGCGGCGACCGAAGGCATTTTTGGCGAGACGGCCGGGGGAGTTACCCTGGGCGTGCTGCGCAAGCTGCTCGCCGCCGGGCAGCTCGATCCGGACGAGGAGACCGTGATCATCAACTCCGGCGACGGCCTCAAGACACTCGACGCGGTGACCCCGGTGGTGCATGTGCCGGAGGCGATCCGGCCGACCGTGGAGGCCTTCCGCGAGGCGGTTCCGGTGCCCTAAGGGCGTCATGCGGCGGAGCCGGCCGGCTTGGGCGGGCTATCCCAGGGTGGGCCAGATGGGGCTGATCGGGGGTAAGTGGCGTCATGCGCCCTCCGTACAGGGTAAGGTCAGTTTCGGTCGCCGTCTGACGGGGGCGGGATGCGCGGAGGCGCAGCCATACCCTGCCGTTCGCGATCAACGAGTTCCGCGGTTGCAAGGGCGGGGCTCGAAGCCCGAGCGCAGTTAGGGAGTTGTTGGGAATGGCTCAGGGCACCGTCAAGTGGTTCAACCCGGACAAGGGATACGGCTTCATCGCCGTCGACGGTGGCAAGGACGTGTTCGTTCACTTCTCGGCGATCCAGGCGGATGGCTATCGCAGCCTCGAAGAGGGGCAGCGGGTCGAGTTCGAGATCACACAGAGCGATCGCGGGGCGCAGGCCGATAAGGTCATCGTGGTCTCTTAGGTTCGCTTTTGGCCCCGGCCTGGGCTTTGCCCATCGCCGGAGCCATGGACAGCCGGGTTAGCTAGCCGGCCGGCCCGGTCCCTGGGGGACCGGGCCGATCTGCGTTTCCGGGCCGGGGCTCGCGGGTGGCTGTTCGCCGCGCCGGCCTGCTCGGGGTGTGTCCTATGTGACTGGAGCATGGCTATGTGGCTGTTGCGTTCAGTTTCCATGTTAGAAAAGTGCTTCGTGTTAGTTAAGGCGCCGGATCTGGCGCCTTAACTAACAAAGAGCCCTAATCTGACACGTAAGCCCTCGGCGGCGTGAGTGACATAAGCCGCACGCCGTGGCAAAACGCCCCCCGCAGGGGCGAGGCGGGCGGAGGTCATCCCCCGCCGCCCACCGCCTCTTCGCGCGCCCCGGACAACGGGCCGGCCCCCGTCTGCCCAGGGGCGTTTGCACTCTCCCTATGAGAGTGCTAAACATGGAGCTGGCACTCTACCTATGAGAGTGCCAGCACGTGATGGCGGGATCGGGCGATGAGGCACGCCGCCGGGGCAGGAAGGGACTGCCGCCGGGACTCAGCGTGCCGTCCGTCGCGGGCGTCGGCCGGTCCGCTTACATGCCACGGAGGACTGGAGCCTAATGGCAGCGAAGATGATCGCGTTTGACGAGGACGCCCGGCGCGGCCTCGAGCGCGGTATGAACCAGCTCGCCGACGCTGTGAAGGTAACCCTCGGCCCGAAGGGCCGGAACGTGGTACTCGAGAAGAAGTGGGGCGCCCCCACGATCACCAACGATGGCGTGTCCATCGCCAAGGAGATTGAGCTCGAGGACCCGTGGGAGAAGATCGGCGCGGAGCTTGTCAAGGAAGTAGCGAAGAAGACCGACGACGTCGCCGGTGACGGCACGACCACGGCCACCGTCCTGGCCCAGGCGCTCGTTCGCGAGGGCCTGCGCAACGTCGCGGCCGGCGCCAACCCGATGTCCCTGAAGCGGGGCATCGAGTCGGCCGTCGAGCGGGTGAGCGAGGAGCTTTCCAAGCTCGCCAAGGAGGTGGAGACCAAGGAGCAGATCGCCTCCACCGCCTCCATCTCGGCCGGTGACCAGGCCATCGGCGAGATGATCGCCGAAGCCATGGACAAGGTCGGCAAGGAAGGCGTCATCACCGTCGAGGAGTCCAACACCTTCGGCCTCGAGCTTGAGCTCACCGAGGGTATGCGCTTCGACAAGGGATACATCGCGCCCTACTTCGTCACCGACCCGGAGCGGCTCGAGGCCGTTCTGGACGACCCGTACATTCTCGTGGTGAACTCCAAGGTCTCGGCGAACAAGGACCTGCTGCCGCTGCTCGACAAGGTCGTGCAGTCCGGCAAGCCGCTCGCTATCATCGCCGAAGACGTGGAGGGCGAGGCCCTCGCGACCCTGGTCGTGAACAAGATGCGCGGCCTGTTCAAGTCCGTGGCCGTGAAGGCCCCGGGCTTCGGCGACCGGCGCAAGGCCATGCTCGGTGACATCGCCATCCTGACCGGTGGCCAGGTCATCAGCGAGGAAGTGGGCCTGAAGCTGGAGAGCGTCGACCTCGACGTGCTCGGCCGGGCTCGCAAGGTGGTCGTCAACAAGGACGAGACCACGATCGTGGACGGTGCGGGCGACGCGGACCAGATCTCTGGCCGGGTCAACCAGATCCGTACCGAGATCGACAACACCGACTCGGACTACGACCGCGAGAAGCTGCAGGAGCGGCTGGCCAAGCTGGCCGGCGGCGTGGCCGTCATCAAGGCGGGCGCGGCGACCGAGGTCGAGCTGAAGGAGCGCAAGCACCGCATCGAGGACGCGGTGCGCAACGCCCGGGCCGCGGTCGAGGAAGGCGTCGTGCCCGGCGGTGGCGTGGCGCTGCTCCAGGCCGGCAAGAACGCCTTCGAGAAGCTGGACCTGTCCGGCGACGAGGCGACCGGCGCGGCGATCGTCAAGCGCGCGCTTGAGGAGCCGCTGAAGCAGATCGCGGTCAACGCCGGCCTCGAGGGCGGCGTGGTGGCCGAGAAGGTGAAGACCCTCCCGGCTGGCGAGGGCCTGAACGCGGCCAACGGTGAGTACACCGACATGTACAAGGCCGGGATCATCGACCCCGCGAAGGTCACCCGGTCCGCGCTGCAGAACGCGGCCTCGATCGCGGGACTGTTCCTCACCACCGAGGCGGTCATCGCGGAGAAGCCGGAGAAGGAGAAGGCCCCGGCCGCTCCCGGCGGCGGGGACATGGACTTCTAGGCAAAATCAAAAGAAGCCATTTTTATCAGAACGGCCCGGGCTATCCGGGCCGTTCTGCTTTCTCCGCCCGCATGGTAGGCGTGTTTCTCGGCATACGGGCTGGGTATAGCGCTATTGCGATCTTGGGATGGGGGTAGATCGCAGTGGACTCCGGCCTCGCACGCGATCCCGTCCCAGCACCATCCGAACGTGTGGGGCCGGACAGACGTGGCCCGGCAGCCTGCTGACCAGCGCGCCGGGCCACGTCACTTGTGCTTTCTCCCGGGGGACGCCCCCCGGAGACCCCCCTAGTCAGGGGCTGCCCGCCCCCGACACCCCCGGCCCCCCCTCCGGGGGGGATAACCTGTAACCCTATAGAGCAGTTCTCATCCAGACGTGAGGTCTTTGCGTGCCAACCGGCAAGGTCAAGTGGTACGACTCCGACAAGGGGTACGGCTTTCTCGCCCGCGATGACGGCGGCGAGGTTTTCGTGCATTCGACAGCGCTTCCTGCCGGGACAACCAGTCTGCGGCAGGGGCAGCGGGTCGAGTTCGGCGTGGCCGAGGGCCGGCGGGGCGTGCAGGCGCTGCAGGTCCGGTTGCTTGAGCCGCCGCCCACGGTGGCTCCGGCCGCCAAGCAGCCCCGTAAGAAGCCGGATGAGATGACCGTCATCGTCGAGGACCTGATCAAGCTGCTGGACGGGATTTCCAACACGTACCGCCGCGGCAAGCATCCGGACGCGAGGGACGCGAAGAAGATCGGCACCGTGCTCCGCGCCGTCGCCGACGACATCGAGGCCTAACCGCGGGCGTACCTGGCGGCCAGGATGCGCCGACGTCGGCGCGAGATGAACATCACCAGCGCTAGGAACAGCGCCGCGGCCGCGATCGCCAGTCCTGCCACGCCGTTGTTCAGCATGGATACCAGCACGCCGGCCAGGCCGCCGGCCACGTTCGCGACCTGGTTCAGCGTCTCGGAGACGGAGAACGTGGAGGACCTGATGTCCTCACCGATCTCGCGCTGCACGATGGAGTCCTGCGCCAGCTTCGCCAGGCTGGCGCAGAAGATCGCGGCGAACACCACCGCGACCACCGCCCACAGGCTGAAGAACCATGCCGCCGCCGCGGCGACCGCGGGGGCCACGATCAGCGTGGTGTACATGAGCAGTTGCGGGGCACGGGACTTGAACAGCGAACCGACGGCCATCGCCGCCAGGCTGCCCGCGGACAGGCCGAACGCCAGCGCGCCGAGCTTCACGCTGTTCGATGTGTGCGTGTAGAAGTGCGGGCCGCGCAGCACGAACGCGAACAGGAACAGCGCGTACCCGGAGAACGCGCGGAGCGCCGCGTTGACCCCCATCGCCTCCGCGACCACGGGCCCCACCCGGGACAAGGCCCGCCCGCGCGGGGCGTGGCTCTTCGGTTCCGTCCCGTTCGGCGTCGTGCCGGGCGGCAGGGCCGCCGGATCAAGGGGCCGGGTAGCGGCCGGCGGTCCATCGTGCGGCGGCTCGGTGGCTGGTGCGGGCACGGGCGGGACGTCGATCTGATCCGGCAGCCGGAATGCCAGCAGCATGGCGAGGATGTAGACCACGGTTCCGGCGCGCAGCACCCAGGCGGTCCCCGCCGTCGTCTGGATGGCCGCGGCCACGCCGGCCGCGGCCGTGGATCCGGCCAAGGCGAACAGTCCGGACCGGGAGTTGGCTTTCACCAGGGAGATCTCGGGTGGCAGCAGCCGGGGCGTGACCGACACCTTCACCACGCCGTACGCCTTCTGCAGGATCAGGATGCCGAACGCGGCGGGCAGCAGCGTCAGGTTGTTGTGCACGGCCGCGGACATCGCGTAGCACAGCAGGCCACGGGCCATCAGCGTGCCGGCCAGCACGAAGCGCCGGCCGGTCTGCATCCGGTCGAGGAACGGCCCGATGAACGGGGCGACGACCGCGAACGGGGCCATGGTGACGATGAGCAGCAGCACCACCCGGCCGCGGGCCTGGTCGACGGACGTGCTGAAGAAGACCGATCCGGCCAGCGCGACCGTGACGAACACGTCCGCGGCCCCGCTGGCCGCGGTCAGCTCGAAGAGCGTGCCCAGCCCGGTGCGGCCCGCGCCGGACGCGCCGGTGAGCCGGTGGACGAACCCAGCCGTCTTCCGGCCAGCGGACGCGCTGTGTCGCGCGCCCGACCTGACCGCGTTGCCCGTGGCGTCGGCCGCGTCCGCCGTCCGGCGCAACGCATCGCCCAACCGCATGTACCCAGTATTCTTGGTTGCCGCCACTAGAGCGACCCGAGCACCCGCGATGAGCGAGAATTGATGATGGTGAGTACCCGCAAGGAACCAGACCAGGCCTGTGCTGAAGCGGTTGACCTGGCCCGCGCCGCCGCCGAGGAGGTGGCCGGCGCCGTTGGTGTCGGCGAGCACGCCGGGGTTTTCGCGGAGGCCGAGCGGGTGGCGACACACCTGTTCGTCTGCCTCGACCTGGCGTATACCGGCTGGCATTGGGCGGTAACCGTGGTCCGTGCGCCTCGTGCGAAGATCGTCACGGTCAGCGAGACCGTCCTGCTGCCCGGCTCCGGCTCGCTGCTCGCCCCGGCCTGGGTGCCCTGGCACGACCGGCTGCGGCCGGGCGACCTCGGCGTCGGCGACCTGATGCCGGCCCCGCCGGACGACGAGCGCCTGGTCCCGGCCATCGCGCTGGACGGCGGCGACGAAGCACTGACCGACTGGTATGACGACGACGCCGGCGTGCTGGCCGGCCGGTCCCGCGTGCTGTCCGCGATCGGGCGGGAGAGTGCGTCCGAGCGCTGGCACGCCAGCGATCACGGGCCGCGTTCACCGCTGGCCCACGCCGCGCCCGCGCGGTGCGCAAGCTGCGGCTTCTTCGTGGCGCTGAGCGGGGAGCTTGGCCTGCTGTTCGGCGCGTGCGCGAACGAGTACGCGCCGGACGACGGCCGCGTGGTGTCCGCCGACCATGGCTGCGGCGCGCATTCGGAAGCGGTGGCCGCCGAGGCCACCTCGCGCGCGGCCGCACCGGTGATCGACGAGTTCGGCTACGACCTGATGGACCTGCCGGGCGTCTCGGTGGCGGAGACCGTTTTCGAGCCGCTGTCCCGCGACGCCAACTAGTCCTCGGCGCTCTAGCCCCAGCGCTCTAGCTGTGCCGCTGGCCGGCCCGCCGCTCGGCCGCGCGCGCCCGCGCACGCTTGAGCCGTGGCACGTACCACAGCCCGAACAGTCCCATCCCCAACCCGGCCGCGCAGGTCCAGATCCACCACCGGCTGCCGGCCGGCATGCTGCTCCGCACGATCAGCAACACGACCAGCGCAACCGCCCACCCGACCGTGAACACGGCCGTGACGAGCCGGTCGTCCGCCTCCAGCGGCGGCGGCGGTTCCCGCCGTTCCTCCGTCATCCCCCCAGGCTAGCCGCCACCCGCCACCGCCACCCGTCGCCCGCCAGACCTTGCCCGGCCCGCCCCGGGTCCGGCCTGCCCCCGGCCCTCGACCCGCGCCGCCCCTCGACCCGCATGCGCCCGTTTCGCGCCATAGATCCGGTAAGTCGAGCAACTCGTGGCAGAACCGCGCCAGACGCAAGCGTTCCAGCACGCAGTGTCCCCGCGGCGCGTCGCGCGGCCCGATTGTGATGGGCCGCTCGCGTCTCGTATAGGGATATATCCGCAAATTTCGGGCACGCCGTGCGGCATGCCAGATTATCGCGGACACTTACCCCCCCGAACTGGACCCTGCTGGCTTATTCCGGGGGTTGCTTGGTCCGCTGGCCGGTCAGCAGGCGGTGATGGGCCTGGATAGCGTGGTAGTTTGCCCCTTCGTGGTAGCGGGACCCTTGTTTACGAGGGTCGATCTACCACAAGGGGGGCAATCGTCCACGTTATTGACAGGCCGCTGATGCACTCGTATCCCGGCAGCCGCACGATGCACTCCAGCCACACGGCGCGCCCGCTCGGCGGCCAGGTCGCGGCGGCCGGGCCGTCGGCCGGCACGGCCACGCAAGCGCAATTCGCCAACAGGGTCCGATTTGGGGGTAACTGTCCGCAATAATTTCGAACCACCTGTGAATCGAGGATCGACGTCGAACCTATCGGGATAAATCCGGCACGGCGGGCGGCTCGCGCGGACACGTGCGCGACACCGGCACGGCGGGCGGCTCGCGCGGACACGTGCGCGACACCGGCACGCGCCCGTGCGCGACACCGCACGCGCCCGCGCGCGGACACGCACGCGCGGGGGGCCTGGAGTGGGCCGCGGTCGGCGGGCGCGGGGCGTGGCGGAGGGCGGGCGGGGAGGGGACGCGGGCGTGGGGCGGCGGGGCTTGGGGGTCTCAGCGGACGCATGAACCTCAGGTTTCACGGGGCCGGTGGCGTGAGCATGGTGGGTGTCCGGATGTGGTGTACTTAGGGCACACCGTCGGGTGTCCGACAGGGGTTCATGCACATGACAATGACGACGACCAGGACCGACGCCGGGCTGGCCACCGCGCTCAGGATCTCGGTGAGCAGGCTCGCGCGGCGGTTGCGCGCCCAGCGGACGTCCTCCGGGATGACCGAGGCGGTGCTGTCGGAAACCCAGTTGGCCGCCCTCTCCGCGCTGGAAAAGCACCAGGCCATGACGCCTGGGGAGCTGGCCGAGCACGAGAAGGTGCAGCCGCCGTCGATGACGCGGGTGATCGCGGTGCTGGAGGAGCGCGGCCTGGTGCTCCGGACGCCGCATCCGACCGACCGCCGTCAGGCGATCCTCACCGTCACCGAAGAGGGCCGTGCCCTGGTGCAGCGGGTGCGGCGCCGCAAGGACGCCTGGCTGGCCCGGCAGCTTGCCGGGCTCAGCGCCGAGGAGCGGGCCACGCTCCGTGCGGCGGTACCCATCCTGGAAAAGCTCAGCCAGTCGTCGTGACGTCGGCCGGTGCCGGGGCTGGGGCAGGTCTGCGCAGCGGCCACCAGGCGACCGTCGAATAGCTGGGCGGCTTGCCGCCGCCGAGGTGGCTGCGCACCAGGTGGATCCGGTCCGCCCGCCACTCCTGGCCCTGATACCCGGCCAGCTCCGCCACGATCCCGGTCACGTCGGCCGGCAGCCTGCAGCGGGCAAGCGTGAGGTGCGGCTGGAAGCGCCTGCCCTTGTCCGGCGGCGGCGCGCCGGCCCGCCTGGCCCCGGCGGCCACCGAGGCGGCCAGGCTGGCTAGCGCGCACCGGTCGCCGGCCAGGCCGCTCCACAGCACGTTGGCCCGCTTGGGGACCGGGAACGCGCCGGCTCCGGCGAACGCGAGCCCGATCTCGTCGTGCCGCCGCGCCGCGCGCTCAAGCCTGGGCAGCAGGCTGTCGAGCTTGGCTTCCTGGACCTCGCCGAGGAACGCCAGGGTGACGTGCCACGCGCTACGGTTGGTCCAGCGCAGGTCCTGACGCGTCAGCCGGAACGGCCCGGTCAGCTCCGCAAGCTCGTCGAGCACTCCGGCGGGCGGTGCGATGGCAACGAAGAGCCGCATGGTCTCATCCGCGGCCGTGCCCGTGCCCCGCCCGTGGTGCGCTAAAGCGGTGCGGGACGGCCCCGCCTGATCGATCGGTGATCGCGCCATGTGACCAGTGTCTCACGGCTCAGCCGCCACCGAGATGCTGCGCCACGTAGTCGATGCAGGCCGTGAGCGCCGCCACGTCCGACGGGTCGATGGCGGGGAACATGGCGATGCGCAGCTGGTTACGGCCCAGCTTGCGGTAGGACTCGGTGTCCAGGATCCCGTTCGCGCGCAGCGTGGCCGCGATCTCGTCGGCGGACAGCTCGCCGGCCTGCGCGCTGATGTCGATCGTGCCGACCACCTGGGACCGCTGCGCCGGGTCGATGACGAACGGGGTCGCGTAGCTGGTCCGCTCCGCCCAGCCGTACAGCGTGGCCGCGGACTGGGCGGTGCGGCGCACCGCCCAGGACAGGCCGCCCTGGCTGAGCATCCATTCGATCTGCTCGGCCAGCAGGAACAGCGTGGCCACGGCCGGGGTGTTGTAGGTCTGGTCCTTGGCCGAGTTCTCCAGCGCGATGCGCAGCGACAGGAAGTCCGGGATGTACCGGCCGCTGGCCGCGATCTCCTGGATCCGGTCGACGGCCGCGGGCGACAGCAGGGCGAGCCACAGGCCGCCGTCGGAGCCAAAGCACTTCTGCGGGGCGAAGTAGTAGACGTCGAAGTCCGCGGCCCGGACCGGCAGGCCGCCGGCCCCGCTGGTGCCATCGACGATGAGCAGCGACCCCGGGTCCGCGTCCGGGACGCGGGCGATCGGCATCGCCACGCCGGTCGAGGTCTCGTTGTGGGTCAGCGCGTAGACGTCCGCCGCGGGCTCCGCATACGGCAGCGGATGCGTGCCGGGAACGGAGTCGACCACGGTCGGCCGGGACAGCCACGGGGCGCGGCTGGTGATGCCGGCGAACTTGGCCGAGAACTCGCCGAAGCTCAGGTGCTGGGAGTGCTCTCTGATCAGCCCGAACGCCGCCGCGTCCCAGAACGCGCTCGTGCCGCCGTTGCCCAGCGCGACCGTGTACCCGTCGGGCAGGGCGAACAGGTCGGTCAGCCCGGTTCTGATCCGGTGTACCAGAGATTTGACCGGCGGCTGGCGGTGGGATGTGCCCAGGTAGGCGCGTCCAGACCCGGCAAGCGCGGTCAGCTGTTCTTCACGCACCTTGCTCGGGCCGCTGCCAAACCGTCCATCGGACGGCCTGAGCTGCGCCGGGATCACGAGAGTGCCCATCTACTCAGCCTATCGGCAATGCCTTGACACGCCAGGCGAGCGTCGCGATCCTCAGCTATTCCCCAGCTAGCGGTCCAGAACCTCAGCGGCGCCGGGTACGTCGCGGACCGAACGCGCCGGGGGGCCGATGTAGCGGGCGGCGGGCCGGACGAGCCTGCCGGTGCGCTTCTGCTCGAGTATGTGCGCGGCCCAGCCGGCGGTCCTCGCGCAGGTGAACATCGAGGTGAACATGTGCGCGGGCACCTCGGCGAAGTCCAGCATGATCGCAGCCCAGAACTCCACGTTCGTCTCGAGCACCCGGTCGGGCCGGCGGGCGCGCAGCTCGGCCAGCGCGGCCTCCTCGAGGGACAGCGCCACCTCATACCGCGGCGCGCCCAGTTCCTTCGCGGCGCGGCGGAGCACGCGGGCGCGCGGGTCCTCGGCCCGGTACACCCGGTGGCCGAAGCCCATCAGGCGCTCGCCGCGGTCGAGCACCGAGTTCACGTACGCCCTGGCGTCGCCGCTCCGCTCGACCTGCTCGATCATGTGCAGCACCCGGGCGGGCGCGCCGCCGTGCAGCGGGCCGGACATCGCGCCCACCGCGCCGGACAGCGCCGCGGCCACGTCCGCGCCCGTGGAGGCGATCACCCGGGCGGTGAACGTGGATGCGTTCATGCCGTGTTCGGCGGCGGAGCTCCAGTACGCGTCGACGGCCTTGACGTGCCGCGGGTCCGGCTCGCCGCGCCAGCGGATCATGAACCGCTCGGTGATCGTCGCCGCCTCGTCGACCCGGCGTTGCGGCACCATCGGCAGGCCCACGCCGCGGGCCGCCTGGGCCACGAACGACAGCGCCATCACCGACGCCCTGGCCAGGTCCTCTCGGGCCTGCTCGTCGCCGATGTCCAGCAGCGGCCGCAGGCCCCAGGCCGGCGCCAGCATGGCCAGCGCGCTCTGCACGTCCACCCGGATGTCGCCGGAGTGCACCGGGATCGGGTACGGCTCGGCGGGCGGCAGGCCGGGCGCGAACGCGTTGTCCACCAGCAGGCCCCAGACGTGACCGTAGGAGACGTGCCCCACCAGTTCCTCGATGTCCACTCCGCGATAGCGCAGCGCGCCGCCCTCTTTATCCGGCTCGGCGATCTCGGTTTCGAAGGCGATAACCCCTTCAAGACCGGGCTTGAAGTCAGACATCGGAGTTCCTTCCTGCTGGCAGTCCCCTCTATTCAACCGTCCTTCTCGCTGTGCACATGCCCGAAACTCGGGTGCGGATCATTACCATTCGAAACATGACACGCAGTGATCGCGAGCCCCGCGGCTTGTCGCCGGATGTGATGGCCGATAACCCTATGGAGCAGTTCGCCCGCTGGATGGCCGACGCCGCCGAGGCACTCCCCGAGCCGACCGCGATGGTGCTCGCCACCGTGTCCGCGCAGGGCCTGCCCCGGGCCAGAACCGTGCTGCTGAAAAGCCACGGCCAGGACGGGTTCACCTTCTACACCAACAAGACCTCGCGGAAGGGGCAGGATCTGGCCGCCAGCCCCCGGGCGTGCGTGGTCTTCCCGTGGTTCCCGATGCAGCGCCAGGTCACCGCCGAGGGGGCCGTCACCATGCTGACCCAGGAACAGAGCGAGCCCTACTACCGGTCCCGGCCGCGCGGCTCCCAGCTCGGGGCGTGGGCAAGCAGGCAATCCACCGTGCTGGAATCCCGCAAGCAGCTGGACGAGCGGGTGGCCGAACTGGAGCGCCGCTGGCCGGCGGGATCGGTGATCCCGATGCCGGACTTCTGGCGCGGTTACCTGCTGACGCCGCAGACAGTTGAGTTCTGGCAGGCCGGGCATTACCGGCTGCACGACCGGCTCAGGTACCGCCGCGACGGCGCGCGATGGCGGCTCGAACGGCTGTCCCCGTGACGAGAACGTGACGGGGAACGTGACGGGAACATGGGCCTCCTACCGTGCTGTTTCCCACCTGCGAAGGCTGTCGGCATAGCATCACTTGCAGGAGGATGAGGAGTTGACAGCGCACGGGCTCATAGACACGACGGAGATGTACCTCCGCACCGTCTTCGAGCTGGAAGAAGAGGGCATCGTGCCGCTCCGCGCCCGGATCGCCGAGCGGCTGGCACAGAGCGGGCCGACCGTCAGCCAGACCGTGGCCCGGATGGAGCGGGACGGGTTGCTGCACGTCGAGAACGACCGGCAGCTCGCCCTCAGCGATTCCGGCCGGACGCTGGCCACCCGCGTCATGCGCAAGCACCGGCTGGCCGAGTGCCTGCTGGTCGGCGTCATCAAGCTGCCCTGGGAAGAGGTGCACATCGAGGCCTGCCGCTGGGAGCACGTGATCTCGGAGAACGTGGAGCGCCGGGTGCTCGAGCTGCTCGACTATCCGGTGGTCTGCCCGCACGGCAACCTCATCCCCGGCCTGCTCGAGCTCGAGCTGCCGGAACACGCGCGACAGCGCGTGCTGGCAGCGACCGCGGAGGCTGGTGAGACGATGTCCGGCATCGCCTCCGCGGTCCCCGTCCGCGTGGTGGTCCAGCGGATAAGCGAGCAGATACAAAGTGATCTGGTTTTGATGCTTAAACTCAGGCGCGCCGGGATACAACCCGGACGCGAGGTGATACTCATGACCGGCGAGCATGGTGTCCGAGTGACGGCTGATCAATCCGCGGACAACGGCTCGGTGGAACTTCCTGACCAGATCGCGTCTCATGTGTTCGTGTCCCCAGCGGAGCGCGTGCATGACGGCATGGGGTAGCTGGGACGAGGCCGCCTTCGACGCGTACCTCCCTGCGAACATGGTCCTCGGCATGGCCGATATCGCGGTCATCGTGGCGGACCGGCTGAGCAACCTGCTCTACATGAACGAGTTCGCCGCCCGGCTGTTCCGCGTGCTGGACAGCGCGGCAGGGCTGGCCGGGCAGCCGCTGCTCTCACTCGGCATCGTCGCGGACACCGATCTGCGGCAGATGGAGGACCTCACCAGCCTGGCGCTGCGCGGCCGGTCCTGGGAGGGCACGTTCGAGAGCAAGCGCCCGGACGGCACGCACGCGCTGCTGCGCGCCATCGCGGTGCCGCTGCGGCACCCGGGCGGCGACATCGACGGCATCGTGATCCTCGCCCGCGAGGTCAGCCAGCGCGCCGGGCGTAGCGAGGAGGACCGGCTCGCCCTGCTGGAGCGGATCGGCGAGCGGCTCGCGGGCTCGCTGGAGATCGGCGCGACGCTGCGGCATGTGGCCGAGATGCTCGTGCCCCAGTTCGCCGACCACTGCTTCATCGACCTGTACCAGGGCGAGTCGCTGATCCGCCGGGTACAGCGGCACGCCAGCGACTGGACACCGCCGCCGGGCACCTGGGCGCAGGTCGGCGAGCAGATCCACTACCCGGAGGGCCACTTCTGCCAGCAGGCGATGGCGCACCTCGACACGATCATCGTCAGCGACCTTGAGGACGAGCGGTACCCAGCGCCGAGCCCGGAGTCCATGTCCGCCGCCGACGAGGCCGGGCTGACCTCGGTGGTCGCGGCGCCGCTGTACGCGCGGGGCGTGCTGCTCGGGGTGATGAGCATGGCGCTGTCCCGGCTGACCGAGCGCACCGAGCGGCACTACGACACGCCGGACCGCGACCTGATCGGTGCAATCGCTAGCAGAGTCGCGATCGCCATCGACAACGCGATGCTGTTCGAGACCGAGCGGCAGACCGCGCTGGCGTTCCAGAAGAGCCTGCTGCCCCAGGCCATACCGGAGCTGGACGGTCTGGAGGTGGCCTGCCGGTACGTCCCGGCCAAACCGCTGGAGACGCAGGGACAGGGCATCCAGACCCAGGTGGGCGGCGACTGGTACGACATCATCCCGCTGGCCGCTGGCCGGGTCGGCATCGTCATCGGCGACGTCGAGGGCCGCGGCGCCAGGGCCGCGGCGATCATGGGCCAGCTGCGCGCCGCGCTGCGCGCGTTCGCCCAGGACGAGAAGGCGCCCGCGGACATCCTGCGCAAGCTCGACGAGTGGTGCCGGTCGCTGGCGCCGTCCGGCGCACCGGACGGGCCGGGCGGCGACCCGCCGACGGCCAGCTGCATCTACATGATCTACGACGCCTGGTCCAGGGAGCTGACGTTCGCGAACGCGGGCCACGACGGCCCGATGCTGGTCAGCGACGGCGAGGCCCGGCAGCTCGAGTTCCGGCACAAGGGCGTGCTGCTCGGTGTGCGCGGCAAGGGCATCCGCGGCCTGCCGACCTACAAGGAAGAGACGATCATCGTCCCGCCGGGCGCCATCTTGGTGTTCTACACCGACGGCCTCACCGACCGGCGCAGCCGGGCCGACGGCGCCGGGCACTACTCCGAGGACGAGGCCACCGAGATGCTCCGGCACGCGGTCCGCGGCGCGGCCGCCAGCGGGGACGCCGACGTGGTGGCGACCGCCGCCGAATACGCGGTGCCCGGGGACATCGACGATGACATGGCCATCTTGGTGGCGAAGTCCTCCTCGGACGAGCTTTCCTCCTGCGAGCAGGTGTTCCCGGCCGAGCCGATCATGGTCTCCGAGGCCAGGCGGCTGGCGGCACAGACGTTCCGGTCGTGGGGGATGGTGACCGAGCAAGCCGAACTGGCCTGCCTGCTGGTGTCCGAGGTGGTGACCAACGCGGTGCTGCACGCGTCGATCACGCCGAGCCCCGGCCGGCGGTTCGACCTGGATCTGGAGCACATACCCCTGGGCCTGACCGTCGGCAGCGGCCCGATGCCGGTGGTGACCGGCCCGCTCCCGGCGCCCACCGGCGCCATCCAGGTCACGACCGGCCCGATGCCGGTGGTGAACGGCGGGGAGAGCGGCGGCGGCCCGGCCAAGGAGTTCGCGCTCCGGCTCCGTCGCGGCGCCAGCTCGATCTGGGTGGAGGTCTTCGACCCCGACCTCCGGCTGCCGCGCATCCGGACCGCGGGGGAGACCGACGAGGGCGGCCGCGGCCTGTACCTGGTCGAGCAGCTCGCTACCCGGTGGGGATCGCGGCCCACCTCCGAGGGCAAGGCGGTCTGGTTCGAGATGCCGCTCAGTACCGGCCTCCGCTTACCTACTTTCCGGCGTTGTGGGATGCCCACAGCATCAGCACGACGAGTACCACGATGATGATCGCGCCGGTCCAGTGCTTGCCGGCCACGGGCAGCTTCAGCTTGCCGCGCAGCTTCGTGTACCCGAACGCGATGAACGCCGCGATGAGTAGCAGCAAGATCAGACCGCCGGTCATGACTGCCTCCTGTACCCCCGATCAAAAGGGGGGTACCCGTTATGTCCGTACCGGGTACGGTGAAGATTCAGTAGTAACGTAAGGATAACGCGGTGCTCGGAGGTCTGGGTGGCGGAGGCGTTCATTGCGGGTGCGGTTCGCACCGCGGTCGGCAGGCGGAACGGGGCGCTGTCCGGCGTCCACCCGGTTGACCTCGGCGCGCACGCGCTGCGCGCGCTGGTCGAGCGGACCGGGATAGACCCGGCCGCCGTGGACGACGTGATCATGGGCTGCGTCTCGCAGATCGGCCCGCAGACCTTCGACATCGCCAGGAACGCGTGGCTGTCCGCGGGCCTGCCGGAGAGCGTGCCGGGCGTCACCGTGGACCGGCAGTGCGGCTCGTCGCAGCAGGCGGTCCAGTTCGCCGCGCAGGCCGTGATGTCCGGCACCCAGGACCTGGTGGTCGCGGCCGGCGTGGAGTCGATGAGCATCGTCGCCATGGGCTCGAGCCTGACCCTGCCGATGCAGGCGGGCATGCCCGCCCCGTTCGGCAGCGGGTGGCGGGAGCGTTACGGCGAGCAGGAGGTCTCCCAGTTCCGCGGCGCGCAGCTGATCTGCGAGCGGTGGGGGCTCAAGCGGAGCCAGCTCGAGGAGTTCGCCCTGGAGAGCCACCAGCGGGCGGTTCGCGCCATCGACGAGGGCAGGTTCGAGCGGGAGATCGCGCCGCTGAACGGCGTCGCCACGGACGAGGGGCCGCGCCGGGACACCACGCTGGAGAAGATGGCGAACCTGCCGCCGCTGCGCGAAGGCTGGGAGATCACCGCCGCGACATCGTCCCAGATCTCCGACGGAGCCGGCGCGCTGCTGATCGCGTCCGGCGAGGCGGTGGCGCGGTACGGGCTGACGCCGCGGGCCAGGATCCGCGCGCTGACCGTGATCGGCGACGACCCGGTGATCATGCTGACCGGCCCGATCGGCGCCACGAAGAAGGTCCTCGACAGGACCGAGCTCACCGTGGACGACATCGACGTCTTCGAGGTCAACGAGGCGTTCGCGCCGGTGCTGCTGGCCTGGTCAGAAGAGACCGGGGCGTCACTCGGCAAAACGAACCCCAACGGTGGCGCGATCGCGCTCGGCCATCCGCTGGGTGCCACCGGCGCGACCTTGATGACCAAGCTGCTGCACGAACTCGAGCGCACCGGCGGCAGGTTCGGCCTGCAGACCATGTGCGAGGGCGGCGGGCAGGCCAATGCCACCGTCATCGAGCGGATAAGCGGATAACGCCTGGAGCGTGTAGCCCGCGCCGCGCCGCGTGTGGATCAGCGGCGGTCCGAACCGGTGCAGCTTGCGCCGCAGGTAACTCACGTACGTCTCGACGATCTGTGCTTGTCCCGCGTAGTCGCCGCCCCAGACGTCGCGAAGCAGGTCCGCGCGGCTGAGCACGCTGCCCTGGTGCCGCATCAAGTACGCGAGCAGACGGAACTCCGTGGGTGACAGGTCCACCGGCTCACCCGCGCGGTGCACCGTCCAGCGGGTCTCGTCGAGGACGAGGTCGCCCGTGCACAGGGTCTCACGGATCTCGGGGATCTCTGCCATTGCCTTTCCGGAAGGACGGGCCGGTGCGCCCGGGTGGGGGCGGGCGCACCGGCTTTCTAGGAGACGGTCAGAAGTGCGTGCCGGAGACGCCGGTGGGGGCGGTCCTGGTCGGCGTCGGCCGCGGGCCGTTGCCGCCACCGCCGACGACCGCGGTCGTCAGCGGCGTGAACAGCACGACTTGCGCGTGCAGCAGGTGGTGCGAGCGGGTGCCGACGACCAGGACCAGGTCACCGCGGGCCAGCTTGCTGCCGTTGGCCGCCGTCATCCAGGCGTTCTGGGTGGTCGTGAACGGGTTCCACATCGGGTTGGCGTTCAGCGGCGTCGTGGCGGTCTGCGAGACCGTCGCGGTGTTCCCGGACACGGTGACCGTCACGGTCAGGTTGGTGCCGGCCACCTGGACGGTTACCGTCACCGGGGTGCGCGCCGGGGTCAGCAGCTGCGACGCGGTCAGCGGGCTGCCGGCCATCAGTTCGGCAGCGGGGATCATGTTGCCCGACTGCATCGCCTGCGTCGTGGCGCTGGCGTTACCGGTCATCGCGTGGGTGCCGCTGGTGCTGTTCGCCACGTTCTGGATCATGGTCTTCCCGGACAGCAGCCACAGGTGCAGCGCGCCGTTCGCCGACTGCACGATCAGGAACTTGTGGGTGGCCAGCACGACGATGCCGCGCTGTTCGGCAAGCGTCTTGCCGTGCATCGCGGTCTGGCTGTACGTCGGCTGGGTCATGCTGGCAAGCGTGTTCAGCTGGGACGTGCCCCAGTTGCTGAGCACGGAGTTCAGCTGGCCCCACTCGCTGGCAGTGTGGGAATGCGAGATGCGAGACGAGTACCCGGCCGACTGCGCCGCCGGGCTTGCCCCGTGGCTGGCGGCCACCGCCGCCACCCCGATCGCGCCGCCGCCCACGAGGACTGCGGTCGCGATGCCGACGCGGGTCTTGATGTTCGGCCGGCCAGTGCGCCGATCGCGGCCCATCATGGATCCTCCCTCCCGTGGACGTCGCGCCCGCTTCGCGCGTCCCCGGTACGACTTAGTAGTGGGGTGTTAACCAACTGGCTCTACAGTGCCCGCGGATCACCGGCGTCAGTACCAGTTCACCGTGCTCGTAAGCACCACGTTCGTTGGCTCACATGGAAAACCTGGCGCGCCCGCCGGACGGACGCGCCAGGTTATTGATTCGTCAGGAGTGCGTGCCGGAGCTGGCGGTAGGCGTCGCGCCCATCGTCGGGGTCGCGCCCGTCGTCGGCGTGGTGGTCGGGCAGTTGGTGCCGGTGCCGCTGCTCACCATGGAACTGGTCATCGGGGTGAACAGCACGATCTGCGCGTGCAGCAGGTTGTGCGTGCGGAATCCGGCGATCAGCGCCAGGTCACCGCGGGCCAGGCTGGTCGTGGCCATGCCAGTGGACGCGGTGGTCCACGGGTTCATCGTCCACCTGGTCGGCTGCCACGTCGGCATGCCATTCCACGGCAGGGAAGACGTCTGCGAGACCGTGGCGGTGTTCTGGGTGACCGTGACCTTCACGGTCAGGTTGGTGCCCGCCACCTGCACGGTAACCGTCTGCGCCGCCATGCTGGGCGCCAGCATCGAGCCGACGGTCATCGGGCCGCCGGCCATCACGGTGCTTGCCGGGATCAGGTTGCCCGTCGTCATGGCCGTATTGGTCGCGCTCATGCTGCCGGTCATCGCGCCGGTGCCGGAGCTGGTGTTCGACACGTTCTGGAACGCGGTGTTACCGGAGGTCAGCCATAGGTGCAGGCCGCCATTGGCCGACTGCAGGATGATGAACTTGTTCGTGGCGAGCACCACGGCGCCGCGCTGCTCGACGAACGTCCTGTTGTGCTGGGTTGCCTGCATGTATGTCGACTGACCCAGGCTGGTGAGCGCGTTGTACGAGGTCTGGGTGGACCGACCCCAGTTGCTCATGGCGGTGTTCAGCAGGCTCCAGGAACCGCCGCCGGTGCTCGAGTAGCGGGCAGAGTATCCGGCTGTCTGTGCGGCAGGAGACGCGCCGTGGCTGGAGGCTACCGCCACCGCCGCGATCGCGCCGCCGCCAGCCAGGACCGCCGCGGCGATGCCGATGCGGGCCTTCGCATTCGCCCGACCGTAACGACGCCGATCGTGGCCCATCATGAATTCCTCCTCACGGGGACGCCGCGCCCGCTTCGCGCGTCCTTGACCGACAGGTTGTGGGTGCCGTGTGCATCCATGTCTGCCAGGCTGCCCACCCAGGTCACGAATTGATAGCGACTCACGCGCCATGTAACAGGTACGTTCGCGCACTCACATGCACCGACGGTGACCGCCGGGCGGTTGTCCTATGACGGGTTACGAGACGCGAACGTCACATCTGGTCGGGGACCGGCACCCCGAGCAGGTCCAGGCCCTGCGACAGCACACGCAGGGTGAGGGCGCACAACGCCAGCCGGGAGTCGCGCAACTCAGCCGAGGGGGCCTTCAGCACCGGGCACTCCTCGAAGAACGTGGTGAACACGCTCGCCACGTCGAACAGGTACGCGCACAGCCGGTGCGGTTCGTGGGTCTCCGCCACCGCGCCGACGACCGCGCCGAACCCGAGCAGGCGCAGCGCCAGTGCCCGTTCCGCCGCTGCCGTGATGTCGATCGGGGCCGAAGCACTCAGATCGTTCTGATGCCCTGATTTTCTGAAGATCGACTGGATCCGCACGGCCGCGTACTGGAGGTAGGGACCGGTGTTACCGCGGAAGCTCACCATCCGGTCCAGGTCGAAGACGTAGGAGCTGTCGTGCGCGGTGGACAGGTCCGCGTACTTGACCGCGCCGATGCCGACCGCCTCGGCGATCGCCGCCAGCTCGGCCTCGTCGAAGCGGGACGACGCGCCCTGCTCGTCCAGGATCGCGCGGGCGCGCTGCACCGCCTCGCTGAGCAGGTCGCTGAGCTTGGGGTTGTCGCCCTCCCTTGTGCGTAGCCGGCCGCCGTCCGGGCCCTGCACCAGGCCGATCTGGATGTGCTCAAAGTCCGCGGAACGCGGCAGCCAGCCGGCCGCCCGCGCCACCGCGAAGACCATCTGGAAGTGCAGCGCCTGCTCCGAGCCGACGACATACAGGGCCTGGTCGCAGTTGAGCTTGTCGATCCGGTAGCGGACCGTGGCCAGGTCGCTGGTGGAGTAGTTCCAGCCGCCGTCGCTCTTGCGGATGATCACCGGCAGCGGGTTGCCGTCCCGGCCGGTGAAGCCGTCGGGGAACACGCACAGCGCGCCGTCGCTCTCGACGGCGAGGCCCTTGGCGACCAGCTGTTCCGCGGTGTCGGCCAGCATGTCGTTGTAGAAGCTCTCGCCGCGGATGTCGTCGTCGGTAAGCGTCACCCCAAGCCGTGCGTAGGTGTCGCGCAGGTAGGCCTTGGACAGGTCGCAGACTTCCTGCCAGATCCGCATCGTCTCCGGATCGCCGCGCTGGAGCGACACGATCCTGGCCCGCGCCCGGCCGGCGAACACCTGGTCGGACTCGAACTTGCGCCGGGCGTGCAGGTAGAACGTGTTCGGGTCGGTGCGCAGCAGGTCCGCCTCGGCGGAGCTGAATTGGCCTGGGCCTCCGGCCACGGCGTCCTCGCCGGCGTCGAGCAGGTGCTCGATGAGCATGCCGAACGGCGTGCCCCAGTCACCCACGTGGTTGTCCCTGATCACGTGCTCGCCGGTGAAGTCTCCGATCCTGGCGAGCGCGTCGCCGACGATCGTGGTGCGCAGGTGGCCGACGTGCATCTCCTTGGCGATGTTCGGCGAGGAGTACTCGACCACGACCGTGCGCGGCGGGGTGGCCGGCGCGACCCCGAGCCGCTCGTCTGCGGCCAGCACGGTGGCGGACGACCCGATCCACTCATCGCGCAGCGTGAAGTTGACGAACCCAGGCCCGCTCACCTCGGGGGCGACGCACATATCGGAAACGTCGAGCTGAGCCGCGAGCGCGGCGGCGACCTCGCGTGGCGGGCGGCCGAGCCGCTTGCCCAGCGGCAGCGCCACGTTGGCTTGGAAGTCGGCGAACGAGGACGGCCTGATCAGCGGGTCCGCGTCGCGGTAGTCCGCGCCGAAAGCCGCGACGATGGCGTCGCGCACGCGCTCCGCGAGAACCTGCTGTGGATCGGCCATAGGTTCATGTTATCGATCTCGCCGCAGGAAGTGCCGCTCGCGCGCCGCGGGCAGCCGCTGCGTGATCTTCTCGGTGATCTCGCCCTTGGCCAGGTCCGCGGCGAGCACGCAGGCGGCCGTGATGGCGCGGGCCGTGCTGGCCCCGTGCGCGATCACCACGGTGCCGCCGAGCCCGAGCAGCGCGGCGCCGCCGTAGCTGTCCGCGTCCAGCCGGTGGCTGAGCTCGCGCAGCCCGCGGCGCTGGAGCATCGCGCCCATCCGGGCCATCCTGCTGGAGGTCACGGCGCCGCGCAGTTCGGCGGTGGCGAACTTGATCGAGCCCTCCAGGGTCTTGAGGGCCACGTTGCCGGTGAAGCCGTCGGTGACGATCACGTCGAGCCCGCCGGCCAGCAAGTCGCCGCCTTCGACGTTCCCGGCGAAGCTGAGCGGCAGCGCGCCGTGCGGCTGTTCGGCGGCCAGCAACTCGTGCGCGACCCTGGTCAGCTTGTTCCCCTTGCCCGGCTCCGCGCCGATCGTGAGCAGGCCGACCCGTGGCGTCGCCACGCCGAGCGCGGTCTGCGCGTAGGCCACCCCCAGCTGGCCGAACTGCACCAGCATCTCCGGCTTGGGATCCGCTGTCGCCCCGGCGTCGATGAGCACGGTGCGGCCGGGATGCGTGGGCAGCAACACCGCCAGGCCCGGCCGGGCCACGCCCGGCAGGGACTTCAGCCGCAGCCGAGCGGTCGCCACGACGCCGCCGGTGGACCCGGCCGAGACCACTGCCGCCGCATCGCCGCGGCGCACCAGCTGGCAGGCCACCGCGATGCTGGACCGGGGGCGGCGGAGGCTGGCCAGCGCGCCTTCGTCCATCGCGAGGTTGTCCTCGGCCGGAACGATGCGCAGCTCGCCGGTGCCCGCGCCGAGCCCGGCGGCGACTGACCGCAGCCGCGCGGCCGGGCCGGTCAGCACGATCCGGATGCCGTGCTCGCGGTGCGCGGCCAGCGCGCCGGCCACGATCTCGTCCGGGGCGTGATCGCCGCCCATCGCGTCCACCGCCACGACCGGACGGATCGACGTCGCCAGCGTGAGTCTGACGGGCAGGTCGGCCATCGGCTTGACCTCGACGGCCCCATCCAGGCTTCTGGAGTCGCCTGGATCACCCCTTTCCCCAGGGGCACGTTTGTCCCGCGCGTCCCCCCGCTCCCGCGGGTCAGCTGGCATGTTGTCCCTGGTCTTCCCGTAGACGGGCGTGTATGCCCATTATGGCGGGGAGGCGGCCGGCGGTTCCGGCGAGCCCGCTCCGGGCAAGCCCGCGCAGTATACGCCAAAAACCCTATAGACTATAACTTTTCAAATGCTAAGTGACTGCAAAAATTTACGAGCTTCAGGTCGAATAATCTGCGCGCCGCATGGTATTTCTCTCGTCAGAGAAACGGCACCCCGCCGGCTTCCCGCCGCGGAACGCGTCAGCCGAACCGGTTCGGCGATGCCGAAGAAGGAGGGATGGCAGGGTAAGCGGAGGGCAGCCCGCTCTGGCGGACGTGAGGAGGGGCGTGTCTCGGGAATGTTTAAGAAAGCTTTAAGGCGGTTTCGGGGAACTCGCCGTTGCCGTAGAACGTCGATAGCGATAGGAAGCAGTTCCGGCTAGGCCGCGTTAACCGGCGCGCGTCAAGCTCGCAGCACTGCCACGGGGACCGCTGGGGAGCGGGTGTCTTTGGAGCTATTTTCCGCGTGCTAGCGGCGCTTCGGCGACCGCGCCCACGCCGGACGAAGGGAGAGGGCGCGTGACTGAGATCCAGCAGGTAGTCCCGCCGGCCAGGTCGGCCGGCCGTGGCTTCCACGCCTACTCGGCGAAACACCTGGATATGCTCGTCGCCAGGGCGGGGCTGCCGCCTGATGAGCGCCTCGCGGTGCGCGCGGTCGCCACGGTCCTGCCGTTCCGGACCAACGCCTACGTGGTCGAGCACCTCATCGACTGGGATGCCGCGCCGGACGACCCGATCTACCGCCTTGTGTTTCCGCAGCCCGACATGCTGCCGGCCGCCGACGTGGCCCGGCTGAGCGACCTCCTCGCCGCCGAGGCTCCGAAGGGGCAGATCAACCAGGTCGCGCACGAGATCAGGATGCGGCTGAACCCGCATCCGGCCGGCCAGCTGCTGCTGAACGCGCCGAGCCTGAACGGCCGGCCGCTGCCCGGCCTGCAGCACAAATACCCGGAGACCGTGCTGTTCTTCCCCCGCCAGGGGCAGACCTGCCACGCGTACTGCACGTACTGCTTCCGGTGGGCGCAGTTCGTCGACGAGCCAGAACTGAAGATGGCCACCGACGACATCAGCACGCTGGTGTCCTACCTCGCGGTGCATCCGGAGGTGACCAGCGTCCTGTTCACCGGCGGCGACCCGATGATCATGGGCGCGCCGGTGCTGCGCCGGTACATCGAGCCGCTGCTCCACGACCCGCGCCTCGAGCACATCGAGTCGATCAGGATCGGCACGAAGTCCCTGTCCTACTGGCCGCAGCGGTATGTCACCGACCCGGACGCCGAGGCCACGCTGAAGCTGTTCGAAGAGGTCGCCAACGCGGGCAAGAACCTCGCGGTGATGGCGCACTTCTCCCATCCGCGCGAACTCGAGCCGGACATCCTCAACGCCGCCGTGCGGAACATCCGGCAGGCCGGCGGCGTCATCCGCACCCAGGCGCCGCTGATCAGGTCGATCAACGACGACGCGGACACCTGGCGGACCATGTGGCGCACTCAGGTCCGGATGGGCATGACCCCGTACTACATGTTCATCGAGCGGGACACCGGGCCGCAGGATTACTTCGCGGTCCCGCTGGCGCGCGCCTACGAGATCTTCCGCGACGCCTACCAGGGCGTTTCCGGCTTGTGCCGCACGGTCCGGGGCCCGTCGATGTCGGCGACCCCGGGCAAGGTGTGCGTGGACGGCGTCGCGACGATCGCCGGGATCAAGGTCTTCGTGCTGCGGATGATCCAGGCCAGGGAGCCGAAGCTGGTCGGCAGCCCGTTCTTCGCCCGGTTCGATCCGAACGCCACCTGGCTCTCCGACCTGGAGCCCGTCTTCGCGCCCCGGTTCCCCTACGAGCCGGCGCCGGAGGGCGTGCTGCCTGGGCTCTGGCCCGGTGAGCCCGGTGAGCCCGACGAGGACGAGCCAGGCGCGCTGGTCGCACCCGTCATCTGAACGTCCTCGGCACCAGGCGGGGTGGCGGGCTGCGCCGGCGCCCCCCGCCTGATGCCGAAGCAGGACAACGCCGCGACCGCGACCACCGCGATCGGCATCACCATCGTCCACCGCATCGCGTGCACGTAGCCGCTGCTGAACACCTCGGCGCCGAGCCGGTGCAGCTCCGCGGCCAAGGCGGCCGGGGTGCCTTTGGGGGCCGTGCTTGATGCGGACCCGCCGACCAGCCCGCTGGACGCGGCCTGGCGGAACCCGGCGACGAACGGCGCTCTCGCTTGCGGCGGAAGCGCCGCGGACCTGGCGGTTGCCTCGCTGGTCAGGGACGCGACAAGCCGGTTCTGGAGCAGCGCGCCCACCGCGGCGGTGCCGATCACGGACCCGACCTGGCGGGTGGTGTTCAGCACGCCGGACGCGGCACCGGCCAGCCGCGGCTCGACGTTGCGCATGGCGGTGGTGGTCAGCGGCGCGAACGTGCCGCCCATGCCGATGCCGGCCACGATCAGCGGCGCGAGGAAGTCGTACCAGGCCGAGGTGGTGCTCGCCACCAGCACCACCCAGCTCATCCCGATCGCGAACAGGCTCAGCCCGCCGATCAGGATGTACTTGCCGCCGATCTTGTCGGTCAGCTTGCCGAGGCCGGGTGCCAGGAAGATCATCACCAGCGACGACGGCATCAGCGTCAGGCCCGCCTTCAGGGCGGAGAAGCCCAGCGCGGACTGCAAGTAGATGGTGAGCGGCAGGAAAATGCCGAGCATGCCGATGGACAGCGTGCAGGACACCCAGTTCATCAGCGAGTAGTCGCGGTCGCGGAACAGCGCGAACGGGATCAGCGGCTCGTTCTCGCCCTTCTGCCGGACCGCCTGGTCGATGATGAACAGCGCGAGCAGCGCCACACCGACGCCGATCACCAGCGGGATCGAGATGAACCCGGTGATCGTGCCCCAGTCGTACCGCTGGCCCTCGACCAGCCCGTAACAGATGGCGAGCAGCGCCAGGCTGGCCAGCGCCACGCCGCGGAAGTCCAGCCGGTGCCGCCGGCCCGGCCGCAGGTCGGGGATGATCACGAACGTGGCCGCGAGCACGGCGGCGCCGATCGGCAGGTTGACGAAGAAGATCCACCGCCAGTCGAACGCGGTGACCAGCAAGCCGCCGAGCGTCGGCCCGGCGATCGTGGCCGCCCCGGCGACCGCCCCCCAGACGCCGAACGCGGCTCCGCGGCGGGCCGGCGGGAAGACCATCGTGACCATCGCGAGCGTCTGCGGCATCAGCATGGCCGCGCCCAGACCCTGGACGGCGCGGAACGCGATGAGCGCCGCCGGATTCGGCGCGAACCCGCACGCCGCACTCGCCGCCGTGAACACCCCGATGCCCCACACGAACATGGTCCGCGGCCCGAGCAGGTCACCCAGCCGGCCGGCGGTGATCACCAGCACCGCGAGCACGAGCGCGTAAGCGTTCAGCACCCACAACACGTCGTCCAGCGACGCGTGCAGTTTCGTGATCATGTTCGGGATCGCGATGTTGACGATCGTCAGGTCGAGCAAAGTCATGAAGAACCCGAGCGACACCACGGCGAGTACCGCCCAGGGGTTGCCCCGGAGCTTAGTCATAAGACCGACGATAAACCCCCTCACAAAACCGATTCAAGATATATCTCATAACGTCCCTCGTGCTTCTGCTGCATATTCGCTTCCCGTACCCCGAGGCCGGCCCCCAAACCCGCCGTGGCAACCAGGCGGTTCTATGCGCGTGGTTGCCACAACCACGCGCATAGAAGGCACGGGGGCCCACGGCGGCATGGGGCCGAGACGGGGCGCGGGGAGGCGGGGGAGGCGGGGGACCGAGGCGGGACTGTATGCTCCCCGTCATGGAGCTGAACGGGACTGCGGCCATCGTCTCCGGTGGTGCGAGCGGGCTTGGCGCGGCTACGGCACGGGTGCTGGCGGCCGCTGGCGCCACGGTCGTGGTCGCCGACCTCAACGAGGAGGGCGGCAAGCAGGTCGCCGGTGAGATCGGCGGGCTGTTCGCCCGCACAGACGTGACCGACGAGGAGTCCGTGCAGGAAGCCGTCGAGGTGGCCGCCGCAGCCGCACCGCTGCGGGTCGCGGTGTCGTGCGCCGGCATCGGCTGGGCCGAACGCACCGTGAACCGCGACGGCAGCCCGCACAGCCTGGCCCACTTCGCGCGGGTCATCGCGGTGAACCTGACCGGCACCTTCAACATGATGCGGATCGCGGCCTCGGCGATCGCGAAGACCGAGCCCGCCGACGCGGACGGCCAGCGCGGTGTGGTGATCAACACATCGTCGGTGGCCGGCCTCGAGGGCCAGACCGGCCAGCTGGCGTACTCCGCGTCCAAGGGCGGCATCATCGGCATGACCGTGCCGGCGGCCCGCGACCTGTCGGTCATCGGCGTCCGGGTGAACACGATCTGCCCGGGCATCATCGACACGCCGATCTACGGGTTCAACGAGAACGCCGATGAGTTCAAGGCCAAGCTCGTCGCGCCGGTCGTGTTCCCCAAGCGCATGGGCACCCCGGCCGAGTTCGGCCATCTGGTCCGTAGCCTGATCGAGAACGACTACATGAACGCCGAAGTGATCCGGTTCGACGGCGGGATCAGGTTCCAGCCCAAGTAGGTCTGCCTATGTCAGGAATCGCCGGCTGCCTCGCGCTCGCCGACGGCTCGCGGCCGGACGCCGAGTGGGTCCGCCTAGCCGCCATGCGCCAGTTCCATCGCGGCCCGGACGACGACGGCTACTACACCGACCCCGATCTCGCGCTCGGCTTCCGCCGGCTCGCGGTCATCGAGCTGTCCGAACGGCAGCCGGTGCAGTCCGCGGACGGCCGGTACGTCGGCGCGGTGGACGGGGAGATCTACAATTTCGGCGAGCTGGCGAGCAAGCTGCGGCTGCGCGGCGTGCCGCTGCGCACCGGCTCGGTCGCCGAAGTGCTCATCGAGATGTACGCCTGGCTTGGCCGCGACGTGGTCCGGCAACTGCGCGGCATGTACGCGTTCGCGATCTGGGACCGGCGCGCCAGGGAACTGTTCTGCGCCCGCGACCCGTTCGGCATCAAGCCGTTCTGCTACATGCTGTCCTCCGGCGCGCACGGCCCGCAGCTCCGGTTCGCCTCCGAACGCAAGGCGCTGGCCGGGGCCGGCGAGGTCACCACGCTGGACCAGGATGCGCTGCGCAGATACCTCTCGTTCCAGTACGTGCCGGCCCCCGCGACGCTGACGCCGCCGGCCAGGGCGCTCCCCCCCGGGCACGTGCTCATCGCCAGGCCGGGCGGCAGCGTGGACGTGTTCCGGTACTGGCGGCCGGAGTTCAAGCCGGCGAAATCCCCGGCCGCCGACGCCCCGGAGAAAATCCTGGCCGCGCTCCGCGACTCGGTCGGCGCCCACCTGCGCAGCGACGTGCCGGTCGGCGCGTTCCTGTCCGGCGGGATCGACTCCGCCGCGCTGTGCGCGCTGGCCGCCGAGACCCGGCCGGACCTGGTCACGTTCACCGTCGGCTTCGAGCGCGCCGGGTACAGCGAGATCGACCACGCGGCGGAGACCGCGAACGCGCTCGGCATCAAGCACGTGCCGTACGTCATCACGCCGAACGAGTTCGTGAACTGCCTGCCCCGGATCATCTGGCATCTGGACGACCCGATGGCCGACGCGGCCGCGGTGCCGCTGTGGTTCGTCGCCCGTGAGGCCAGCAAGCACGTCAAGGTGGTGCTGTCCGGCGAGGGCTCGGACGAGCTGTTCGGCGGGTATGCGGTATACCATCAGCCGGGCGTGGTGCGGATAGGCGCGCGTTTGCCCGGCTGGAGCCGGGTCCCGCTGCAGCGGGCCGCAGCGCTCATCCCACCGGGTGTCAAAGGGAAGGCTCTGCTGGAGCGTACGTTCACCCCGCTGCAGCGCCGCTATGTCGGCAATC
>DASRFJ010000107.1:0-1828 GCA_035651595.1 Streptosporangiaceae bacterium | reverse complement strand
AAGGCCACGTCGGTTATTTATCTGGCATTGCGGGGCGGGTGGGCGCGTATTGTGCTGTGATGGCTGATTCTGCGGTTGTGGCGGGTCTGGCGGGTAAGTTCGCGGAGTTGCGGCCGCATCTGGATGAGCGGGGCTGGCGGTTGTATCTGGGGTCGGAGGCGCGGGCGTACGCGGCTGGTGCGGGGTGCGGGCTCGCTGCGGGGGTGGGTGTGGTGGCGGGGGCGGCGGGGGTGTCGCGGGCGACGGTGATGGCGGGGGCGGAGGAGCTGGCGGCGGGAGCGGAGCCGATGCCGGGGCGGGCGCGGCGGCCGGGTGCGGGCCGGCCGAAGGCCGAGGATGCGCAGCCGGGGTTAACGGCGGCGCTGCGCGGGCTGCTGGAGGGGGCCACGCGAGGTGACCCGATGTGCGAGATCACGTGGTGCTCGCTGTCGCTGCGGGAGGTCGCGCGGCGGCTGGCGGCGCTGGGGTACCGGTGCGGTAAGGACGCCGCCGCGCGGATGATGCGTGAGGAGGGGTACAGCCTGCAGGGCATGTCCAGGGTGCTGGAGGGCAGGCAGCATCCGGACCGGGACGCCCAGTTCGGGCACATCAACGACATGATCGCGGCGTTCACCGCGGCCGGGGAGCCGGCGGTCAGCGTGGACGGGAAGAAGAAGGAGCAGCTCGGCCCGTTTGCCCGGGCGGGCCGGTCGTGGCGGCCGCAGGGGGAGCCGGTGAAGGTCCGCGACCATGACTTCCCCGACCCGGAGCGGGGGAAGATCACCCCGTACGGGGTTTATGACATCGCCGCGAACCGCGGGTTCGTGTCCGTGGGGACCAGCCGGGACACCGCGGCGTTCGCGGTGCACGCGCTGCGGCTGTGGTGGCAGCGTGAAGGCAGCCTGCGTTACCCGCACGCGACCCGGCTGCTGGTCACCTGCGACGCGGGCGGCTCCAACGGGCACCGGTGCCGGCTGTGGAAGCACGAGCTGGCCGTGCTGTCCGCGGAGACCGGGCTGGAGATCACCGTGCTGCATTTCCCGCCCGGCACGTCCAAGTGGAACAAGATCGAGCACCGGCTGTTCTGCCACATCACCCGCAGCTGGCGGGCCCGGCCGCTGATGACCGCCGAGGACGCGGTCGCCGGGATCGCCGCGACCACCACCAGCCAGGGCCTGAAATGCACCGCCGCCCTCGACGGCGCCGCCTACCCCGAAGGGACCGAGGTCAGCGGCCAGCGGATGACCTACCTCGAGGAACGCATCCTGGACCGGCAGGACATGCACGGCGAATGGAACTACACGGTCCGGCCCGCCCCCCGGCCCGCCCCGGACCCGGCACCAGAACCGGACCCGGCACCCGCCGGCCCGGACCCTGCCCTGCTCGCCGGGCTGGCCGCGCTGGCCGGCCTCGACCTGCCCGCCGTGCGGGACGCGGTCACCGTCCCCTGGCACGCCGCCCGCGAGCAGCGGCTCCACCTGGCCCGCGGCCGCCCCCGCACCAGGGACGGCATGCCCGGCGGGTTCAAGCTCACCCTTGACGCCATCATCACCATCACCGCCTGCCACCACCGCCTCGGCATGACCTACCAGCTGCTCGGCGACCTCCTCGGCTTCGACCACTCCAGCATCAGCCGCCCCGCCGCCTGGATCACCCCGCTCCTGGAACCCTGCGGCATCACCCGCCAGGTCCGCCGCGGCCGCATCGCCACCCCCGCCCAGCTCCGCGACTACGCCGCCGCAGCCGGCATCACCCTCCCGGACAGCCAGGCACGCCGCCACACCCGCCAGACCCGCCCACAGCAAACCACGACACGCCCGGGCTCGCCGACTAAATAAACGACGTGGCC
>DASRFJ010000106.1:0-91210 GCA_035651595.1 Streptosporangiaceae bacterium | reverse complement strand
GCAGCCGGGGCCGCAGCCGGGGCCGCAGCCTGGGACGCAGCCGGGGACGCAGCCAGGGCCGCAGCCGGGGACGCAGCCGGGGCCGCAGCCGGGGCCGCAGCCTGGGACGCAGCCTGGGCCGCAGCCTGGGACGCAGCCAGGGCGAAGCTCGCGCCGACCGTCGCCGAGTTCCAGACGTCCGCGATCGCCTTGTACGACGTGCTGATCACCGGTGAATGGCCTGCCGGAGCCGGGACGGCCGCCGGGAACGGAGGCTGACCCGTGAAGATCAAGGTCATCGAGCTAGGCGACACCGAGTTCGCCGCTGACGACGAGTTCACCGAGCCGGACATCCGCGCCGCGCTCGCGCTCAAGGACCCCGCCAGTCGCGACGAGGCCGTCCGGTCGGCGATCTACGACAACACGGACGGCGTGCGGGACACCAGCCCCGAGGAGCACATCACGATCACCGAGGATGACGGGACGCTGCTGTGGTCCGGGTGGCTGACCGGCGACAAGGACAAGCCCGCGCCTGACGTCAACGAGTACCGGGACGCCATCGTGGAGATCCTGACCCTCTTCGACGACGACCCGCAGATGACCGAAGAACTCCTGGCCGTTGAGCCTGGCCAGCGAACCGCCGAAAGTGCAGCGCTTGCCGCCATCCGCGAGATCGGCCGCACCGTGCTGGAGGGTCGCCGTGGCTGAGATCTCGCCCGGCCGCGCCGCCTACGAGGCGTACGCCGCCGCCAGCGACGGCAGGTCGCTCATCTCCGGTGCGAAGCTGCCCGCATGGGACGAGCAGCAGCCGGAAGTCCGCGAGGCGTGGCGAGCAGCCGCTGACGGCGCGCTCATGTTCGCGGGCCTGCCCCGCTTCCATCCCGCACCAGGAGAGGACCATGCGGCCCGCCTGCTGGCCCTCCCGCTGCCGGAGAACGACTCGGGGGCGTCAACGGTACGGGAGTTCCTCGCCGGGGCTCTCAGCGTCGCCTGGAGGGACGGGAGCAACTGGAGCCCGACAGGCAACTCTGACTGGCAGCACATCCTCTATCACGCCATGACGGATGCGGGGCTGGCCGGGATCGGCTACGACGAAGACGGCTACGCCACCGAGCCGGAGACAGCCCCGAGCTATGCCGAGGCAAACGCCCTCATCGCCGCTGCGATCGAGCGTCTGGGACAGCCGTCATGACCGCCTCCACCGGGACCACGGCCCCGCTCTGCTGCGGCGAACCGGACTGCACCCGAAAGCACCCGGTAGGCATCTACCTCGCGGACATCAGCGACCGCGTGTACGTCGTGACCCGCCGCCGGCTGGTGCGTGAGAACCCGGACGGGACCGCCCTGTTCGCAGCAGTCGGGCGGCACGACGTGACCCTGCAGATGCGCGAGTTCATCCGGCGTAACCCGGACTGGGTCCGCGCCGTGCTCGGAGAGGAGACCCAGCCATGACCACCACCACCGGGACTACGGCCCGTGACCCGCTGGCCGCTGAACGCCGGATGTACCGTTACGCGGTCCCCATCGATGACCTGGCCTGGACGTTTGACCTGACCGGCAACCCGGTCTACGTCGCGGCCAGCTCGTCGCGCTACGAGGTCGAGTTCTGGGCCGAGTACGCCGAAGGTGCCCCGAGGACCGCCCGCCGTTTCCAGGTGTTCGGCACGGGCCATCCGCTGCCTCCCGGTGCGCGGTATGTCGGCACCTGCCCCCGGACGCCGGAAGGGTTCGTCTGGCACCTGTACGAGCTTGCCGGCGACAGCGGGGAGCCGGCCGGTGGCTGACGAACGCGAGCAGCTCGGTCGCCTGGTGCGCGAAACCTGGGTGGCGTGGGCCGGCGAGCAGCCAGACCCGAAACCGTCCTGGCTGGCCGGATGGGACGAGCTGGACGACGGCCAGCGCGAGGCGGACATGCGCATCGGGGAGGCCGTCGCCGCAGCCGAGCAGGAGCGGATCCGCCAGCTCGCCATCCGCACCGGGGCGGTATGCACCGGGGATGAGGGCACGTCCTGTTTCTTCGCTGACCTGATCGGGGGCGGTGAACGCCGGGTGGTGATGGCCCCCGGCATCCCCGACCTGGTCGCTGAAGGCAACGGCCCCCTCCTGGACCCGTCGTGCCGGGACGGGCAGCACGTCCTCTGCCTCGGTGCCCCGTGCGAGTGCCCCGTCCCCGGTGTGCACTCGGCGAGGCACGACCACGAGCGGACCCAGCCGTGAGCAGCAGGAAAGAAGCCCTGGGCACCCGGACAGGCCCGTTGTGGCCGTCCCCCGGGATCGTCCTCACCCAGAGCGAGATCGACGGCCGCTGCACCTGCACATGGGTGGTGACGGACTACTCCAAGGACGGCGGCTCGGGGTCGTCGCTGAAATACCGGGACGCCATGTGCCCGGCGGCCAGGTTCCACCGGTCACTCGCCTTGAGGCAGTCATGAGCCACCAGTGCCCCCTCGTGGCCTGCGACGTAAAGGACGTACCCGACGACAGGCTGCTCTGCCGTCAGGACTGGGCACGGGTCCCCAAGCCGCTTCAGCAGGCCGTCTACCGCGCCTGGGACCACGGCAGAGGCCGCGGCACCAAGGCGCACAGCGCGGCATGTGCCGCCGCGATCAGTGCCGCGCAGAAAGCCCGCACCGAGGCAGAGGAAGCCGCCCGTCCTTCGCCGCACGAACTGTGGGAGAGGGCCGGAGGCGACCCCGTGCGGTACCGCGAGCTGATGTACGAGCACGGGCACCTGCTCAAACCCGGCGACGACGGCTACGAGCAGGGTGTCCGGAACCTGTCATGCGGATGGCCGCACCGGAACAGCGAACGAGAGGCAACGACATGAGACGGAACCAGAGAGGACCCGAGTTGAACCTGAAATCAAGACTCGCAGCGCTGACCACGGCAACGGCCATGGCCGCCGCCATCCTGGCGACCGGGGGATGCGGCACGGCGCAGCCCCTCACCTACGCGCCGGCCGCCTACGGCCAGAACGGGCAGTGCTACTACCTGAACTCCCCGGCCGAGGTGACGGCGCTGGAAAACGCCGGGCTGTGCCCCCGGTCCTGGGTGCCCGCCCCGATGCCGCTGAGTTGGGAAGAGGAGTACTACGACTACTACGACAGCCCGGTCTACTACGACACGTACGTCCCTGTCCGGTACCGGACGGTGTACGTCACCCGCGTGACCACGTTCGGCCGGACCTACCGCAGCCAGATCAGCACCCTGTCGAAGTCGGCCACGTACCGCACGTCATCCGGGGGGACCGTCAAGGGCACCGGGATCACCGGGAAGACCCGGTTCGGCTCCGGCTGCTCGTTCTCCTGCGCCGGGTCGAAGTACGGCTCCGGAAGCCTCCGCTCAGGGTCCGGCTCGGGCAGCCGGACCGGCACCAGCCGCACCAGCACGTCGCGGTACGGCAGCGGGTCGCTGCGCGGTTCCAGCGGGCACCGCTGATGATCACCCCGTTCAGCGTCTACGGCTGCTGGCAGGAGACGCAGGAGCGGTTCGCTGAGGTGTACCGGGCCGGGTCGGCACGGCTGGCCGAATCGCTGGCCCAGCTCGACGCCAGCGACCGCGGCGGGACCCTGCTGGTGGCCCGCGTCGTCGCCGGCGAGGTCCCCGCGGTGGACCGGTACACGCTGTTCACCGACCCTGAGGACCCGCGCAACCAGGACGCCGGCGGCATCGAGCCGGACGTGCCCGATCTGCTCCGCGGCCTGGACCCTGACTGGACGGTGTTCGGCATCGCCCTGCCGCCTGATGCCAGGACAGGCGATATCGGGCGCACCGGCGAGCGCTACGGCGACTGGGTGAACGCGTCCAGCGCCAAGGCAGCCGAGGACGTGGCCCGGTCCCGGATCGCGGACAAGGGCGGCTGGCTCTGGGTCTGCGCGGTCCTCGAAGGCTCAGTGCGCGCGGCCGACACATACGCGACGTTCGTCAACCCGGACGTCAAAGCCCGGTAACCCCGCCCCCTCCGGCCGTGAAACCCCGCTGCGGCCGGAGGGACTGAACCCCCGAGCACTGAATGAGAGATTGCGACATGAACGAGCCCAGGCCGCCAGCCGGCGACACGGTCACCCGCCCGGACGGGCGCCTCTACAGGTCCCGGAAAGTGGCTGCCTACCCTGTCACCGATGAGGACGACATGGTCTGCGGGATCATGGTCCTCGGCACCCGCGACATCAGCCGTGCGAAACCGCTGGCGGACAGCAGCGCCGCAGCGTGGGTTGACGGGGGCTACGTCGCCGCCGACCCGCTGGCCGGCTGGTGGCGGGACGGGTACGAGGCCGGCCGCCGCTGCTGGGTGGATGACCCCGTCTCCGGGCGGGCCGGCATCTGGTTCCGCGAGGTCGTGGAGGCGTCATGACCGCGCGACACGATCAGGCGGCGGGCGGGCAGCAGCACCAGGAGCTGCCCGCCCCGGCCGGGGGCGCGCCGCGTTTCCGGCCCGGCGACCAGCCGCCCCCGGTGCCTAACGGCAACCCGTCGATCCACGATCTCGTCATCGGCGACCTGGCCTTCGTCCTGGCCCCCGACCGGGAGAAGGCCGCAGCGGCGGCCCTGGTGCTCGCCCGCAAGCAGCTCGGGCTGGAGCGGTACCAGACGCTTCTCCAGGCCGGCAACCACCGCTCCTGGCGCAAGGATGCGACCGACGAGCTGGCCGACTTCTGCGCGTACGTCAAGCAGGGCATCGAGGAGGGCGCAGCCGGCGAGGAACTCGAGTTCGTCTACTGGGACGCGATGGCCTTGCTGTGCCGGGTGGCGGCCATGGAAGGCGGCGAGCCGTCGTGAGCGCCCCGTACCGCCTGACCCGCGCCGAGCGCCAGCGCCGTGCCGCAGCAGCGCTGATCCGCTGCATGGACGCCATGGACGAAACCGGAGCCGCAGCGGTCATCACCCGCGCGGCGGCCGACGTCAGCGGCGAGCAGAACGTTGACGCGGTCCTGCGCTGGGTGTGGCGGATGGAAGCCGAGCGGGTCATGCAGCGGCGCTACGGAGGCGAGCTGGCCCGGCTGTACCGGACCAGGGTGCTGCTCGCCGACCTGATCGGCGTGCTGGCCGCTGCACTTAACGACGAGACAGCAGAGACGACTGGAGGCCGCCATGCAGCCTGAGAACGAGACCGTACCCGTCCGCAAGGACGACCTGGACATGCTCGTCGCCGCATGCACGAGCTACCTGCCAGCCGATACTGGCCCGGAGGTCCTCGCCGCGTTCGGCCGCGTAGCGGAAGCATTCGACGGCGCGCACGGCATCGGCGAGGAGCCGGAGCAGGCCAGCCCGCCGCTGCCCGAGGGCGGACGCTGGCTGGAGCTCGAACTCCTCGGCCACCGCCAGCGAACCGGCTACGTCACCGAGGTGACTGTTGCCGGCGCGGCCATGCTGCACATCGACCTGCCCGCAAAGATCTTCGGCGGGGAGCCTGACGCCTGGGAAGAGTACGCCCCTTCGGCGCTGTACGGCCTGAGCCCGATACGGGAGGAATCAGTCCGCAGGGCGTGGGAAGCGCAGCGGCGAGCGGCCGAGGAACGTGCACGGCGCGAAGCCGAGTGGCGGCGCATGGACGAGCAGCGCGCCCTGACCACTGGCGAGATCCGGCAGAACGAGGTCCGGCAGAACGACGGCCTGGACGGCGACCCGGATTACGACTGGGCCGATCACTGATGGCCTCGCCTGAGAACGAGCCCGGTCCTGCCCCGGAGCTTGCCGCCGCCATGGCAGAGACCCGGATCTACCGGGACCTGCTAGCCGAAGTGCTGCGCCAGTTCGAGGACGACCCGTACAGGTCCGGTCTCTGGATCGCGCGAGTCCCCGCGCACCAGGTCAGGAAGTGGCGGGAGCTGTCCGGGATCAGGGAATGGCAGTGATGACCGGGGATCTGCCGGGCTCGTACCCGGAGAACTGCCGGGACGGGCTACCCGGCGGGGCGCTTGCGGGACCGGCGCTGGCGAAGCTCCTGATCAGCAGCGGCGAAGGCGGCCTTCTCCTCGTCGGTGCCGTGCCTGCGGATGTCGGCCCACATGAGGTCGAAGAGATGGCGCGCCCGGATCATCTTCCGGCGCTTGCACATCTGCCCGAACGCGGCCCACGCGGCCAGCGGCAGGCGGACGCGCTGGATAGGCGTCTCATCAGGCGAAGGTTCGTCGCCGGGCGTCTCCGGTGTTGTCACGTGACTGATCTTACAGCAATAGCTTGTGTTGTCACAGGACTAAGTGCTAGTGTTGTCACATGAGCACAGCAACCGGAACCCGCAGCCCCTACAACCACTGGTGCTGCAAGGGCTGCGACGGCAGCAAGCCGCTGACCCTCGCCGACCGCGAGCTGATCACGGGCCGGTCGATGACCCAGCTTGACGAGGAAACCGGCGTGGAGTTCTGCGTTGACTGCCTCGCGGACCTGCCTGCCGACGGTTACGAGGCGCTGTTCCACGTCTGCGGCGAGCCTGAGCAGGCATCCGAGTCCGGGCCGCCCGTGGTTCACAAGACGCGCACCACCCAGCCGGCCGGCTATGTGCAGGACGACGCCGGAATCCGCAGATTCGACAAGCGCGGCCGGGTGATGTACGACCGGGGATCGTTCGCACTGTGCTCGTGCGGCTGGGTCGCCGCTGGCGCTACCAGGGAAGAGGCGCGATCTAGTGCCCGCGCGCACCGCCAAGAGTTCGCGACGACGCGAGAGGCCGCAACGCGATGACCAGCCCCTACGGCAGCGCCGATGACATGGCCCGGCTCATGTACGGCCAGAACGCCCGCCACGTCCCCGCCTGGATGTACGTCCAGGATCAGGGTCCGGGAGTCGTCGGCCTCGTCGGCGCGAGCCGGGTACCGGACGGCCAGGAGCACCCGCTCGTCTACGGCGGCGGCCACTACCGGCAACGCGGCGGCGAGCACTACTGGGCGCATCACTTCATCGTCGGCGAGGTCATCGTCCGCCCTCACCTTGTCGTTGCCACCAATGCGCTCAAGGGCGACGGGGCTGGGAGCCTCTACCTCGGCGAGCACGACTTCGACCGGATGCTCGGCGACGGCGAGCTGATCATCGGCTCGGACGCGGCTCTTAGGCGCGTCCGCAAGCAGTGGGAGGGCTGAACCGGTGACCACGAACATCGTCCGCGAGCAGTCCACCCCCGAGTCCAGTGGCACCGAATGCGAGCACAGCAATCTCGCGGAACTCGCAGCGTTCCTGAACGAGATCCGCACTGTCTGGCGCGCGGCGGACAAGGACCAGCGGGACCGCATACGGCGCGGCGTGCTGGTCGTCCTGCGCGGCAACCGCCCGCCTGCTGAGCCCGTCAGTCGCGGTGACAAACGGCCGCTTGACATCACCGACGCCGGCTGGTTCACCGAGCGCGCGGGCGAGTTCGAGCTCATGGACAGGGACCAGCTCCTAGGCGAGGCGCGGAAATGGGCGTTCAACTGCCAGCAGGCCGAGCTCGGACAGAGCCGCGCCAAGGCCGGGGCCGAGGCGCTGGACCGGGACGCCAGGCAAAGGCTCGCACGGGTCGCCGGGCTGCTTGACCCGCGCCGCCCGACCGTCCGGACGAAGGATCTCCAGGCGGCACTCAACCCCGAGATGTACGCAGGCTGGACCGGCTACCCGGTCGCGGCGGATGGCGAGGAGACCGACCGGAACCCGGAGGCTGACCAGTGACCTCCACCATCTGTTGGGCTGACCCGCTGTCTGGCGCAGAGCGGGCAGAGCTAGCCCGGAAACTGGCCCGCGCATGCAGCCGCTTCTGCAACATTCCTGCCGGCACTCCCGGCGCGATGTACTCGCAGATCGTCGCCTCCGCCGAGATGTCCGACCTCCACCTGGATGTGACCGAGCGAGCGGAGGTACCGGAGCGATGACAACTGGCAAATGGCAGTGCGGAGACTGCGGATGGCCCTGGCCGCTTGCGGGAAAGCCGCCAGCCGGAAGCGAGTGCGACAACTGCGGCGGCGAGCTGGTGCAAGAACCGGAGGATGGACGATGAACGAGCCCCGCATCCGCTGGCACGACGAGCCCGAGACCGGCGAGTCCATGGGCAGCGTCGGCACCCTGGACCCGGCCGTGTTCCGCATCTGGGCGCCCGAGGAAGAGGGCGGGGAATGGATGCTGACCGCCGCCATGCTCCCCGGTTTCGTGGGCAGGCGCTTCCATGCCGGCAGTCCCGCAGAGCTGAAAGCCGAGGCTGAGCGATGGCTGGCCGGGTTCGTCTCCTCCCTCGGCGCGATCTTCCCGGAACAGGAGACAGGACAATGACCGGCACCACCACGACACCAGCGACCATGATCACCGCCCCGGCTGACCTGAACATCTACGAGGTACCAAGGTTCCGGCGCATCCTGCGAGATGCCATTGAGCACGGCAGCGCAGATCTGGTGATTGCCGACCTGACCGGGGTGGAGTTCACCGACGCCGTCGGCTGCGGCGTGCTGGTCGCAGCACAGCGGCTCGCGGAATCCCGTGGCCGCCGCCTGGGCGTGGCCTGCGACCGGGAACCGGTACTGAGGCTGTTCCTGGTGCTGGGGCTCACGAAGCATTTCGACATCCGGGACAGCGTGGAAGCGTTCGCCGTGGCCAGCCCGGCAGAGGACGAGACAGCCGCCGTTACGGCGGGAGAGGAGCAAACCAGTGCCTGACTGGTACCGCGACCATGACCTGAGCCCCGAGTGCTACCCGGAGTCCGACTACCTGGCCTGGGCGCAGGACAACGGTCTCTACGTAGACGCTGCGGGAAACGTGGACTACGAGCCACCCGTCATCGCCGATGAGGACGTAATAGGTGCTGACCCGCACGGCGGCGAAGGCCTGGACACCTGGGAGTTCTGAGTTGACCTACGCCGACGACCTGTACGACGACTACGACCCGGACCCGGACGACTACGACGATGACGACCGCTACGACGAATACAAAGACGATCTGGCCATGGGCTACATCAACCCTGATGGCAGCCAGCGCGATCCGGACCCGCCAGAGGACCCGTGGGATTGGCACCCTTCGCTGCGAGAACGGATCAGGTGGCGTATCAGCGGGTGGAAGCGCTGGAATCACCGGGCGAAATACCACCCTGACGGTTACGACGACGAGCCGCCTTTCTAGGCGGGGAGAGGACTCTGACCATGGGCAACCGGGAAGTACGTCCCGTCCCGTTCGGCTGGGAGCATCCGCGCCGGCCCGGCACCTACAGCGACGGCTCGCCGCGCTATGTGCCGCTGTACTCGCGGGCAACCCTCCGCGACCACGTCAGGAGCAACGCAGGGAACCCGCACCCGGACGATTACATCAAGATCGACCCGGACAGGTACATGCCGGCGATCCCCGAAGGCACCCCGTACGGCTACCAGCTGTACGAGACCACCAGCGAGGGCACCCCGCTGTCGCCTGTCTTCCGGACGCTGGACGAGCTGGCTGCGTGGTGCGAGCACGGCGCTACCGTCTTCGCCAGCGACCGGTGGACGAAAGAGCAGTGGCTCGCCTCGTTCGTGAACGACACTCTTGACGCGGACAGTATCCCGATGAGCAGAGGCGGCAGCCTGATCTCGGTTGCGGACCCGCTCAGGAGTGATCATGCCTGACTCAACTGACGGCACAGCAGACCGGCCAGCGGGCACAACAGACGAGCTGTCCGCCATGCTGGAGGAGATCCGGACCTGCCTGCGCGAGGCCGGTCCCGGCACCGGCTATCACCAGCCTGTCCAGCACGGCCACCTGATCGCGCTCCGGGACGCGTACACCCCGGCTCTCATCGCTGCCCTTGAGGCGATACTGACTGACCACCGGTACGTCGGGCGCGGCATGTGCACCGGATGCGCCATCGATCTCAGCGACGAGGACGAGGAGTCGTTCAGTTCGGGCGCGTGGCGGTCCTGGCCGTGCCCGACGTACCGGGCCATCACCCGTGCCCTGCTAGGGGAGGGGGCTGGCGATGCCGGGTAGGTACGCGGCCGGTACAGAGGTCAGCAGCGACAAGAGCCGCACCGAGATTGAGCGGACCCTCCGCAGGTACGGTGCTACCGCGTTCGCCTACAGCTGGGAAGGGAACCAGGCGCAGGTCGCGTTCAAGCTCGGCGACCGGCACATCAGGTTCAGGCTGCCGCTGCCCCACCCTGCATCGGAGGAGTTCACCCTCACCCCGACCGGCCGCGAGCGCTCCGCGCCGGCAGCCGAAGAGGCTTACGAGCAGGCCGTCCGGCAGCGGTGGCGCGCCCTGGCCCTGGTGATCAAGGCCAAGCTCGAAGCCGTCGAAGCGGGCATCTCCACCGTCGAAGACGAGTTCCTCGCGCACATCGCCTTGCCTGACGGCCGGACAGTCGGCGACTGGCTGAGCCCCCAGCTCGCCGCCGTCTACGCGCATAACACGATGCCCGCTCTACTGCCGGGGAGCACCGATGCCTAGGCTCATGTCGGTGTCGCTCACCGAACCCCAGGTCCGCGCCCGGTCCAAGACCGTCACCCGCCGCATGGGCTGGCTCATGCTCAAATCCGGCGACAAGCTCACCTTGTGCCGCAAGGTCATGGGCCGCAAGCCCGGCGAGCCGCTGGAGCGCATCGTGGACGTCGAAGTGGTGTCGGTGCGCCGGGAGCCGCTCTGGGACATCACCGAGGACGACGTGACCGCCGAAGGGTTCGAGGACATGACCCCGGCCGAGTTCACGGAGTTCTTCTGCGGCTCGCACAAGGGGTGCCGGCCGGATACAGAGGTAACCCGCATCGAATGGCGTTACCTGGAGAGCGCCGATGCCTGACTTCCCGCCCGAAGCGGTTAAGGCCGCTGCCCGCGTACTGGGGAACGACTGCCACGGCGGACCGCCCGACGACAACGACATGAGGCTCGCCGCTGATGTCCTCGCCGCCGCCATGCCCGCCCTGGAGCGCTCAATCCGCCGCAGGATGGCCCGGGAAATCCTCGCCCTGGACGAGGCGGACGGGACGCTGGAACGGACCGGTGCCCGCAACGTGGGGCCGTACGGTGACATGCGGACCAGCCTGCGCAGGCTCGCGAGAGGCGAGACGCTGCCGCGGCCGGAGGATCTGCGAGGAGGGGGAGCCGGTGCCCGATCGTGAAGCCTGGGCCATCGAAGGCATCATCAAGGATGCCCTGTTCAACCCGGGCAGCGCTATCGCTCGCATCTCCCCGGATGAGGCCCGCGAGTCCTGGCAGGCCCGTGCGGTCGTGAAGATCCTCGCCGATGCCGGGTACAGCATCGTCCGCACCGGCTCCACGGAGACCGAGTGGGGGTACCGGTTCCCGGATGGCCATGTTCACTACTGCGCCGGCGGCGAAGGGGTAGCCCGGTATGTCGCTTCCCGCGCAGACGCCGTAGCGGTCCGCCGTACGGTGACCTACGGGCCATGGGAGGTGGTGACCGGTGACTAAGCGGAGCGGCAGCAAGTCCCGCCAGCGGCAGCACATGGTTGGCGTGAGGCTCAGCGACGAGGAGCATGCCGCTGTCCTCGCCGGAACGCCAGGATGTCTCACCCGCATCAGTGCTCCGCTATGTGTTCCTGGCAACGCACGCCGAGCCGGTGACGCTGGCAGCCGAGTACGCTCACCAGATGTCCGGTGGCGGCTACCACGTCTGGAACACCGAGGCGAAGGATTGCAGCGAGGAGGTACAGGGGTGAGCGTATCCGCCAAGCATCCTGTCGGCGTCGCAGCGCTCGAGGTCGCCCGCAGTGGCGGGTGGACCGTCAAGAACGTCAGCGAGGCCCTGGTGGCGATTCAACTCGGGCATCCCGGTTACACCCCGCGCGATGTGGAGACCCAGTTCAACCTCGGCCCCTATCGGCTCGACTTCGCCATCCCGGTCGAGCGTATTGCGATCGAGGCAGACGGCTGGGTCCACGGTGCCCAGTCGGTACGCAAGCGCGACGGTGAGCGCGACCGGACGGTGAGAGGCTGGGGCTGGGCCGTCGTCCGCATCGACACCGAGGAGGGCGATGTGGGCACCCAGTTGCGCCGCCATCTGCCGAACAGCAGGGGAATCGCGGCCTACGGCGAAGCACTCAGGCGCATGGACTGTCAAGTCCAGGCCCATCTCGACAAGTTGCAGCGCCGGGGGATCACCGACCCGCAGACTGCGCTGGACCTGCTGTCTGACGCGTTCAGGGTCGCCCGGGAGAACGTTCTTCCTGGTAAACCGCGTGTCGGTGCTTGACAAGGCACCGCAATTTGCGTAACTCTGTGTGCTACTTTCCGGGCGAAGCGCCCTCGCCAGTCAAGGCGAGGGCCAACGATCCGGAAGGAGCGTCCCGTGAGCAACAAGACAATCGCCGTCATCGGCGTGATCATCTCGACGGCATCCCTGCTAGTCGGCATCATGCAACTCCAGCTAATGCGGCAGCAGCTAAACTGACCCCAGGATCCCCGTTTGGGGTGACCGTCTGAGGGATGGGGCATTGCCGGGAAACCGGGAGCTTGCCGGTGCTCAGAGACTGGCTCCCGAGGTCACCTGACGGTCTGGCCCCGTACCGTGACCCACGGGGCAAACCTCCACCCGCCGCTGAAGGTGCAAGTTCCGTTGGAGATCCGGGGCCTAGGTCCAAGCAAACCTGCACTCTGGTTGTAGGTTTAACTCGCGGCGGGCCGTCCGCATCGGGTGATCTTGGCAGTGAACCCTGTCTTGGGACGGCCCGCCCAGGCTTCCCGGCCAGCGCCGCGCCGGACCCCCTCTCCTCGCTGCTGCTCATAATCCCCGCCGGACATGCGCCGGATCGAAGACGTACACGCCCTCGCCGCTATCCAACCGGAGCTTCACGCACCATCTCCGCCGGTCGTCCCTCCACTGCGGTCCTGCTCTCACCCGTACCCAGGCCCCGTTCCTCAGCTCCACCACGGCCGGCTGGTCAACCCAGATGACCGTGTCCTCCAGCAGGCTCCCCGGCGCTGCCTGCTCAAGCTGAGGCTCCAGCCACCACGGCGACCATCCCGGCGGGTCCCACGCCGGCCCTGGCTCACCGCGGACCTCGATCATCACCAGCCCGGTGCCGCGGTGCTCCGCTACGCGGTAACCGCATTCTCCGGTGAGCCATCCCTTGAGCGCTGCGGCCGGTCCCCATCCCTGGTCCGGGGGGACCTCGATCCAGGCCCTACTCGTCGCCCGCACCACCCGACAAGTACTCGGCGAGCTTGTAGCCGGGGGAGCGGTCAAGTAGGCCCCGTGCCCTGTCGTACCGGCGCGTTGTCCGCGGGTCCTTGTGGCCCATCGCGTCCTGGAGATCCCGCAGGCTGCCGCCGGAGTCGAGGTAGAGCGTGGCGAAGCTGTGCCGCATCGAGTGAGCGCCCATCTTCCCTACCAGTTCCGGGGGCAGCTTCGCCGCCCGGCCGAGCCGCCGCATGAGCGCCCACACGTCGGCCGGGCGCATCGGCTGCCCCGAGGCCGTGGCGATGAGCGGGCGTTCGCGGCCTGCGGTACCGGCGACGGCCGGCAGCCGCTCGAGGTCGCCTCGACCGGCGAGGTAGGCGTCCAGCCGCTCGAGCGCGGGCGCCGGGAGAGCGAGCGGCTGCTTCTTGCCGGCTCCCTTGCGCTTGACCAGCAGCACCCTGTGCCCGCGGTCCATGCTGAGATCGGCCAGGGTCGCGCCGCACGCCTCGCTCACACGGGCCCCGGTGAACAGCAGCAGCGCAGCGAGCGCGGCATTGCGCACAGCCTGCGGCCACCGTGCCGAGTCGGCTGCCGAGAGCATCCTGAGAGCCTGATCCTTCGTCAGCCCGGGTGTGGTGGACGTGTCGGCGTCGAGCTGCGGCCGGGCGAGCCCTTCGGCCGGGTTCGCCGGGACATGGCCCTGCTCTCTCATCCAGGCGTACCAGGACGACACGGCCGCCAGCCTGCGGGCCACGGTCGCCCCGGACAGGCCCGCGGCTTCCATGGTGCGCGCCCACGCCCCGATATGCTCCTGGCTCACCCCGGCGAGCGGGTCGATGCCGACGGAGCGGCACCATGCCAGCCAGTCCGGTGCCGCCGCTGGCCGCGGATCGCCGATCCGGGTCGCGCCGGGACGCGGGAGCCGGACACCGAGATCCCGGCCGTAGCCGAACCGGGTATGCGGGGATCGCTTGGTGATCAGCCAGCGGAGTATGAGCTGTTCCGGTGCCGGCCGGCCGCCGTCTCCGGCGGGGACCGGCTCGTATCTCCCGACCTCGTGCATGCATGCAAAGATAACAGGGATTATCTCTGTACCCCTGAAGGGCGGATGACGGGTGCTTGACGCTCGCTTGCCCACCCCATGACAACCGCCCGCCAGGCCTCTACCCTGATCCCGTGCGCCCCGCCGACCTCGCCGCCGCCGTCCGGATCCGCGCCGACCTCGCATCGGATGCGGCACGGGAACGCCGCGAAGCGGCCGGCGTAACAGCCGCCGACATGGCGCGGGTGATCGGCGTCAGCCGGCAGGCCGTCTCCTCGTGGGAAACGGGAGCCGCGGTGCCGACGCTGGAGCACGCGCTGGCGTACGGGAAAGTGCTCACAGCGCTCATCCGCCAAGCCGGTTAGTTGGGTTATGTCGTACGACACTGTAGACTCGCCATGTGAGCAAGGACCGCCAGATCCGCAGCGATGAGGCACGGCGCAACTTCCGGGTTCTGCTGGATCAGGTCGAGCACGGCGGCGCGCATATCACGATCCTCCGGTACGACACTCCTGCAGCAGTGATAGTGCCCGTCGAATGGCATCGCGCAGCCCTTGCTGCGGCTCTGAGGCAAGCGGTGCCCGATGAGTGAGAGGAAGGCGGTCCACCGCCTTCGCGATGAGGGGGGCCGGCTCCTTTATGTCGGTGTCGAGGCGGAAGCCCCTCCGGCGGTCCCCGGTGGCCGCTGACCGGCAGAGCACCCCCGTTCCCGCCATCGGCTACCTGCGGGTGTCGATGAAACGCGAGGAAATGATTTCCCCGCAGATCCAGCGTGCCGCGATCTCCCGCCGGGCACGCCAGACCGGGCGCCGTATCATCGGCTGGGTGGAAGATCTCGACAACAGCGGGCGGAACTTCAGGCGCAAGGTGACCCTGGCCATAGCCCGGATAGAGCAGCGGGAAGCCTCGGAGATCCTCGTCTACCGGTTCGACCGGTGGGGCCGCAACGCGATGGAATCCCTCGCCAACGCCTTCCGCGTCGAGGCGGCCGGCGGGCGGGTCGTGTCAGTCACCGAGCCGTTCGACGTGGAGACCGCGATCGGCAAGTACACCCGGACCAACGCGTTCGCGCTCGCGGAGATGCAGTCGGACATCATCGGCGAGAACTGGAAGGCCGCGCACGCCTCCCGCAGGGACCGCAAGCTCCCCGGCACCGGCGGCCCGCGGTTCGGCTACGTCCGCAAGGGCCGGGTCCGCCGTGAGGACAACCCGAGGCTGTACCGTGCTGACCCGGACGACCCCGGGGAGCGGTACGAGACCGACCCGGTGACCGGCCCTGTCCTGGCGGAGGCGTACGAGCGGTACGTCGCCGGGGAGGGAGCCGCCGCGCTGCTGCGCTGGATCAACGGCACCGGGGCCAGGACGGCCCGCGGCGCGACGTTCGGCCGCCGGGCGCTGTTCTTCGTGCTCGACTCCGGGTTCGGCGCCGGGCTGCTCCGCATCCACGACCCGGACTGCCGGTGCGGGAAGAACCTCAACTTCTGCGGCCGGGCGGCATGGATACCCGGCGGGCAGCCGCCCGTCATCGGCCCGGAACTGTGGGAGAAGTACCTGCGGCGCCGGGAGGAAACCAGGACGGTCCCGCCGCGTCACCAGGATCCCGTCTACCCGCTGGCCGGCCTGGTCCGGTGCGGGACGTGCAAGGCGCGGCTCAGCATCTCCAACGCGGGCGGCGGCAGGACCGGGTGGGCGTACCGGTGCCCGAACTGGGTGCAGCACCGCGGCTGCCCCGGCGTGTGGGTGCAGCGCCGCCGCGTCGAGGAGGCCGTGCTGGCCGAGATCGCGAAGTGGGCCGCTGACATCGATGCCGCGGCCGAGGCAGAGGCGGCGAGGGGCACGACGGTGATCCGGGCGAAGACGGACACGGGCAGGCTCCAGCGGGAAATCGAGCGCATCGACAAGGCGCTCGCCAAGTCGGTGCGGATGCAGGCGATGGACGAGACCACGCCGGCGTCCAGCTACGAGGCGGCGCGGGCGGGGATGCTCGCTGACCGGGCCGCGGCGGAACGGTCGCTGAAGGCGGCGCGGGCTGCGGCGGACGCGAACACCGCCGTGTTCCTCCCCGCGGTGGCGGGCGTCCTCGAGTCGTGGGACCTCCTTCCCGCTGCCCGGCTCCGTGAGATGCTGAGACCGCTCGTCAGGGCTGTCATGGTGACCCGCACCGGGCCGAGGCAGCCCGCGGATATCGCGGTGATACCGGTCTGGGAAGAACCAGGGGAGGAATAGTCTTTTGGGACCTTCATCGTTCGTCATAGGTTCGTAAACAAGCTAGTGCCTGACCTGGGCCGATACACCTAGACCTTCTCCCCGCCACCGCAGCACGGCGGGGTACGGGCCTCCCGTGAGGGAGGCAGCATCAGACGGCGTCCCGCAGGGGGATGCCGGCAAACTGAAAGGAACCCCATGAGGTTCACCACCAAGGCGCTCGCTATCGCAGCGTGCGCTGTCACCATCGGCGGGATCGCAGCCGCCGGGACCGCGGACGCGGCCACCCCGTCATGCGGCGGAAGCTGCATCGACGTGTTCTCCCGTGATTTCGGCACCCACGCCAGCCCGATGTTCCTGATGGACGTCTACAAGCGGGGCCAGGCGGCCGGCACCCCGGTCATCCTGTTCGGCCAGTCCAACGCCGACCCGGCCGAGGACTTCACGGTCGCGGCGCAGGGCACCGTGGCGGACTTCTACGCGGCGGGCCTGGTGTCGTCCTCGTTCGCGCTCCGCTACGGCTGCACCCTGCCGGCGTTCCCCACGTGCGCGGGACAGTCGGACCTGGAAGCGTTCGAGGTCGAGTACGCCCCGTACGGCGCGGACACGGGCCTGTGCGCCGGGGTCGCGGCTACCGCGTTCAGCGGCGAGAAGGTGTCGCTCCAGCCGTGCGGCGTGTCCGGGAAGACAGTGTGGGCGGTCGACACGGAGGACCCGACAGGGTTCGCGAAGTTCTACCTCCCGGCGATCAACGGCTCGGACACGAACTTCTCGCACCCGTTCGTGCTGACCTACCCGGCCGGCTCGTTCCCGGCCGACAAGCCGCGCCCGCAGCTGTACGTCGACAACCTGACCGGGTTCCTGACCGGGGCGCCGGAGACGATCGAATCGAACCAGCTGTGGGGCGCCGACTTCGGCAAGGCGTTCTGACTCTCTGATCTTCCGGGGGCGGGCGCTGGATTCCCTGTATCCGCTTCCAGTCAACGCGCTCCTGCTCAGGCGGCAGCCGGGTCCGTCGGTTTGCTCTGCCCGGCTCGCCGCTGAAGGACGAAGCCCGTCCCCGGAACCGGCTTGCGGGCCGGGCACCGCCGATCCGACCTTTCGCGGCGGCTGCCAGCGGTACCTGCTCACGGCGCCCCGGCTCCGGTGTGATGGCCGGGGTGCCTGAAGGCCGCCCGCCCGGCCCGCAACCCCCTCCTTTCCCGCAGCCACCAGGAAGGCACTCGCAATGAGAACCAGGCACCTCCTCCTCGCCGCTATCGCAGCGGCGGCACTCACCGGCACGCTGGCGGTTTCCCCGGCCGCGCACGCCTCCACGACCCTCCAGGCCGTCACCACCCTCACCGGCCGTCCCGACTCGGGCGGCGGCGGCACATGGGCCGGCGACAACCTGACCCGGACCCTGATCATCACCCAGACCGCCCCCGGCACCTACACCGCGACCGTCTCCGACAACGGCACGTTCACGGCGATCGCGGGGGCGCTGACCCCCGACCAGGGCGGCGCCGACGCCGGGGAGGTGATCCTGTCGGGCGTGACCGGCTCCGCGGTAGGCGGCGCGTCGTACTCGTTCACCGCGAGCGCCGCACCGGACATGTCACTGGTCCCGGCTTCGGAGGACGGAGCCCCGGCGGCGCCTGAGCAGACCACGTCGCTGTGGTTCGAGCAGGCGTTCCCGGCAGGGACCGTGTTCGGGGGTCCCGGGATCACGGACTGGTCGTGGGCCTATTCGACAGCTCATTCGCTGCGCCCCCCGCATTCGCTGGCCCAGACGTGGACCGACGCGCTAGGCAACGGCGGCGGGCAGGATCCCGGCTCGGGGAACATCCTCGGTTACTAGGCACGGCAGGGCCGGGCGCTGGCTTCCCTTGCCTCGCCGGTTACAACAGCATCCTGACCAGGGCTCTTGCATACGGCCCGAAGGGTGATAGCCCGGCCCTTGCCGTTATCCGGGCATGACGAAAACGGCCGCCCCGGCTCTGTCCCGAAGGACGAGCCGGGGCGGCCGTTCTGCTTGCTCGCGGCCTCAGCTGCCGGGGGCAGGCGCGGGCGGCTGGTCCTCCGGGGTGCCCTCATTGATGACCAGGGAGGTGGCCGCCGAGGAGACGACGGTGATCGTCTCTGTGCCGGTGAGCGGCGGAGTCACCGAGTTGTCGGTGACCGTGACGGTGGCGGTGCCGTCGGTCCCGGCGACGCACAGGCACGACTGGGTGTCGGCGGACGGCACGAGGGAGATCACGCCAGGGTCATCGACAGACCACACGAGAGAGTCGGCGACCGGCTGGCCTTTGCTGTCCTCCTCGGCGATGGACAGGGTGACCTGCTGAAGATCGGTGAGCTGCACGGCGGCGGTTCCTTTCCGGATAGTAGGCGTGCCCGGACCCTCCGGTGCAGCCTGGTCAAAAGTAACGGGATCGGCGGTGAGGAACAGGACGGCCGGGCCTTCAAGCCACCTGTAGTAGATGTCCGCGACGGCTGTGACGTCGCCGCCTTTCTCGGGCGGGAAGCCCCCGCCGTCGGGGACGACGGTCTCGATTGCGTACTGGAGCGCGAGGATCCGGTTGTCGGCGGACATCTATGATGCCCCCGGCCGCGGCCTGGTTACGGGGGTGAGCGCGGGCCGCATCACGAGGTACCCGAGTACCAGGTTCACCGCGGCTACCACGGCGGCGATCTGGCCGGAGGTCATGTGCACCCCGAACAGCGCCAGCGACTCCAGGACGGTCCCCGCCGCCCCGCCGATCACGGCGACGTTCACGGGCCGGGCCAGCAGTGCTGTCACGATCGTCCCGGCGGCGGTGACCCCTGCGGACAGGTAGCCTGCCCGGGTGCCGGACAGGTGGCTGAACGCGACGATGAGGGCCACGACGATGCCGGAGGCGGCGACGGACACGGCGGCGGGCTCGGCGTGGAGGAGGGCGAGCAGGCGGTTCAGCACGGGAGCCTCCTAAAGGCCGTGCGCGTGCAGGAATGAGATGACGTCGGAGATGTCGCGGCTGGCGTCGGCGGCTACCTCGCGGACGAGCGACGCGACGTCGGCGAGCAGGCCGGGCTGGCCGGCGGATGCCGGAGGTGCGGGGACGCCGAGCCGGTCAAGGTCGGCCTGGAGCGCGGCGAGGCTGATCCCGTGCCCGTCGCCGCCGGCTACCTCCCCGGTGATGACGGCCCACGCCTCGCTGCTCATCGCATGCCAGGCGGGGTACTCGACGGCCTGGACCTTCCCCCACGTGACGACGTAGAGATACGTGCCGTCGTATGCGACAACCGGGATGCAGTGCCCGCCGAGGGGATCGCCGTGCGCCATCGCGGCGGTCCACGGCTGCCCGGCGCTGAAGGCGTCCATCATCGCCTGCGTCACGTCGATCCCGGTGTAGGCGAAGTCGTAGGCCCAGGTCGCGAACTGGAGTGAGGGGATGTCGTGGACGGCGACGGGGGCGAACGCTGTCACCGCGTGCCCGTAGAAGCCGTGCTGCCGGACGTAGGCGAGGAAGTCGGACAGGACGACCCCGGAGTCCTGGCCGCCCGTGTAGGCCAGGTAGTAGCTGACGACCTGGTCCGCGCCGGGGAACGTTTCCTGTTCGCCGGCGTCCGCGGCGGCGGACTCGAAACCGTGCGCGAGACCGGCGACCCCGCAGTCGCCGTAAGTGTCGTTGCCGAGGCAGTCCCAGTCCGCGATCTGCGGCACCGGGACGGACGGGGGCGGCGCGGGGAGCCGGCCTGCGGCGTAGGAGCCGAGTTCGCGGAGCCCGGCGGGGAACCGGGCGTGGAGACGGCCGAGCTTGCCGGGGATGCGTACGGGTGCGGTCATTTGACCTCCGTGGTGTGGTGGAATGGGCCGCATGGCGGACCAGGAAGCAGTCAGCGAGGGGCTCGCAGCGGGAATCGCGGCAGCATCACCTGAGGCGATCCGGAAGGCACGGGAGCTAGCGGGTGAGGCGGCAGCGGCCGTTGCTGGCTACGGCTGGGAGCCGCCGAGGGTCCGCTACTGCTGCCCGCTGCACAAATGCACATGGGTCCACGACAACGCGTGGGCCGACACCTCGGGCCGGGTAATCAGCTCGAAAGACGACACGATCGCGTTGCTCAAGGATCACTACGCCGCTCTCAACGACACGGTGCGCGCCCACCTGGAGACGCACTCGCTGCTGGAATGGGTGACTGAGGTGCAGCGGCTGCGCGGAGTCATCGACCTCACCGCGATCAGCCTCAGCGACAGCGGGCAGATAGGCGCGTTCATCCGCTCGGCCGCTGCGCCGGGGAGCCCTGTGGCCGCCGCGCGGGCCGAATGCCTGGAGCGGCTGCGGTGAGCCCGCACGCCTCGCACGGCTATCCGATCCGGATATCGGTGCACACCGACTACTCCGACGGGTGCCATCACGAGTCCGAGGTGCGCGGCCCGCAAGCGGTGGACAAGCCGGACCTGCCCGTGCACTGGCCAGCCGCCGTCACCACGCCGGAAGGCGCGAAGCAGCTCACGGCCGAGTATGCCCTGTCGCAGGAGAACAGCAGGCTCCGCGATGACCTGGAATGCCTGCTCGCCGTCGCGACCATCTACCTGGACTCGTTCACCGATCACGACCGGATGAGCCTGACCGAGAAGCTCAGGTACCAGCAGGTCGAGGAAGTGGTGCAGCGGCGAGGCAAACGGTACTGAGATTGGAGAACCGGAGCGCGTGGCTCGATGCGATGCTGGAACTTGAGAGTGCGCCGGGCGTCCACGCCTCCGAGCTTCCCGGTCTGGCCGAGGGGATCATGCGGCTAGCTGAGGAAACGCCTGATGCTGCCGAACCTAGGACACCTGCCACCCCACCACGGCATCCCCCGGGTCTTCCCGCCGCACCGAGATGACCCCGGTGCGCGCCTTGTCCGTGAACTTGAGGACCGTCTGCCCCTTAGTGCTGTCCACGACGACGTTGTCGCTGACACGCCACCCCGTGTCGTAGATAGCGACACGGAGCTTGACCGGGGGCAGCCCCTGGAGGCTGTTGTCGCACCCGAACGCGATGGTCGACGCCGATCCCCACGGGACGCTGATCACGGTGACCGCGCCGGGACCCTGACTGAGCTGGCCTGACTGCACTTCGACCTCCGGTGGTACTGGGGCGGGCTTGGGGTGCGGTGCGGTCCCGAAGAAATCAGCGGCGAGGAGAGACTCGTCCAGGTCTCGGCCGAGCGCCGTGTCCGTCCACTGGGTGCCGTCCGCCTCGATGCTCATCAGGCGGCAAGACGCTGGCCCGCAGATGTGCGCCTTATACGAGTAGTGCGCCGACCAGAGCCGCACCGCGGATCTCGCGATGCCGGACGCCTCGATGAGGGGCACCACGTTCCGCTGCATCAGGTCCGCGCTGGCGTACAGGCAGGGCCGGGTGACCCCTCTTGCCCGCTGCCGTTCGTACCAGGCCGCCGCGTCGGCGGGGGTCGCGTCGCCTGTCTCGATGTCGAGCGCATCGGCGTCATGGGCGGCATCGATGGCGATCGACAAGGTGCGAGCGTGCGGGAATCGCTGCCGGATGGTGCCGATGTCAGGCCACCTGCCGGACACGTATCCCGCGTAGCAGTAGCCGGCACCCGTGGGCAGGAGGTCCGGGGTGATGGAATCGAACATGATCAGGTTGCTCAACGCGGCACCTCCTGGCTGAAGCGGTACGGTCAGGACCATCCACTTGTCCCGGATGGCACAATTGGCCCGTGACTTCGCAGCCTGCGCCGGTTAAATCCCCGGACAACGCCCCTGCTTCGGACCTGATCGCCGTGCTCCGCGAGAAAGCGCCGAAGCTGGCGATGGCGATGGCGGCCGGGCAGATGGCACTCCCCGCCGCCCGCACGATGCGGTCAAGGCTCCGCGAACGGGCCACCTACACCGTCAAGGTCCCCGGCACCGACGACGTGTACGGCGAACTGCACGAGTGGGTGCTCGGGATGCTGCCGCGCCGCGACCAGCGGGCGCTCGTCGCCTACACGTCGCGGCACAACGCCTACGGGGCGGTCATGCTGTCCGCATCAGGTGAGCGACCCGAACCGCCCGCGCTGCGGCTCCGCTACGACGGGACCCGCGAGCAGGTCATCACCGTCGCCGGTCACAAGATCCGGGTAGGCGTCGCCGAGTTCGCGCAGTCGGGCGATGACAGCCGGCCGTGGAAGCCGCCGGAGATCATCTTCACCGCCGCGTCCGCCGTCGGCCAGAAGGCCCTGCTCGACCAGATCGCGGCGATCATGCGGCGCAGCTTCGACCGCAAGCGCAAGCCGCAGTTCCGGATGCTCAGCAAATGGGGCGACTGGGAAACCCTGGACGACCTGCCGCCGCGCGAACTGGACAGCGTCATCCTCCCGGCCGGCCAGCTCGAGCGGCTGACTGCCGATGTCACGAGGTTCCTCGACGCCGAACGCGACTATGCCCGCCGGTCGATGCCGTGGCACCGGGGCCACCTGTACGAGGGACCGCCCGGGACCGGGAAGACCAGCGTCGCGCGGGCGCTCGCCTCCCACTTCGGCATGGACGTCTGGTACCTGCCGCTGGCCGACGTGAAGAACGACGGAACCCTGCTCCGCGTGGCCAGCCGGGTCGGTCCCAGGTCGATGCTGCTGCTCGAAGACGCCGACGTGTTCCACGCCGCAACCCGGCGGGACGACAACCCCGATCAGGTGACCCTATCCGGTCTCCTTAACACGCTGGACGGGATCGCGACGCCGCACGGCCTGCTGACCGTCCTGACCACCAACAGCCCTGACGTGCTGGACCCTGCCGTGATCCGGCCCGGCCGGGTGGACCTGGTCGAGCATTTCGGCCTTGCTGACGCTGGGCAGGCCGAGCGGCTGATCCGGCACTGGTACGAGCGGGCGGCGATCGGGCCGGGCGGCGTGCCGGAGATATCCGGGATAGCGCCTGCCGAGGTGATTGAGGCATGCAAGCGCCACGATGACCCAGCCGACGCGATAGCGGAACTGCTCGCACTTCCGGCGCACGCCGCCTAGCGTCCGCTCATCCGCTTGACCCACCTGATGAACGGCACGTGCAGCCCCAGCACGGCCAGGACTGCCGCAGCGACTGCGAGCCAGTAGACGGCGGCACTGTTCACCGGTCACCCGTCGCTGCCTCGTGCGCGTCCAGGACATCCTGATGTGTCGGCGCGCCGTGCGGGGAATGACGCTGGCACACCACGTACGGTGTCCCCTCCACATGGTGGCGGCCTATCCGCAGGCACCGCCGGACATGGCAGTTGTGCCGCCGGATCATCATCGCCAGCGCGCCGAGGATGCCGATCTCGCTGATGTCGCTGCCGAAACCGGACCAGGCCAGGTAGGCGGGGCCGCCGGCGGAGTCGAGCCCCAGCCAGTGGAGAAGCGAGTGCCAGATCACGATGCGTCCAGGGTGACCACCAGCCCGTCCGCCTGATCCAGCACCAGGCCGTCACCTGCCCCTAGCCTGCGCAGTTCGGCGCACCATGCCTCGATGTCAGCAAGTGTGTACTGCCGCCACGGGGTCCGGTCATCGCCGAGGCCGGGCTGCTCGGGTCCTGTCGCGGCGCACTTGACCTCAACCGTTCCAGTGACGCGGGTCACGACCGGCCTGTGATCGGGCGGCGGCGCCGGGGGGTGCCCGCGACGGCCTAGCACTGCACCAGCTCGCCGTTCCTCAGCCAGAAATGCCCGCTCGGGCACGTCCCGTTCTTCCAGCCGGGACAGCCCAGCGACGGCGTCAGTGTCGGCCTGTCCCGCGCGAGGCGGCGCAGTGACACGCCTTGATGTCCGGCGCATACACCGTCTGGCATCGCGGGCATTCCCAGCCCTGCCGGCCCGGCTGCGGTCCTTGCAGTGCGAGGTGCGCGAGCACGGTCATCCGGTACCCTCCTGCCCTGCGAAAGCCTGCTCCGCCAGCGGGTGGTCCGCCTCGAGGATGTGCCGCTGGCCTGCTGCATGAGCTTCGGTCATCTGCCGGTGAAGCTCCGACGCAGGATGCGCGTAGACGACCTCCACCCGGCCGTCACCCGAGCCGGGCGGCGCGACCGGGGTCACCGCGGCCTCCAGCCCGTCGCCGCCTGTCACCCACAGCGTGAACCCGTCCGTTTTGGTGACCTGCTGGTCCCAGACGGATTTCGGGTAGTGGTGCCACCCTCCGGTCTGGCCGCCGTGCACCGTACCCGAATGCAGCGGGGCAGACAGCATGACGCATGCGTTGAACAGGGAGTCCGTCCACCGTGCCACGCCATCCGCATCGGTGATGGGCTCGGACAGGATCCGGGCGGCTTCCGGGTACCCGAGCTTCTGGAGCTCATCCAGTGTCTCGGGGAACCGCAGGTAAAGCCGCCGCGCGGTTGCCCGCAGTTCGTCGACGCGGGCGGACGATGCGCTGAACTGGGCGGACCATTCCACGCCGCACACCGACAGGACCAGGAACCAGCCGTGGCCGTCGTGCAGCCACAGCGAGCCAGCGTGATGGGCTTGCGGACGGCCCGCGGCGGGCCCGGCGAGGAACGCCAGCATCCCGCCCGGGTCCTGCTCGCGGACAGCGGCGAGGATCCGGTGCGCGGTCTCCTTGGCCTTGCGGAACTCTGGCGATTCGGTGCGGCCAGGATGATCTGCTATCTCCACGGCCCATCTGTCATCTTCGCGTTCCACATGGGTGCCGGGATCGGTCATCGGCTAACCCGTCCTTCCCGTTGCTCGGCAGCCGCCCGGCCCGGTGCAGTTTCAGCCACACGGCCGAGCGCCAGATCATGACCGGGGTCACCAGCCCGATCAGCGACACCTGGATCCACGCCGCCACATAGGAGTCGAGCCGGGAGAAGCCGAAGAACAAGCTGAGGCCGGTCGGGATGAACAAGGCTGCGATCAAGGCCGTCTTGGCGACCAGGGTCCGGCCGACCGGGTTCCGCCACCATGGCGCCAGGACGCTGTACAGGGCGATCCACCCGGCGAGAGTCACGAACCCGCTGATAAGGAAGACCTTGAGTAGCAGCACGAGCCACTGCGCCTGCGTCATGACGCCCCCCGGTGATGCCGGATGATCTGCTCGGCGATCGATGCCGCGAAATGGTTCTGGGCGGCCATCCGCCGCACCTGGCCTTCCAGCCGTTCCGCGTGGGCGGCGCTGGCCTGCGACCGCTCTTTCTCCTGCCGGGCGCGGACGATCGCGGCCTGGCGTTCCCCTTTGCCCGGCCACGGAAGGATCATCGACGTCAGCCTCCCGAGCAGCCTCATGCGTCATGGCCCGCCTTCATGTCCCGCCCGATCTGGAGGGCGGCGAGGATGTCCCTGGTCGCTGACGTGGCGGCAACGGCGGTGTCTGCCCGGCTCCGCTCGGCCGTGAGCGCTTCCTTCAGCTCGGCGATCTCCGCGTTCTTGTCGGTGACGACCGAGCGGGGGAAGATCGCGCCGATGATGAACAGCACGCAGAACACGCCGCACACCCCGGTGCCGGTGAGGAGGGTCACGAGGGCGCTGTCGGGCACCGGGGCAGCCCTCCCTCGTCACAGGATCTCCAGCCCTCCCGGCGAGAAGCTCGCGATGTGCCAGCCGGGGAAGTTGACCCAGATAGTGGCGTACGGCCCGGATCTGGAGATCCTGACGACGCGGCCCTGCCGGTGCGGCGGGGCGATCATCCGGACCAGCGTGCCGACCTTCACCAGCCACCCCCGGGTCAGGAGTAATACGTGCTCGGCTCGAAATCCAGGGCAATGGTGAGACTCGCCTCGGCCGCCGAGTCGTTGCCCCCGAACGCGATGCTCCGGCTGATGCTGGTGACCCTGTACGTGCCTGTCGTGACCGGGGGGCCGAACGGCATGTCGGTGACGGTGGCGAGGTCTCCCACGTTCATCCCGAGCACGGCCGGCCACGCCGCGGGGTGCCGGGCGGCGTCGATTTTCAAGCCGCTCACCCGGCGCCGGAGCGGGCCGCCGTACTGGGACAGCAGCCAGTCGGCCTGCACCTGCATTTCGGCAGTGGATTGCAGGTAGGAGGTGAACGGCAGCGGCCTGGCGCCGAACTGCTCCTGGCTGGCCAGGGCCGCGGAGAACGACGACGGGGTGATGGTGGCCAGGGTCGCGCCGTCCGGGGCGTACGGCGTGATCCTGATCAGGTTCCAGATCCGCTGCGGGTCGTTCGAGAAGCTCTGGGAGGCGTCGTAGGGGATCTGCCCGGCTCCGACATCCGGCCCGAGCGCCCACGCCGGGGTGTCGGCGGCGAGGCGGGCACGGTCGCGGAAGCACAGGTTGCCGTTGCCGTCCACGCTGAGCAGGCCGGTGACGGACTGGCGGATGTTGTCCAGGTTCTGGGCCGCCGCCTGGCCCTGGATGTCGATCGCGGCCTGGACCATGGCGGGGTCCTGGTCGATGCTCCGGCCCGGGTACGGGACGTTGCCGTAGGCGAGGATCCGCTCGATCCGCTCCCCTGCGAGGTCCCCGAGCGGAGTCGGCGCGGCGGGGGGCGATGCCCCGGTCCCGGCGCTGACCTGCGCGGGTCCGGTCCCTGTCGCGCCGCTGCCGAACCCTCCGGTGAACGTGTCGCCCGCGCCGAGGACAGCGGCGGCTTCGGTCTCAGCGTCGGCCGAGGCGGCGGTGAACACCTGGACCAGCGGGGCGGCGGAGGTCCACGAGGTGTACAGGGCGTTCGCGTACCCGCCCGGATTCCCGAACCCTGCCGATACCGCGCGGGCTGACGGGCCGGAGGTGTAGGCCCCGGCCACGGCGGCGGCGACCGCGCTCATCGTGTACGTGGTGGCCGGATGTGCCCCGCTCTGGAACCCGTACTGCCCCTTGTACTCGGAGCCGTCCGGGGTGAACCCTGTTGCGGAGATGTTCTGGGTGGCCGCGATCTGCGGCGAGGTGGGCGCCGGGATGAGCCCGAACCCGGTCAGGGCCGCGTTGTAGTGGGCCAGGATCCGGTAGGCAGGCAGCATCTGCGGGTATATCGCGATGTGGGACGCCTCGCAGTTGCCGCCGTGCTGGATCGCGGCCAGGTTCGTCCCGCCGCTGGTGCCGAGGTCGCCGTTCCCTATGAACCAGGTCCAGGCCGATGTCATCCCCGCGCCCGAGCCGGTCGCCTTGGCGGTGAGGCCGGCGTTGACGTACACCGTCCACGAGCCCTGGTTCATGACGACGGTGTAGTTCACCCACGCGTTGCACCGCAGGTCAGACGAGTTGTACACCGTCGTTGAGGTGGGGGTCGTCCCGTTGTACGTCGTGAAGACCAGGTGCCCGGACAAGTCGAGCTGGAGCAGGCACACCGGGCCGGTGTCGGTCGCCAGCTCCCACAGCGTCAGCGGGCAGTACGGCTGCCCGGTTTCCCCGTAAAAGGTGCCGGCGTTGTTCACGCCGGCAGCCGTGCGGAAATACGCGTAGTTGAACCAGGATTCGACGGTGATCCCGCCGCTCAGAGGCGGGAACGACGGGTCATGGCAGGCCAGGAACCAGCCGTTCGACCCGGTATTCCCCGATGCTCCGCTCTGCTGCCACGCTGCCGCGCCAGGCTGCGCCGTCACCGGGCCGCCGCCGGCCTGGATACCGGGGGAGGACTGCGGGTCCCCGTACATCCAGCCGCTGTCGGCCGCCACCGAGTAGACCGCGACGCTAGGCGGCGGAACCGATGTGCCGACCACGTTCAGCAGGGCCGTCAGGTCGGTGCCGTCCGCGCCGGGGTTGGACCCGGAGATGCTCGTCCACGCGCCGGAGGAGGAGTAGCCGTCCTGCCCGGAGACCCCGTTCGGCGAGGGGACGATCTGGAGCGGCAGCCCGGTTCCCTCGGCCGCGTTGCGGAGCTGGGTGGGCAGCACGCCGCCCGATACCGGCTGGTCATCGCACGGGATCCACATGTGCGGGTTGTCCTGGTAGACCTCGCCCCGGTACGGGGACGGGCAGGGGGCGGAGAACACGCTGTAGATGTCGGTGAGCCCCGCCTCGATGAACGACCTCAGGCCCTTGGTGCGCTTCTCGGTGAACTTGAGCGCATTGCGCTGCACCACGTACCACGAGTTGACGGTTTTCCCGCCGATGGTGCCGAGAGCTGCGCGGATCCGCACGGGAGTGCCGGTGGTGACATCCGGGTACAGCGGCGAGGACGAGTTGGACGGGGTCAGGTAGCCGTCCGCGTTGTCCCACTGGCTGGTGCCCTCACCGGACTGGAGGCCGCCGAGGCCGTACTGGATCCCGCCGCTGTCGGACCAGGTCCAGGCACGCTTGACGGTGCCGGAGCCCGGCACGTACGTGCCCGGCCACTCATTGTCGGTCACCTTGGTCCAGGTGACCTGGTCCGGCGGTGTCTGGAACCCCGAGCCCAGGCCGATCTCCACGATGAACCGGCCTGCCCACGCCGGGTTCGCGCCGGCCGGGATCGGTGACGGGGCGTTCTGGAGGACCCCGATGACGACCCCGGACAGGTCCGTCGCGGATGCCGCCGTGGCGTTGACGGACACTGCCGAGGAGCCGGTGGTCCATGCCGTGGTCAGGACAGCGTCGCAGGCGTGATCCACGCCGTTCGACGCTGAAACCGGCGGCAGCGTGTTCCATCCGGCGGGGGTGAGCTGCTGCCCGGCCGCTGCCGAGTCCCCGCACGCGGCGGCGAGCAGGAACACCGGGGCGGAGGGCGCGGGAAGCGCCAGGGTCAGCGACGTCACGGCTGCTGCGTAGCTGGTGTAGATCCCGGTGACGGTGTCCCACGGCCCGAGCCCGGTCACCTCGATGACCATGACCGACTGCGCGTCAAGGCAGCCGTTCGGTGCGGCGTATACGGCGGACGGGATCCGCTTCAGGTTCGGCGTGTACCAGCCCGAGGTCCGCGTCAGGGCAGCCGCCTGCGACACGGCCCACGTCGAGGTCGTCTCGTCGCCTGGCCGCCAGAAGTCGTGCACGTCATCCGAGACGGCGACTGTCGCCTCTGACGTGGCGGACTGCTCGTTGAGCCCGGATACGCAGAACAGCCAGTTGCCCGCCGACGGTGTCCCGGTGCCGAGGCCGAGGCTCCCCGCCGGGGTGAGCGGCACCACGACGGACTGGAGCGCCGGCGGCATGTTGCCGAACACTGCGGGCTGCGCGAACGTCCCTGACCAGGCGTTGACGACCCTGACCGGGGGGGCCATCCATCCGCTCGTGTAGCCCTTGAACGACCCGGTCTTGTGGATCGTCCCGGTGAACGTCCCGGTGCCCTTGCCGGTGCCGGCGAACCCGAAAGTGAAAACCTGCCAGATGATGATGACCTGGCCCGGCGCCCCGGTGCCGCCGGTGTGGTTGACGGACCCGCCGGACCCGCCGCCGGACGCTCCGCCTCCCGGGGCGGTGCCGTTCGTGCCGGCGGACAGGCTCCCCGGCCCGCTCGCCCCCGCCGCACCCGCCAGGGACGGCGGCCCGGCCGCGCCGGTCCCGGCCGCACCGCCGGTAGCTCCCGAGGCGTCGCCGCCCGGCCCTGTGGACCCGGCCGACCCGCCACCGCCGCCGCCCGGCGACGCGGAACCCGAGTTCGATGCCCCGTTCCCGCCGCGGAACGCGACCGTGTTGGTGCCGGCCGCGCCGCCGCTGCCGGGGCTCGTCCCGGTGGCCGAACCGCCCGCGTTTCCCTGGACGGTGACCGAGCCGCCCGTCACCGTGGTGGGGTTTCCGGTGCCGCCCTGCGGGATCGTGAGCGTCAGGACGGTCGTGCCGGGAGTCAGGCCGCCGAGACTGGGCTCACCGCCGCACGCCCCGCCTCCGGAACCCGCACCCGGCGTGGAGCCGTGCACCGATGTCCCGGCGTTGCCGCTTTCGCCGATGGCGTACACCTGGACCGAACCGGGCACCGCGTTCGCCGGGACCGTCCATGATCCGGAGGCGGTGAAGGTCTGCGAAGGCACCGGGTGCCCCCCTCCGGCCAGGGAGCGGTACTGTCGCTGGCGTGAACATCTGGCGCTCGGCTGCCCTGGTGGCCCTGGCCGCCCTCGCCGTCGGCGGGCTCATCGCGGTGCCATCGCTCTGGCCGGGGCTCGCCCGGCATGAGGTCGCGGCGGAGGAATTCCTGTGCTTCGGCTCAGGCTGGCTCACCTGCGCGAGCTGGCCGCGTGACCGGCGCGCTAGATGATCGCCAGCGAGCCGCTGCTCACCTGGAACGTCCCTTGAGACACGAACGCTTCGACAGACACTGCTTGAATCACGCCGGCACCGTCCGCCGACAAAGTGATCGCGCTGCCACCAGAGGTGGCCGAGAGCTGGAACGAGTCCCCGGACGGGGATTTGACGTAATAGATGGTGCCGGCTGTGAGGCCGCTCGGGAGCGCGGACCCGGCGACAGGGAACACGACCACCGTCTGGTTCGCCGCGTAAGCCGAGCCGGGGGCGAGCAGGATGCTGGTCGAGGAGGGCGCGCTGAACCCGTACGCGATCGCCCCGGCACTGTTCGGGTACATGCCCCGGAACGAGCCTCCGCTGACCGCGTCCCACAGGCCGATGAACGCCACCGACGAGCCCGCGGGCACGTTCAGCGTCGGGGAGTTGCTCAGCGCCTTGCTGTTGCTCGCCGCGGCCGACCAGGTGACTGCCTGCCGGGCGTAGGCCGGCGACCCGCCGGACAGCTCGTTCGCCCCGGTGGCCGAGTAGGCGCTGTGCAGGCTGGCGAACAGGGAATGGTTCGCGCCTTCCTGGTCAAGCTCGTAGTCCGCGGCGGCGGTGCTGAACGGCACGGGGCAGCCCTCCTAGCGTGGCAGCGAGATACGAGGAGGGCGCTCAGTCCGCCCGCTAGCTCAGGTCCCAGGCCCAGGTAGGCGCCACCGAGTAGGTGAGGGTGATCGTCCCGCCGTTGCGGACAGGCACAGGGCCTGACGTGAGCCCGGTCGTCCTGCCGTCCACGGAAATGGCCGAGACGGTCCCGCCGGTCACGATGACGGTCGCGTCCCGCCAGAACTGGTTGACGTAGGGGGTGCCGGAGGCGGGGACCGCAGGCGGGGAAGCGACCGCGCCGAGCGGCTGGAAATCCCAGACCAGGCACACGTTCGCCGCGCCGTTCTTGCCGTTGGCGATGACCCCGGTAGTGCCCTGGTCCTCGGCGCGGATCTCGCCGAACAGCAGGTTCCCGGAATCGTTGATGAAGAACCCGAACAGCGACTCGACATGCAGCGAACCGATGAACAGTGCGCACGTCTGCCCGCTGGAGTCGACCCGCACCGCGTCCTGCCCGGTCTCGAAAGACAGTGACGCAATCTGGCAGTGGTGTGCTTGGCTCACAGCCGACACGAGGACCCCGTCGTTGCAGAAGATGCTCTTGACAGAGCCGCCGGAGAAGTGGTCGGAGATGATAATGCCGTGGTAGGGGCCGATAAAGGTTCCCCGGTCAAGGTCGTTCTGGTCGTTGTTGCCGGTCGCGGGGCTGCGGTAGCCGAAAGTTCCCCACGCGGACGGGTTGCCGCCGTCAGACTCGTAAGGCGGCCAGCCGCCGGCTGCGGTGCCCGTGGCGGCCATGCAGTAGTAGGCGAATGACCGTATGTCGGCTTGGGCGCAGCCGTACAGGTCCAGGCCGGCGACACATGGCCGGTAAGCCACGAGCACGTTGATTCCGTCCGCGATCACCCGCATGTTGCTGAACAGGCCGTTGTTGCCGCCGAAGAACAGGCCGCCGCCCTGCACCGGGCCGCCGATCACCACGTTCGGCGGCGGCCCGCCGCCGCTGGAGGAGTCGTTGTAATAGACGCTCGCCAGCGTGGCCCCCGCCGCGGGCGGATTGGGCTGGGACCAGTGCACAGGGCCGCCGGCCTGCTGCGGGCCCGTGAGCTTCAGGTCAACTTTCGGACCGGTGTACGGGTTGACGTATGGGATCTGGATCTGCGCGGACTGGTAGGTGCCGCCCGGCGCCCCGGCGATTACGTAGATCCCGGCGGAGAACAGCACCTCCGCGGCGGCCTGCTCGCTCAGCCGTGCGTAGGAGACGGCGGCATTGACGGCCTGCTGGACCGCGCTGGTGTCATCGGTGCCGTATACCGCGCCCTGCCCGTTGACCGTGCGGGTAGCGTTCGCCGCGAGGGTGACCTGGCTGGCTGACTGGAAGCTGGCGATGGTGGTGACGAGCGGCACGTTGAGGAACCCGCCCGCCGAGGGGACGATGATGTGCTTGCCGACATCGCCGCTGGTGAACGGCGCCGAACCCGAAGTGTTTGAGCCGGGCGGCGCGGCACCGCTGCTCGCCGGCGGCGCGGTGATCGCGAAACTGCTGCGCAGCGGCGTCGGGTTGCCCAGGACCTGCTGCCGGGTGAAGGAGGAACCGCCGGCCTGGGTGCAGTACACGTAATAGCCGGTGGCGTTCGTCCACGGCAGCGGCGACGTGACCGTGATCGATGACGTGGTGCCGCTGGTTGCCGTGCTGCTCGCCGTGCTGCCCAGCGTCTCCCCGTACTGGTTCACGTAGGTGACGATGACCTGGTACGTGCCCGCCAGGACGGTACCCCCGGTGCCGGAGTTCGACACGGACGGCGCGGACGGAGCGGGAAGCCCCGCCGCGGTCAGCACCGCCGACCCGTTCGTCATCGCGGCGTCGTACAGGAACGCGCCGTCCCGTTTCGCGCCGTAGCTCTCCGGCAGGAACTGCCACGGGTAAGCCGCGGTGATATCGGCCTGGGTGAGGGTGTCCCACGCGGGGGCGGCCGACGCCGTCCCGGTGCCCTGCTGGCGCCAGAACTTCCTGGTCGCGGCCGTGTTCCCCGGGAGCCGGGCCGGCACGCCGGACGGCCCGCCGTAGATGGTGTCGCCCAGGGTCGTGGTGGGAGACGAGTATGCTTCCGCGTTCCCTTGCGCCGTGACTGCCGAACCAGCCGCGTCGAACGCGGACGTATCCTGCGTGGCGGCGGAACCGAGCCCCAGGTTAGTACGCGCGGTCGCCGCGTTCGCCAGGTCGGACAGGTTCGCGGCTTTGGCCAGCTTGCTCGTGTCCGCGTACGCCTCGGCATTGCCTTGCGCCGTGACCGCGGCACCTGACGCGTCGAACGCCGAGGACGGCTGCGTGGCCGCGGAGCCCAGCCCGAGGTTCGTCCTGGCTGTAGCCGCGTTAGCGACATCTGACAGGTTGCCGGCGGCCTGGAGCGCGCCGAGCGCGGCCAGCAGCGCGGCGCTGTTCGCGGCGTTCTGCCCGGTGCCGCCCTGCGCCGTCGGCAGCGGCGCGGAAAGGTGCGTGGACACCACCGTGGGAGCTGACGTGCTGCCGCCGATGTCCCCCGCTGGCGGCGTGATCCCGCCACCGCCTCCCGCTGACGTGTTGGCGAGCGAGTACAGGTCCACGGCGGTCCCGGAGTGTTCCAGGAAGAAGCTCCACGGCGGCAGCACCTCGCCGCCGATCGTCACTGAGACTGTCCAGAACCAGAAGCCGGTCTGGCCGGCGAAGGCGATGCCGGTGCTGGCCAGGTCGAGGAGCTGGAGGGTGCCGCCCTCGGCGTTCTTCAGGCTGCCGGCGATGATCTGCGCCTGGACGGGCACGCTGGGCTGGAGCAGCGGGACGCCCGACGCGTACAGGGTGGTGTTGATGCTGAACTCGGCCGTGCCGCTGAGCGGGTTCCCGGAACCGTCCTCGAACGTGCCGGTGATCTGCGTGTATGACAAGGACACCTGGTCACGCCCCCTTGTACGGCAGGTTCCAGCCGCCCCGGTAGTTATTCGCGGACCGTTCCAGCTGCCTGTCCTGCATGGCGTTGAACAGGTCACGCTCAGTGGTGACACTGCCCTGTACCGTTATGTTGTAGTGGTGGTGGACCACCTGGGTACCGCCGCCCCCACCGGAGAACCCGCCCACGCTGGGTGTTCCGCCGCCGCCGCCGCCGTACGGGTGCATCATCCCCGCATGCGCTGCCGCACCGGACGCCATCCGCCCGGCGGCGGCCGACACCGGCCCGGCACCGTCGCCTATGCCCTGCGCGAACCCCTCCGGCACGGTGAACCCGACGCGCCGGAACACCAGCGACGGGGAATGGGACTGGAGCTGCGCTTTCGCCGCTGCTTCCGCAGCCTGCGCGAGCGCCGCCCCGGCCGCCGACGCGGCGGGGATCTCCGACTGGAGCCCGCTGGCGAACCCCTGCCCGGCCGAGGCCCCGTCCGCCGCCATCGCCGCCTTGAGGCCCTTGCCGTTCAGTCCCGCCTCGACGGCGCTCACCATGCCGTGGGCGACGGACTTCATCTGGTTGTCAACCGCCTTGAGCTGGCCTTGGAGGCCCTTGCCGAGCTGGGAGGCGACTTGCTGCCCTGCCTGGTACATGGCCGGGGCACCCGTGTTCCCGATGCTCCCGGCAGCCGCCATGATCTGCTTCTCGGACTGGTTGATCTGGGAGATCGCGGACTTGTCCCCGACGAGGCCCTCGGTGACCGGCAGGCCGGCCGCCGCGCCGCCCTGCGCGAGTTGCGAGATGGACTGGGCGTTGAGGCCCTGCTTCTGCAGCTGGGCCAGCTGGCTCGCGAACTGCTGCTGCTGCTGCGCCTGGTACTGCATGCCCTGCACCGTCTGGCTGCTGGCCTGCGCGGTGATCGACTCAGCGGGGGCGGCCTGCCCGGCGTTCAGGATGGACGCCTCGCTGATCGCGGACTGGCCGAGCTGCTGGGCGGAGGCGATCTCGGTTTCCAGTTTCGTGCGCTGCGCCGCGAGCCGCTGGAGCTTCTGGTTGTCCCGGTCCAGCATCGTCGTCAGGGCGCTGTCCTCGGATTTGGAGACATCGCCCTTCTTCAGTCCCGCCGCCAGATCGGATTTCAGTTTCGCGACGGTCGCCTCGATGGTGGTGATGTCCTGGGGCTTGGCGGGGGAGCCGAGCGCCGCCATCGCGGCATCGACCGCGGACTGGCCGCCCTGGAGCCCGGTGACCAGCGAGTTCACGGTGGAAGCGGACAGGCCGGCGGCGGACTTCTTCGCCTTGGTTTTTCCCTTGTCTATGCCGGAAGCCAGGCCGGCGCTGAACTCCTCGCCGCTGTGCTCGGACACTTTCGACGGGCTGTGCACCTGGAGGGAGACGTTGAGGGCGCTCTCGACCTCGGCGGCGAGCTGGTGCGCTGCCGCTACCGCCGCTCCTGTCCCGGCGCTGATCCCGCCGGCCATCCCCGCCGCCACCGCTGCACCCGCGGCGCGGGCCGGGCCGGCTGCTGCCGCCATGGTGCCGGTGATCCCGTTCATGTCCGACGCGGTTTTCGCTTTCGCCTGGTCCAGGGCGGACAGGTCGGCGGCCGGCATCCGCAGCGGGTTGATGTGCATGGAAGACAGCGCCGTCATCGCGCCCTTGACCTTAGCGGACGCCGAATCGACGGCCGAAGTGTCCGGGGCAGGCACCTTGACGGGCTTGACCTGGATGTTTCCCAGCGTGTTCAAGGCGTTCTTGGCCTTGGCGGTGGCACCTTCGACCGCGCTGAGGTCCGGGGCGGGGATCTTGACCGGGGGGCCGCCGGTCATCGTGCCGGGGTGGCCCGCGGCGGCGTACAGGTGCGGCATCTGCGACTCGGCCGGCAGCGGCGCTGGTGCCGCCCGGGGGGCGGCGTAGGGGGCCGGGACCGACTGCCGGTAGTCGCCGGACAGGGCAGCGTACCGGCCGCCTCCGGCCAGCGACGCCGTCTGCGGCCTGCCGCCGCTGCCGAACAGGTCCGGCATGTGCTGGGCGAGCAGCCCGAACCATCCGCCGATGTCGAGCGACCCGGACGGCCCGGCGAGGCTGGAATGCTGAGTGATGCTCGTGATCTTGCCGGCGTTGCTGCCCGCCGGGGCGAGCTGGTCACCGACCTGCTTCACGGTCGCCGCGACCGCGAGCGGCATCACCATGCGGCTGGCGACCTCACCGAGACCTCCCGCAGCGGATTTCGCCCCGCCCAGGAACTTGCTCAGGAAAGACCCGCCGGCCGCCTCCTCACCCGCGAGGGCAGCGTCTTTCTCCGCCGCCGACCCGGCTGCGCGTTCCCCCGTCGCGGCAGCCCCGGGAAGGCCGCCGCCTTCCGCGGCACCCGCCAGGCTGCCGCCCTTCAGGCTGGCCGCCGCGCCTTCCAGGCTGGCCGCCGCCCCGTCCAGTGACGTGGCCGCCCCGGTGAGCCCGGTGGCGGCGCCCGCCAGTCCCGTGTCTTTCCCGATATTCGCCAGCTTGTCCAGGCCAGGGATGTGCAGCGCCTCGCCGATCTTCCCGGCACCCTGGAGTGCTGCCGTGACCGGCTGCCGGACTTTCTGGAGCGCGTACCCTGCCGCCAGGATCCCGCCGCCGGCCATCAGCGGCTGCGTCACCGCAGGGTGGGACGCCAGGAACTGGCCGGCGCCGGACGCCACGCCGAGCACTTTCGTCAGGTCCGGGAGCACCATCTGCCCGGCCTCGGTCGCGACCGCCTCAGCGGTGTGGACGAACGACCCGAGCTTGAAATTCAGCTGGCCCTGGATGTCGTTCCAGCCCCGTATGTTGTCCCCGGTGTGCGCGGCTGTGTCGCCGATCGTCCTGACGTTGTCGCCGAACGTCTTCAGGTGGTCCGCGCCGCCGACCTGCTCGGCGACCTGCATGCCGGGCTGGCCGCCCATCAAGGTGGCCAGGGCGGCGGCGACAGTCTGCTGGTTGCCCTGCCCCGACTTGACGAGCTGGGAGAACCCGAGCGCCGATGACGCCGTGGATTCGAACTGCTTGAGCAGGTTCGCGTCCCTGGCCGACTCCGGGCCTTGCCGGACAGCCTGGTTGAACGCCTTCGCGTTGATGCTGCCGGACAGGTACGCCTCGGCGGTCTTCCGGATCGACGGCGGCATCGCCGCGATCTCCTCGCGCGCGGACTGGGTCGCCAGTTTCGCCTGGTTCATGGTGTCGAGCAGCACCATGCCGCCCGGCCCCATGTGCTTCTGGATCGCGTTGTCTACTTCGCCGATCGTCCCCGTCAGACCCTGCCTGCCCAGGTCATGCTGGAGCTGGACAGGGTTGATGCCGAGCATCTGCATCTCGGCGGCCTGCGGGTTCGACAGCTTCTGGAGGTGCTGTACCGTGTACCGGATTTCCTGCGCCGCGTTCTCGGGAGTGGTGCCCCCGGCGGTCATAGTCGCCTCGGCGCCGAGCACCTGCGGCAGTTTCAGCCCGGCGGTCTTCGCGGTCGGCAGCAGCACCGGCAGCGCCGTGGACAGCCCCTGCAAGGTCATCTTGCCCTGGCCGACGCTCGCGATGATCTCATTCATCGCCTGAGTGGCCTGCTTCTGCTGAAGCTGCGGGGTTTTCGCCGGCCCGCCGAAGTAGTCGTTCAGCACCGTCGTCAGCGCGTTCGCGACATCGGGGACGTTCGCGCCCTCAGCTTTCGCGCCTTGCGCTGCTGCCCTGGTCACGGCGAGCGCGTTCCGGCCGTGGAACCCGGCCGACTCCGCGAAATACGCCCCGGCTGCCAGGTCCGCCTGCGACGTGTCAGTGGCCCCGGACATGGCGAGGATGCCCTGGGAGATCATCGGCAGGTTCGCCCGCGACTCCCCGGCTGACGTGTACAGCTTGGTGACGGAGGTCTGGAGCTGAGCGGCTTTCTCGGTGCCGTAGCCGAGCGCCGCAGCGAGCCCGAGCACGACGGCCGAGTGTTTCGATGACGAGGCCGCAGCGTCTTCGGCGGCCTGCCTTGACGCCGCGGACTGGGCCCGCTGCGCCGCGACCGCCTCCGCTGAGGCGTCCCGCGCGGCCATCGTGTTCAGCCGCTGCCCGCGAGCGATCTTCGCGTTCGCGTCCGCTGTCGCCGCTGCTGTCGCGTCCGCCGACGCCGCCGTAGCCGTCATCTCGGCACGCAGCGCCGCGAGCTGTCCCGCGGCCGCGTCCGCCCCTGCCCCGGCGGACTTGAGCCCGTCAGCGGCAGCGGCACCTGACCCGGCGACCGCGTCCGCCCCCGCAGCCGCCGATTTAGCGGCGTCCCCGGCAGCGCCGAACGAGGCCGCGGCGGAATCTGCGCCGCCCGCGGCGGACTTCAGGGCGTCCCCGGCCGCCGCCCCGGACGCGGCAGCCGAATCCAGCCCTGCCGCTGCGGCCTTTCCCGCCTCCCCGACCGCGCCGAGGCTGGCCGCCGCGGAGTCTCCGCCTGCGGCCTTCCCCATCGACGCCATCCGCTTTTCCATGGCGTCGAACTGCGCCTGGATACGGGCGAACGCCGCCTCGTAGGAGTCCGCGAGCTTCCCCGCTCCCGATGCGGCACCGGAGAAGCTGAACCCTTTCCCGGCCGCCTCGTCAAGCCGCGCCGCGGACGCTGCCGCCTTGTCCAGCGCATCGGCCAGGGCGGTGACATCACCGAGCCCGGAGACGCCTACGGCAATGGTCTCCTCGATCGCCACAGGTCACCCCCCGGGGCGGCAGAGAGAACGAGCCCGGTCAGAGCGTGAAGTAGCGGCCGGCGACCGCGCGGCACGCCGCCGAGACCGGTCCCGCCGCTGCCCCTTCGGCGCGTTCCATGTAGTGCGAGCCGGCCTGCGTCACTGAATGGCCGAAGAACCCCACTGCCGGCGTCCCGAGCGACCCCGGCTTGTGCCTGGTAATCGTCCCGCCGTAGTTCCGGAACGCCGCGTACCTGGTGTGCGGGGCCACGACGGCGACGGCGAACGTCCCGCCGCCCGTAACCGAGTCGATCCGCTCCGACTCCGCCAGCCGCCCGGAGCGCTTCGGCGTGACCATCCGCAGGACCGCCAGGTAGTCGCGTGCGGCTTCCTCGCATGCCTCCCGCGCCAGGCCCGATTCAGCCCGTTCCGCGATGGCCCGGAACGCGGCGGCGGCCTCACCGAGATTCACTCAGGTCACCTGCTCACTGGCCGTTGCGGATCGCCGTGAGGCATGCCCGCCGGCTCACCATCCGCCCGTGTCAGTCCTCATCTGGTCCAGCACTGCCGACACGTCATCGAGCAGGGCCCGCACGGCAGCCGGGAGGTTCTCCGGCCCCTCCGGGTGATACCAGCCGCGGACTACTCCGTGGGCGTGGCGGATGTCTCCTCCGCGGAGCCCGGGAGGGGGGCATCCGCATCGCCTGACGATGAAGTCCCGGAGATGCCGGAAGTAGTCGGGCTCTCCTCTTTTGGGACCTCACCGAGTAGCGTGTCGAACACGCCGCCGTCCCTGGCGAGAGCCTGCCGCAGCGCGTTCCACGCGGGAAGGCCCGCCGCCGCCCGTGATCCGTCATGCCAGGGCAGCACCCCGTCGTACGACGTGCCCGTCACCGCGTAGGAGGCCGCCAGGTTGTGGAGGCGGGTCAGCTGCTGGCGGGAGAACCGGACCTCCGGCGCGGGTGCCATCATCGCCGGGTTCGCCGGGTCGGGGCCGGGCGGCGGCAGCTTGGCGCGCGCCTCCTCGAACAGCTGGTCCCGCAGGTCCAGGTACTCGTCCTGCTGGCCCACCGTGAGTTCCCGTACGGGGATCAGGTCGAACCAGCCGCCGTCGCCTGGCACAACTACATCGTGCATTGAACCTCGCATGAGTGTCCGCTGATAGCTGGGGGATGGCCGCGGCGTCCTAGTAGGACGGCACGGCGTTGGTGAGGGTGGCCTGGAACGGGCTGTACCCGCCCGAGTTCCCGGCATCGCTCGTGCTGGACACCAGCTCGCCTGTGGTCTTGTAACCCCACAGGGTGCGCTGGGCGGCCAGGTCGGCGGTCTCGTGCGCGGCCAGCGCGGCCGCGATGGACAGCGACAGCTGGCTGGCGCCCGACAGGCCGTTGGAGATCGTGTAGACGAGCGCGGGCTGGGTGTTGTTCAGGGCGTAGTTCAGAGCGGATTCGTCGCTGACGGCGTCGTAGTCGATGGTGAACATGGCCGAGAACGGGCCGGCGCCGATGGCGTACGGGTCCTGCTGCCCGTCGGAAGTCCAGATGATGTCGGGCTTGCGCGACATCGCGATCGTCATGTCGCTCACGTTGTAGACGGCACCGGCGTTGAGGGTGATCGACCCCCGCCACGCCGGCCAGCCCGTCACGGTGCTGAAAGCAGGGGCGTAGTTCGCGGCGGGGTTCGAGCGGGACAGCGCGGTGATCTTCGAATCCCACAGCAGCCAGTCGGTGGCCTTGGCGGACAGCTTCAGGTCCGTCATGTGGCCGTACAGGTACTGGTCTGCGGAGAATCCGGGGCTGCCGGCCCCGGGCAGGCCGGTGCGGTGGAGCACCGTGTACGTGGGCGGCTGGGCGGACGCGTTACCCGTTGAGGAACCCGGGTTGATGCCGCTGAACAGGTGGACGTACGGGGCCTGGGTGTTCGTGACCGGGGCGGCGGTCAGGTGGGAGAACCGGGTGGGGGTGTTCGTCGCCAGCGTGATCACGTTGGAGGCGACGGACAGTACCTGGACGATCTCGGCGTTCGCGAGGGTGTCGATCTGGATCCACTGGCTCGCGGCGAACCCGGTCCCGGACGCGACGGTGAGCGACGTGGCGCCAGCGGCGACCCCGCCGTTCAGCGTCGAGTTCGGCGATGCAGCGGCCCCTGTGACCGTGTAGTCGCCGCACATCGCGAACAGCGGGTGGCCGATAGTGTCCGCGTAGGCCAGCGACTGCGGGGTGGTGATCTCCGCGTACCGCCCGCCCTGCGCCTGCCCGAATGTCTCCACATTCGAGCCGCGGAGGTTCTGGTCTTTCAGCCAGGTGATCTTGGGGCTCGTCGTCAGTGCCTTGACCGGGATCGACGTGAACGCGGTCGGCGCCTGGCCGGGGGTGGTGATGCCTTCCCGGCCGAGCAGCATCGCGGATGAGAAGACCGGGAAGAAACTGGTCGGGATGCTGGGCGGCATGGCTCAGCTCTCCTTGCTGCCGGGCTGCCCGGCGTCGCTGGATCCGGCCTGCGCGCCGGTTTCCTGGTCTCCCGGCGCGGTATCCGCCGCCGTGCTGCGCCGCTTCACGGGCCTGCTTGCCGCCGCGGGCCCGTCCCGGTTTTCCTCTGCGGGCACCCACAGCCAGTCGAGAGGACCGTCCGTGTCCCGGACATCACCCGGCTCGGCAGTGCCGACGGGGATGCCGTGCTCGTCCCGGGACTCCGGGTAAGTCATCGGGGTGAGGCCGGTGAACCGGTACGGGGGCATGCGACCTCCAGGCGGCAGGAAGCGGGGGGTATGGGGCAGTGAGCAGCGGCGGAGAAGCCGGGGGCCGGGTAGCTGGCCGGCGTTCCAGGGAGGACTAGGCCTCAAGCAGTTCTTGCACCGGCAAGTCGATGAGCCCGTCGTAGCGGAGCATCCGCTGGTTCTTGATGGAATGCCGCGGCAGGTAGTGGTAGGTCATCTTCTCGCCTGTATCCACGAGCGTTGTCACTGTTCCCGTGAACGGGTCGGTGACAGGGGCCGGCGCCTGCCCGGTCCGCAGTGCCGCCATGACCGTCTCGATGACGCCGCCGAACAGCAGGTCGCCGTCAGGTGCGCCCGGCTGGCCCGGCGCGGTGTTCGCGATCATCCATATGACGTGCAGTTTCAGGTCGTGGTCGATCGTCTTGTTCCCCGCCGAGGTTCCTGGGCCTGTGTTGCGGGGCATCGTGAGGCGCTTCTCCGGGCCGTCCGCGGTCAGCACGTACAGCGTCGGCATGACGACGGTCTCAACATTCGGGTCCGGCGGAGTGATGTACGCTGCGAGCTCCACTGAGGGGAACGGGAGGGCTATCCCGTTGAGTTGGTCCCGGACGTAAGCGATGACCGACGGCAGGCCCACAGGTCACTCCTGCCTAGATGATCCTGGTGAATGGCTCGAGGATTTTCTCGGCCCAGCAGGCGGGCGACCCGTAGCTGGTGTCCACACCCGCTCTGGCGGCGACTTCGCGGCCGGGGATCTCCATCATGGTCATCGCCGTCGCGCCGCGTTCGAGCGCGATCTCGCAGGCGAACAGGATGGCTGCCCACCCGGCGGCCTGCGGCAGGGAGGAGACGATCACCCCGGCGTCATGCTGGTATCTCAGCGGCGCCGACAAGGTGAGGGTGCCGGGCCCGGACTGCGCGGACGCTGCCGTGACCTGCACGACTTCCTGCGCGGCGGCGTCGTACACGATCCCGGTCGCCCCGGTCGCCGCGCCCGGGTACGGTGCGGTGATCACCCAGCCGGTGCAGTCGTCCACGTCTACGGACTGGGCGCCCGCAGTAGCGGCGGAGGTGAGCCCGGCGTGCGGCCAGCCGTTGACGTACCGGCTGAGGATGGCGAATCCTTCCTGCCCGTACCGCCAGTCGATGTACCCGGCGGCCACGTTGATCCCCTGCCCGCCTTCGCCAGCCGATGCGGGCGCCGACGACCCGTACATTCCGGTTACGGGGCTGGCGGGGACCGCGAGCCCGGCCGGGACCGCCGACCAGGTGTAGGGCAGGCTGTTCGGCGAGTACTGGACGGAGACGACCTCCAGCACCGGCCAGCGGGTCATGACGAGTTTCGCCGGCTGCGCGATCCGGCCGCCGCGCGGCACGTAGACGCGGGGCGCGCCGGGCCCGTACAGCTGGAGGGTGTCGGTGGTGGCGCGCAGCGGCTGCCGCACGCACAGGTCGACCAGGTCGGTGGCCCGCGCGCAGATGTTGCTGATCTCCGCCATGTTCGCTGACGGCAGGACGCCCATCGCGGGACTGGCGGGCGGGATGCTGAAGAAGTCCACGCCCGTCGGTGCCTGGATCAGCAGTTCCGGGCTGATGTAGGGCGTGAGGGGACCTACGGGCAGGGGCGTCGTCATAGGGCATCACCTCGATTCCGTGCAGGTGATGCCCTTGGCGGACGCGCGACCGGGCGCCTCTCCTAGCAGCCGACGCAGGTCACGCCCGCGATGGTCGAGGTCGCCACGGTGATCTTCAGGAACCAGCCCGCGGGCAGGCGCACCCGGATCACCTCGCCGTTGACGCCGGCCGCCGCGTTCGCGAGCGTGATCGTCGGGGTGGCGGTCGGGCCCATCGCCACGGTGACGGTGCCGCCGCCGGTACCGATCTGGATATAGCACTCGTAGTCGCGGGTGAGGTCGCTGAGCTGCGCGGCGGTACCGGAGGTGAATGTCGGGGTGAGGGACGGGACCGAGGCGGCAAGGTTCGTGCCGCCCGGGAACGAGACCGGGTCGGTGGGGACGCCTACCGGGCTGCCAGCGGTGGCGGCGAGAGCTGTGGACACGAGGGGTTACCTCCAGGGAGACTGCGGGGGCGGGGGGACTGGGCGGCGGTTACGCTGCGGGCTTAGCGGCAGGAGGCTTACGGGTCCGGGAGGGCTTCTCCCCGGCGTCATCGCCAGGGAGAGCGGCGCCTTGCGCGGCGGCGAGCTGGGCCTTCAGCGCCTCTACCTCCGCAGTGAGCTTGGCGACATCATCCTTCGCGGCATCCGGCACATCGCGGAGGGCCGCCAGGTGCCGGGCCATGTCGGCTATCCCGGCAACCGCGTTGTACAGCGTCTCCGGGTCGCGCCGGCGGGCCGACTCCTCGCCGTGGAGGCGCTCATCGCGCTCCAGTTCCGTCTCCCAGGCAGGCCGCTTCCGCTGGTGGAAAGAGTGGAGGCGCTCGGCCAGCTCGTCGGGGAGGTCGAAGCCGCCATGGTCCGGGTCCGGCACGAAACGGCCGTGTTCCGGGTCATCGATCGCGGTCGCGTTTGTGAGCGAGTACAGGCGCACGATGTTTCCTTTGCTGGTCTGCGGATGCCTGCCGCAAGGCCGGGACGGGGCCGGCCTTGCGGCAGCGTGGATCTCGCGGCGGCTCAGGCGACGTTCGACAGGGCGGCCATCGCGACCGGCGCGCGGTTGATGAACGCGCTGACTGTGCGGATTTCGCTTTCCTTCCGCGGGCCTCCGCCCTGCACCCCGGGTACGCGGGAGACGCCGTACTCGTACTGGGCGGTGTCGCGCAGGCACCGCTGCTCCAGCACGCTGGAGATGTTCGCCTGGGGGAAGGGAACCCGGTCGGTGCGGGCGATGATCGTGCCCGGGGGCAGCGAGACGTGGACCTCGATCGGGACCTCGGTGCCGCCCGTGTAGGCGTTGATGACGTGCCCGACCCGGCCGCCTGCGGACACGTTGATGCGGCCGCTGGAATCGGTGTTGAGGAACGTGGTCGCGCTGTTGGCGCCGAGGATCAGGTTGGCGATCTCCTGGGCCTGGATGCCGTTGCACATGATCGCGGTGGGACTGCACTTGACCTGCTGCCACAGCGGCAGGAACAGGTACTGCTCGATCTCGGTGACGGTGCCGCCGGTCAGGGTCAGCGCCGCGCCGTTGAGGCTGTTCCACACGGACGGGTTCACGGTGCCGAGGCCGGGCTGGGTCCACTTGCCATTGCCGTCGTAGTCGCCGGAAAGGGAGGCGAGGAACCCGTCATAGTCGTTGGCGTTCGCGGACCCGTTGTCGGCCGACCCGTTGTAGGTCGGGCCGGTGTAGCCGGGCTTGCCGGGTGCGATGCCGTTCCAGTTGGCGGTCAGGTCCGGGACCGTGACTCCTGACGAGACGGCGTTGTTCGACGTGATGACGGAGGTCATCGTGATCGCGTTGACCGTGGTGGTCCCGTAGTAGTACCAGGTGGTGCCGTTGCTGCTCTGGAACCAGTCGTAGGCGACGGCGCCGCGCAGCGCCGCGGTGGTAGCCGACACCGAGTTGGCTGACCCTGACCCGAACGTGGTGTTGCTGCTCGCGCCCTGGCTGTTCCCGGAACCCCAGAAGTACCCGGAGCCGGTGCGGCCGGCGACGCCGACGTACACCTGGACGGCGCCGATGGTGCCGCCTGAGGCGTGCTGGGTGAGGGTCGGCGCGGTCGCCGCCTTCAACGCGAACGACTGGGCGCACAGCTGCTTGCGGTCGTCGCCGATCAGCACCTGGTTCAGGGTCTGGAACGTGGCGTTGGCGTACGGGTCGTAGTACCCCTTGGCCAGGTCAAACGAGTCCTGGGTGACGTTGACTGCCATGCCGGTCGGCTTGTACCGGGCCTGGAAGTCCTGCTCGTTGAACACCATCTCCGGGGCCGCGAAGTCGAAGCCCATGCTGGGGTCGGGCTGGCTGTTGGTGGCGTCCATGAACGCCCGCCAGACCGCGAACGGGTTGCCGTCCGGGCTTGACGTGCGGGGGACGTGGTCGCGGAACGGGGTGACGACCGGGATCAGGTTGATGAGGCCCGACAGGTCGTAGGAGTATCCGCCGGTCGCCTCGGTGATGCCCGTGGTCTGGGCCTTCTTGATCGCGGCGAGGGTTTCCTCTGTGATGTCTTCTGCTGCTGCGGTCATCGCGATGCCTCCTTCCGGGGGGCATGGCTGAGCCCCCCGGAGCGGTGCTCACGAGGGGCCGGTATGTCTGGTGGTGAGGGGCTTGTCAGCGGCCTGCGCGCATGGCGGCGTAGACGCCGGCTGCTTCTGCCCGCATCTCCTCGGCGATGCGCGCCTGCTCGGGCGCATCGGCTGAGTACAGTTCCGCCTTGCGTGCCCGCGCCTTGGCGACGTCGACCTGAGCCGCCGCGCCGTGGTCCTGGCCGCGCATCTGGTGCGCGGGCGGGGTCTGGCCGTTGGTGAACACCTTCGGTGCCGCCGGGGACTCTTCCACCGTCGCGAGCCTGGCCTTGAGCGTCTCGACCTCTCCGAGCAGCGCGGCGACGTCGGCCTGCTTGGCGACGTCCTCTGCCGGCTGAACGCTGCCGATCGCTCCTGCCACTGCTTCCGCGATGGCGCTCTTGAGCACCGCGTACACGTCAGCGTCCTGGTCCTGCTTGGCGACGGTGCCGTCATCTGCGACGGCGTCCGCCGGGGTGCCGGTCTCCGCTGCCGGAGCCGGGGTCATGTCATCGCCGTCCGGCGCGGGCTCGGCCTCGGGTTCGGTGTCCGCTTTCTTCCCGGTGCCAGCGACAGGCTGGATCGCGGCCGGGTCCACGACGCCGATCAGGTCGCCGTCCTGGTCGAACACGGCCTGCATCGGTGCCTTCTCGTCCCCGTCCGCCTTGGCGATGGCCGTGGTGATGGCGTCCGGGGGGACCAGGCACAGCGCCCCGGCGCGGTCGTACACGGCGACCCGGAGCCCGTCCGATGCCTTGGCGACAGCCCGGGTTTCGCCTGCGGGCGCTGCGGCGGTGTCGCCCGGGGCGGCCTGCGTGCCCGCCGGGGCCGTGTCCTTGGCCACCTGCGCGGTGTCCGGCCCGGACTCGGGTGCGGTCTGGGTGCCTTCCACGGGCGTTCCCTCCTTGGCGACCGGCTGGCCGTCATCGGTGAGCGGGGCTTTCGGCAGCGAGGACAGGACGGTGTTCAGGGCCTGCGCCGCGTCGCGGATGTGCGCCTCGTTCGCGGCACTGAGCACCCGGCCGGCCTTGGCGACCGCGGACAGGCCCTCCACGGTGTCCAGCGAGGCGGGCAGGCCCTCGGCGGTCATCGCCTTGCCGATCGCGTCCATCGCCTCGCCGCCCAGGTCCGCCTCGGCCTGCTCGCCCGCAGCGAACACGGCCAGGGTGGAGATCACGTAGTCGACGGCGCACATGGCGTCCTCGAGATTCCAGGCGTGCTCCGCGTCGTCCGGGTCGGCGGAGGCGGCCTCGAGGAGTTCCCGCTCGGACAGGATGCACAGCGCGTTCTTCAGGCGCGCGGCGATGGCGACCCACTTCTGCGCGGTCGCCGCGTCGATCGCCTCCCACGCGGGGCTGCCGGGTTCGGCGGGATTGCCGGGCGCGTCCTCATCGGGGGCGGCGAGCGGGACGGTGGGGTCGAGCCCGTCGATGCCGTCGTCCAGTTCCGGGGCCATCGCGCCTGACATGTCCTTGGTCACCGTCTCGGCCACGGCCGCCTCCTCTTTCGATACCTCGATGCCGAATTTCCTGGCGGCGGCCCGGATCTTCGGCATGGCCTTGTCGCCGAACGGGGACTGCGGGGCGCGGGATAGCGCGTTGCGGACGTGGGCGGCGTCATGGATAGGGAAGTGCCGCAGCGAGCGGGGCGTGGTCTTGCCGTCCTCGTCCTTCTTGCCGCCCGGCTCGATGTACGCGAATGCGGAATCTGGCAGGTCGTTCTGGCTCTTGCCGCTCATCTCGGCCTTGGCCACGTCGTTGCCGTCGCCTTCGGCCCGTACCGACGCCTTGTGGATGAATGCCGCCATCGCTGCCGGGGAGCCGGTGAGAGTGACCCCGTTCGGCATCTGCACCCGCTCCCTGCCGGACGGCTCCGGCTCTGCCTGCTTGCCGATCAGGTCACGGACGAACTCCGGGTCGAGCAGGCCGGCTTCACCGTCCGCGTCCTTCATGACGATCCACTCATCCACGCCGTTCGCCGGAGCCTGCACCAGGTCAGCCCTCGGCAGGTCCGCGTCGTAAAGGCCGGTGAACTCGTCGTCGCCGGACAGGACATCCATAAGCGATCACCTCGCCTGCTCATGCGTACCCGAGACGGCGGCGGCGCGCCCCGCCCTGCGGCGAGAAACCCTTGACCCTGCCGGATTTGGCCAGCGACCACGCGTACTCGTCGCAGATCCCGCCGATCAGCCACGCCATCCCGGACTTGATCACCAGGCCGCTCGGCTGCTCCCAGTCCGGCCCCCGGTATATGTAGTTCTCGGTAACGGTCATGTGGCCGAGAGTGCCGTCCAGGTGGGCTATCCCGATCTGGCCGCCGCCGGGAAGGAAGCTCCAGCAGGCTTTTTCGAGCTCTTCGGGACTGAACGCGTCCCGGCCGCCGTCCTGCCCCTTGCGGATACGCGGGTCGAACCCGGCCTGATAGGCCAGGCCGAGCAGGAACCGCTTCTCTCCCTCGCCTTTGGTGACGGGGGTCATCTGCCGGACGACGCCGCGCTGCAGCGGTGCCGGAAGCTGGCGGGCGGCCTGCTCGGCGAGGTTGCGCCGTATCGCGGCCCGCAGTTCGGCGCGGTCGATGACGACAAGGAAACCGTCCATGCCCCACCTCCCTGGCACGATGGAGGGCATGAGCCTTGACGTGAACGGGCACGTCATCGTTGACGGCCGGGAGCGTGATCCAGAGTGAGCGAAGACGGACTGGTCCCGTACGACCTGACGGCGAAGCCGGGTATTCAGGTGAGGATGCCGCCAGGCTGGAAGTTCAGGAACCTGCTCCCCCGGCCCGGCGAGCCGGAACTTCCGGCATGGCTGCGGCAGCGGGTAGCCGAACGTCTTTACCTCGCGCAGCACGCGATCAGGCTGGGCAACGCTTTCGAGTGGACCGAGCAGTCAAGCGGCGTCCTCGTCTTCGCCGAGCCGACCGAGACTGACACATGGCACGGCACCTGGGCGATGGGCGACTCGTCGGTTACCCGGCTCATGGAGGCGAACGACCCGCGTGACACGATCGCGCGGTGCGATGCGGAACTGGCGATCCTGGACGAGCTGGCCGCTGCGACGGCACGGCGGAAAGCTGAGGCGGCCGACTACGGCGCCTGGGCGGCAGGTGATGCTCCTGCGGTGCGCCCGGCCTTCAGCGGGCCTGACGTGAAGCTGATCGAGGGACTTGAGCGTGCCGTCCGGCTGCTCGGCTGGGGCTACCGGCATCGTCCCGGCTACCGGGAGGAGTGGAGGCCGTGAGCGTGCTTACCGATGTCGTGATCGTCTGCGACGACAGTGAGGCCAGCGCGCTCGCCTGGCTCAACCGGTGGCTTGAGGAGAACGACCCGCACAAGCAGGAGCTGAAAGAGATCGGCCTCAGGGAAGGCGGGGGGACCAAGGTCACCAGCGCCACCGTCTACGCTGCGTGCTTCAACTTCCTGCCACTCGGCGATTTCGAGAATGCGGTCAGGTCGGCACCGTGGAGATACCCGGAGTCCGTCGCTGTCTATGTCGACTATGAGATGAGCCGCACCTACGTGATGTCGCCGGCCCGGCCGGAGTCCTGGCCGCTGCACCCGCAGCCCTCGGCCGTAACCTGACTCGCGGCCACGGCCAGTTCCTCGCCGACGACGGCCAGGGCGCGGAACCCTTCAGTCATCTCGTTCAGGTACCGCTGGTACTCATATACCTGCTGGGGTCCCCACCAGTCCGGGCACCGGATCACCAGTGTCTCGCCTGGCTTGACGACGGTGACGCACTCGCGGAGCAGGGCGCGGGCCGTCTCCGGGGTGAGCAGGGGCTCGATCGCGGGACCGGGCGGCAGCAGCCTGACCTCGTGGTGCTCGAATTTGCCATCGCCCATGCGGCGGTCGAACTCGGCCTTGAACTCGGCCGCCTGCTCGTCCGTCCATGCCGGAACCCGCAGTCCGAGCATCGTCTCCAGCGCGGCGAGGCGCTCCTCGACGGTGCGCTCATCCGTCACGGTCATCAGTGCTCCTCTGGCGGGTGGTCTACGCCGGCTGGATCGCGCAGCGGCACGCCGGATGGACTGGCACCTGAGGTGCGCTCGCGATCGGGTAGGGACTGCCGGCCGCGTACTGCGAGCAGGTCACGCATACCCTGGCGTCCAGCGCCGTGGTGAACGCGACCCGCTGCACCTTCCGTGCCAGGTACAGCGCGAGCGCCGCCGCCCCGATGCCGGTGACGAGCACGCCCAGCACCGTCCGCCCGGCCGCCTCAGGGTCGCTGAGCGCCGAGAGGAGCGCCGCCCCGGCAGCAGCCGCACCCAGTCCTGACGACGCGCTGTCAGCCAGCACGCGGGCCAGGGAGGTCATGTACCCGCCGGCCGCCTGCTGCGCGTCCTGGTCGCTGCGGTCCTGCGCGGCACCGAGGACAGCGCCGAGCCCGAGTGCTTCCGCCCGGTCCCGTGCCGCGCCCTGGTTCCCCGGCTGCCAGTCCCCGGTGTCCGCCGGGGTGCCGTCCGCTGCCGCTGCCGCGCTCACTCCGCCGATGAGGGCGGCGTCCGCGATCATCCCCGGCATGAGCGGCGTGATAGGCGAGACGAGGTCCAGGCCCTGCGCGTACAGCCATGCGGCGGCGGCTTCGACGGTCTCCCGCCTGCCCTGCTCCGGCTGGTCCTGCGGGTGCTCCGCGAGCCAGGCGCGGGCTATCTGCTCAGCACGGGTCCTGCTCAGCGCCCCGGAAAGAGCGGCGGCGAGGAGAGGAGCCCAGTACCCGGCTGCGGGGAGGTCAAGCTCCCAGCCGGGCCACGCTTTTGGGCCGGTCACCACCGCCTTGGCTATGTCGCTGCTGGCGGCGCACTGGCAACCTGCGGAGCCGCCGCAGCATCCGCCTTCACTCGTGCAGCACTCCGCGCCGCAGCAGCCGGCCGGGCCGGGCTCCCCGCCGAGACGGAACCTGGCCACGTCGCCGCCGCGGTGCACGGACAGGTGCGTGAACGTCACCGGGACAGCTGGAACCGGGCTGGGCAGCGGGTCGCCCGGCTCGGCGTAGGCGAGGGTGACGTGCGGTTTCCACTCCGGGTGCTCGCTGGCCGACAGGTCAGCCAGTGCGCTGCGGAGCTGCTCCCCGCCCGGCATTGTGACCCCAGCCCACACGGGCATCTTCCCGTCGCTGCCATCCGAGGGCGGGAACGATCCGATGCCGCCCACCTGTGCCTCCAGCGGCCCCGGCATCCCCGCCGCGGCCGACGCTGCGCGCAGGCATGCTGCCTCGAACGCCTCGTCGTCCACGTCCCGGCCGAGATAGACGATCGTGACATGGTGATCGGTGACGCCGCCCTGCACCGGGTCGATCAGGCCGTCTGGCAGGTCGAGGGAGATCATGCCGGAACCGGGGCTGAGGTCCGGGCCGGAGGCGGCCTTGACGACCGTGCGCTTGCCTTCGGCGTTCAGCAGCGCCGCCTCGGCTGCCGGGACGTGACGGAACCCGAAGTCCTGCCACACCCCGCGCTGCCGCCGCTTCCTGCTGTAATTCCGGAACGCCGCCATCTCCTTGCGGACCTGCCCGGCCTCGTCCGGCTCGCGCACCGGCTGCGCGGACTGCGTCTCGGTGTGCGCCGGGATCGCGGACGGCCCGTAGATCTCCTCCGCGAGCGGCTGCCCGTACAGCGGCGGGTTCGGCTCGACGCCGGGGGCCTCCTCGAACACCTGGTGCGGGAGCGCCGCCTCCAGCGCGGGTGCGGCGGTCGCCGGGTCGATTTCCCCCGCCACCGCTTCCAGCGAGTTCAGCGGGATCGGCCCGGAGCGCTCGGTGAAGATGAACCTCGGGACCGGCCGTGCGTCAGTGCGGCCGAACCGCATCTCCGCGATGTAACTCGGCGACACCGTGCCGTTCTTGATGTAGATGTCGTCGGCCTGGGCCTGGGCGAGCCGGTCGTCCTGCTCCTCGCCGATGTCGAACGCGAACTTGAGCGGCAGACCGAGGTCGTCTTGCAGGAAACTGGAGATGACCCGCTGTATGTACCGGATCAGCGGCAGGTCCCCGACCCGGTGCTGCACGTCGGCCTGCGACTCGCCCGACGACCTGTTCACGTTCTCGGTGAACCCGAGGTCGGCGGGCACGACATGGAACGCGGCGGCAGTCTTCCGCATCAGGAACAGGGAGAACTGGTCGGAGAAGTCCTTCTCATTCGACCAGACGAACTTGCTGCCGGGCGGCATCCACCGCACCTGGTGCTTGCGGGACTGATCCTCGAACATGAAGCTGTCCCACAGCACCTGGAACTGCTCGATCTGGTCCGGGCCCCAGGACTCAGGGGCGGAGGCGAACGCGGCGGGCAGGTTCCCTGCAGTGAAGCGCTGGAGGAAGTAGACCTGGAACCTCAGGTCGGTGTTGGCGTTCAGGATGATCGTCTCGATCGGGGCCTGCCCGTAGATCGAGTCGTTGTGCGGCCGGAATGGCTGGTAGATCACGTCGCTGCGGGTCAGCCACCCCCACGGCAGCCCGTTCGCGTACTGGACGTAAGCTTCCGGCTCGGGTTCGCCGGGTGCCGGCGCGGCCGGGGAGCGGCCCCAGTAGTCGAGTAGCGGGGCGAGGCTGGTCCCGTCAAACGGCATCAGTCCCACGGCCCGGCCGCCGCGGGTCCGCAGCCGGTACAGCGGCGCGGCGTCGTAGGCCAGCACGTCGTACAGCCACCGGGCCAGCCACGTGTCGAAGTAGTTCTCCCGGTCGGGCTTGTACAGGGCGGCGAGGCCGAGCGGCACCATGTCGGTGACGTCGCCGTCGAAATGGTCAGCGGAGACGAGCTTCCAGTCCAGGGACCGGATGGAGTCGATCCTGTGCCAGATACACAAGGAAGCGACGTCGTACGCCTCGATGAGGCCCTTCAGCGTGCCGAACGACACCCGTTCGTGCAGCCGGGGCCGGGCCGCGATGTTGTACCCGGTGACGAAATCGCGGGATCGCGGTACCCGGTCGTATCCGTCGTACGGCCCGATCGGGGTCCCCGGCGAGAACGGGGACGACGGGGTCATCTGGGACTGCTGCTCGCCCTGCCGGAACGACTCCGGGACACCGGGACCGAACGTCTTGGCGACGGCCACGGTGCTGCCGGGCCGGTCAAGGAGTGCCGCGCGGGACCGGAGGCTCATCCATCCCCCCGCTTCACCGTTCTGACGGCGGCGTCCAGCCGAGCGAGATCAGCGCCTCACGGGTCTGGTCCGAGACCTGCACCCGTGCCGCGCCGGGAGCCAGCGCCAGGCGCAGCGCGTCCGGGCCGACGAGAGTCAGGGTGACCGCAGGTATGCCGTCGGGGGCGGCCTGGACGGTGAACGCGGTGACGGTAGCTACCGGGTGGCCTGAGACCTCCGGGGTCCCGGTGAACGGCCACGAGCCGTCGAAGCTGAATGCCGGGGGTGGGTCCGTGTCCGCCATCAGCAGTCGCACTCGGTGCCGCAGGGGCGCGCCGCTGCGGCCGGGGCCTGTTCCGCGAGCCAGCCGTCCGGGTCGTTCAGCACGATCGCAGTCACGTCGGCAGGCTCCAGGCCGGTAGCGTCCCGCCATCTGGCGGCGAAAGCAAGCGCTGCCCGCACGTGCGACAGGTCTTCCTGGTCCTCGCCGGATACCCACGGGCCGAACAGCTCCGCGCGTTCCGTGCCGTCCTCGCTCCAGGCGATACGGAGGGCGATACGCTGGCGCTGGCCACCCTCTCCTGGTGGCGGCGTCCAGCCCAGGGAAACAAGCCCATCCCGCGTCTCGTCTCCGAGCCGGACCAGTGCCGCGTCCTTGAACGCGAGCCGCAGCGCATCAGCGCAGAGCAGGTTCAAGGTCACGACGGGGACCGACTCGCAGTCCAGGTGAACGTCGAAAGACGCGGCGTTCATGACCCTGTGCCCGTTGACGGCCACAGTGCCCTTCCATGGCGGCCCGTCCGTCTCGAACTCGAACGTCGCCTGCTGCCGCGCTACCTCTGCCAAGAAGCTGCCCTTTCCCGCTGCTGCCGGTACATCTCGTCCCGTGCCTGTTTCCTCGCCTGCTCCGGGGTGAGCGGCACACCGGGTTCAGGGTCCGGTTCCGGTTCCGGTTCCGGTTCCGGTTCCGGCGCGCCGGCCTCCGGCGCTGTCCCCTGCGCGGCGAGGGCCTTCTTCCGCGCCCACTCGATCCACGCCTGAGCGCCGGTCCCGTCCAACAGCAGCTCCGCGAGTCCCTGGCTCATCATGTCCACGAGGTCGTCATGCGAGCCGTTAGGGAATGCCGCCGCTTCGGAGATCAGTTCCTCAGGGTCGAAAAGCGCGATCTCCGCGTCCGGCACCAGGACGTTCCCGGCTTCCACGAACGGCGCGACCGCGGTCGCCCGCCCGTACTTGGAGTCCTTCGGGTTGACCGCGACAATGCCGGGGATTTTCGACCGCAGCGTCGAGATGACCGCCGGCCCGTTGGCCTTGTCCTCGACGTATTTCGCGGTAGCGCCGGGCCACCGGGCACAGAACGCGGCGAAGGCGGTCAGGGTGTCAGGGAACGACAGCCGCTTGCGGATCACGTCGAGCAGGAACACGTCCGCGCCGCGGCGCGCCAGCAGGCCGCCGGCGACAAAGTCGGAGCCTTTAGTGTCCTTGAACGTCATGTCCCACGACATGACGAGCTCATCCACGTCGCGGACCAGGTACGCGCCGGGGACCTGGGGATGCTGGGACCACAGCGGCTCGCGGTACCTGCGCCACCACGGGCGCTTCCACACGTTCCCCGCATCGGGAGACGGGCGCCCCTGGTACAGGGCGGCGAAGTTCCGCGACCCGGATTCGATCCGGATCTGCTCCCACTGCGCATCAGTCCGCCCGCGGGCGGACCTGAGCCACTGCCCCGGTTCCCGGCCGAGCGGGTCAGACTGCCCTTTCGCCGGGTCATGGTCAGCCAGCGCCGGGATGTTGACCAGCCGCCAGCGGTGGCCGTCCTCGGCCGCGAGCATCCGCCCGGCAAGGTCATCCTCGTGCCAGCGGGTAGCCACCTGGATCACCGGGCCGTCAGGTGACAGGCGCCGGGAACCGACCGAACGCCACCATTCCCAGACAAGCTCGCGGTAGTAGGCCGAGTCGGCCTGCTTGCGGTCGGCGAACGGGTCGTCGATCAGGAGCGTGTCGAGCGGGCGCCCCGATATCCCGCCCTGGAGACCCGCGCACAGCACGCCGCCCCGGTGCCCCGCGAGCTGCCAGCGCTTCGCCGACCCGTAATCCGGGGCGATGCGCAAGCCCAGGTCCAGCGCACCGTCATCGCCGTTGAACGTGGTGATCCAGTTCCGGATCTCCCGGCCGAAAGACTCCGCGAGAGGCTGCGCGTAGGAGACGATCCCGATCCGCGTCTCGGGGTTGCGGATCAGCGCCCACAGCACCCCGACCTTGGAGATCCTGGTCGACTTGCCTTCCTGAGGCCCGATCGACACGATCAGCCTGGCACCGGGCGTGGAGTACGCCCAGACGAGCGCCTCATCGATCAGGTCCAGCGCCGGTGTCTGCACCGTGGACGGATCCACGGCCCGCGCAAGCTCGCCGGGCGTCCCCCACTGGCGTTCCGGGATCCGGGGCGGCGGCGGGTCGAGCCGGCCGGCCAGCGCTGCCGCGAACGGGTCCGTGCTAAGCGGCGGGGACAAGACGGAGGTGACGGGCGACACGCCTCCGCGCCTCCTGCTGCTGATCCGCGCTCATCCCCATGCCTGCCATCGCCGCCGCGAGCGCGTCCATCGCCATCTGCGCCTGCCGCATCGTGACTTTCGCGAGCCGTTCCTCGATGTTCAGCTTCGCGATATCCACTAGCAGGCGCCCGGCACGGTCCATCGCCCGCTCGAGCACGGCCACTTCGCCGCGGAGCTGCTCCCCGCCCGCCTCGGTCTCGTACCGGAGCGAGCGGAGATCGTTGACGAGCGTGCCGATGGTCTCCTCGAGAGCGAGGGCACGGCCGGCGAGCCGCTGGAGTGCTTCGAGCGGGTCAGCTACGGGGGCGGCGTCGTGCTGGTAGAGGAGTTTCCGTGCGGCCTGCTCGATCCTGGCTTCGGCGATGACCGGCTGCGCTTTCTTCCCCAGGTGCATCCGGCATTTTTCGGTGCCGGTCACCATGCGGGGGCTGTGGCAGGGGGTGCGGTCCTTGCAGGGGCTGACGCACTCGTACCGCTGGTGCTCGGCGCACCACTTGCCGCGCTGTCCGGGCTCGTCCGAGGTTGGCATCGGGTTGGCCTCCCCGGGCTGATCGCATGGGGGTCACGCTGGCTGCCGTGCCCGGGTATCAGGCTGGGCTTGACAGGCGGGTAAAGGTCCGTGGTATTTCAGCGCGCTAGAACCGTATCACCGTGGTACGATAACTTTGTGAAGGTTGCCACGGAGCCATGCCCGGAGTGCGGTCGCCCGAGACCGGTCGCGCGGACATGCGCGCGCCAGGACTGCAGCAAGCCGTTCAGGAACCGCCGCGCCGACGCCGTGTACTGCTCTAGGGCATGCGCGAAGGTGATGGCGCAGCGGGCGCTCAGGGACCGGCAAGCGAAAGCGGGAGGCCAGTGATGGCACGCAGCAGGACCGGCGGGCTCCGCAAGGCGGAACGGAACCTCTACCTCACAGACAGGACCCTGGGTGATCTCCTGGCCTTCCAGCGGGGCGGCGTCGCAGGGCTGGTGAAGAGGCTCGCCCCGCGTCAGGTCAGGCGCAAGGTCGGACGGGCGTCGAAGGGGTGGCTGTGAGCGAGGTAGCGCTGTGGTTCTGGCGGCATCACCAGATGCACTACGACATCTGGGACAGCGAGGAGGAAGCAGCCGGCACCGCCGTAGCCATGACCTATGACGGAACCGCTTCGCCGGCTGGCGTCCAGTTCCCGGACGGGCGGCTCATTGACTGCGACGACTGGCTGGCGTTCGCTGAAGCCGAAGAACAGCGGCGGCGGGCATTCGAGCGCCGCGCCGCTGAACGCGAGCCCCGCCCCCGGCGCAAGATCACCGCGCCGTTCGGAGGCGGCCAGCTTGAGATCGACGCCGGCGATCCCTCATGGCTCGGGACGTGACCCGCGTCCATCCACTCGGCGATCACTACCCAGCCGGTCAGGACCGCCTCGGAGCCTTTCGGCATGTGCTGCTGGAGAGCCTGATGTATCGCGTCACGCGCCGGATCGGAGGAGTCCATCAGGCGCAGTCGCGCTCGTCCCCGCTGCCCTGCGCGTCGTCCTCGTCGTCGGGGCAGATGCACTCGTTCACCGGGGCGACTGGCTGCCTGCATTGCGAGCAGATACGGGCCACCGGTCAGACCCTTAGTACCCGGTCCGCGAGGGACCTCTTGAGCGATACCGGATTCGCCCACGGGCTGACATACTCGCCCGTCGCCAGGCAGCGGAGCTTCGCGACAGTGTCAGCGTCGAGGACCGGCCTGTATGCGTGGCCGTCCTCCGGAGATGCCCAGGTCGCCTGATTCGACGAGATCGCGCGGTACCTGTGCTCCTTGCCGCACGCCTGGCAAGCCGCGGCCCGCCGCAGCAGCTCGTCAGCTGTCATGCCGTCTCTCCGATCTGCACCGGTTCCATGCCGTCCCGGTCAGCGAGGTCCGCCGGGGTCACGTACGCCGCTGACGGCTCCCCGCACAGCAGTTCCAGCCCCGCCATCCCATAGGCCAGCGCAACCAGCTCGGAACAGATGAGCTCGGTCTTGTCCGGCCGTACCAGCCAGGACCAGCGGAACCCCAGGCGGCGCAGCGTGATCAGCACTATCTCGCGCCAGCCGTAGTCATCGCCCACGTATGAGCGGGCGGCGAGGACGACAGCGGCGCGTTCGGTGCCGGTCAGCACGTCTCCGAGGTTCGCGGCGGCTTTCAGCCCGGCGTAGCTGCTCAGAGGGGACTGGCGGACGCCACGGCGCGGCGTCGATTCCAGGATCTGGCCGTCACCCGCGTACACGAACGCGTGGTCCGCCCAGCTGCGGGTAAATGCCCGGATGATCCGGCCGGCGAAAGCGTTGCTCCGCACCACCACGTAGTCGCCAGGTTCAAGGGAAGCGGAGGCGGTCACCGGCCACCTCCAGGCGGGAACACAGGTCAGGCGGCGAGGTCGCGGGGTCCCCGCGCGGACTTGCGGAGCAGCCGCGGGTCGATTCCCGACGCCTTGATGCCGTGCTCGCGGACCAGCCGCTCGGCGGCGCGCACCGCTTCGGGGGTGTGCAGCGGGTTGCCGCGCTCGTCAAGGCCCTGCGGGGCGAGATACCCGCGGTTACGCCATGAGCGGACCGTGGCCGGGGAGACGCCGACGAGCCGGGCCGCTTGCGGGGTGGTGAGCATCCCGTCGCCCCGGGCTGGCCGCATGACCACCCCCGGAACAGCAGAAAACCCCGGGCGCACCGCGCTCCGGGGACACTCCACCAGGGACGCGTTCAGTGTTGCACCCCATCACCGGAAAATCAAATACCCCTCGGGTCACGCGGCTGGGCGGGCGGCCGGGCGGCGCGGGTGCGGAGCCTCGCTGCATGCGCACGCCGTCCACCGGCAGTCATCATGCGCCGGGGCGGCGGCCGAGCAGCGCCTGCACACCTGCACCCCGGGGCTGGACGCCCACCGTTTCGCCTGCTGGTCGTACTCCTGCTTGTCCATCTCGTCGCCGCACGCCGAGCAGCGGGAATGCATCGCCGGGACCGACGGGTCAGACGGGGGCGCGGCCCGTTCGAGGGCGAACTCCTCGCAGCTGATGCGCCGGCACGGCACCCCGTCGAACGCTTCCCGCTGCGCCGGGGTGTGCCCGGTGAGCCTGCGCGACCGGTAGTGCAGGTCCAGGATCTCCGCGCCTGCGTCTTTGCCGGCGCGGTCGCGGACCACCTTCACCCAGCCGTCGCCGGCGGTGACGATTTCCTGGCCGCCGATCTCCTCCGCGAGGTCATCGGGCACAGGACCGTGCCGCGGGAGCGCGGTGAGGCTTCCCGGCTGCGGGTCGTGGCCGCAGAAATCTGTCGCGTGAGTCCGCATCCCGGCAGCAGGCGCCCACCACCATTTCGATACCGGCGACTGGGTGATGACGCGCCCGCAGTGGCGGCATGTAGCCTTCGCCCGGTCCAGCCCGTCTTCGCGCGCCGCCGCGGGCAGGTCGTAGATGCGGGTTACCGGGCCGGGGGTGAGCGCCAGCAGGGGGCCGGTGTGCTTCGCCAGTACCGCGCAGTCCTCCGCGATGCGCCGCAGCGTCCCCGGCGCGTGCCGTGCGGCCGACAGGTCCAGGCCGGGGATCGCACGTGTCCTGGCCGCCCAGGCGCCGAGGACCGCGGCGATCTCCTGCTGGAGCGCGTCGACCACGCCGGAGATCAGCACCCGGGAGCCCGGCGGCCGGCGCCCGGAGGGCCGGCCTGTGCGCAGCGGGTCGCCGATCCTCGCCGCCAGTTCCAGCCACATGCCAGGCATCTGGGCGGCCTGCTCGCTGATCACTTTCTCGTCAGACTGGCAGAACACCTGATAGGTGAGCGCGGGACGCCAGATCCCGTCCTCACCGCGTGTCCTCGCGACGCACCAGTCGCCGCGTTCGCAGCGGTGGTCACCCGCGCCGGCCTGCGCCGGGTCGTGAGCCGCGCCATTCTGCCGCCGGTCCTGCTCACGGAGGGATTCGCTGCTCCGGAACGAGTATTCCCAGTAGTTGCCGCGCGCCATGCGCACATGATCACCGACCGGGACGGATGCTGCCAACACGCCGCGCGGGAATGTCAGACCCCGGCGTTACCGTGCACCCATGAGCACTGACGGGCCCGCGCCCCTGTTCCCCGCCCCCGGTGCGGTCACGCGCCCCGTCGTGGTCCGCCTCAGGCTCCCGGGCGGGGTCAGGTCAGATGACCTCGAGTACTTCACCGAGGCGGTGCGCCGGCTCGTGTCCGCTGCCGGACTCCGCGGCGGGACCGTGGTGATCCAGCCGGAGGCAGCCGTGACCCTGGACGCGGAGGGCATCCTCGCCGCAGTCGCCGAAGCGGAACGGCTCGCGGACGGGCTGCTCGTCATCGACGGGGCAGACCTCGGGGAGCCGCGCGGCCGGTAGCGGCCGGTCCTCCTCCTCTCCGGTGCCCGGCTCATCATCCTGGCTGCGCGGGTGGTCGAGGTGGTCCGAGCGCCACAGGATCACTCCGGTGACGAGGGGGGTTGCGACGACGGCGAGCAGGCTGAAGAGAACATGGGCGTGGTGGGACAGCAAGGAACGGCACCGATCGGGGAGGGGTCCAGCGGGAGAAGTTGGCGGCCGAATGGCCTGCGTCTAGGTTACCGGGACATGCTCACGCTGCGGGAGCCGGGCCGATCTCTGCGCTGAGCACTTCGGGCGGAGCTAGCGCGAGGAGCGGGCCGAGCCTCGCCGCCCGCATCCGGGCCTCTCCGCTGCCCCGGATGTCAAACGACAGTGCCGACTGCCCGCTGCTCTCTCGCGGTCAGCCTGCGGCGGATATGGAACGCCTTGCCCGTCCACTCGCGCCACTCGCCGAGGGACGCGTCGCCGACGCCGGCGAGCTGGCGCTCAGCCTCCCGTTCCAGGACAGCCCGGATCACGCTTCCCGCCACGCTCGCATGCCAGACAGGACCGCCCAGCTCCAGGAGCATTCATTCGTAGCCGCTGTTCACGGTGAGCACGACAGACAGGCCCGAGGAGAGCCGCCGCGAGAACCTCGGGTGCATCGTCTCCACCGACAGGCGGCAGTGCCAGTCAAGCGCGGTCTGATGGTGCCGGTTCACGATCCGATTGTCGCAGCTTTCCGTGCCGCCTCGCGGCGGCGCTCCACCGTGCGTTCCGACACTCCGGCGCGCTTGGCGATCTCAGCGTTGGTCAGGTGCGGCCTGGCGGCCAGTTCCGCATCCGCCCTGGCGGATTTGGCGGCAGCCGACATGGCGGGTTTGCGTGCCGGCTTGCGGGCGCGGACTGGCGGCTGAGGGGCGGCGGCGGCTGGCTGCGATGGCGGCTGAGGGGCGGCGGCCGGAGGGTCCGCATCCGGCACGGCGCGGCAGGCGCACTGTCCCCGCCATCTTCGCCGCCATCGCGGCTTGCGGCATCCGTTCCCGCCAGAGTCCGCGGCGGCCCGGCGCCTGTTCCTGGCCAGCATCAGCGCCATCTCCACCGACCCGACAAACGCGGCGGCGGGCCACGCGGCGATGACGGCCGACAGCCAGCCCGCAGGCAGCCCGAACCCGACATTGGCGGCGATCGTGGCGCCGACACCGAGCCACAGCATCAGGTACGCCATCCACGGCGCGTCGATGCGGTTCCTGGCGGCATGCAAGAGCGCGAGGCTGGCGGACGCGATCAGCCCGTCAACCGACACCGGCAGGAGCCTGGCGGCGGTTCCCGACTCGCCATGATGGCGGGCCAGGTCGTAGATATGCGAGTAGCTGACCACTGCCGCGATGACGGCGACACCGAGCACTGCCGAAGCCGCCACGATGCGGATCACCGTGTCGCCGTCAAGGTGCTGCCGGCGCCACAGCGATGGCGGTTCCCGCCGCGGCTGCGGCGCGTCCGCTGTCGCTGCGGCAGTGGCGTCCGCAAGCTCCCGGTGCCGCAGCAGCGCGACGAACTCCGGCGTCAGGACATGGGTGCCGTTGGCGGCGGCCGGGGGCGTCATGCTGGGCTTACCTCTCTCGGTGCGATGGTCCCGCATCCGCCCGGAAGCGGGACCGGGCGGATGCGGGACGGGGGACAGGTCAGGCTGCGAGACGCTCGCGGAGCGCCTTGCGCTGGACCTCGCCGAGGCCCTGAACGCGGCGCTTCTTGCGGAACTCTGCGCTGACGCCGATCGCGTCGAGCAGGGCGTCCGCCTTGGCCGGGCCGATGCCGGGAACCGCGAGGAGCAGCCGGCGCACGGGCACCGGCAGCAGCAGCGAGTCGCCGCTGTCGAGCACGTCGGTGACAGTGATCTGGCCCTTGCGGACCTTCTCCAGTTCGGCCGCGCGGAGCCTGCGCGTCTCGGCGGCCTTCCGCAGCGCCTCGGCACGCTGCTCCGGGGTCATTTCCGGCAGTGACATGGGGTTTCTCCTTCTGGTAGCGGGGCATCCAGGCGGGTGCCCTCGTTGTGCCGCGCGACCTGGGCGAGCTCCAGGTGCAGCCGGGCGAGCGCGATCACATCGCCGAGGCTGCGCTTCGCGCGGGACTGCATCACGTCGTCAATGACCCAGGCCAGGCGTCCGGCCTCCTGGAGGTGCTCTGCCTGCGTCATGTAGTCGGGCCTGGCAGGCACGCCGCGCCTGCGGAACAGCTTCATCTGGTTATCTCCTCCGGGCCGGGAGCGGGGTGCCCCGCGAGCGTGGTGCGGATGATGTGGGCCTGCTCATCGGCGCTCAGGCCGCCGAAGTGAAAGTGCACCTCGCGGACGCCGAGTGCGGCGCGCGGCTGCTCGCGGCTCGCCAGCCACGCGACCCCGGCCGGGGTCAGCTCCTCGACGTCGGCGCGCGACGCGATGCCGTGCAGCTCGGCGTACCGGACTCCGCGGGCATCGGCGCGTCTTTCGAGCCACATGGTCACGGCCACCGACAGGGCGAAACATGCCGCCGCCGTGCCGCCGATCCACCAGATGCGGTCGGCTGCCCACCGGACTGTCTCATCGGCGATGATGACGGCCACCGCCACTGTGCCGAGGATGCCGAGCGACTGGCCCTCTGAGCAGCCAGGGCAGTGCAAGCCGGGACAGCTCATGACCTGCGCTCCTTCCTGTGCTGGTTCAAGACATCACCCCTGGTGAGGTAGCGGGCAGGCGAGCTGGCCTTCGCGGAACGCCCGGCACAGCGGGCGCGGGCAGCCGCGGTCAGGACAGGTCTGGTAGTCGTGCGCCGTGCGCGCGTCCCGCCGGCCGCCCCTGGCAGTTTCCGGGCCTCCGCCGCGCCTGACCTGCCGTCCGGCTTCCGCCTTGCGCTGCCTGAAATCGGTCCTGACCATGCACAGGTGGAATGGCTGGACGCGCTTCTGGCATTCAGGGCACCACTGCTCGGCGGCGCGGCGCACCGCTTCGCGCAGAGGGTTCCCGATCCGCTTGCGGGCTTCCCGCCTGACGGTCCTCGACAGCACCGGATGTGATCCTCCCGGGTTAGCTCACGGGTGCGGGGGTTAGTTTTCTAACCCCCTCGTTAGGTGGGGGCGATCGCTGCCCGCAGGTCCCTGACCTGCAGAAGTTAGGTCGCGTTAGACGGGTTAGGCGGGGTTAGGTCCCCGTCCGCAGGTGCCCGCAGGGCCTGTTCCGGGTAGAGGGGCGCGATCTAACTCACCCCTTCCGGCCAGCGCACGGCGCAGGTCGGCCGGGTCGAGCCTCGGCACGTTCCCGACGTTCGTGGTCCGCACGTCCAGGTCATCAAGCAGCTCGCGGAGCTGGGTGCCGGTCAGGTTCCGGTACGGTCCCCAGTCCCCGGCCAGCTCGCGGAGCAGCGCGGGCAAGTCGGCCAGCTTGACCCGCTCGTATTCGAGCACCTCGTCCAGGTCGTCGAGGAGGTCGCGGCGCTCGATCTCGGGCAGCGGCTCGCCTGATGTCAGGCGCGTGCCGGGCGCGAGGCTCGCCATGGCGCGGCCGATCACCTCGGCCGCCGCGTCATAGCCGGTGTCGTCGTTGACCTCCACGAAATACCAGCGGAGCAGCTCGAACTGCGCCTCGGACACGCCGGTGATTACCGACGTGCCCCGGTCGCGGCCGGGCCGCAGCTCGGTCGCGCGGATGCCCGCGGCGAACGACCCGTCGCCGAGGAAGCCGTCATTGGAGCGCCAGGTCTTGACGTAGAAGCACGCGTTGACGCTGACCAGCTCGACCAGCTTCGGCGGTATGGCTTCCTTGCGGCTGCTCTGGGTGTCGAACCCCAGGGAGACGGCGGTCTTCCGCGCCCGCTTGATTGTCTTGGTGGCCACGTCGGCGGCTTCCTCGCCGTACTCGGGGTGGCCGAACAGCTCATGGCACTCGCTGAACAGGGCGATGACCGGCCGCAGGTCCGGGTGCTCCTGCGCCAGTCCGCGGGTGACCTTCTTCGCGCCGAGGTCCGCGAGACGCTGCTCGCGCCGGCCGACTTCGCCATACAGCTGGTGCAGGCGGCCGAGGGCGGCCAGGACCACGTCGTCCTCGACGCCTTTGCGGTAGATGTGCAGCCGGGGCGCGTACGCGTCGAAGTCGCCGTTGTTCGCGAACACGAAAACGTCCAGCACGGCGAGCGGATCCAGGGCGCAGCCGAGCATGAGCACGCGGCAGGCGTTGGACTTCCCTTGGCCCATCTGGCCGCCGGCCACGAAGTTGTTGCCAACGACCGGGATGAGGAGGCCGTCGCCGCGCGCCACCACCCCGCCCGGCACGCCCGTGAACACGTCGGCGGTGCCTTCGTGCATGAGCGGGTACTCCGGCGCGGCCTTGGACAGGACGCCGGGGTCGGCGATCCACATGGCGACGGTGCCTGCCGGCCCCTGACCGGATTTCTCGGCGTCGGTCGGCCACACCTCCGGTTCGGCGCGGTGCACGTTGCGGGCGAGCACCGGCCGCTGGTCGGCGACCATCCCGGCGGTGACGCCGAGCGGGACGCTGAACACCGTGAAGTAGCCTCGGCCGTCCTTGACCGGCAGCGTGTGGAATGTTGGCCGCCAGCCGTCCTTGAACGCTTTCTTCAGCGCGGGGATCTTGTCCAGGTTCTGGAGGGCCAGCACGATCGTGTCCGCCGTCACCACGATGCCGGCGTCCTCCTCGTCCTTATCCGGCACCAGCCAGCCGGTCAGGTTCGCGTTGGCGTGCGCCCGGCCGGTCCACCACAGCGCGCCGAGGGCTATCCAGGGCAGCGAGAGCAGGAGCGGACCCCAGGACACCGACAGCACGAGTCCCGTCCAGAACACGATCCGTGCGAGCACCCTGGCCGGGACGGCGACCTCGGAGACGTGCCCCGTGGCGACAGCCAGCATGATGCCGAGGCAGAGAAGAACGCCGAGCAGGCCCATGCCGATCTTCGGGAGCATCAGCAGCACCCGGACGGGCACTTCGATCATGTCGACGCGGCGCTGGTGCCGGTCGCGGCGGAACGTCTGCGTCTGGTCGTCCCACTCCAGCGCGGCCTCGTGGTTCCCGGCCGCTTCGGCTGCCCGGATGAACCGCTCGTAGCGGGCTGTCGTCCGGCTGTCCCACAGGCGACGGCACATGACGGCGAAGCCGAGCGGGATGTAGGCCAGGTGACGGCCGGCCGACTTGGCGTGCTCAGGCCGCACGATAACCCGGATGACGGCGGCGACGCCGGCCGCCGGCCCGTCAACGCCGGGCGGCTCGTCGACGATCACCCCGTCGACGATCTCGTCCGCGCCGGACTCGCCAGGGACGGCGGGCAGGTTCTGCGGGCCGCTGGCGGTCATCCGGCCACCGCCGCGAGGTGAGGCCATCCCTTGACGGCCCGGAACGCCAGGAGGCCGGTCAGGACGATCGCGACTGCGGGAACGGCGACGGCCAGCTGGGGCAGCACCGGCAGCAGGACCCTGGCCAGCCGGGCCGCGATCACGAGGACGGCGACGAGTACCGATGCCCCTGCGTGGCCGGTTGCGGCCAGCATGGCGGCGAGCAGGACGCGGATCATGCCGCTGCCTGCTTCCTGGCGGCGCGGCGCATCTGGCGGCGGCGCTCAGCGGCACGCTCGTCCTCGCTGAATCCGCCCCACGTGCCGTACCGCTCGGCGTTGGCGATGGCGTAGTCCAGGCAGGCGATGCGCACCGGGCACGGCGCGCAGACTGTCCGGGCCGCTGCTTCGCGCTTATCCCGCTCGGGGCCGCGCTCGCCGTCCAGCCCGAAGAACAATGCCGCGTCCGGGTCGGTGCCCTTGCACGCGGCGCGGTCTGCCCAGCTCCAGGCGGGGAGGCTCATGACTCACCGGCCGGGGTGTCCTGAGAGAAAGTGACCGCCTGGCCCCGCTGCTCCAGGCAGGCGGGGCAGATCTCGGAATCGCTCCTGCCCGCCGCGGTCTGCCAGCCGGCTTCGAGACCAGCGCGGTCTGCTGCTTCACGGGTCAGGAACCAGCGGGTACGGCGGCCCTTCTTCAGGGTGGTTCCGCAGCAGTCGCATCCGAGGCACCACGGGCCTTTGAAGACCGCGGCGAGGAAGGCAGCGGCGCGGCGGGTGAGGCTGCTGAGCCAGAGCTGCGTGATGGCATGATGACCCATGGGTCCGGCCTCCTTAGCAGGCTGGGCCAAGGGGCATGGCCGCGGTCGAGTCGCTGGCCATGCCCCGCCTTGTTCCTGGTAGTCGAGTTACCAGGACGGTCGCGGCTTCCGTGTGGGATGCCCACATTCACGGTACGGCAGCCGGGGCCATCATGCAAGCGGATCATGCGATGATTGTCGGCAACATGGCAGACCGACACAGGCGCACTTTCCGGCCGCCGCTACGGCCCGACCGGGACCTCTACATGCGCGCCAAAGAAGCGGTTCACCGGGATGGTTCCACCATGGAGGAGCGATTCACCCAATGGCTGCTGTGGATGGCCGGAGAGTCGAACGAACCTCCGCGCCGCCCCGGCGAGCCTGAGAACCCCAGGCCCGAATAGCTGCGGACCGATTGCAGGCCGGAAACCGACCAACGGGCAAAACGGACACCCCCGGGTCAGGACCAGTCGTGTCCCGGGATGTCCGGAAGTCGGGAACCGACCGCCCGGCCGCTTAGCTGGCGCGGTCTACCCTGACGACGATAATCAGGTCGCCCCGGAACTCGTACAGGATGCGCCAGTCTCCGGCGCGGAGCCTGCGGTACTCGCCGCGAACGAAAGCCTCAGGCGGTTCCGGGTCCTGTGTTAAAGCGGTGACGGCGGCGTTCAGCTCGCGGAGCGCGGCCTGGTCGTGCATGTGCTCGCGGGCCTGCTCTTTTGCCCGGGTGAGCCACAGGACTCTCACGGCTGAGGCTCAGTCAGCAGTTCGGCCATGACTTCCTCGTGGGTGAGGTAGCCGCCAGGTGCCCCGGCCGCCTCCCATGCCTGGTGCTCTGCGATGGCGGCGTCCATCTCGGCCAGCTCGATCGCGTCCGGGGTGGCGTTGTCCCGGAGTGCTTTCAGGGTGCGGTATTCCTCAAGCGGGACGATCACCGCTGCTTCGCCGCCTAGGTGGATGATCTCGTGGGCGTCTTCGGGCTGGGCGGTCATGAGGGCATCGTAACTCCGGCCAGCGGGGTCATGCCCGTGTCTTGCCGTCGCGGATCTTCGGGGCGGCTGGGCGCTGCGGCATGTCGTCGATGTCGCCGACGTACCAGCGCGCGAACTTCCGCAGCAGGGCCGTCCGGTTCGAGTCCGGGTCGGCTGCCTTGGCTGCCTGCTCTAGTCGTTCCCACAGGTCGTCATCCATGCGGATGCGCCGGATCGGGGTTCCTTCTTGGGGCACGGCGTAAGCCTTTCTGTCGCTCACGGCATATCCTCTCATGTGGATTGACTGTGGCTACAGTGTGCCCTACAGTGGACTCATGAGCAATACCGCAGAATGCCGCACCGCCAGGTGCCTCCGGCCCGGCTGCGGGCGCAAGCTGACCGCCCCGGCCTCGGTAGCCGCAGGCTACGGCCCGCGCTGCCTGGCGCGGATCCGCAAGGCCGCCATCGAGACCGCGTTCGCCGGCTTCACCCTGGCTCAGCGCGGCAAGGCTGCGGAACTGATCGCGGACGGCGGCCTCGTGCCCACCTCCCGGCCCGGCGTCTACAGGGCGAGCAGCAGCAGCGGGGACGTGACTTACCTGGTGCACAGCGCCATGTGCACATGCCCCGCCGGGATGCACGAGCGGCCGTGCTACCACGTGGCTGCCGTGCGAGTGCTCAACGCGGTGCGGAAGGCGGCGTGACGATGACGCTCGCAGAACTCCGCGAGGCGCTGATCGCCATGGGCGTGACCGCTGAGTCCCCCGGCCAGCTTGATCCCGAAGCCGAGCAGATGGCGCGCGAGGAGCGCTGGACCTGACGTGAAAAGCAGCCGGCCGAGGTGCTGAGAACACCCCGGCCGGCCTGGGAACCCGACCCCGCAGAGAGAGGCCCGGAACCGTGGTAAGCGATCGTACGCGCCCGCCCGAGGACAATCTGGCCGGGCAGCTCGCCGGCATCCTCGCCGAACTCGCCCGGCTCCGCGAGGCCGTGGAGGTACAGGCGGCACGGGCGTTCTGCGAGGACCAGCTCGTCGAGATGGGGCGGCGGATCGAGCGGGAGGAGAACGGGCGGCCGGGTTTCCGGCGTGTCCCGGGCTGACCCAGAAGCAGGCAGCCGCAGGCCTGGACTGGTCGTCGTCGAAGTTCGTCCGGGTCGAGAACGGGACGAACACGGTCAGCGTGACCGACGTCCAGGCCATGCTCGCGCTCTACGGTGTCGCCGACGAGGCTGAGATCGCCAGGCTCACCGCGGCGGCACGCGGCACGTGGCTTCGGCCGGAGGCCATCCGGACCAGGATGCCGTTCGGGGACCTGATGGACGAGGCGGCGAGCAGTACGCTCACCGCCGAGGAACTGGCTGCTGAACTGGAGGAACCGGTGCAGCGCGCGCATGACGCCATCGAGGCGGTACGCAGGATGACCCGCGAGAACGGGGGCGCATCATGAGGTACGTGATCGAGCACGGCGGGTGGGACCCCCGTCCCGGCTGGTCCGAGGATGACCCCACACCGGAGAAGGCCGTCAGGGCGCTCGCGTCGATGAGGGACCCGGCGGAAGGCACGATCGAGGAGAATTTCCGGCGATGGGCGGAGGGACGCGGAGAATGGCCGGCATGAGTGAGCCTAAGACGCCAGTTGACGACATGCCGATTGAGGTCCGCCGCGCCAACTGGGGATGGTTCGGCAAACCCTGGTGGTCTTACGTCTGCTACGACGAGGCCGGCCGGCTGATCGAGGAGATGCGCAAGCCGTTCCCGTCCGGTGAGTCCTGCCTGCTTTGCGACGAGCTGTTCGACGAGGCGGCAGGCGACAGCGGGCAGGCGACGCCGTGCCACACCCTCGAAGGGTCCTCGATCCGGCACGCCCACAAGGAATGCCTGATGCGGAACGTGCTCGGCTCGGTAGCCTGCCTCGAAGGCCATCACAACCACGACACAGGGCAGACGCTACGGCAGGAAGCGCTCAAGACGTGGGAGTGGGTCCAGATGCGCGCTCACGACTCCCGGCTGTGCGGAGAGCCGGGCTCGAAACCGTGAGGGAGATCCAGCGTCTCACGATCGACAAGGCGACCGGCGACGCGACCCTGACCACTGAGATAGCGGACGGGGAAGCAGACACCGCAGAACGCTTCCGCCAGCTCAAGGCGAGCCTGCCGGAGATCGAGCCCGGCGCGGTCACGGCGGCGGCTGTCCGCTGCGACGGCTGCGGGGACGCGGCCGAGGTGGACTTCGGCGAGCCGCAGCTCCCGCCAGGGTGGACCGCCACGCCGGGCGGGGATTCCTGCCCCCGGTGCAGGATCTCGAACTAGGCTCCCCGTCGTGAGCATCACCTTCCACCTGAATGCGGTCATCATCGGCGGGGCCGCCTGCGTCCCGGCCGGGGCAGTCCTGGCCTGGGCAGGCATGGCGGCAGGCTGGGGACGCGGATGGGGTGCGTGGCTGGCGGGGCTCGGGGCTGGCGTGACGGATTCACGGTTCCGCGATGATTGGCCCATTTCGGCTACAGCTCACTTACTCCGGGGTGACAGTGGCCTTACTTCGCGGCTGAGACTTGCGGTAGTTACTACTCGACGAGGCGCTCGCCGCCTACCGCGAGCAGGCGGACCGGATCCAGACCGTGCAGAGCACAGGAGATAAGTCATGATCACCGAATACTGGCTCTGCTGGGAGGACCCGGCGGACGCTGAGGCGTGGGTCCTCCGCGCCGGGACCGACCTGGTGTGCTCCTACCCGGCCGTCGCCGCAGACGACGTGGCCGGCGCGCAGAAGGCAGCAGCCGGCACCATGGCCGAGGACTTCGGCGTCGAGGTCAGCGGATGGACGCGGCCCGATCGGTACACGCCGAACTACCTCGCCGAAGTCGTAGCAGGCCAAGCCGAACCCCCGCGCCCCTGAGTCCCCGGGACTCCGGAACCCCCCGGGTCCTGGGACCTCCCGCAGGTGACGGCGAGCGCGAGAGCGGCAGGAGCGCATAACCGGGGCTCACCCGGCACTCCAGGACGTGACCTTCACCGTCGCGTACCCGGACAGTGCCAGGAAACCGGCGCAGAACCAGAGTGTCTCTGACCCGTGATCAGGGATGCGCAGCAGTTTCCAGCCGGCGACTGCTGCGGCGAGGAGCGCGATGTAGCAGGCCGGCACGGCAGCCAGCCTGAGGATGCCCGCCCCGGCCGGCGGGTCCTCCTCTGCGGTGACCCCGGCGGCGGGAGGCTCCGGCGGGCGGCGCGGCGAGGAGGCCAGGTGCCAGATGCCGAGCACCGCGATCAGCAGGACGATTGCACGCCGGGTCACGGAAGGTACATATACCGGACGGCGGGCTGTGCCGGGCCGGCTAGGCGCCCGACGGGACGAACGTCACGTCGCCGGTCTTCAGCAGCCAGTTCCCGGTGCCTCTCGCGGTCATGCCGTCCGAGTAGTAGGCCGTGCACTTCACCGTGTAGGTGGGGCCGGCTGAAACCTTGAGCGAGGAGGGAGAGCAGGTGAACTTGGTGAACGCCGCCCCGTCCTTTGCTGCCGTGCCCACCAGGGTGTCCTGTATCTCGGTGATCACGCAGGCCGCCGTGGTGCACGGCGGGGCGCTCGCGCTGGCGCTCACCTGGCTCGCGGGCGTGCTGGAGCCGGCGAGGCTGGCGCACCCGGCCAGTCCCGCGCATACGGCGATCACGGCCGGTACCTTCCACGTCGGCATTCCCGTTCTCCCTCTGGCGTAGTTATGCGCGGATACGCATAACCAGACGCGGCGGGACGCGGCGGTGATACCGGCGCGCACTATCCGTTACCTGAATGTGGCGGGGGCGGGCAGGCAGGGGCCTCGCGGCTATGACCGCCGGCCTGAAGGTGCCCGCCGCCGGCGGCTGAGGCAGCAGACGCCCCCGCCAGTCGCGGACCGGCGGGGGCGTCTTGACGCGGTGTGCGTAAGCAGGATCGTAACAGGGGCACGGCTTCCAGCGCACGGCCCAGCTCGTCCGCGAGGGGATGGCCCGGTACCGCCGCCTCCATCCTGCGCCTGACGCACTCCAGCATCACTGCCAGCCGCGCTGATGCCGTGGCGCGCGCTATCGCTGCCCCGCGCATCGCCGCGTCCGCTGCCGCGTCCAGGTCCCCGCCGCGGACGTGCACGGCAGCGAGGTGAGCAAGGTTCACTGCCGTCCACGCCGAAGCGCGGTAGTCCGCCGGAAGGGCCCCGTGCCCTTCCTCCAGTGCGGCGACGGCCCGGCGGCGGTGACGCGGGTCGCTGGCCAGGGGCACCAGGGCGATGCCGCTGGCGCACTGGAAATATTCCGGGCTCATCCAGTACAGCCATGGTTTGCGCGAGCCGGGCGGCGTGAGGTCTCCGGCGCATTCCAGCGACTGCCCGATGGCCCGCTCCGCCGCGCCTGCGTCGCCTGCCATGGCGTGGGCGCGCGCTTCGGTGGCCCAGGCGTAGGCCCGCTGCCCGCTGGCCGCCCTCCGGTCGCTCCGGGCTGCCTGCGCCAGCCCGATGGCCGTCCCCAGCTCCCCGCTTTCCAGGGCGAACGCGGCGCGCTGGGTCAGCGCGGTCGCGATCATCGTCACGTCGCCCGCCTCGGTTGCCCATTCCAGCGCACGGGACAGCAGGGCCGCGTCCCCGGCCCGGTCGCCCGCGTCCCGTTTCAGGTAGGCGCTGAACTGGGCCCACTGCTGGGCGACCCCGATCAGCGGCCGGCGCATCGGGCCGCGCGCGTCCTTGACGAGATCCTCGATGGCGGCGAGCTGGGCGAGCACGGGCGCAGTGACGGCCCTGGCACCTATCGAGTCCTCGGTGCGCCGCTGGGCGGCCAGGACGCCCGCGAGCGAGTCCACCGATTCCTGGTCGATCCCTGCCGGATGCCGGACGGCACGCGCCACCCGCGCGCCGCTGTCATCGGGTCCGCCGAACAGCAGCGTGTCAGCGAATGCCAGCATCGCGCCTCCCGCGCCTCCCGCGAGCACGGCGCGTCTGGCCGGGCCCTCCGGGGGGCTACCGTACCCGAGCCCGTGAAGCAGCAGCTCGTACCGCTCGGAGATGCGGTGGTCGCCCCGCTCCCACGCCTTGATCATCTTGACGAGGCCGTGCTGGACAGCGCAGCTCTCGCCGCGCCTGCGGGCAGCCTCGCGGACCTCCCTCGCCAGCCTCGGCTCATCCCAGCCTCGTGACCTGCGCCATTCGCGCAGGCTAGCGCCGTCTATCCCGGGCATCGCGCACACCATTCGCGTCCCAGCGGCAGCACAAGAGGGGGCGGAGCATTCCGTGCTCCGATGTGCTCCCGTCTACTCCATGCCGATCACTATCGCATGCGAATCTCATGATGTGAACTGTCTCCGTGACGGGATCACCACGAGCAGATGCGGGAGGGAATCGTGTTAACGGCTGATGACGAACGAGCCTTTCCCCTGGACGGTCTCGACCAGGCCCCGGTCCCGCAGCTCGCGCACCGCGCGGCGGGCGGTCATCCTGGCGCATCCGTATTCCTGGACGATGCCGTCGAGGGAGGGGATCCGCTCGGTGTAGACGCCGCGGGCGATCTTGCCCGCGATGTCGTCCGCGATCTGGGCATAGACCAGCCGCGCGCCGTGCGGATCGTAGCGAGGGCCGTCACGCTCAGTCATGCCCTAGACGATAGAGAGCCGCTGACCAGCACAGACGCCCGGGGCAGGCTACATATCGCCAGGGCAGGCTATAGACGGCTACAGCACGCCGGCACGGCTGGCTGAGAAGGGAGACGCAGATGGCAGGGGCAGCCTGGGGAGATGCTGCCGGGGGGCAGGCAGTCAGATGGGAAACTGGCCTGGCGGTTCTGCGCCGGGTCCGGGAGGCGCTGGGAGAGAGTCCGCCGGGGCCGCTCCGCGAACCTGTCGGCCGGCCCGGCGGGCGCCTGCCGGAACGCAGGCACGCGATGCTGGACTGGCTGCCGCCGCGGGATGCATCATGACGCCCCCGGCCCGGCTGCACAGCGTCGCAGAGGCCCTGTCGGGCCTCGCGGCCGACTACAAGACGATGACCGCCGGCCAGCTCGCGGATGAGCGCGTCATGGTCCTGCGGGAGATGGCGGAGGCACCGGAGGGGCAGCGGGACCTGATCGGCCGCCAGCTCCGCGTCCTCGAAGCCGAGGAGGCCCGCCGCGAGGCGGACCTGGACGCGCTGGCCGCGCTGAGGCTGGCGTGGGGCGACTGGTTCGAGGACATCCGCACCGAGATGTCCCCGGACGGCGTGCTGTGGAAAGGCCGGGAACGCGGCGGCGACGGGTGCGAGTTCACGGCCTGGTCGGCGGACGGCCTCAACGCGCTGTTCCGCGAAGCTCTCGACCGCCGGGAGCGGCTGTGACCGCGCGCGCCGTGAGCCGCGGCGAGGCCGCGGCGGACGACCTGGAATGGCTGGCCAGGTTCCGCGAGACCCACGATGATGTCGTGGTGCTGGCCAAAGCCCAGTGCCCGGTCGCCTACCCGCTGAGCGGCGGGAGACCGGTCCGGGCCAGGGACCTGCACGAGCTGCGCGGCGAGCTGGACGCCCGGTACCCGGGGGAGGCTGCGCAGTGAGAGGCGGCGAAGCCGGCCTGCTGCTGGTCGCGGTGGCGAACGCGGTCGTGTCGGCGCTGCTGGCGGCAGTCAGCGTGCGCACCTGGGGCGTGGCAGGCGTCCCGAACGGGGCTGCCGCCGTGATCTGCATCGTGCTGTGGCTTCTCATGCGGCGGCGGAAGAAGCGCGCATGCCGTCCGCTCGGCGCGAAGTCGCGGGCCGCGATCGAGGCGCTTGCCCGGCGGCTGCGGGACGCGGCTGTGCCTGGCCCGGTGGCGGTGCCCGCGTGAGCCCCCGCATGACCAGCAGCCAGATTGCCGCCGTCGAGCCGGCGATATGCGCCGCCTATGCGGGAGGGCTGCTCGGCATCAAGACGGACACGCTGGGTCACCGTGTGCTCCGCGGCGGCCTGCCCCTGACCGTGCACCGCACACCGGGCGGCCAGCGCCGCTACCTGCGCTCTGAAGTGCAGGCGTACGCCACGAGCGTCACGGCCGGGTACGAGGCAGCGGAGGCGGGGCAGTGAGTGGCGGGGTCCTGGTCGCCGTCAGGGCGTGGCGGCGCACGTGGCGGCTCGGCGGTGCCCGGATCACGGCCGGCAGGCTCGATATCCGCGCCGTGACGGTCAGCGGCGCGCCGAGGTGCCTGGGGTGCGGGATGGATGACCCGCCGCCCGTGATGACGTGCGCAGGCGGGGCTGACGGCGTGCTCCTCGACCATTACGTCGGGGTAACCGCCGGATGCTCCGGGTGCGGGCGGCTCGGCGCAGCGTGCCGGCAGGACCCGTGCGCCACGAGGATCGCGGCTGACCGGAGGTACACGGCCCCGCCGTACCGGTAGCGGGAGGACCACGGCGGCTGGCCCGATGTCCTGGCGGGCGTGCCGGGCCGCTGCCGTGCCGCCGCGCTGGCGGTTCCGGGCGGGAGCGAGACGCTCCAGCTCCCAGCCCGGTCCCCAGCCGCCAGCGCGGCCACATCAAAACTTCCTCCCGTCGCTCATTCGGGAGGTGAGAAAGGCGGTACCGGGCCTGTTTTGCGGGGCCCCCTGCGGTACCGCCTCAGGCCGTGCCGGGTACCGGAGGGAAGGACGGGCGCCTGGACGGGGTGCGCGGCTCCGGCCGCCCGGCACGGCCGCAAGAGGACCGCAGCGAGAAGAAGGGACCAGGAGCATGGCGAAGGTCGGTGAGCCCGACTGCACCCGCTGCCACGGCGGCGGGATCATCGCGAACCCGGACTGGTCGTCGAAGAGGCCTGATGAGCCGGTGTCACTCCCGTGCCCGGACTGCGGAGGGACCGGCTACAAGTGAAGACGTCCGGGGGCGTGCAGCGCGGCGCGGGCTGACCCGGCCCGCGCCGGAGCGAACGCGGCACGAACCGGACGGCGCCGGCGGCACGCGACTGGTGCGGTGGTGGCTCGGCCGCTCCTGCCGCACCTGGTTCCGCGCCGGCGCTGAGCCCGCGCCGGGCGCTGCATGAGGGATGCCGTTAGTCCCGGAGCGCTCCCGGCGCGGGACCCCCCGTGCCGGGCGAGACGGCAAGGACACGGCGGCATGCCCCCCGGCCGCCACGGGTCCAGCCTCCGCCCGGCACGGGCCGCAGGCACCAGCGAGAGGAGCATCATGCCCGCCCATGAACCCGGCATCGACACCAGCAAGCCGAACATCGCCAGGGTCTGGGACTACTGGCTCGGCGGGAAAGACAACTTCGCCGCCGACCGGGAAATGGCGCAGCAGGTCGAAGCCCTGTTCGGCCCGCCGCAGCCGGGCCATCTCCCGGTGCCCCGCGAGATGGCCGTGCGGAACCGCCAGTTCCTGGAACGGGCCGTCACCTGGTGCGCACGCCAGCGGGGCATCGCCCAGTACCTCGACCTCGGCTCCGGCCTCCCCGCAGGCGGCGCCGTCCCCATGCCGGACGGGACGGTCACTCAGGTCACCGACACGCACACGGCGGCACGGGCCGTCATCGGGGATGCCCGCGTCGTCTATGCCGACATCGACCGGGTCGCGGTCTCCCACGCCCAGGCGCTGCTGTCCGGCACCGGGGTGACGGCGGTACCCGGCGACATCCGCGATCCCGGCGCGATCCTCGCGGACCCGGCCGTAGGCGCCGTCATCGGCCTCGAGGAGCCGTGCTGCGTGGTGCTGGGCATGGTGCTCCACTTCTGCGGCGCTTCCGAGGCGCGGCGGATCACCGGGGATATCACGGCCCGGCTCGCGCCCGGCAGCGTCCTGGTCGTCTCCGTCGCCCGGTGCGATGACCCGGAGCTGTGGGAGGCGATCCAGGGCGTCTACACAGCCGGGAGCGTGTGGAACCACAGTGCCGGCGAGGTGGAGACGTGGTTCTCCGGCCTGGACGTGCTCAAGCCGGGCGTGGTGCCCGCGCGGGGATGGCGGCCCGGGTGGAGAGAGTCCGCGCCGTCTGACGCGCCGAGCTACGCGCTATGCGGGGTCGCGGTCAAGCCTTACTGAACGCCTCGCCTTCCGTCAGCCGCCCCACGTGACCTGCACGGCGACCCCCGGCGCGAACGTGACCACGGCGCTGCCAGGACCCTCACGGTGGCACGTCACCGTGACCGTGACCGTCTCCCCGTCCGCCAGGGATCCCGAGGCCGGCGACAGGAACACCCACCCAGGGGCGGACGCCTCCCACGACACCTGGCCCCCCTGCGCGGTGAGGGCCACCTCCCCGGTGCCGCCCTCGAGCTGGAGCACCGGGGATGAGACAGCCAGGACGCCGGGAGAGGGGGAGGCGGACGGGGACGGCGGCGGGGAACTCGGCGGCGGCGCGGTGGAGGGCTGCGGGGCCGGCGAGGTCACGGCGCGGCGCGGCCGGTGCCTGCGCTTGTGAGTGACCACGGCGGGCACAGCCGACGGGAACGCGGCGGCGGGGGCCAGGGCCGCGGCCTGGGTGACCGCAGGCTGCGGCGGCACCGTCTGCGTCTGGTACGGCTGGACTGCGAGGGTGAGGCCCCCAGCGGTCACCACGGAAGCGGCGAGAGCCAGCGACGCGGTAGCGGCCCGGTGCGCGGTGACCGCGGTGAACGCGGTCTTGAGTGCCGCGCCTGCCGCTGCCGCTACCGGGACGGCGCGGAGCAGGCGCTTGCCGGGTGCCGCGTGGCGGGCACGCTGGCGGGCCTGCGCCGCGGCCCGGTCCCGCTCGCGTTCCTCGCCGATGGCGATCAGGTGCGGCGCGGACCGGAGCGGCCCGTCGAGGTCGGCGATGCGATGGCCGAAGTGGATGAGCTCGGCGATGGCGAGGCTGTTGCGGGGGTCGCGGCCGATCCTTGCCAGGACTGTCCTGGTGTCGCGGAGGCAGCGCCCCAGTTCGGCGAGGACGCCCTGGTCCCGGCCTGTGCCCGCTGCTGCTTCATCCTGCTTCGCCGCGCCTTGCATGGCCCGTCCCCTCTGCGCGTTCCCTGACGCGCCTCCAGCCTCGCTAGCGGGCTGGTTCCCCCCCAGCCACGCTGTGATTCTTCTCATATGATGGGAACCGGGCAATACTGCCAACAGTTCGTGACTGAACCGTTACGATGCGAACTAGGTGCGATATAGCCGGAAACGGGTCATGACCCGGTGCGCCCCCTCTGGTCCAGTGCCGCCGCCTGCGCCCGGTCGAACCGGCGGATCGCGATGAGCCGCACCTTCGTCTCCCGGTGCATCCCCGGTTCCCGCCAGATCCGCTGCTCCAGCTCGCTGCCGGGAAAGATCACCTCCGGCGGGGCGTCCGTGCCGTGCCGTACCAGGTCCCGCCGCACCTGGTCCTCGTAGAACTCCACGTCATCGCGGGTCATGTCCTCGTGAGGCGGCAGGTAGGGGGCTGGCGGCGCGGCGGGCGGCCCTGCGGACGCGCCGCTGCCCAGCCTGTCCAGCTCGGCCGCTGCGTCCGCTCGCCCGGCAGCGGTCAGGTCATCAGCGGTCACCCCGGCGGCCTGCGCCATGCGCGCGAGCGTCTCGGCGGGTGCCCGCACGGTTCCGTAAGCGCCGCCGCTGAGGCTCTGGTAGCCGTTGACGACCTGCCGCCACCAGCCTTCGCTGATGCCTGCCCGCCGGGCTGCCTCGCGTACCGAGATCCGGGCGTCTTTCAGGGCTGCGGCGATCAGCACGCCCTCTGGCGGCGGTTCCGGGCGCGCGTCCATGGGCCACACCTTCGCATAACTTCGCACTCGCGTCTAGGACCCACTCCCGGTCACAAGTATGCATCATCCGCGTAGTGGTGCGAAGTTCGCTTGACCTTCGCACCACTACGCACTAGGTTCGCCTCATGGCCCAGCGATCTAAAGCAAAATTCCCCCTCGATCACGAGCCTGAGGCGGTCACGCGGGCGCGCGAGACGGCGGGACTGACGAAGACGGAACTGGCCGCGCGGGTCGGCGTGACCGTCAGCCTGATCAGCGAGATCGAACGCGGCACCCGAAACGCCAGTCCTGAGTTGCTCGGGAAAATGGCCACCGCCCTCGCCTGCCCGGCCGCGATGCTCGAGCGCGGCCGCTGGCGCACGTCCGAGGTCGCGCTGATGGACGGCGTGGAACTGGATTGCGCGAAGGTCACGCTGTTCGCCAGGACCCAGAGCGACATCGAGGCGGCGCGGGCGGCGGCCGAGCGGGAGCGCAGCACCTTCATGGACCTCTACCGGGCGGTGCGCCCTCTGATGACCGAAGGGCAGACTGTCGCCGACGCCCTCATCCGCCTCGCCAAGGAAAGCGTGGCGGCATGAGGTACGCCCGCCTCCTGCGGCGCGAGAAGAACATCGCCGCTAGCGACACCGGTGGCGTCCTGGAACGGTGGGCGTTCGGCCGCGATCTTCTCACCGACCCCGCCAAGACGACTCCTGCCGGCAACCTCAAGCACGGCGTACTAGCAGAGCTGATCGGGCGGGCTGCGGCGGGCGGATACAAGCTCACCGAACAGGAGATCCAGCGTCGCCTGCGCGCCGCCCGGACCTATCCGAGCGAAGCCCAAATCCGTGAGGCGCTCACGGATTTCGCCAACTGGGACGCACTTGCCCGCGCCGGTTTCCCGCCCGTCGAGGCGCCCCCGGACACGCTGCCGTTCGACCCGCGTGACAGCGGCGAGCGAGCCAGGGACGCGGCGCGCGAGTTTACCCGCCACGCAAACGGGAGCGGCAGCGAGCAGCTCACCCTCTTCGATTTCTTCCCCGATGACAAGTTCACCGAGCTATCCACTCTCGGCGAGCTGATGAAGTACGCCCACGAGATGGCGGAGCTTACTGAGCGGTACGCGCGCAAGGACCGGGAGCGCGCCGCCTACCTCGACAGCCTCATCGCCGCCGTGCACGGCGACCTGAGCAAGACGTGGGAAGAAGCGCAGGCCGCCCTGGACGGTGCCGCATGACCGCCTTCCGCGGCACTCTCCCTCCCGCTGCCCGGGACCGTTACGACCTGGCAGTGAAAGCAGCAGGCGCGGCGTACCGGGCCGCGTGGGATGACCTGCACGAGTACGCCTCCGTCCACGGCACCAGGGCAGCAGCGGAACGGGCGTGCTACCCCGGTCACCCGCTCAGCGTGGAGGAGATCCAGCAGCGGATCGAGCAGGCACGCGGGCAGGGGCGGCGGAAAGCCGCCTGAGAAGGATTCGCCCCGGCGGGTCAGATCGCCGGGGCGGGGCGGGCGGGATACGCCACCCGCCAATCGTAACCGAGGGAAAGGGATACGCAGTGGACCGCACAGCAATCACGCCAGCCGAGAGAGACATCGCGCACGCGCTGGCGCTCGAAGAGGACGCGGCGAGGAGAGTCTCCCCGCCGGACCCGCGCCGGGCTGCCCGCGAGCAGTACGCCGCCGATGTCGCGGACCTGTTCGCCTTCGTCGCGGGGCACCCGGACATCCCGATGCCGCACGTCCGCGACCGCAGCGTCGGCATCTACTTCTTCGGCGAGACGGACGAGCGCGCCGGGATCGCCGCGGCCATCCGGGCGTTCCGCCGCTGCAAGTGGGACAAGCGGACCTGGGAGCGCGAGGGAGATGCCTACTTCGAGATGACCGGGACGTGGGAAGGCTGGCACGTCAAGCTGAGCGCCCACCGTGACGCGGTCTGCAAGCGGGTCGTGGCCGGCACCGAGGACCGCGAGGTCGAGGAGATCGTCACCCCTGCCGTGACGCGCAAGGTCGTCAAGCCGGTGGAGATCATCGAGTGGGTGTGCGAGCCGGTCACGGCTCCGGCCGGTACGGACGTGGCCGCATGAGCGCCGCGACAGCGGGCAGGCACGCCCTCCTGCCTGAGCCGAAGCCGAGGCGCCGGCTGCGGCTCCCCCGCCGCCGCCCTCAGGCACCGGTCACGCCGGATGCCTGCCCGGCCTTCGGCGAGGTCCCGGCCAGCCCCGGCGAGCAGGCGCAGCCGGCGCCGGTCCTTGCATTCACCGGGGCATCGCAAGCAGGACTGCCGGACACCTCCGGCGGGGACACGGCGGACCTGCTGGAGCGGGTCCGCGACGGCATCAGGAACATCCGGCCCATCCCCGAGGGAAGGCCCGAGCCGGCGGACCAGCCGGAGACCGAGCTGTTCGCCGTGATCAGCGAGGAGCCGCAGGACAGCGGTCCGCCGGACGGGCAGCCGGGCAGCGAGCCGAGCGCGTTCCTGCGCGCAGTCGAGGGAGCGACCAGCCTGTTCTACCGGCACGAGGCGCTGCACGGCCGGCCGTCGTTCGCGGGGATCACGCGGGCCGGCGGATGCCCCGCGGCCGGGCTGCGTCTCGGTGCCGAGGCGGATGGCGACTGGTTCGTCGCCGACGTGATGAGCACTGAATGGCTCGATGACCTGATCGAGGCCGCGACAGAGGCCAGGGACGCCCTGCTGCACGGCCAGCCGGCACCTGAGCCTCAGGTGTTCACGGCGGCAGCGCCCGCCGCGCCGGCGGATGAGCACACCGCGGTCCTCATGCACTGCTGGGGGATATGGAGCCGCGCTCTCTCCGTGTCTGAAAGCCCCGCAGTCCAGGCGGGCGCGCTCGAACTGGAGGAGGCACTGGGGCTCTACGGCCGGCTGGTGAACGGGCTGACCGCCCCCGAGAGGGCCTTCCCTGAGCTTGCCTCCGGATGCGAGCACCCGCACCGGGATGCGGAGGCGCTGGCAGCAGAGCGCGCAGCGGGTGAGGCCGGGCGGCTGATCGGGACGGTACTGGCCGAATGCGGCGAGGAGGCCGCGGAGTTCGTGCGCGGCCTGGAAGGCGGTACGCAGTGACCACCGCCACCGCGACGGTCACTGAGGCCGGGGTCTACGACGGCATGCCGGAGGACGTCTACCACTCCGATCCGGTACCGGGCGGTTCCCTGTCATCCACCGGGGCGCGCAAGCTCCTCCCGCCGTCCTGCCCTGCCCGGTTCCGCTACGAGGCCGACAATCCGCCGCCGCCGAAAGACATGTTCGAGCTCGGCAGTGCCGCGCACAAGCTGGTGCTCGGCGCGGGCGCGGAGATCGTCACCATTGAGGCGGATGACTGGCGCACCAAAGCGGCGAGGGACGCACGTGACGCGGCCCGCGCCGAGGGTTTCCTGCCGCTTCTCGCCGCTGAGCACGAGCAGGTCAAGGCGATGGCCGCTGCGCTGCGCAGGCACCCGGTCGCGTCGGCGCTGTTCAACCCCGAGCGGGGCAAGCCTGAGCAGTCCCTGTTCTGGCAGGACCCGGCGACCGGTGTGCAGTGCCGGGCGCGGCTCGACTGGCTGCCCGACATCAGCGCCCGCGAGCGGCTCATCGTGGCCGACTACAAGAGCTGCGTCTCGGCGAGCCCCGCCGCTATCGCGAAGTCGGTCGCCAACTTCGGCTACCACCAGCAGGACCCCTGGTACACCGACGGCGTCCGCGCAGTCGGCCTGGCAGACGATCCCGCGTTCGTGTTCGTGTTCCAGGAGAAGGACCCGCCGTACCTGATCACCATCGCGGAACTGGAACCCGAGTCCGTCAGCGTGGGCCGCGAGCTGAACCGGCTGGCGATCGAGGTCTACCGCGACTGCACCGCGTCCGGGAACTGGCCGGGCTACGAGGCCGAGGCCATCCGCGCGGGCCGGCCGGCCGGCATTGAGCACATCTCCCTGCCCCCGTGGGCGTTCCGCAAGCTTGAGGAGTACCGATGACCGCCGATGTCCAGCAGATGCTCGCGCCCAGCCGGGTGGGGCAGGCGACCGCTGTCGAGCAGACCCGCGCCATCGCCGAGGTGCAGGCGGCGATCATCGTCGCCCGGCAGTTCCCGCGCAACGTGCCGCAGGCCATCGCCGACATGCGCGACTCCTGCCGCCGCAAGGAACTCGCCGACCGGGCGTTCTTCCGCTACCCGCAGGGCGGCCAGATCGTCAGCGGGCCGTCCGTCCACCTGGCCCGCGAGCTGGCCCGGGTATGGGGCAACTTCCAGTACGGCGCGGTTGAGCTGCGCCGCGACGACGAGTACGGCCAGTCCGAGATGCTCGCGTTCGCGTGGGACGTGCAGACCAACACCAGGAACTCCTCGGTGGTGATCAACCCGCACAAGGGGTACACGGGCGGCCGGGACCTGACCGACCTGCGGCAGATCTACGAGAACAACGCGAACGTGATCTCGCGCCGCGTCCGCGAGGCGATCCTCGCCTCGCTCCCCACGTGGTTCGTGGAGGAAGCCAAGGACATCTGCGCGAAGACGATCGCGGAGGGCGGCGGGGTTCCGCTCGCGCAGCGGATCGCCAACGCGATCGAGGTGTTCGGGAACCTCGGCATCACCATCCCGCAGCTTGAGGTCAAGATCGGGGCGGCGACGGAGAAGTGGACGGATCACGACGTCGCCAACCTGCGCGTGATCCGCCAGTCGCTGCTGCGCGGCGAAGTCACCAAGGACGAGGAGTTCCCGCCGCCCCGCGTCACCGCCGACGAGATCACCGGGACCCCGCCGGCGGCTCCCGCCACGCCAGCCGCAGAGATGGCACCCGCGGCAGCAGAGCAGGACGCCCAGCCCGAGGCCAGTGATGAGCCGGGCAGCGCACGGCCTGAGCAGGTCGGCAAGGTGGAGAGCGTCTATTCATCAGCCCTCGGTTTCAAGCGCGCCGAGCATCGGCTTGCCGTCGGCGCGTCTGAGCAGATCATCGGCAGGGACCTGACCGGCCCCAGCGAGGGACGGGTGCACGCCAACCTGTCGGAGCGGGAAGCGCGGAAGCTCATCGACACCCTGGAGGGATTCCAGGACCGCGACCAGCTCGTCGCGTTCCTGACCACGCCTCCGGCAGAGGGTGATGGTGCATCGTGACCCGCATCGTGATCCTGGACACGGAAACCACCTCGCTCCGTCACGACCGCCGGGTCTGGGAGGCCGGGCTGATCGTGCGCGACCCCGGCCGCGACGACACCGCGTACCGCTGGTTCGTCCGCAGCGAGGACCTGGACCTCGGCAACGCAGACCCGTTCTCGTTGCAGGTCGGCCGGTTCTACGACCGCCACCCGGATTACCGGGGACCCGGATGGGACGGGGATTGCGCTTATCCGGAGGCGTACGTGCTCCACGAGGTCGACCGGTTTACCCGCGGCGCCCATCTTGTCGGCGCGGTCGTCAGCTTCGACGCCGACGTGCTCGCGGCGAGGATGCGCGCGCACGGCATCTGCCCGTCGTGGCACTACCACCTGATCGACGTGGAAGCGCTCGCGGTCGGCTACCTGAACGGCCTTTCCCGCCACGGCCACAGCAGCGCCGCGTGCCTGGAAGGACCCTGTATAAGCGAGGACGACCTGCCCGGCCTGCCGTGGAACTCGGACGAGCTGACGCGATCCCTTCACATCGCGCCACCCGGCGAGCAGGACCGTCACACCGCGCTCGGTGACGCCAGGTGGGCAAAGGCGATCTACGACGCGGTGATGAGCGGCGGTGCGTCGTGAGCGCCGCTATAGCCCGCCTGGTACTGCGCCTGATCGAGCGCCGGAAGCTGCGCCAGTGGCAGCGGGATGCGAGGTGGGCGCCATGAGCCTTAACCGCGGCTGCGTCAATGGCCGGAGCCTCGGCACCGAGACGGCCGCGCTCAAGGCGGTCGCCAAGGGCGCGGACGGCACCCCGTACAAGTGCTCCCGGTGCCCGTCGTGGCATCTTGCGGAGCCTGCGGAGCACACCGGGTTCAGCCGGGCCGTGAAGATCCTGGTCCGCCAGCGGGCAGGCGGCGGGGATATCGAGCAGGCCCTCTGCGAGGCGTGCGGGGTGTGGTGCGGGCCTCTCCTAGGTGAGATTCAGCACATCGTAGCGAGAGGCATGGGGGGCACTTCGCTGGCGGTACTCAATAGCCCCGCTAATTCCGGGTTGCTGTGTGGGTCTGCGGTCCTTCGCTCGGGATGCCATGGGGCCGCCGAAAAGCGTGATCCGCAGCTGGAGATCCGCGGCTTCTACATCAAGGGCGGACGCGACCCTCGCACGGTCCCGATGACCCTTTATGACGGCCGCGAGGTGTACCGGACCGAAGACGGGCGCTACGCCAAGAAGCCGCCAGTGGAGGCCGCAGCATGAGCAAGGGTGAGTGCAAGATCAGCGGCTGCGCGAAGCCTGTCAAGGAGAGCGGCATGTGCAGCATGCATGCCGCCAGAGTCCGGAGGCACGGTGACCCCCACGCCGTCACCCATCAAAGAGACCGCAACTTGCCTCGCGGCGAAGCGCACCATTCGTGGACTGGAACCGACCTCAGTTACAAAGCCGCTCACATGCGCGTGAAGGCGAAGCACGGGCCGGCCTCCGACCATGCGTGCGTCGACTGCGGCGCCCAGGCAAGGCACTGGTCGTTCGACCACGCCGATCCGGATGCCCGCATAACCGATGACGGGCGCCCCTTCTCGGCTGACCCGGATCACTATCTGCCCCGGTGCGTGTCCTGTCACAAGAAGCACGATTGCGCGGTCCTGATCGAAGCAAAGGGTACCCTGAGCGCCGTCCCCCGATGCGGGAAGCCGATACGTGCAGCCAGGACGCTGGCACGCCTCGGCGAGAATGAACCACCACCCATCTGCGGGCGTCCTGCCGGTCATCCGGGCTGGTGCCAGTCAGCCGAGTCCTGGCAGCGCAAATCCCGACTCCGGACTCTGCGCCCAGCCCAGGATGGCGAGACAGCGCCGGTATACCCGAAACCGCGATGCGGTCACCAGCTTCAGCCCGGCCACGGTGATTCGAGCACTTGCGGCCGTCCTCAAGGTCACTCCGGCGGCCACATAGGCACCGAGGCATACCGTCGCGGACTCGCCCGGACGAAAGCCCTTAAGCCGCCGCAGGCAGGTGCCGCATGATCGGCAACCTGTTCACAGACCGGGAGATCTACAGGTCCGAGGACGGCCAGTACCGGGATAAGGCACCTGGGGAGATGGCGGCATGACCACTATCAAGGTGACGCTAGGCCCGGTTGCCGAGACGGCCGACCCGGTGGCCGAGCGGTTCGCCAGGGACACGGCTTACCACATCATGAAGGTGCGGCGCGACGACGGCCTGTACCGGCACCTGAGCTTCCTCCGCTTCGCCCCGGTCCACCCGCCCCTGGCGCCCAGCCTGTCGTCGTTCTACTGGTTCGACCTGGTGACCTGGCCGCACTGCCTGGCGATCAACGGGGACTGCGGGAGCTTCATGTTCTCCCGCGTCGAGGACATGTTCGGGTTCTTCCGGGGCAGCCGTATCAACCCGGACTACTGGGCCGAGAAGGTGCGCGGCGAGACGAGGACCCGCTGCTACAGCGATGATAAGTTCCGCCAGCACGTCACCGAGGCGGCCCAGGAGGCCGAGGAAGACTGGCCGGGACTTACCCAGGCTGTAGAGCGGGACATCTTCGGCGCGTACAGCCAGTGGAATACCGAGTTCGAGGACGGGGCACGGGAAGCGCTCCGCGACTTCGAGTACCGGCCGTCCGGCCTGGCCGCATCCGCTGAGGGTTTCCGCTTCGACCACTCGTGGGAGTGGGACCTCCGCGACTGGGACTGGCAGTTCCTGTGGTGCCTCCATGCGATCCAGTGGGGCATCAGCCGGTACGACGCTGCTGGCGGTGCGTCGTGATCGCGGCAGTCACCTGGACCGTCATCGCCGGCCTGATAGCTGGCTGGGTCACGAGCCGGAAGGTGGAGAAGCGCCGGGAGGTACTGGCCTGGCAGCGGTGGATGCGGGATACCGACCAGGCCATCGACGTGGCCAGCTACCCGGCTCCGCACTTCGCGCAATGGGACCGGCAGATGAGGGAGCGGACGTGAACGGGCCGGAGATCATCCTGGCCGAAGTGCTGGGGGCCGGGTTCGTGCTGGCCGTGCTCGGCTGCCTCGCGGTCGCCAGGGAGTGGATAGCGGTGTCCGTGAGCGTCCGGACGGTCCCGAAGGCGAAGCGGCACCGCTGCGCCGCCGCGGCCGCCACCGTACCGGCTGCCCCGGTTCAGGAGATAGCACCGAGGAGGGAAGCCGCGTGAGCGACAAGAGCAGCATCGAGTGGACCGACGCCACGTGGAATTTCGTGACCGGCTGCACCGAGGTTTCGCCGGGATGCGATCACTGTTACGCGAAGACCTTCGCCGAGCGGTGGCGCGGCACCCCCGGTCACCATTTCGAGCAGGGCTTCGATGTCCGGCTCCGGCCCGACAGGCTGAGGCTTCCCCTCCGCTGGCACAGGCCCAGGCGGATCTTCGTGAACTCGATGACCGACCTGTTCCACGAAGCCGTCCCGGACGAGTTCATCGCGCGAGCCTTCGCGATCATGGCGATAACCCCGCTGCACACCTACCAGGTCCTGACGAAGCGGCACGGCCGGATGCGCTCGCTGCTGTCGCACGGGGCTCTCGGCACCGAAGGGTTCCCCGACATGGTCGAGGAGGCCGTGGCTGAGTTCTCTCACGCCAGCCTGGACGAGTGGCCGCTCCCCAACGTCTGGCTCGGCGTCTCGGCCGAAGACCAGCACTGGGCCGGCATCCGCATCCCGGCACTGCTCGGCGCCCCGGCAGCTGTCCGGTTCGTCTCAGCCGAACCGTTGCTTGGCCCTGTCGATCTCCAGAACGTCGACGGCATTGACACCCTGCGGGCCGACTGGGCCGGAGGTCCAAGCGGCGGAACGGGTGCACCGCATCCGCTGCTTGACTGGGTAATTGCGGGTGGCGAGTCGGGTCCTGGTGCGCGCCCTTGCGATCTGAAGTGGCTTCAGTCGCTGCGGGATCAGACAGCCGTCGACGAGGTCCCGTTCTTCTGCAAGCAACTCGGTTCGGTGCTCGGCCGCGAGCTGGGCGCTGGCCGCAAAGGCGGCGACTGGGACGCCTGGCCGGAAGACCTGAGAGTCCGGGAGTTCCCTCGCACCGCTGAGGTGGTGCCGTCGTGACCCCCTTCATCGCCGTCGCCGCTGTCCTCGCCCTAGCCGCCATCGTGCTGACCGTGAACGGGTCGCGGAGGTCAGGCGGGCTGGCTCACCAGATCCGCGAGCACGAGCAGGAGACAGCGCAGCAGCGCTCAGACAGCAGCGAGGAGGAGGTGCCCGGTGCCTGAGCCTCGCCGCCGCCTGGCCGAGCGCGCCGTCCAGGTAGCCAGCGGGTCACCTGATCCCCGCGCAGTCCTGGACCGCACCCCGTACAGGTATGCGGGCCGGGACACCGAGCCTGACCCTCGCGAGATCGCGGCAGCAGTCAGGGCCGAAGCACGGCGGCGGAGTGAGCAGCGGGAAGCGGCTCAGTTCATCGCGGATGCTCCCGAGCACTCTGCCGTGCCGGACATCTGCCACGGCCTGAGCAGGGCGCTGGTCTTCCCTGACGCAGGGGAAGGCGCGTGCTGCTACGGGGCGATCATGAACGGCCCGCAGGCGTGCACCTGCTGGCAGCCGGTCTATGACCTTGAGCAGCAGCCGCTTAAGCCGGGCGACCTCGGGCTGCGCGGCTCGATGTGCGGCGACTGCGCGTTCCGGCCCGGCTCGCCGGAGCGCAGCGGCGACCCCAGCTACCAGGGCGACGGGGAGTTCCTTGACGAGATCGTGATCACCGGGGAGCTGTTCGCGTGCCACCAGGGAGTGCGGCGGGTCATCCGGTGGGTGCATCCGTCCGGCGCCGAGATCTCCGGCCACGGCGGCGACTACCGGCCGCCCCTCGTCAACGGCCGCCCGTTCAAGGCTGACGGCACGCCAGCGGACCTGTGCGCCGGGTGGGCTGCACGGCGGCTCAAGTACATGCAGCGGGAGGCGAAGGCATCATGACCTCCGCAACACCCCAAGGACGCGCGGACGGGATTGCCCCCGTTATCCCGGACCGCGCCGTCCCGGCCACCCCCCCGGCCGGGACTGATCGCGCACCTGATCCCCCCGCAGGTGCGCACGTGGCCGGCTCCGTATCCCCCGGTGCGGAGCCGGTCACCCCATCGTCCACGCGGCTGCCCGTTGCGGCAAGAGCAGCAGCGGGGATGCCGGACCCGGTCCCTGGCAGCGTCCTTTCAGCCTCCGGTCAGGCTGCTGCCGGGGACCGGGCCGGTCAGCCAGAAGCTCCGGCTGCTGCTTTCAGCGCTCGGGCAGCAGCCGGCCATGATCCGGCGGGGAGCGGGAGCCAGGGAACCCCGCCCCTCGCCGGCCAGGCCGGGAGAGACGCCTGGAAAGCCGCGCTGTCGAAGCTGCACGCCGCCCAGCGGGCCGCACGGGGCCGGTACACGAAGGCGGCGGACAAGCCGGTGCGCTACCGCCCTGGCATGAACAGAGGCGCGTCTCGGTGAGCCTGACCTACACGGACATCTTCTGCGGCGCTGGCGGATCGTCGATCGGCCTGACCGAGGCAGGTCTGGAACTCCAGCTCGCGGCAAATCACTGGGACCGGGCGATCGAGACCCACTCGGCGAACTTCCGCGACGCCGAGCACCTGTGCGCCGACGTGTCGAACTACGACATGCGCCGGCTCCCCAAGACCGACGTGCTGTGGGCCAGCCCGATCTGCACGGAGAACTCGCCGGCCGGGGGCCGGAAGCGGCGCCCGAAAGGCCAGCTCGACCTGCTCGAAGAGGCCGGCCACGTGCCGGGCGCCGGGATGGAACGCACCCGCGCGACTTTCCACGACGTGATCCGCGCCACCGAGGTTCACCGCTACAAGGCGGTGATCGTGGAGAACGTCACCGAGGTCGCGGACTGGGAGCTGTGGGACTGGTGGCTGTCCGGCATGGTGCTGCTCGGCTACAACTACCAGCTCGTCTCCGTCTCCTCGGCGCACATCGGCGGCGAAGGCAATCCCTACGCCCCGCAATGGCGTGACCGGCTGTACGTCGTGTTCACCCGCATCGGGATACCGCTGCCGGACGTGTCACCCAGGCCGCTGGCGTGGTGCCCGGTGTGCGAGGCGCTGGTCTGCGCGTTCCAGTCGTGGAAGCGCCCGGAGCGGCCGAAGATCGGCAAGTACGGCCGGCAGTACGTCTACTGCTGCCCGGAGACTGCGTGCGGGCACGCCGTCGCGGAGCCGCTGGTGCTGCCCGCCGCTTCGGCGATCGACTGGTCGGACCTGGGAACGCCGATCGGCGAACGGAAACGGCCGCTGGCGGCGAACACGATCCGGCGGATCCGCGCGGGCCTGGAGCTGTTCGCCCAGCCGGTCACTGTTGCTGTCGGCGGCAACACCTATGAGCGGCCGGGGTCCGGCTACGTCCGCGCATGGCCGGTCGGCGAGCTTCCTATGGGGACGAGGACCGGAACGCCGGGCGAAGCACTTGCCACGCCGGACGGCGCGTTCCTGACCCTGCTCCGCTCGAACCGGGTGCGCAACCTCGGGGTGGATGACGAGCCCCTGGCGGCGATCATGGCCGGCGGGTCGAACCACGGCCTGGTCCTCCCGCTCGGCGGGTACAACCGGACATCGGACCCGACCTCGACCGGGGAGCCGCTGCGGACCCGCGTAGTGCGGGACACCGACGCACTGGTCACCCAGCCGTTCCTGACGATGCTCCGGGGCCGCGACGACTCTGCTCGCGGCGTGAGCGAGCCGCTGGCCACGGTCGTGGCGAGCGGCGGCAACCACGCGCTGACCGTGCCGCCGTTCCTGGTGAAGAACTACGGCGGCTACTGCTCGCCGGAGCACAACGTGACATCGGTCGCCGACCCGGTGAGCGCCGTCACCGTGCGGGACGGCCACGCCCTCGTCGTGCCCTACCGCGGCAGGCGGTCACGGGCCACGACGACCGCTGAGCCGGTCCACACGCTCGGCACGCACGACTCCGCCGCCCTGGTGCAGCCGGATGACTCCGACGTCGCCGAGTGCCGCCTGCGGATGCTCAAGCCCCGCGAGCACCTGCGCGCCCAGCGGTTCCCCGACACCTACATCGTCAAGGGCAACCAGGGCGAGCAGACGATGCAGGCGGGGAACGCGGTGTCATGTAATGTGGCCCATTTCCTCGGCAAGGCAATTGCGGCGGTGCTGTGATGAAATGTCAGACCCATCTGCGAGAATTTATTTATGACCACCCCGCCAATGCGGCAATGCGAGCGATGCCAGAAAAGCTTCCTGAAGCTCCCGAAGATCTCGCTAAAGCAGTTTTCTCGGCAGCGATTTTGCTCGGTGATTTGCTTTCGTCGCGACCCTGCAGTCCCCTTCTTGACCGAGAAAACCTGTGCGCACTGCGGCAGGTCGTTCGGCCGAGGGCCGAACATGGCGTCCGGCAGGTTTCATCAGCAGAAATACTGCTCACGGTCCTGCTCGTCCCGCTCACGAGGCACTCCGAAATACCGCACGGTTCTAGTCAACGGAAAAGCGATGCTAGAGCATCGCTGGGTGATGAGCCAGGTGCTCGGGCGTGCCCTATGGCCATGGGAGCAAGTTCATCACCGAAATGGCAGGACGCTGGACAACCGCCCGGACAATCTCGAACTCTGGATGACCCAACAGCCATCGGGCCAGCGCGTCGAGGATCTCGTCTCATTTATTGTCGAGCACTACCGCGACGAGGTGCTTGCGGCGCTGTAGCGGTCAGTGCGAACGTGGCGAACTGGCTCGGCCGCGCGATCGCGGAGGTGCTGTGACGACCTGCCTCTGCACCGATCCCCTGGAGCGCCATGACATGGCCAGGGCACGCTGGCAGCCGTGCTCACGGCCGGGCTGCGGGTGCGTGCTGTTCCGTCCCCGCCCGGTGCCGTCCTTCACCCAGATGGAGCTGTACCCGCTGGACGAGACGCTCCTGCCGTCAGAGATCGCAGCGAGGGGAGAGACAGCGTGACCGGCCGCCCGGACGTACCCGCCTGGTTCGGCCGGAGGGCAAGACGCGAGCGCGAGGCGCGGAACTGGTCTCTTGATGAGATGGGCCGCCGGATCGGGATTTCCCGCGAGGCTGTGCGGCAGATCGAGTCAGGCCGGAACGTCACCCTCAGCTCGATCATCGGCATCGCTGACGCTGTCGGGATACAGGTGCCGGTGCTCCTGACCGCACCTGCATGCGAAGTCTGCGACGAGGTACCCCCGGCCGGGTTCACGTGCAGTACGTGCGGCCGAGGTGATGCCGTGGTGAGCCGGAGCGAGGCGTCAGGTGCCGTCCGGGGAGGTCTCGGACGGCTCTGGCGTGCCCGGGTTCGCTGCGCGCTGGTACTCGCCGGGATTGGCTTTGCGGTCAGTCCGCACGAGCGCCGCAACGTAGTCGTAGGTGTAGGCCGGATGGATCACCTTGTGGATGTCCGCAGGCTTGTCGCCCTCCCTGGCCGCCCTGACAATCCACGCCTTGAGCCGTTCGGGTCCGTGCAGCACGTTATCGGCCGCCTCGGCAAGGCCCTGCCGCGTCTCTTCGTCCATGGCCATGTCAGTCAGTGTCTCATGTTCAAGCATTGCGGTCACGAACCCACTATACGGGATAGGTGCGTGGTCTGATATCATGAACTCAGTTCGTGAAGTAAGAAAGCTACCTTGGAAGGGAAACGTATCGATGACAGCTAATCAAGCCGCCCCGGTCGTGGTGACGACTGCTCACCGCGGGGTGTTCTTCGGCCTGCTCGCGGGGGACCGTGCGGGCAAGACCGTCGAGCTGGCCGACGCGCAGATGTGCGTCTACTGGTCCTCGGATGTCCGTGGCGTGCTGGGGCTCGCCTCTGACGGCCCGTCGCGGACATCCAAGGTGACCCGGCCCGTGCCCCGGATCACATTGCAGGACGTGACCTCCGTCATCGACGCGACGGAGGAGGCGGTGAAGCAGTGGCAGGGCAGGCCCTGGTCCTAACCGGCGACGGCGACGGCGACGGCTCCGGCTCCGGCTCCGGCGACGGCTCCGGCTACGGCGACGGCGACGGCGACGGCTCCGGCTCCGGCTCCGGCTCCGGCGACGGCGACGGCTCCGGCTCCGGCGACGGCTACGGCTACGGCTACGGCTACGGCTACGGCTACGGCTCCGGCTCCGGCTCCGGCTCCGGCGACGGC
>DASRFJ010000105.1:0-4507 GCA_035651595.1 Streptosporangiaceae bacterium | reverse complement strand
GCGCTCCTGGCCGAGTACGTCAAGCACTATAGCGCCGGCCGCAGCCACCAAGGACACGACATGCGCCTGCGAGGCCCCCGATGACAGCCCGGACATCATCCCGCTGCCAGCTCCGCCAGACCGGATAAACCGGAATCGCGTCCTCGGCGGACTGATCCACGAGTACAAGCCTGCGGCATGGACTACCAGATCAGACCAGATAACCGAGTTTCGGAGGTACTACGGCACCTGCGGTGGAAGTGAGCGGCCCCGCACGAGTTGCAGTTTGTTGATGCTGAGTAGTGGCGCATCAGCGGATACTCGTTGGGTCTCCACCCTGCGGCGTCATCACCTGGCGCCCTGACCAGTGCTGGGAAGCGATGCGGGAGGACGAGGGCGTGTATCCCTTGGCTGCCGTTCACATATTTAATAATCTATGGGTAACCCTAGTGAGTCTTGCCCTGTGATTGCACATGAGTTCTAGGCTAATCATACCTGGGCGGCGGCAAGGGTCACCGCGAGTTCGCGTTGTCTGACGTGAGAAGAAGGCTTGGCTCCGTGCGTAACGTACCGGGACAGGCTCGTAATGCGGTGGAGCGCGGCTGGACCGGCTCCAGGAAAGGGCCGAAGGCCTCGACGAAACGATCCCACCGGATTAAAGTCCGTGACATGGGCTACGTAAATGGCTTAACGACGTGGAGGCGGTTCGCGTCATCCGCGGCCGCGCTAGCATTGGTTGTGACCTTCGGCGACGTGACTGGCGTCGCGGCAGCTCCCGCCCGCGCTGCTGTCGCGGGTATCTCCTGCACCGGGTGGCAGTACGACACGTATGCGCCCGGGATGACTAATACCCTTCAGCCGACCACGGTGGTGCTGGACGGTGACCTCAACGTGATAGACGACCAGAGCCCGACGGGCAGTTGCGTAGCGGTCGGCTCGAGCGCGACAGCCGGGCAGCAGGACCAGACTCTCCCGTTGCTGGACATCAGCTGCACGCAGTTGTTCGTGGTGAGCCCGCCCCAGACGATCCAGTGGAATGACGGCCAGGCATCCACGTTCACTGGCACCGCTACCACGGTGCGCGGCGCGTCCAACACCGTCCTCACCGATACCGGCACGGTCGTATCCGGGGAGTTCACGGGCGATGTCGCGGTCTTTACTTTGGTCGCGCCCAATATCGCGTTCGCCGACTGCGGTACAGCGGGCGGGGTGACCGCCCTCGATTTCGCGGCAACCCTGACCTTCACGCCCTAGTGGTCCATGCGCTACAGGGCGGCGGTTCAGGGCGCCAGGACGTCAGGTCACGCGGCCGCTCCGATCACAGCATGCTGTTGTAGTACCAGATCCGGTCCGGTCTACAAAGGTAGGACGGTAAGTGTCGTGACGAGATCGAGGCTGGTAACCCCGGTTGTGAGACATGGCAGGAAGTCGGCATTAGGACCCGTGTACGTTGTCGTGGTCTGGTCGCCTTGGAACTCCCCGGAAATGACCGGGCCGGTGGCGATGAGTTCAGTGGTGGATTCGCCGCGTATCACCGTGATGGAGGGCTGGTGGACCGTAGAGGATTGACCGTCGTTCCAGACGTACGTCACGTCACCGCTGTAAGCGAAGATAGTCGTGCAGCTGTCATACGTGAGGCCCTCCTGGTCCAGCTCACCAGCGGTCGCTTCGGAGCCTGTGGCCACACAGGCACCGGTCTTGCTGTACTGATCCGAAACGTTTAGGTCCACGTCCCCTGCTACTTCAATATACTGCGGAATGTTGGAAAGCCCCGGGTCAAAGGTGACGTGCGTCCAGCCCTGGCAGGTAATGCTGGAGATAGCTGCGCTAGCGGGTGCCGGTGTAGTGGCCACTGTGGCGCCCAAGGCCAGCGCAAGGACGGCAGCGGAATATATGAGCCGCCTCGTGATGGCGATTGACATCGGGTGTCTCACGGTTTCCTCCGCGTATCTATATGCTGTTTCGCCTGCATATTATTGTTTCCGGCTTCGGAGATCTAGCTGCGCGCCTGCCGGGACGATGTTCACAGCCGCGAGAGGACTGCCTGCATAGTGGGCCTTCCATTGCCCGCAGGTTCTAATAGGCTGGTACTGATAGATATGCGAGATAGCCCGCGAGTCGGTATCGGCTAGTCATAAGCACCGGGTCCGGCCGATAGTACGGCCCCGGCTTCTTCGGCAACAAGCTGCAGGCTGCCATGCCCGGTATGGCGGGCGTCGTCACTCCTCCATTTGAGCAAACAGTAGAGCCGCCGTAAAGAGCAGGGTGAACAGAAGATCTGTGCAAGTCCAGCGATGTTGCGCTGCACGGTAGATTCCTTTGTCATGTGGGTGTGGCCGCAGGTGAAAAATGCGTTGCTGGGAGGCTGGCAGCGGAAGTAAGTTCCGGGCATGGATCTTGGGGTTGTGCTCATGGTCGGGTCGGCTGGCCTGCCGCCGCCTGAGCTGGCGCGGGCGGTTGAGGAGCGGGGGTTCGACTCGCTGTTCTGCGCTGAGCACACGCACATTCCGGTCACCAGCAGGCGGGCCGATGGCAGGCCGGTGCGGCCGTATGCCGATACTTTTGACCCGTTCGTTGCGCTTTCTGCTGCGGCTGCGGTCACCAGCAGGATCAAGCTCGGCACCGGCGTGTGCCTGGTGATCGAGCGGGACCCGATCCTGCTGGCCAAGGAGGTGGCGAGCCTGGACCTGCTGTCGGGCGGGCGGTTTCTTTTCGGTGTCGGCGCGGGCTGGAACCGGGTGGAGATGGCCAATCACGGCACCGATCCACGGACCCGGATGGCGTTGCTGGCCGACCGGATCCGGGCCATGCGGATGATCTGGACCGCCGAGGAAGCTGAGTATCACGGCGAGTACACCGATTTCGGGCCGGTGTGGTCCTGGCCCAAGCCAGTGCAGCGACCGCACCCGCCGGTGCTGGTCGGCGGCAACGGCCCGGGCGCGGAGGACCGGGTGCTTGCCTTTGGCGATGAGTGGCTGCCGCAATCCGGGCCGCTGGCCGGCATGGCCGAGTTCCGGCGACGGGTAACGGCACTGCGGCAGCGGGCCGCGGACGCGGGCCGGGGCCGGATTCCGGTGACGGTGTTCGGCGCGCCGCCGGACAAGGGCCTGCTGGCGGAGTTCGCCGCTGCGGGTGCGGACCGCTGCCTGCTCGCGCTGGCGCACCTGGACGCGGCGCAGACCCTGACCGCTCTTGACGACTGGGTCAAGCTCATCCCCCGATGAGCGGCGGCCGCCGCTACCCTGCTTGCTGGAGCGAAGCCCTGCGCTGCGCGCCTGTACAGCAGCCGGTACCCGCTCCATCGTGGACGGGTTCCAGGACACCAACCTCGAGCAGTGGCGCGTTACCTAGGCCGCCAGGTGAGGAACTTGTGGTGCCGCCGCCGGAATCTGCGCGGACCAGGACCTCCCGCCGCAGCGGGCGGAAGCTGTGCCGGCACGAGCCGGGTGGTCTCGATGTGATCGGCGGCGGTTAGTTCTTGGCGCCGGCGACGGTGAAGGCTGTGAAGCTGATCAGCAATGTCCCGCGCTGGTCTGCGTGCTGCACATACTCCCACCATTGCCGTGCCTGGCCGGGTGGCAGCGTTCGGTTTGCCTGGAGCTGGGCGAGGTGGCTGCCGAGGAATAGCTCGGCCAGCGCGTAGTGGGCGAAGACCTGCACGGGATCGGTGGACAGTACCGCCAGGCCCTGCTCCTTGAACAGGCGCGGCAGCTGCCGGCCGGTCCACCCGTTTCGTATCGAGTCGGTATTCGGCCGGATGGTGGTCCGCGTCGTGTCCTTGTCTGGATGGTCGGTTATCAAGGTGTCCCAGTCGAAATCAAAGACGACGACCCGGCCGCCCGTGCGAGTTACCGAGCCATTTCCGACGACGCCCGCCCCGCATCGGGGAGGTGCTCGAGCAGCCGCGCGGCGCGGCATGCGTCGAACGTGGCATCGGGGAACCGGAGCGCCTGGACGTCGCCGACTTCGAAGGTGAGGGGGAGGTGGCATGCGCTGGCGCGGCGCCGGGCCTCGGCGGTCATGGCCTCACTCGCGTCGAGCCCGACAAGGCGGCCAGCCGGGCCGAAGAGCCATATTTTGATGCAACGGCGTGAACACAGGAATGCCGTCGGCTATGCCGAGGTCACGGCTCGCTACGCGCGGGGATGCGTGCGCAGGTCGCAGGTCCTAGGTTGATGGACCCGCAGATCTGCGCGCCGTTCTTGAGGTCGCGGTTGAAGAAGTACGTCCAGTATTGACCCGGCGGAACAGGCCGGGGACTGCGGTGTACTCGCCCGGCGCCGACGTTAAGGACATATGCGTACCCCGCCCGGGTCCCGGGATTGGTCACTACCGCGTACCGGACATACAAGCCGCTGCTTTCCACTTGCAGAAGGGGGCGGGCCCGCCCGGGCGTGACTGCCCTGGTGGCCGGGCCGACGGTCCACAACACCATGATGGCGGTGAGGCACGCCGCCGCGGCCACCCCGGCGGCTGCCGCGATTGTGCCCTTGGCGCGCAGCCTGCGAGCGGCTGCCTGCCACTGGGA
>DASRFJ010000104.1:0-48749 GCA_035651595.1 Streptosporangiaceae bacterium | reverse complement strand
GGGCGTGGTGTCGCCGTACGGGTGATGGCGACGGGTGTGCTTGACTTGGATCAAGAGCACTGCCACTCAGAGGCGAGCAACCAAGGGAACGGGAAGCGCGCCATGGCTGTAGGCCGTGAGCTGGGCGAGTCGCGTGCGCGTGCGCTGCTCAAGGACGCATGTGCCCTAGCTGGCTACGACCCAGAGGACGCGCGTCTCTTGCGTGTCGGCTCCAACGCGGTGTTCCGCCTAGCAGCTCCGGTCGTAGCGCGAATATCTCGGCAGAGTGTGGACATCGACCAGGCGCGCCGGACTGTGGATGTAGCACGCTGGCTAGAGAGCGTTGACTACCCTGCCGTAAGGCTCGCGTCCAGTGAGATTGACCAGCCGATCGTTATCGATGGGCATGCAATTACGTTCTGGCAAGCGGTATCAGCAGATGGCGATGAGTATGCGAGCGTAGGAGAAGTCGCGGAAGTCCTGGCGAACCTACATAGACTCACCGCACCTGACTCCTTGCAGTTGCCAGAGTTCGCGCCTTTCCGGAACGCTTCACGGCGAATCTCGGACAATGACTGGCTAAGCAACGAAGAACGGAACTTTTTGACCAGAATGCTCGCGAATATGCGTAGCCGGTATTTTGGCCTCAGCTTCGTATTGCCCCAAGGAGTCATTCACGGCGATGCGGGTATAGGGAACGTATTGCATGACTTCCGCGGCGAAGCGGTCGTGATCGATCTCGATGGATTCGCTATCGGTCCAAGGGAGTGGGACGTCGCTCTCACGGCAATCTATTACGACAGCTTCGGTTGGCACACTCGGGCGGAATACGAAACATTCGTGCGAGTATACGGCTTCGACATCATGCAATGGTCTGGGTATCCTGCCATGCGCGCCATACGTGAGTTCCTGATGGTGACATGGGTCATTCAAAAAGCTAATGAAAGCGAGCATGCCGCTGATGAAGCCAGCAAACGTATAAGGGCACTTCGTACAGGCGCGAGCCGAAAGGACTGGAAGCCGTACTAGTCCGGGCTCCTGTCGGGCCGTGATGCGATACGCCACAACCGGGACAAGCGTGCCTGCTCGCTGAACTCCACTACAGTATTAGTGCTTGCCGCGCGGGTCAGGTGCTTGCGGAATTCACGTAGGTAATTTACGCAGCGGGCCGACCTGAGCTGCTCTCCCGCGGCGAGCGCGTTAAGCGCTACGTCGCACGCTTGCTCAAGGTCGCCAGCGGTTAGATGCGCGTCCGCAAGAACTATGGCGGCGAAGAAGTCGCTTCGCATGAATGTCGTTGCGTCAGACGGGAGACAGCGCGATGCGTGCCGCGTGGCGTCAGTTGCCCGTCCAAGGTCGCGTAGGCAGTGACCGAACTCGGCTGACAGCTCGGCCTCGTCAAAGTAGCGGATCCAGTGCGGGTCATCGTCTGGGTTGCGACGCTCAAACTCCCGAACGGCTTCGGCTAGTGAACGGTCACACCCTCTGGCGTCGCCAAGTCGTGCCAGTGCGCGCGCTTCCATGGTGTGGAAATGCGATGTGAGTGTAGCGGTCGCCACGCCGGTAGCACCCGTTCGCGCCGCGCGAGCCAGTGTCGCAGCTTCGCTAAATCGCCCGAGATAGGTGGCTTGGTGGCTCATCGCATCGAGGATGCTGGCACCAAGCAAACGATCATTCCCGGCTCTCGCCAAAGCGAGCGCCTGAACGAAGTAGCTCTGTGCGAACGCGCTGGCTGGAGCGCTGTCGTAGCTCATCCATGCTGCCAGCAGGGTTGCTTCGCTCACCGAAGAGAACAACTTCCGGCCGACCTCTTCGGAGTATTGGCCTCGTAGCAGTCGCTCACCATCGGTGCTGAGGTACTGGACGAGTACCTGACGCGCATGCCCGCCGCCGAATCGGTCATCAAGTCTCGCGAACATGTCTACCGTTACCCGGAATCGGTCTACGTCGGCTGTACCGATCCGCGTCCCGTTCCCCCGATGGTGATCCAGGCGCGAGCCTGGATCTACGAGCCAGCGGAGAGAGGCGTCATTCCACGCGGCAGGAACAATCCTGCCCTGATTAAGGGAGGTCGGGTCACCAAGGTCGCGGCGCCAAAGCTCGGAAACGTTCTTGACGGCATCCACGGGCGTATCCGGGTATGCCGTGCCAACAGGTAGCGACGTCCCGCCAGGATCGAAGTCGGTACGTGACGGGTGATCGGAAACTCCAAGCGCCTGACGCGCGACCTGCGGCAGCCCAACTCCGTCGGCGAACGCCTCAAGCGTGCTGGCACGGGCGCGCGCCCCGGTACGCTTCCCGTTCTTGTACTCGCTTAGCCGTCCCTGCGTGAGACCCGTAAGTGCTGCGATCCGGCCTTGTGTCACACCGTTCGCGCCCAGCTCATCAATAACGAAGCCGATGTCGCGATTCCGGCATGCGTTTAGCACGTCGGGACGTGTACAGACACGCTCGACGATCAAGCGCACATCGGCAGCGCTTACAGCCATGGCGCGCTTCCCGTTCCCTTGGTCGCTCGCCTGTGCAAGACCTGTGTGCCCGCTATGAAGCACACCTACGAGACAACACGTTGCGCCTCGGCTGGGGGTTCATCATTCCGAGGCTCAATCGCCTTACGAAAATGTGACACGCAAAGTCTGAAAGTGGGAAATAGCGAACAAATGGGGCAATTTGACCCTCGTCACGAAGAGGTTGCTTTGCCCTGACTGGGATCGAGGGTCACATAGGTGCCCCTGCCGTGTACAGTGACGACCTTGCCGCGCTCGCGTAGCTGCTGAATCGCGCGTCGCACTGAGACGCGCGCAACGCCGTACTGCTGGGATAGTTCCGCCTCGCTGGGCAGGCGAGTGTCCGGCGCAAGCCTGCCGGTGTCTATATCCGCTTCGATGTCTGCGGCGACCTGGACGGACACGGGCGTGGCTGACTCGTGCTTGATCCGCGCAGACCTGTCGTCCAGAGACACGATGATCATCGTAGATGGCCCATGACCTGCGAAGACGCATGACTACGTCTTATGACTAGCCATGATGTCCTAGGACGACCTATGATGGTTACGTCCGCCAGCAGGATCGGCCCGCAGTGCCCCAGGCACTCGTTCCCCGGGCCGACCCTGCTGGAGGCTGCTACGAAAACGGAATACTGGGTTGCGCAGAGCACTAGGCGACTTCGCGCAGATCCGGAACTAGTCGTAACGACAGGTCGCAGTGTCCGGCCTTCACGTCGGTCAGGAACGCGCGCCACGCGTCCAGCTCGGCGGCCAGGTGGCCGCGGTCAGGGCTCTTGGAGTCCCGCACCATGCCGGTAGCGGTGCCGTCGTGATCATATGCCACTTCGACGCAGTTACCGCTAGACGCGCTCTTTCTGGCTTTACGCCAGGTCAGATGGTCCATCTTCTGCCTGCTTCCGCAAGATTGTCCTTGGTCTGCGCCCAAGGTAGCGCATCCGCACGGATGCCATCGAACAGCCTTACGGCCCGCGCTACGAGCGCCGCATCGGTGTATATGCCGTCTTTGACCAGCGAGTCTGTCAGTACCGCTACATCGGCCGCGCCTTCGGTGGCTATGGTGAACGCGCCGCCCAGCGCGCCAGCGACCGCCGGTGTGTCCGGCATGACCTGGATAACAACGTTCGGCCGCTCACCGACGCTCAGAAGGCGTTCTATCTGTTCGACCATGACAGACGCGTCGCCTACTTCACGGTTCAGCACCGACCCGAGCAGGACCACGCGTAGCTCTGCGCGGTCTAGCACCGACTGGCGCTCCAGCCGGTTACGGAGGTTCACGTCGGCCCTGGCGCTTTCCGGCTTCCACGTCACGACCGCACGTGCGTACGACTCGGTTTGCAGCAGGCCAGGAATGAGCAGTGGCGCGAACTCCCGGATCATGGTGGCGCGTGCCTCGATATCTTCCGCCCACCGCGCGAAGCCATCCCCTGATCTCACACGCTGCGCAAGGCGCGTGACCTCGTCCGGATCAATACCGGTCACCCGTGCCCACGACTTGAGAACCGCGTCACTGGGCATGACTTGCCTCGGGTTCTCTGCCCTGGTGATCAACGGACGCGAGACGTTCAGCTTGCGCGCCAGCGCACCATGTGACGCGTAGCCGGCATTGACCCGAGCTTGTCTCAGCAGGCTAGCCAACTGTTCACGTGGTGTCGCCACGGTGTACACCTCCGGTTACCGTGTTCCATGGTGATCCGTAGCGGAGTAACTACTAGCTGATTATCGCGTGGTTCTGCGAGGTTTGGAACCGGGATCACGCGTTCGCTTCTCGGATCACCTCTGGGTTAACGCGTGATCCCGCCCAAGATCTCGTAACCGGGAGGGACCATGTCCGCCAGCTTGCCTCAGAGGCCACCGATACCGGTAACGGCGATTCCGCACAAGCCTCTCGATCCTGCGACGCTACAGCGTGTCCGTGAGGGCCTGGTGAGGCTGCCGTGACTGTGCACACACCGCCATGGCCACCCGCCAAGCTGACGACGTACGAGCTACGCGATGAACGGGCCGAACTGGAACGGAAGCTTGGTGACGACGCGTACGTGACGGCCCAGACCCGCGAGGCATGGTGTCAGCGGTTGCGCGCGATCAAGGATGAGCAGCGGTCACGCGCAGAGGCCGAGCGGCGGTCACGCCGATCGTCAGCGCAGTGTGAGGCGTCATGACGGACACTAGCGAGCGCGAGTACATGGTGTCTGCCGAGGTGGCGCGAGCGTTCTTACCCAGATTCGTTACCACTGCCACTGCGCAAGGTACATAGGGACTGACACGGGGTTCGCCCCAGGATCTTCAGCGGCTCACGACTCGTGCTCACCGCGGCCGAAAGGGTGCAAGTCCTGCTGTGCATCGTGATCGCAACCCCGCGCGGTTGTGATCACTCGTCTCCCACTACCGGAGGTGGGCGTGATTACCCGACAACCCCTAGCGTGCGCGCACCCGTCCAACTCTGCCGAGCAACCGGGCGCACGCTAGGCCAGACTCCCCTCACGCGGACGCGCTGACGTCCCGCCACATGATTGGCGTGAGGGAGAGGGCGACCCCCGTCGAATGGTAGCGGCGGGGGTTGTCCTGTGTTGGCACACTCCCGAGCTGGTCACCTCTTCCACCACGCCTACGGGACGAGATCTCTCGGCGCGGAAGGTAAGCGACGATCGGTTCCTCTTGAAGCCAACATTCTTTCGTGCTATGAATTACTCGCTACGCAATAGAATTTTAGGATAGGCCTCGGATGAACCTAGCGACTATCTCTTCAGCTTCGTCGGTAATTCGATCCTCAAGATCATCGGCCTGGGCCTGTAGATCGACTGCTCTAACCATCAGGCTGGAGATTTCGCGCTCTACCTCATCTGCGATGCGAGGTATCCGTATCTTTGCGACATCTGTAACATCAAGATGAGGGATCGACGTTCCGTAAGCATTTCGAACTACGACTGGTCGACCCAAAGGCAGATTACCGAGCGCCAAGAGCAAGTATCCGGCGCGGACTTTATCAGAATTTGGGATAAGGCGAATAAGGTCGTGAGAGGCAAAGATACCTTCATGGCGCTGCGTGAGCAAGGAAACGGCGCCGTTCAGCCCATATATTTGTCCAGAGCAGGCCATCACCAGCCAACCTGCATGCAACATATAATCATCACGACGCTCCACCAGTGACGCGTAAATCCTCTTGGTTATAGGTGCATTAAGGTCAAATAGCTCCTCTGCGCTGCGATATGGCGTACCGCTATTGCCGAAAAATCTCCTAAATCGTTTTGGATAGAAGATGTTGCTGCAAACATCTTCCAAGGAATCGGTGGACCGCGCGGCGAGATCGATACCCTGCTCAATCTCGGCGGCAATGCGGTTATAATAGTAAGCATCCAGACGACGCCTGCCAATGCGCAAATTGATAGACGAGATCGCGTAGAAGGTGTCATAGCTCGCAGACGGAAGGTAACCGCCGAGAGCATCGAAATATAGCTTCTCGGCTTGTGATACTAGATCCTGCGCCTCGTCGCGCTTACGGAATATTTCCTTAGTAGCCTCGGTCATGCGTTGCGTAATGACGGGAGCCACTTGAATAACTGGCAAAGTCTTGAGGTGGCTCGCCTCTAGGTGCTTGATGACATGCCCGTACTTCAAAGTTGTTGCCATCATCCGGAAATTCGTGGTGCGCATGTATGCATACAGCCATCCGAGATCCTCCGAATGACGCGAAACAACCCTGAGCAGATCGTCACTTAGGACGACATCAATTTGCGGTTGATGAGCGACCGTAACTCTGCCGACCGTGCCGGACCGGGACACTAGAAGTGTCCATCGGTCGACATAGCAATCAGAAGCGCCTTTCGTCTTGCTCAAGGATATCCATTTTCTAGGCCGGGGATTTGCTTCAAAAACCTGTCCGGCAGAGAGGAACGGCGCACCATAATTAGGGTCAACGGCAATCCCCTTCAGCCGACCTGGCTTCCAAACATCTGCCATTGTCTCAAGTTGCGCCCAGCCATGCGTTCTTGCCTCGATGGCCAAGCGCCTGCCGTGCCCATCAGACAAGTAACTCTCGGCTTCGAGACGACGTTCGCCGAGGCTTACAGCTGATGCCCGGGTAACTGCCCACGTTGGCTCTCTGTCGCTCTCTAGAGGAGCGACAGTAGTGTCCGTCCTTAGACGGTTACTGAGGGAAGCCATGATCGGAATGCCTTTGCGATCTCAAGGGTGTTATCGTCGAGGACCTTGCGCAGGACTTTGTGCTTACGCACAACTCGCCTGCCATCCTCGTATTCTCGGATGTCCTGTTCGTCTTCCTCAACGATTTCATTTCCCTCGGCATCGCGAACGTAGATCGCAGTTCCTCGTTTGTCATGGCCAATATGATTGCCGAGGGCCATAAAGATGTCATAGTCGGCCTGTCTTCCGGCGGCCTCTTCAATCTCAATTTCTCGACCAGTCTTCCGCTGGAAGACTACAATGCTCGTTTGAACACTGGTGCTAGGCTGGAAAGTATCCGGATGCATGTCAATGCTCGCAAGGATGCGAGCATGTTTCAACAGCCAGGCGCGGACATAGCCATGTCCGGGAGATCCGAGGATCCCGTCCGGCAGTACCATTGCTGCGACACCCTTTCCTGGCGTCAAAAATTTGAGACAGCGTTCGATGAAGAGAATTTCCGGCGGCTGTGCTTTATGACCGGATCCCATGCGCCAAATATCTGCGGCTGGATCGTATGTCCAGGAATGGCCAAGATCATAGGAATCCAATATCGCTGGATCATCAATCTGGATTTTTGAACCGAACGGAGGGTTGGTGACGAGATAGTCGACCTTTCCTACGATTGCGCGGAGCTCGGGTGGCCAAGTTGCTGGTGACGCAAGCGAGTTAGCCTGGAACAGGCCGCCGCTGCCGTCATTGTTCATCACCATGTTCATTTTGCATGCTTTGACGAGATTCGGATTGAGGTCCATGCCGTAGATGTTTTTCTTCAGGAAGCGTTCGCCTCGTTCCCGCGTTGCCTTTTCTGCTCGCTCTACGTCACCACCGCGCTTATCAAGCTCGGTCTTGTACACCTTTGAGAGAACGTAATTCATTGCAACAATAAGGAATCCGCCTGTTCCGCAAGCAGGATCAAGAATAATGCTGTTCTCTGTAGGGTTAAGCATACGTACGGCCATCCGGCATACGTTGCGCGGAGTGAAAAATTCACCGCGGTCACCACGTAGATTCGAGCCAACGATCTCCTCGTATGCCTTCCCTTTAACATCGATATCGCTGTCAAGCAATGAATACATCTGCAGCTGGCTGACAATGTAGGCTAGTACCGGGGGCCGCAGTTCTATTTCGTCGCCACGTTTAAAGATCTGTGGATAATCATCAGTCACGTCTCTGAACAGTTTATCTACGCGTGCCTTAGCCTTCATCTGACCAGTGAGGCTCTGACGTTCGCTGGCAGTGACGTAGAAGCTCACTGGCGGTGAGTAGCGCTCGTCCTGGATCTTGCAGAAAATAATCTTCAGAAGCTCCCAGAACGCTTCAGGTTTCTGGAGCCCCTGATTTCCTGCGATATAATTGTGGCAGCGTTTAAATGCGAACAACAACGCATCGCTGGAAGCCGGCTTCAGCTGGTCAAACCGCGGCCGATCGCTTTCCTCTTCAGATTGGCCGAAGGGGGGAATGTCGCCTACATCGACGGGTTCGGCACCTGGCGCTGTCTTTTTATAGCAAACACGCTCATCGTCGCCATTCGTCCACATGCCATAGACGGCCCTAGGCGCGGAATGCATATAGCTGATTAGCTGACCGATTCCGTCTTTGCGATCCGATGATTTAACTTTCTCCGCTTTGCACTCAACGATTATGTACGCGTTCTGAAGGATGTGAGCCTCTCCCGGATAAAAGATAACGAGGTCGGTCCGAGGGCGGCGAGTTCCGATACGTATAGTGAATTCGACGGCTATATCACCGCGCGGATATCCATATTCCCGCACCAAGGACTTCGCAATTTCTTGCCGTACGTACTCCTCCGGGGTTTCGCTCCGCTGTGTGGTTTGATCGATGAAGTCAAGGATTTTGCCCTGCTGAACGATTACCGCCGGCTTGGAAGTGGTCGGCTCATCGGTCATAGCGTCCCCTCGCTTGAGCAGGTCCGGCATTTCCGTCATGTGCGCATCGCAATAGCGGAGCGTATCAGTGCTGTCGCGGTCTGGCCAGAGAAGTGACCAGAATTAGACCAATATGTGCGGTTTGCGTTTCCAGATTAATGAAAGGATGCATATGTGATATAATGATTGACGTGTGACACAAGTGGCGTACGTGACACGCAGTTGATCTGCCTGGGCGAGGAATCGCAGAGTTCGCGACGAGTGTGCTGCGGTCGCCTCAGGCTGCCGGGCCTGACCGGCGCACGTTTGCTTCGAGTGTTGCTCGCTACACCAGTAGCCCGGATCTCACGCGGTCTCTCACAAGCTCTCACGGACTGGTTGGAAGAGCCTGGAGTGAGGCGTCCTAGCTGGACGCCTAGTGGACCCTGACCTGCGTCGCCGGATTCCGTAACACTGTCCGGACGCTCGGCACGAGACTACGGATCAGAAGGTTGGGGGTTCGAGTCCCTCCGAGCGCGCCACGTCTGTGCAGGTCAGGGTCGAACACCCCCAAGGGCATCTCAATCGTCAGGGGTGGGCGGACTCGCAGGTGCCCGCTGGCGGATAACTCCCAGGAACAACGTGGTGGATTAGCCCTTTGCGGAAACCTGACCCCTGTGTTTGAGGGTTAACTCACCACGATGGGGCAATCCACCACATTGATACAGGGGCCAGTCGATGCACGCGTACTGCCAGCCACAGGAGCCACGCTAGCCCCAGCCGCTATCATGCCATCCGCACGGCTATCACGCCATCGGCACGAAAGCCTGCGCCCGAGCTTCTTTAACTAATGAAGTTTGGTGTTAGAATCGGGGCATGACTACCAGGGATCTGGCTTCGGTGAGCAGCCTGGAGGATCCGGTGCGCCGGCGGCTGTACGAGATCGTCGGCTCGCGGCCGGGACCGGTGTGCCGTGACGAGGCGGCGGTCGCGGCCGGGATCGGCCGCTCGCTGGCGGCTTACCACCTCGACAAGCTCGTGGAGTCCGGGCTCCTCGACGTTACCTACCAGCGGCTCGGCGGGCGGAGCGGGCCCGGCGCCGGCCGGCCTGCCAAGCTGTACGCGAAATCGGACCGCGAGTTCGCGGTCTCAGTGCCGCCGCGCGAATACGAGCTCGCGGCCCGGATACTGGTCCAGGCCCTCGCGGACGACCGCGGCGAAACCAGCCGTACCGCCTTGCACGACGCCGCTAACCGGCTGGGCGCGGAACTCGCCCGCGCCGAACAGGCCGGTGACCCGCGGGAACTGGCCCGTGTCCTGCAAGACCACGGATACGACCCGACGCTCTGCGAAAACAAGATCATCCGCCTGCGCAACTGTCCCTTCCATCATCTGGCAGAACGAAATCGCGACCTCGTCTGCGGCATGAACTTGTCGCTGATCGGCGGAGTCGTCGCTGGCCTGCGCCTGCCGGACTGGCAGCCTGTCCTGGACCCCCAGCCCGGCCACTGCTGTGTGGCCATCGAGGAGCACACGTCATGAGCCACCCGGCATTGCGGATCGCGAGCGACGTCGCGTCCGTCGATATGGAAGCGGCGGAGCGCGCCGCGGCCGGCTTCCTGTCCGCACTCGGCGTAGACCTCGCCCGTGAGGGACTGCAAGACACCCCGGGACGGATGGCCCGCGCCTATGCGGAGCTGTTCGACGCGCGCCCGCTAAAGCTGACCACATTTCCGAACGACGAGGGCTACGACGAGCTGGTACTCGCTCGCGCCATCCCGTTCCGTACCGTGTGCGAGCATCACCTGCTGCCCTTCTCCGGGGTCGCGCACGTCGGCTACCTGCCCGGCGAGCGCATCCTCGGCCTGTCCAAGCTGGCCCGGCTCGTGCATCATTTCGCGGCCAGGCCGCAAACCCAGGAGCGGCTCACCAAGCAGGTCGCCGACTGCCTCATTTCCCGGCTCCGGGCCCAGGGCGTCGGCGTCGTGCTGGAGGCCGAGCACTCGTGCATGACCCTGCGCGGGGTGCGCGCGCACGGCGCGAAGACCGTCACATCCGCGCTGCTGGGCACGCTGCGCTCGGACCCGCGCTCCAGGGCCGAGTTCTTCGCCTTGGCCGGGGTACCCGGATAACCACTGCTCAAGGGAGAGTCAGACACATGACCGCGAATGAAGCGTTTGTTATCGCAGGTGCGGGCCTGGCCGGTGCCAAAGCCGCGGAAACGCTCCGTGCCGAGGGGTTCGACGGCCCGGTGGTGCTGATCGGCAACGAGAACGAGCGGCCGTACGAGCGACCCCCGCTGTCCAAGGACTACCTGATGGGAAAGGCCGAACGCGACTCGATCTACGTCCATCCGCAAGACTGGTACCCCGAACACGACGTCGACCTGCGACTGGGCAGCGCCGTCACCGGCATCGACGCGGAGCGGCACGAGATCACGCTCGCCGACGGCAGCCGGCTCGGGTACGCCAAGCTGTTGCTCGCCACCGGCTCGTCCCCGCGCCGCCTCCAGGTGCCCGGGGCCGGCCTGCACGGCGTGCATTACCTGCGCACGGCCGGGGACAGCGACTCGATCAAGCAGGCGTTCGGTGAAGCGGAACGCGTGGTGGTGATCGGCGCGGGATGGATCGGGCTCGAGGCGGCCGCCGCGGCCCGCGCCGCCGGTGCCGAGGTCGCCGTCGTGGAGATGGCCGAACTCCCGCTGCTGCGGGTGCTCGGCCGTGAGGTGGCCGAGGTCTACGCCGGCCTGCACCGCGACAACGGCGTCGACCTGCGGATGGGCGTCCAGGTGGACGACATCACGGGCGCCGGCGACCGCGTCAGCGGAGTGCGCCTTGCGGACGGCAGCCACATCCCCGCGGACGCCGTCATCGTGGGGGTCGGCATCACGCCGAACACGCAGCTGGCCGAAGCGGCGGGGCTGGAGATCAGCGACGGCATCGCGACCGGTGCGTCACTGCGCACGTCGGACCCGGACATCTACGCCGCCGGGGACGTGGCGTGCGCGTACCATCCGCTGCTGAAGTCGAGCATCCGGGTGGAGCACTGGGCCAACGCGCTGAACCAGCCGCAGACCGCCGCCAAGGCGATGCTCGGCCAGGATGCCACCTACGACCTGCTGCCGTACTTCTACACCGACCAGTACGACCTAGGCATGGAGTATTCCGGCTACGTGGCGCCCGGCGGCTACGACGAGGTCGTGTTCCGCGGCGACAAGCAGCGGCGTGAGTTCATCGCGTTCTGGCTCCACCAGGGCCGCGTGCTGGCCGGCATGAACGTCAACGTCTGGGACGTCAACGAGCAGGTCCAGGCGCTGATCCGGCGTGGCGCAGGCGTGGACACGGGCAGGCTCGCCAACCCGGAGATTCCCCTCGAAGAGGTCTAGCTGACCGTCGTGCCAGGCCGTGCCTAGCGAATTCACAGGGCACGCGCAATGTGTTCACATGGCCGTTCGCGCTCCCGGCGCAGCCCCGAAGGGGTGGCCAGAAGGCGACTACCCCGCGTTCGTCCGCGACGGCGCCGTCGCCTGGATGAAGGCGGATCGCCAGCCGTCCCCGGACGAGCAGCGGATCGTCACCCCGGCATGGGCGCTCGACCGGGCGGCCGCGATCGGCGCCGAGATGGCGACGAACATCGCGGCGCTCGGCGTGCGGATCATCGGTGACATCGCCGGGCTCGCCGCGATCCCGCCCGGCATGGCGCAGGCGGCGGCCGAACTCGGCCCCGCGTCGCTCCAGCTCCCGGCGGAGGCGGCGGTGCAGGCGGTTGCCGGGGCCTTCGTCGCGGGCGGCGTGGGCGGTCAGGCGCCCGAACAGATCCTGAGCGCGATCCAGGCCAAGATCATGATGCGCGTGCTGTTCAAACGCGGCACCCAACGGCTCCGCAGGACACTGCTGCCACGCGGGGTAAACGACGGCCGTTGAAGTGCCGGACGACCCGAGTTACTCTGAGAGGTTCTCGGCCCTGAGTTCAGTGCGGTAACTCACGCATCGGCCGGATACTTTACACATCTTTTCACCAACTGCGCCGCAATAGTTTCAGCCTCGGCTGGTCCTTACATTTCATAGCCGCCTTACATGACATTTTTGTAATCTCGACGAGCGCCGAATACCGAAGCTTGACAGCCTCGTGTTGTAACCGTTATGTCTTTATGGACGGCGGCGGCCGTTCCCATCGAGCTGTAAGGCGTATTTGCTTTGGAACGAGTCCGCCGCTTTTGCGTTCTCCCCATCCTCAGTGGGCGAGAGATAATCAACCTCGCCCTGCTTCTCAGCTTTCCCGCAGTTGCGCTGGATGAATTCCTGAGAAGTCCGGCGGCACAGTTCGAAACCCAGCCGGTGCTTCAGCTTGAGCACTGGGCAACCGAATCGCTGATGACGATTCCGCTGTTCGTCATCGGCATCTGGGCGGGAGACCGGATTGCCAGCCGGATGGGGCTGGGCACGGTGAGCCGTCCGGCGATCTTCTGGCGAGCGCTGCTAATGGCGCTGTGTGCGGCCATCGCGATCATGCCGGTGTGGTACGAGCGTGACAAGACCGACGGTCTCGTCCACGCACAGGCGCTCGTCACGCCGCATTCGCATGGCAGCGTCGACGTCTACTGGGTTGGCTCGGCGGTGATCTTGGCACTGGTATGCGTGTGCCTGGTCCCCGCCACGGCGTCGGCAGGCTACGGCATCGCTCGCCGCATGGACCGCCGGACGGCCGCCCGCCGCGCAGCACCTGTCACAGCACGCCGCGTCCTGGGCTTGGGCGGCGCGCTGGTGCTGGTGTTCGCGGCGGCGGCCGGCCCGGTGCTGGCCTGGCTGCTGCACAACGCGGCGGAGCCCGCGTATGCCAGCCAGGTCAGCTACACGAGCGCGCTGCTGTCAGTCCCCGCGCACTCGCACGCGTTCTTCGGCGGACCCCATCCGCATGTGGCGACCGGAGCGCAGGTGACGGCCGCGCCGTTCGCCGTCGCCCATCAGATCGCACACGCCTTCCAGGACGGCCTGGTAGGCCAGGCCGCCGGGCTCCCGGTGGCGGTCACGGCGCTGCTGTGGAAAGGCACAGCGGCGCTGAAGAGCACGGCAGCAGCACACACTAGCGCGGCGGAAACCTGATGGAGGTACCGGAAAGATGACCCAGCACCGCCGAATCACCCGCAGGGATCTGCTGAAGGTCGCCGGCCTAGCCGGAGCAGGCGCCGCGATCCGTTTCGAGGCACCGACGCTGTTCCAGAGTGCGAACGCCTCGGTTCAGGTGGCACAATCGCCGCTGGACGGCGCTACCGTCAGCAAGTTCGTCACGCCGCTGCCCACGTTCGTGGGCCGCCGCGTTTCGGGCAGTTCCGTGCAGGCGTGCATGTTCGAGTTCCAGCAGGACGTGCTGCCCAACTCGTTCTACACCTCGCTGGCGAGCCCGTTCCGGAACGGCACCTACGTGTGGGGATACGCGATCGGGTCGTCGGGCGCCGCCGCCAGCTCGCTCCGGCCGCAATTCCCCGGTGTGACGGTCGAGGCAAAGAAAGGCACAGCCACCACGATCAAATATGTCAACGACCTCCCCACCAATCCGGTGCTGCGGAAATACCTGACCATCGATCAGACGATCCACTGGGCCGATCCGCTCCAGCAGGGGATGCAAATGAGTCCCTTTAACGGGCCGATCCCCACAGTCGTTCACCTGCACGGCGGCGAGGACCAGTCGACCTCCGATGGCGTACCAGAAGGATGGTTCACCAACAACGGCCTGCACGGCAAGGGCTATTCCACTCACGCCCCGACGAGCGCCAATTCGGCCGTTTACATCTACCCGAACAACCAGCAGGCGACCACGCTCTGGTTCCACGACCACGCGCTGGGGATCACCCGGATCAACGTGTTCTCCGGGCTGGCCGCGTTCTACTTCCTGCGTGACCAGTACGACACCGGGCTGGCCGGCAACCCGCTCGGCCTGCCGGCCGGCAACCAGGAGATCGAGCTGATGATCCAGGACCGGCAGTTCGACACCAACGGGCAGCTGCTGTTCCCCGACAGCAACGCCAATCCCTCGCTGGTGGACGGGCCGCCGAGCAACCCGGGCATCCACCCGTTCTGGATCCCGGAATTCTTCGGTGACACGATGCTCGTCAACGGCCGGACCTGGCCGTTCCTCAAGGTCGAGCCGCGCCGCTACCGGTTCCGTTTCGTCAACGCTTGCAACGCGCGGTTCGTGCGCATGGGCCTGGTCGACGCGGCCAGCGGCGCGACCGGTCCGGCCATGTACCTGATCGGCACCGACGGCGGGCTGCTGGACACCCCGGTCACGCTGCTCGGTCAGCCCGAGCCGGTCAACGACGGCACGCCGACGCCTTCGACGCGGCTGTTCCTGGCCCCGTCCGAACGCTCAGACATCATCATCGACTTCGCCGGCCAGGCAGGGAAGACGTTCACGCTCACCAACGACGGGCAGGTTCCCTTCCCCAGCGGATCCCCGCTCGATCCGGCCGACCCCACCCGCCAGGTCATGCAGTTCCAGGTCACGCTGCCGCTGTCGAGCAGGGACACCACGTACAACCCGGCCAGCGGCAGGCCGCTGCGGGGCGGCGCGAACCAGGAACCGGCGATCGTCCGCCTGGTCAACCCGGCCACTGGCGCGCTCGCCGCCGGGGTGAAGCCGAACGCCACCCGTCAGCTGGTCCTGTTCGAGTTCGAGGACCCGTTCGGCAACGGCGGCAACACCGCGGGCACGCCGGTCGAGGACCTCATCAACAACACCAAATGGAGCGGAAAGCGCGACGGCGGCGGGAACACCCCGATACCTGGTTCCGGGTCAGACCAGTTCGGCCAGGGCCTGTTCATCACCGAGCTGCCCAAGATCGGCTCGACCGAGGTGTGGGAGTTCCTCAACACGACGGTGGACGCCCACCCGATCCACATCCACCTGATCCAGTTCCAGCTCCTCAACCGGCAGGCCGTGGTCATCGACCCGAACACGGGCCAGCCGACATACCTGGACGCCTGGGCGGCCGCGTTCCCCGGCGGCGTCTTCAACGGCGAGGCCGCGGACGGGTCGTGGAGCCCGATCACCTACCAGAAGGGGACGATCATCCCCGGCTACGGCCCGCCGAACAACTATTTCAACCCCAACGCCGACGGCGCCATGGGCGGCAACCCGGCCTTTTCCCCGTTCCTGACCGGCCCGGTGATCCCGCCCAACCCCAGCGAGGCGGGCTGGAAGGACACCGCCAAGGTGTTCCCCGGCTACGTGAACCGCTACGCGATCCGCTGGGCGCCGCAGGCCACCGCGATCAACGGCGTCAGCCCAGGGCAGAACCTGTACTCCTTCGACCCCACAGTGGGTCCGGGATACATGCTGCACTGTCACATCCTCGACCACGAGGACAACGAGATGATGCGCCCGTACATCCCGGTGCACTAGGGGAGTAGGGCTCATGCCTGGCATGAACTCCGGCCTGAACGCGGACGACCCCACGCTGGTCGCCGCGTTCAGGTCCGCCCTGCTGCATCAGCTCGGCGTCATCGCCGCGATCTTCGTCGTGCTCCTGCTGGCCTACTGGGCCGTGCGAAGCCGGCGGACCGCCGCTGACCAGCGGCCGTACCAGCCAGGACCCGCGGCGGAGCCGAACGCGCGCCGGGTGCTCCGCGTCGCATTCGGCGTGCTCTGGATCGTCGACGGAATCCTCCAGGCCCAGCCGAGGATGGTCGTCGGCCTGCCGTCCCTGGTGATCCAGCCGGCCGCGTTCGCCTCGCCGCACTGGGTGCAGGCCGTGGTGAACGCGGGCGGCACGGTCTGGTCCTACCACCCAGTCCAGGCCGCGGCGGCGGCGGTGTGGATCCAGGTCGGCCTGGGGCTGTGGCTGATCGTCGCGGACGAGGGGTGGTGGTCGCGGCTGGCCGGGCTGGCCAGCGTGGCCTGGGGGCTGGTCGTCTGGGTGTTCGGCGAGTCGTTCGGCGGGATCTTCGCGCCGGGCCTGAGCTGGCTGACCGGCGCCCCCGGCGCGGTCCTGCTCTATGTGGCGGCGGGCGCGCTTGTCGCGCTGCCGTTCCGTGTCTGGCGGTTCATCTTGCCTGTAACCGGCGTCTTCTTCACCAGCATGGCGCTGCTCCAGGCATGGCCGGGGCGCGGCTTCTGGCAGGGCGGCAGTTCCGGCACGCTGACCGCCATGGTGCAGGCGATGGCGGGCACGACCCAGCCGCACGCGCAGGCGAGGATGGTGTCCGCGTTCGCGTCGTTCGACACCAGGCACGGGTTCGCGGTGAACCTGTTCGCGGTCATCGCGCTGGGTCTGTTCGGCCTGGCGTTCGTGACCGCCCGGCCGCGGGTGCTGCGCGTCGCGGTGCCCGCCGCCATCGTGTTCTGCGTGGCCGACTGGGCGCTGGTGCAGGACTTCGGGGTGCCCGGCGGGCTCGGGACCGACCCGAACAGCATGGTCCCGTGGGCGATCTTGCTGTGGGCTGGCTACCTCGCTGTTATTCATGCCGAACGACAGGTGGTGCCCGTCACCGGGACCGGTTTCTCGATCGAGGCGCTGCGGCCCGCCGCGCTTCGCGAGACCCTGGCGTCGGCCAGCGCCCGTTCGGTGGCCGCGGTCGGCGCGGTCGGCATGGTCCTGGTCGGCGCCGCGCCGATGGCGGCCGCGTCGGCGGACCAGAACGCGGACCCGATCATCGCCAGGGCGGTCGCGGGTGCGTCGGTGGCGGCCGACCGGCCGGCCCCGGGCTTCGCGCTGACCGACCAGTCGGGGCGTCCGGTCAGCCTGGGTTCGCTGCGCGGCAAGGTGGTGCTGCTGACGTTCCTCGATACGGTGTGCAGCAACTGCCAGACCATCGCCCGCGAATTCAAGACGGCCGCCGCGATGCTCGGCCCGGCCGGACGGGATGTGGAGTTCGTGGCCATCGCCGCCGATCCCACGCACGCCGGGCCCGTGTACATCCAGGCCTTCGATCGGCAGTCCGGCCTGACCGCCATGCCGGACTGGCAGTTCCTCACCGGGTCCGTCCCCCAGTTGCAGGAGGTGTGGACCCGGTACGAGCGGCTGGTGCCCAAGATGATGTCCGGCATGAACGCGTTCAGCGACGTCACGTTCGTCATCGACAAGACCGGCCGGATCCGGCAGGAGATAAGAGACAACCCAGGGCCGAGCACGGCCTCTACCCGGTCGTCGTTCGCGGTGCTGATGTCCGGCGCGGCCCGCCAGACCCTAGGCTTGGGCTGACCGACGCCGGTGGCGGCCTACCGGCCCGGGTGGCGGCTGACCGGCGCGGGTGGCGGCGGCTGACCGGCGGCCCGATGGCTGGACAGCGTGGTGATCTGCCGCTTTGTGGTATTCGGACCCTCGCCCACAGGGGTCAATCTTCCACGACAGGGCAATCTGCCACGCTGATCTCGCTTCGCCCGCGCTAGAGCCCCCTCCGCCGCGTGGGAGGGGGCTCTTGTCACGTGCGCGTAGAATCCGCGGGCAGACCGATCAGGATTGGAGAAGCCCGGGCCACGGGGCCCTGACTAGCGTGGACATCGAACACGTTGACCCGCGACTTCAGGGAGTGAACATGAGCGTCAAGACCATACTGCATCCGGTGACTGACCTGGAGAAGGCCAAGCCGGTGTACGCCGCGCTGCTCGGCATCCAGCCGCAGGCCGACTCGTCCTACTATGTCGGCTTCGAGGCCGAGGGGCAGCAGATCGGACTGGTGCCGCCCAGCGGCCAGCAGGGGATGACCGCACCGGTGGCCTACTGGCACGTGGCGGACATCGAGGCGAAGCTGGCCGAGGTGACCGCGGCCGGTGCCGCGGTGAAGGACGCCCCGCACGACGTCGGTGGCGGCCGTCTGGTGGCTACCTTCACCGACCCGGACGGCAATGTCCTCGGGCTGATCCAGGACAAGTGAGCGCCGATCCCCGCTCCCGGGGTAGCCGTCCCGGGAGCGGGTCATAGCCAGGGGAGATCCCGATGAGTACCGACACGCAGCCCGCTGACCGCAGCCACGACCTGATCCGCGTGCATGGCGCGCGCGAGAACAACCTCAAGGACGTCAGCGTCGAGATCCCGAAGCGCCGGCTGACGGTGTTCACCGGTGTGTCCGGCTCGGGCAAGAGCTCGCTGGTGTTCGACACGATCGCCGCCGAGTCGCAGCGGCTGATCAACGAGACGTACAGCGCCTTCGTGCAAGGCTTCATGCCGACGCTGGCGCGGCCCGAGGTCGACGTGCTCGAGGGGCTGACGACCGCGATCATCGTCGACCAGGAGCGAATGGGCGCCGACCCGCGCTCCACCGTCGGCACCGCCACCGACGCCAACGCGATGCTGCGCATCCTGTTCAGCCGGCTCGGCCAGCCGCACATCGGCTCGCCAAAGGCGTTCTCGTTCAACGTCGCCTCGATCAGCGGAGCGGGCGCGGTCACGCTCGAGCGCAGCGGCAAGACCGTGAAGGAGCGGCGCAGTTTCAGCATCACCGGCGGCATGTGCCCGCGCTGCGAGGGCCGGGGCTCGGTCACCGATATCGACCTCACGCAGCTTTTCGACGATACGAAGTCACTGAACGAAGGGGCGATAACCGCCCCCGGTTACAAGGGCGGCGGCTGGAACTCACGGCTGTACATCGAGTCGGGCTTCGTCGACCCGGACAAGCCAATCAGCAAGTACACCAAGAAGGAACTGCACGACTTCCTGCACCACGAGCCGGTCCGGATGAAGATCGCCGGCATCAACATGACGTACCAGGGACTGATCCCGCGGATCCAGCAGTCGATGCTGTCCAAGGACAAGGAGGGGATGCAGCCGCACATCCGGGAGTTCGTGGACCGCGCGGTCACGTTCACCACCTGCCCCGAGTGCGACGGCACCCGGCTCACCGCGGCGGCCCGGTCGTCCAAGATCAACGGGATCAGCATCGCCGATGCCTGCGCGATGCAGATCAGCGACCTGGCGCTATGGGTACGGGGCCTGGCCGAGCCGTCGGTCGCGCCGCTGCTCACCTCACTCAGCCAGACCCTGGACTCGTTCACCGAGATCGGGCTCGGCTACCTCAGCCTCGACCGCCCGTCCGGCACGCTCTCCGGCGGCGAGGCGCAGCGCACGAAGATGATCCGCCAGCTTGGCTCCGCGCTCACCGACGTCACCTATGTCTTCGACGAGCCCACCGTCGGCCTGCATCCCCATGACATCCAGCGGATGAACGAGCTGCTGATGAGGCTCCGCGACAAGGGCAACACGGTGCTCGTCGTGGAGCACAAGCCGGAGGCCATCGCGATCGGCGACCATGTCGTCGACCTCGGACCCGGCGCCGGCACCGCGGGCGGCGAGGTGGTCTTCGCCGGCACCGTCGCGGGGTTGCGGGCCAGCGGCACGCTGACCGGCCGGCATCTGGATGACCGGGCGGCGCTCAAGGCCCAAGTGCGCAAGCCGAAGGGCATCCTAGAGGTCCGCGGCGCCGTCACCCACAACCTCCAGAACGTGGATGTCGACATTCCGCTCGGCATGCTGGTCGTGGTGACCGGCGTCGCCGGGTCGGGCAAGAGCTCGCTGATCCACGGTTCGGTCTCTGGCCGGGCGGGAGTCGTCTCGATCGGCCAGGGCGCGATCCGCGGTTCGCGGCGAAGCAATCCCGCGACGTACACGGGGCTGCTCGACCCCATCCGTAGCGCGTTCGCGAAGGCCAACGGCGTCAAGCCGGCGCTGTTCAGCCCCAACTCCGAAGGCGCCTGCCCCAACTGCAACGGCGCCGGCGTCATCTACACCGACCTGGCGATGATGGCGGGTGTCGCCACCACCTGCGAGGAGTGCGAGGGAAAGCGGTTCGACGCGTCGGTGCTTGAGTACCGGCTCGGCGGCCGGGACATCAGCGAGGTGCTCGCGATGCCGGTGACCGAGGCCAGGGAGTTCTTCGGCGCTGGCCCGGCGGCTACGCCCGCCGCGCACGTCATCCTCGGCAGGCTCGCCGACGTCGGGCTCGGCTATCTCAGCATCGGTCAGCCGCTCACCACGTTGTCCGGCGGCGAGCGGCAGCGGCTCAAGCTCGCCACTCATATGGGCGAGAAGGGCGGTGTCTACGTGCTCGACGAGCCGACCACCGGCCTGCACCTCGCCGACGTCGAGCACCTGCTCGGCCTGCTCGACCAGCTGGTCGACGCCGGCAAATCGGTGATCGTCATCGAGCACCACCAGGCGGTGATGGCACACGCCGACTGGATCATCGACCTCGGCCCGGGTGCCGGTCACGACGGCGGGCGTATCGTGTTCGAGGGCACGCCGGCCGACCTCGTCGCGGCCCGCGCCACCCTCACCGGCGAGCATCTGGCGGCCTACGTCGGCGCCTGAAATCAATCGCTTACGATCTTCGGTCTTCGGCCGCGTACCCTTCGCCACTTCTATAGAGTTTGACCGCATTACGTCAGGTGCACTGGGGTGATCAGAGGGGTTTGCGGATGACAACGAGGTTTCGTCGTACTGTTCTGCTCGCGGTCGCAGGCACGCTGACCGCCGGCGGAATCACGGCGGGCGTGCTGACCATGGCCAGCAATGCATCGCCGCAGACCTCCGGCAATTTCTGCCAGGTCGCCGCCGGATCTTCGGCCCCCTGCTATCTGGCGGAGTCAGTGCAGCGGCCGCTGTCGATGGTCGTCGCGGTGACCTCCCAGCCCGCGGAGCACGCGACCGTATCGTGGACCGTCAGCTGCTTGCGCAACGGCAACGCGATATCGGCATCCGGAACCAGCAGCGGGATGACGCCGTTCCAGGCGAGGCTCTCGGCTCCTCGTGGCAACGCGGCGGACTGCACGATGACGTCGAACGTGACGGGCACCGGGCAGGCCAGTCTGCGTGCGGGCTATCAGTACACGCTGGCGCACCCGGTGATGATCGACATCCCGCAGGGCGCGAACTACTCCGGCCAGCCGGTCTACGCGCTGCGCTGCCTCACCGACCCCGGCAACAATCCGGCGAACCGGACCCCGGTGCAGATCCGGGCGTGCGAGGTCCTCTACTCCCAGGCATGGACGTTCCGCAACGGCGAGATCGTCCACGGCCGCTACTGCATGACCGACAAGGGCGACGGGGGCAGCGGCAGCAAGGTCATCCTGTACACCTGCTCGCGCTCGGCCGATCAGGTCTGGACGTACCGGGCTCGCGGCCCGGAGGGCCAGTACGTGCTGCGGGCGCACGGCGGCACGCTGTGCCTGACCGACCCGCGGACCTCGACCGCCAACGGCACGCAGCTGATCGTCTCCAGGTGCACCGGTGCCAGCAACCAGCGCTGGTACTCCGACTGAGCAGATCACGTTGAACCGCGGCGAAGTATCACCGGGCCGGCCTGCCGGTCTACACCAAACTCGACTTGGCCGAGCAGGTCCGCGCCGACTGCACCGGCGGAACGTGCCCGGCGCCGGCCGAATAAACCGCGGCTAAAGCGCGGCCATACCGGCCCGCGCTCCCGGCCTCGTCCCGGAGGCGGACGCGCTCGCCCCGCGCACGGGGACCTGCTCGCGCTGCTCGGCCGGCTCGCGTGGCGCCGGCATCGGCATCGGCTGGACCCGCAGCGGGCGGTCCGGCCAGCTCGGCATCGGCAGCGAGACGACTTGCCCGGCCGGCGGCGAGCACGCCGCGGCCTGCCCGCTCGCGGCCCGGTCGACGGTGCTGACCAGCCACATCTTGGATGGCCGCGCCTCGGTCATCGCGTGCTGGCACTTGAACGCGCACGCCACGCAGCCGCCGGCCAGCGCGCGCCGGCGGCGGACGGATCTGAACGAGACGAACGCGATCGCCGCGGCCAGCGCGGTCCCGGCTAGGACGGCGGACACCGAGACGAGCAGCGAAGCTACGTCCAGCGAGTGTGTCACCGCCTTGCCGAGCAGCAGGAACGCGACGAGCACGATGCCTGACATGGTGATTAGCCGCTGGGCATAGCACACCATTGGGTCAGCCTCTCCCTCAAGCTGGCAACCCGACAAGGCTGGCGTGCAGCAACGCACCCTATTCCTGAATCTCTCAACCGGCGGGAAAAGTCAAGCCCCCTTGTCCGCATGCTGAGACGGAAGTGTGACCACAGCGAGCACTCCAGCAAGAAGCGCCAGGCCAGCCGACAGGTACAACGCGGCGTGCAGCCCGTCGTGGAACGCTGTGTACGCCGCAGAGATCGTCTCCTGCACCAGCTTGCCGAAGCCCGCGTACTGTGCGGTGTTGCGCGGGATCTGCCCGGTCTCCAGGGCGTTGATCACCAGGCCCTGGAAGCCGGACGGGATGCCGAGGTGGTTCATCTGCCCGACCAGGCTGCTGTGCAGCTGGGAGTTCACCAGCGAGCCGAGCACGGCGACGCCGGTCGCCGCGCCGACCACCCGGCTGGTGTTGGCCGCCGAGGCGGCCATGCCGGATCGCTCGGCGGGCACCGCGGACATGACCGCCGATGTGATCGGCACCACGGTGGTGCCGATCCCGACACCGGCGACGCACAGCGCCGCGACGAGCGGGCCGTACGAGGGGTGCGGGTTCAGGTAGCCGTTGGCAAGGAACAGCCCCACGGCGAACAGCGCGCAGCCGATCGCGATCGACCACCGTGGCCCGGTCAGCGCCGTCCACCGTCCGGCCAGCAGCGACGCGACGATCATCAGCGCGGTCATCGGCAGGAACACCGCGGCGAGCCGGTACCCGGAGGCGCCGACGACCTCGACCAGGTACAGCGCGGTGAAGAAGAAGATCGCGAACGTGGCGAAGTACGTGCAGAACGCGGCGACGTTCCCGGTGGCGAAGCCGGGCATCCGCAGGTAGCGCAAGTCGAGCAGCGGGTGCACGGCGCGGCGCTCCCACAGCACGAAGGCGACGACCAGCACCGCGCTCACGCACAGCAGCGTGATCACGTCCGCCGCCGCGAACCCCGCGGTTTCCGCGTCGATGATGGCGAACACCAAGGTCGCGAGCGCGCCGGCGCCCAGCAGCGTGCCCGCGGTGTCGACCCGGGCCGCGGTCGGGTCCGCGCTCTCCGGCAGCACCAGTGCCGCGACGACGAGCGCGGCCAGGCCGAAGATCAGATTGAACCAGAAGATCGCCCGCCAGTCCCACAGCCCGACCAGGACACCGCCGATCAGCGGACCGGCCGCGAGGGCGAAGCCGGAGGTCGCCGCCCACACGCCGATCGCCCGGGTCCGGGCCCGCTCCTCCGGATAGAGCTGGCGGAGCATGGACAGCGTGCCGGGCTCGCTGGCCGCGGCGCCCAGCCCCATGACGGCGCGGCCCGCGATCAGCCAGCGCGGGTCCGGTGCGACCGCGGACAGCACCGAGCCGGCGCAGAACACGCCGGCGCCGGCCAGCATGACCTTCATGCGCCCCAGCTCGTCGCCGATCATGCCGCAGGCCAGCATGATGCTCGCGAACGTCAGCGTGTACGCGCACACCATCCACTGGAGCTGGGCGACGTTGGCGTGCAGCCGGGCCTGGACGTCGCCGAGCGCGACGCTGACGACCGTGCTGTCCAGGAACGTGAGGAACAGCAGCGTGCACAGCACGCCGAGCGCGACGGAGCGTTTCGTCGCCTCAGGCGACGGCGCCGCGGGCCGCCTGGCCGCCCGGAGCCGGACCACTTACCCCGCCGACGAGCAGACGGACGGCTTGCTGCCGCCGTTTTCCAGGGTCAGCAGGTAGCAGAAGCTCACGTCCCCTACCTTCCACACGCCGTCCTGGTAGACAGCCGTCCCGTTCGTGGGCGGCAGCGAGGCTCCGCTGATGCCGACGCTGTACTTGACGGTTGCCGTCCCGTCGGAGTTGACCGTGACGCTGGACACCGTCGCCTTGGCGGACGACGACAGGCTGGACCCGGCCTGGTTGTTGATGATCTGGCCGAACGTCTGGCCGTTCTGGAGCAGCGAGATCTTCGTCGCGGCCGAGGTCTTGCCGCTGAAGAACGCCTCCCAGTTCGCGGTGATCGCGGAGACCGCCCCGCTGCCGGAGGTGGGCTCGGCGGCCGCCGACGAGGGAGCGGACGACGAGGGTGCCATCGACGAGCTGGATGGCGTGGAGCCCGATCCCGTGGTACCGCTGCTGGAGCTGCTGCATGCGGTGAGCGCCGCCGTGAGCGCCAGTCCGGCCGCCGCCACCCAGGTGTAGCGGGAACGCATCGCGCGCCTCCCTGCTTGAGCGCAAGTCTTCAGACAGTTGAGCCGATTCTGCCTTGGATGCTTCCCTAGCTGCAGGTTGTTACCCTTCCCACCCCGACGCTCGCGTCAGGTAGGAGGCCGCTACCAGCGGAAGTGGACGAACAGGCGGCCGAAATTCTTCGAGTCCTTTTCGATCCGGTGGTACTTCGCCTTGACTTCTTTCTGCTCGAGGAAGCGCAGCACGCGCTTTTTGAGCTGCCCGGAGCCCTTTCCGGGGATGATCTCGACCAGCGGCGCCTTCTTCGCGACCGCCTCGTCGATGATCGCCGCGAGCGCCCGGTCGATGTCCTGGCCGCGGTTGTAGATGTCGTGCAGGTCCAGCTTCAGCTTCATCGGGGCGCCTCCCCCATCCACTGTAGGATCTTTTCCACCGTGGCGGCGGGTCCGCCTTCGGATTCGATGACGACCGCATGTTCGTCGGGTCCTGGCAGCTCTACTGTGCTGAGCTGGCTATCCAGCAGCTCGGCCGGGAAGAAGTGCCCGTGCCGCATGGTCAGCCGGTGCGCCAGTTCGTCGCGGCCGACGACCAGGAACACCACCCACGCCGGCGGCCGTCCGGTCAGCAGCAGATCCCGGTACGACCGCGTCAGCGCGGAACAGGTCACCACCGCGTTCTCCCCCGCGGCGATGTGCTCGTCCATCCACGCCCCGATGGCGCGCAGCCAGGGCCAGCGGTCCTCGTCGGTGAGCGGGATCCCGGCGTGCATCTTCGCCACGTTGGCCGCCGGATGGAACGTGTCGGCGTCGGCGAACGGCCAGTTCAGCCGTCCGGCGAGCATCGCGCCGACGGTCGTCTTGCCGCTACCGGAGACCCCGCCGACTATCACGATCATCGCGTGTCGCAGTCTAGGGTCAGGAGACCTCATACCCGACGATCACGTCGCCGGCGTCCAGCCGTTTCACCGAGATAACCCCGGTCTTGGCCGCGTCGGTGAACTTGATCACCGTCTGCCCGGTGGTGGACGAGACGGTCGCGCTCTCGGTGATATGCCACGCCGTGTCGTAGACGGCGACCCGCAGCGTCGCCGGCGGCAGGTCCTGGAGGTCGTTGTCGCAGCCGAACGCGATGTTCGTCGCGGTGCCCCAGGGCACGGTGATCACGGTGACGGCGTTCGCGCCGTTGTTGAGCTGGCCTGATTGCACTTCTTTCCTGACCTCCGGCTGGAAGGAACGGATCCACTGGTTCAGCGCGGCCGCGGATCCGTTGAACACGTCGTCGTCGAAACCGCTGCCCTCACCGGACTGCCAGAACTTCCACGCCTGCCACGGGGCGGGCGCCCCGGGCGTGGCGGACTGGAAGATGGCCAGCCACAGCGGGTACTTCTGTAGTCCGGCGCAGTTCCCCGACGTGATGAAGTTCCAGTAGGAATACACCCCGCACGGGTTGTGCGGCCGCAACGCGACCAGCGTTGACATGAAGTCACGCGCGCAGGCGGCCACCGCGGCGGTGGACGCGCCGGCCGTCTCGTTGTCCAGCCACAGCATGTCGGTGTCCAGTAGCCCGACGTGGCTGACCGTAGCGACGAAGTACCGCGCCTGCGCCGCCCCGTCCAGCCTCGGATCGAGGAAGTGGTAAGCGCCGCGGGCCAGGCCCTTGGCCTTGATGCGCGGCCAGTTCCACGCCAGGTAGGGGTCCGGCGAGTTGGTGCCGGCCGCGCCCAGTCCCTGGCTGGCACGGCAAATGCCGAAGGACAGGCCGGAGGTAGCGGCCCAGTTAAAGTCCCCGGCATAATTCGAAACATCGATTCCGCGCGCAAGAGCCACGCGAGAGATCGTAGTGGAGGAACTTTGACCCGCATGGGGAAATGGCCGGTAATCCGGCAGGTAACCGGGCCGGACCGACGCGGGCTTGGCGTCGCGGCGCAGAGCGCCCGGAACCCCCGGACGGCCCGCACCAGTACCGCAGACGCCGTGGTCAAGTCGGTGTGCCCCTATTGCGCGGTCGGCTGCGGCCAGAACGTCTATGTCCGCGAAGCCCGAGGGGGGCCCGGGGGGACGCATCCCCCCGTCAGAAAGGTTATCCAGATCGAGGGCGACCCGGACTCCCCGGTGAGCAGGGGCCGCCTCTGCCCGAAGGGTTCAGCCTCGCTCCAGCTCACCACCGGATCCTCGCGCGAATACCGGGTGAAGTACCGAGGTCGTTATGCCAAAAACTGGGTTGATCTCGACCTCGACACGGCGATGGACATGATCGCCGACCGGGTTATCGAGGCTCGTGCCCAAGGCTGGCAATCCGAGCACCGGCGCACCCTCGGGTTCGCGAGTCTGGGCGGCGCGACACTGGACAACGAGGAAAATTACCTCATCAAAAAGCTGTTCACCGCGCTCGGCGCCATTCAGATCGAGAACCAGGCGCGTATTTGACACTCCTCTACCGTCCCCGGTCTGGGGACTAGCTTCGGCCGCGGCGGCGCGACCACATTCCAGCAGGATCTGCAGAATTCCGACTGCATCGTGATCCAGGGCTCGAATATGGCCGAATGCCATCCGGTCGGCTTCCAGTGGGTTATGGAGGCGAAGGCGCGCGGCGCGACGGTCATCCACATCGACCCCCGGTTCACCCGGACCAGTGCCGTGGCCGACCTGCACGTTCCGCTGCGGGCTGGCTCGGACATCGTCTTCCTCGGCGCGATCATCAACTACGTGCTGGCGAACGAGAAATACTTCAAGGAATACGTCGCCGCATACACGAACGCCGCGACGATCCTGACCGAAGACTTCGCGGACACCGAAGATCTGGACGGCGTTTTCGCGGGCCTGGCCGACGGCACATACGACAAGAGCCAATGGGCGTACGAGGACACGATGGTGCGGGCCGCCGCGGGCGCGCGCGGGGCGCCGTTCCCGGGCCAGGATGTCCCGCCGCACGTTGCTGAGTCGCTCGATCACCCGCGTTCGGTATTCCAGACGCTGAAACGGCATTTCGCGCGGTACACGCCGGAAATGGTGGAGCAGGCGTGTGGTGTGCCGGCCCATACATTTGAGCGCGTGTGCCGAACGGTGACGGAGAATTCGGGCCGGGAGCGGACCACCGCCTTTGTGTACAGCGTCGGGTGGACGCAGCACACGGTCGGCGTGCAGTACATCAGGACAGCGGCGATCCTCCAGGCGCTGCTCGGCAACATGGGTCGGCCGGGCGGCGGCATCATGGCGCTGCGCGGGCACGCGTCCATCCAGGGGTCGACCGACATCCCGACGCTGTTCGACCTGCTGCCGGGCTACCTGCCGATGCCCGTGGCCGGGCGGCACACCTCGCTGGACGCGTATGTCGACAACATCGCGATGGCGCGCGGGTTCTGGGCGAATACCCGGGCCTACATGGTGAGCCTGCTGAAGGCGTACTGGGGGCCTGCCGCGTCCGCCGGCAACGACTTCTGCTTCGGCTACCTGCCGCTGCTGACCGGCGATCATTCCACCTACGCGACCGTGCTCGCGCAGCTCGACGGCGTGTGCAAGGGCTACTTCCTGATGGGGCAGAACCCGGCGGTGGGCTCGGCCAACGCGCGGATGCAGCGGCTCGGCATGGCGAAGCTCGACTGGCTGGTCGTGCGCGACATGACGATGATCGAGTCCGCGACCTGGTGGCTGGACGGGCCGGAGATCGAGACCGGCGAGCTGCGCACCGAGGAGATCCCGACCGAGGTGTTCTTCCTGCCGGCCGCCGCGCACACCGAGAAGTCGGGGTCGTTCACGAACACCCAGCGGATGCTCCAGTGGCACCACGAGGCGGTCAAGCCGGCCGGGGACGCGCGCAGCGACCTGTGGTTCACCTACGAGCTTGGTCGCCGTATCCGGGCCAAGCTGGCGTCGTCCGATGCCGCCGAGGATCGGCCAGTGCTGGACCTGACCTGGGATTATCCCGAGGTGGATGGCGAGCCTTCGGCGGAGGCGGTGCTCGCGGAGATCAACGGATGGGACGCGTCCGGCGCACCGCTGAGCGGATTCGCCGGGCTGAAGGATGACGGGTCGACGACGTGCGGATGCTGGATTTACGCCGGCGTGTACGCGGATCACGTCAACCAGGCGGCGCGTCGCAAGCCGGGATCGGAGCAGAGCTGGGTGGCGCCGGAGTGGGGCTGGGCGTGGCCGGCCAACCGGCGGATCCTGTACAACCGGGCTTCGGCCGACCCGTCCGGCAAGCCGTGGAGCGCACGCAAGGCTTACGTCTGGTGGGACGAGGAGAAGGGCCAGTGGACCGGGCATGACGTGCCGGACTTCCAGCTGACCAAGCCGCCGTCGTACCGGCCTTCGCCGGACGCCGTGGGGACTGACGCGATCGCCGGCGACGAACCGTTCATCATGCAGGCGGACGGCAAGGCGTGGCTGTTCGCGCCGTCCGGGCTGGTGGATGGGCCGCTGCCGGCCCACTACGAGCCGGCCGAGTCGCCGTTCGCGAACCCGCTGTACGGACAGCGGGCCAACCCGGTGCGGGAAACCCTGGTGCATCCAGAGAACCCCATGCAGCCGCCCGGATCTCCGGTCTTCCCGTACGTGGCAACCACGTACCGGCTGACCGAGCACCACACGGCAGGCGGCATGTCGCGCACGCTGCCGTACCTGGCCGAGCTCCAGCCGGAGTTCTTCTGCGAGGTGTCGCCATCGCTCGCTGCCGAGCGCGGGCTGGTCAACGGCGGCTGGGCGACGATCGTCACCGCGCGGACCGCCGTGGAGGCGCGGGTGCTGGTGACCTCGCGGGTGGCGCCGCTTGTGGTGGCCGGGCGGGTGCTGCACCAGGTCGGGCTGCCGTACCACTGGGGTCCCAACGGCCTGGTCACCGGCGACGCGGCGAACGAGCTAGCGCACCTGTCCCTCGACCCGAACGTGCACATCCAGGAGGTCAAGGCCATGGCGTGCGACATCGTCGCGGGCCGGCGCCCGCGCGGACCAGCACTGCGAGCACTGGTCCGTGCGTACGCCGAGCGCGCCGGAATCGACCCGCCGAGCTCTCGCTAAGCGGCCCGCGCCGCTACAGCACCGCGAGCGAGCCGTGTGCCGACGACGGCTTGTAGTAGGTGTCACCGGCGAACGTCGCCTGGTACCCGCCGAGCAGCACGCCGACGGTGGTGAGAATGGGCGGGACAGCGTTGCAGGTCGCGCGCCCGCTGGCGTTGGTGACCGCCGAGCAAAGGGGCGTCCCGTCGGTCGCGGTGAACGTGATGGTCTCTCCGGGAACCGGTGTCCCGTTGCTGGTGAGCGTGGCGTTCAGCCCGCTCGCGCCGAGCGGCAGCAGCGACAGGTGCCCGGTGCCGGCCGTCAGCGTGGTCGCGTTCTGCACGATGGTGCCGATGGCCACGCCGAGCGGACCGTTTCCGACCATTATCGGCGTGCCGGCGGTCTGCGTGCCCACGTTGATGACCGACACCGTGCCATCGTTCAGGTTCGCCACGTAGGCGTGTGATCCGTCCGGGGTCAGCGCGACCTGCTCCGGAGCCTGGCCGGTCGCGACGCTGCCGCTGACGGCGTGGGTGGCCGTCGTGATCGCCTGGAGCAGGTTGGTCACCCGGTTGGTCACATAGATCGTGCTCCCGTCGGCGGACTCGGTCACGCCATACGGCGAGCCGCCGATGTTGATGGTGGACACCGAGTTGTCCGCGGTGGCGATCACCGAGATCGTGCCGTCGCCGACGTCCGCGACCCAGACATGCGACCCGTCGGGGGTCACCACCAGACCCAGTGGCGTGGTGCCGGTGCTCACCGTCGCGGTGACGGTGTCCGAGCTCGTGTTGATGACGGAGACGTTGTTGCTCACCGTGTTGCTCACGTAGGCGCGGGTGCCGTCGGGCGAGAAGGCCACCGCCTCCGGATGGGCGCCGACCGGGATCGTGCCGGTGACCGCACGGGTGGCGGTGTTGATCACCGATACCGTGCCGCTGCCGTCGTTGGCGACGAAAGCCTGCTTCCCGTCCGGGCTCAGCGCCACGGCCTGCGGGTCGCTGCCCACCGTTATGGACCCGGTCACGGTTTCCGTCGTCGCGTCGATCACCGAGACGGTGTTGGCGAGGCTGTTGGTGACGTAGACCTGCCTGCCGTCCGCGGTTACCGCCACGCCGATGGGCCCGCCACTCAGCGGGATGGTCGCCGTGACGGCGTTGGTGGCGGTGTTGACCACTTTCATGTCGTTGCTAGCTAGGTCGGTGATGTAGACGTATGTTCCGGGTGGGGTCAGTGACGGGGCAGCGCTGGCGACCTGCGCGCCGGCCAGCCCCGCCGCGGCGCAGCCCGCCACGACCACTGCGCACCCCACGCTCCGCAGGACTCCATTGCTTAGAGCCATGGCCCATCCCTCCTCGTCTGGTGTGCTCAGATGTCCTCCGAGCACATGACACCGAATGTGCTTGTCTTGATACACGCTGGCACAAACCGCATTTCATGGGATGTAACCGCACGCCTTGGGACAGCGGCGGGTGGCAGATGTATTGTCGCTTCTATGGTGAGCGGCCCGGCCGACCCGGTGGCGCGCGCGGGGCACGCCGAGCACCCGCCGCGAGTGGGCTTTTTTACCGATACTTCGGTATGTATCGGGTGCAAGGCCTGCGAGGTGGCCTGCAAGACGTGGAACGAGGTGCCGGAGGACGGGCTCGTCCTGTCCGGGATGTCGTACGACAACACGGTCGGGCTTGGCGCGTCGACCTGGCGGCACGTGGCGTTCATCGAGCAGCCCGTGTCGGTGGCGGATTCTGTTGACGGCGTGCGCTGGCTGATGGCCTCAGACGTCTGCAAGCACTGCACCGAATCGGCCTGCCTGGACGTGTGCCCGACCGGTGCGCTGTTCCGCACGGAGTTCGGCACCGTGGTGGTGCAGGACGACGTGTGCAACGGGTGCGGGTACTGCGTGACGGCCTGCCCGTTCGGCGTGATCGCGCGGCGCGAACAGGACGGCGGGGCGCATAAGTGCACGCTGTGCTATGACCGGCTGAGCACCGGCATGGAGCCGGCCTGCGCGAAGGCGTGCCCGACCGACTCGATCCAGTTCGGGCCGCTGGACGAACTGCGGGAGCGGGCCCGCCTGCGTGTCTCGGACCTGCACGACGCCGGCCAGGACAAGGCCCGGCTGTACCTGGACGACCCGTCGGACGGGATCGGCGGTGGCGGTGCGTTCTTCCTGCTGCTGGACGAGCCGGAGGTGTACGGACTGCCGCCGGACCCGGTGGTGACCACCCGCGACCTGCCGGCGATGTGGCGGCACGTGGCGGTCGCGGCCGGCGGACTTTTCGCCGCCGCGGTGGCGCTGGGCATGCGGAGGCGGGCATGAGCCAAGCGCGGCACGCTACCCGGCGGCGGGGCGGTCGCGGGCGGGGCGAGCAGGCGATGGTGCCGGACGCGGAGTTCACCTCGTACTACGGGCGGCCGGTGATCAGGGAGCCGGTGTGGCGAACCCCGGACGTTCCCGGCTATCTGTTCCTCGGCGGGCTGGCCGGCGCGTCTTCGGTGCTCGCGGCCGGCGCGGAGCTGTCCGGGTACCGGGAGGTGTCCCGCGTCGCCAAGACCGGCGCGGCCGGTGCGATCGGCCTGTCCGCCGTCGCGCTCGTGCACGACCTGGGCCGGCCGGGCCGGTTCCTGAACATGCTGCGGGTGTTCAAGCCAAGCTCGCCGATGAGCGTCGGGTCCTGGTTGCTGGCCGGTTACGGGCCGGTGGCAGGCGCGGCCGCCGCGGCGGAGCTGACCGGGCTGTTCCCGCGGGCAGGCCGCGCGGCCACGGTCGGGGCCGGCCTGCTCGGTCCCGCGATAGCGACGTACACGGCGGCGCTGATCTGCGACACCGCGGTGCCGGCCTGGCACGAGGGGCACCGCGAGATGCCGTACGTGTTCGCCGGTTCGGCCGCCAGCGCGGCCGGCGGCCTCGGCCTGCTCGCCGCCGGCCTCGGCCTGCTCGCCGCCGGGCTCGGCGATGCCCGCCCGGCCCGCGAACTGGCGGTAGCCGGCGCCGCGGTGGAACTGGTCGCCAAACGGCGCCTGCTGGCCCGGCTCACCGGCGACGGGACGCGGAACCTGGCCGAGCCCTACGAAACCGGCCGCACCGGCACGCTGCTGCGCGTGGCCGAAGGCCTGACCGCGGCCGGGCTGGCCGGCGCGGTCCTCGGCCGGCGCAGCCGGCTGGTGTCCGCCGCGTCCGGCGCGGCGCTGCTCGCGGCCTCCGCGATGACCCGGTGGGGCATCTTCGAGGCGGGCATGGCGTCCGCGCGCGATCCCAAGTACACGATCGTCCCCCAGCGCGCCCGTATGCCTGCCGCCACTCCCGATCCCGCACGACCGACACCCGGGCCCGCGTGACCGACACCCAGACCCGCGTGACCGACACCCCCGCGTGACCGACACCCGGGCCTGCACGACCGACAGCCGGCGGGTCAGCGGCAGCCTCGATGGACGTCGGTTAACGTGGCGGATTTTCCCTTCGTGGTAACGGGACCCTTGGATACGAGGGTCGATCTTCCGCAAAGGGGAAATCGTCCACGTTGCTGGCGGGAGCGCCAGTGCGCTCCTATCCCGGTAGCCGCACACTGCACTCCAGGCACAGGCAGGGCGCGGCCACGCCCGGCGCCCTACCGACCGGCCGCCCGCCGTGCCAGCCTCTTGCGCCACTTCGGTAACGCTCCGGCAGGAATGAACGGGAATGAAATTGCGTCCATCGGCGTTTGGAGGTTATAGTCGTGGCAGATGAACCTCGCGGCAGCGAGCGCGCGGCCCTCTAGCGGCCCCGTTTATGACTTCTTCTGAACCAAGCTTCTGACACTCGGTTCCTAGTATCAGCCGCGACATAGCAAGGATCGTGACCTGCGCTTTCCGTCATACCCAGCAGGCGCCAATACCTCTCTTTAGCGTGCCTTGAATTCGCCATATCTGCGAACGCACGCCATTCTCCGAAAGGACTCTCATCATGACTGCAACCATGCAGGAAACCCAGGAAACCCTCATCCCACCGCAGATTCTGCCCGGCGTCACAGCTGTTTCCGGGATCGTGGACATCGCCGACGGCCACGGTTTCGTCCGCGCGTCCGGCTACCGCCGCGGCGCGGGCGACGTATACGTCACCGGCGCCCAGATCCGCCAGTACGGCCTGCGCACCGGCGACCTGATCGACGGCGCCGCCCAGCACAACGACGCCAAGCGCGGCGGTCGCGGCAAAACCGGCGGCCTCGCCCTGATCCGGGTCGACTCGGTGAACGGGCTCGCACCAGAAGCGGCGCGAGTGCGGTCCCGCTTCGACGACCTCACCCCGCTCTTCCCGTCCGAGCGCCTCCGCCTCGAGGACGGCAACACCTCTCCTACCGCCCGCATCATCGACCTGGTCGCCCCCATCGGCAAGGGCCAGCGCGGCCTGATCGTCTCCCCGCCGAAGGCCGGCAAGACAATGGTGCTCCAGGCCATCGCCGCGGCGATCGCGCACAGCCATCCCGAGGTGCACCTGATGATGGTGCTGGTCGGCGAACGGCCGGAGGAAGTCACCCACATGAAAAGGTCCGTGGCCGGCGAGGTGATCGCCTCGACCTTCGACCAAGCTCCGGAGGACCACGTCCGGGTCGCCGAACTCGCCATCGAGCGTGCCAAACGGCTCGTCGAGCTTGGCGGCGACGTGGTCGTGCTGCTGGATTCCCTCACCCGGCTCGGCCGGGCCTACAACCTGGCCGCGCCCGCGAACAGCCGCACGCTGGCCGGCGGCGTCGCGGCCTCAGCGCTCCAGCCGCCCCGCCAGTTCCTCGGCGCCGCTCGCAACGTCGAGAACGGCGGCTCGCTCACGATCCTGTCCACCGCGCTCGTCGACACCGGATCCCGGCTCGATGACGTGCTGTTCGAAGAGTTCAAGGGCACTGGAAACATGGAGCTGCGGCTGCGCCGCGAGCTGGCCGAGAAGCGGATGTTTCCGGCGATCGACCCGATGCCTTCGGGAACCCGCCGTGACGAACTGCTGATGCTGCCCGACGAGTACCAGGCCGTCAGCAAGCTCCGTCGCGCCCTCGGCGCGCTCGACGCCACCCAGGCCGCCGAGCTCCTGCTGGACAAGACCTCCAGCACCGCGTCCAACGCCGAGTTCCTCGGCCAGATCCAGCGCTCCCGCTAGCCGGCGAACTCGCCGATCATACCCGCGACCAGCGGCCCATGCTCGGTGAGCGCGGCCCAGTGAGTCGCGTCGATGACGCGGCGGGTCAGCCGCGGGGCCCACTGGTCGAGGTCGGCCGACACCAGGGACGGGGTCAGGTAGTGGTCCCGGGTGAGCGTGATGACCTGGACCGGAACCTGTGCGACCCGGCGGCCCGGCGTCCGCATCCGCGGGCGCATATTGGCCCGGTACAGGCCGATGCCGTTTACCGCATCCGATGCCAGCGTCGCGTCAGGGAACCCTGGTCGCGGGGTCACGCCCTCACCGCGCGCCAGCACGCCGCCCCAGCGGCGAGCCAGGCCGTGCCGCCACGCGAACGGGGCGAGCAGCGGCAGGTGGAACACGGTGATGTACCAGGACCTCATCGACTGGTTGAGCACCTCCGCCAGGTGCCGCGGGGTGGGCCGCCGCAGCCGCCGCCGGTACCAGTGGCCCACATGGTCCAGACACGGGCCGGAAATCGACGTGAACGACGCGATCCGGGTCGCCGCCCGGGGATCGGTGACCGCGTGCCAGGCTTGCACGGATCCCCAGTCGTGCCCGGCCAGGTGCACCGGGCGCTCCGGACTCACCGCGTCGGCAACTGCGAACAGATCGTCGGCGAGCTGGTCCAGCCGGTAACCGCGCAGGTCAGCGGGCGCGTCCGACGCGCCGGCCCCGCGAACATCGTAGCTCACCACATGCCAGTTGTCGGCAAGAGCCGCGGACACCTGGTCCCACACCCGGTGGGTGTCTGGATAGCCGTGCATCAGCAGCACCACCGGCGCCGACGGGTCGCCGGCGGTGAACACGGCGAGCTTCACGCCATCTGACCAGATTTTTTCTGGTTCGCTCGCGGGCGGGGCAGTATTCTTGGTTCGCTCGCCTGCGGGCGCCCTCGAGACGCTGTCTTCCTTCGTCATTCGCTCCTTCGTCGCTCTCTCCTCAGTCCAGACAGCGTCGGCGCCCGCTGCTCGCTCACGCATCTAGCACCAGCCGTTCGCCTTCGGGGGCTCGCGAGACGCAGACCAGGATGTCGCCTGCGGCCCGTTCCGCGTCGGTGAGGCGCAGGTCGCGGTGGTCCACCCGGCCGTGGAGCACGCGCTGCTGGCACAGGCCGCAGAACCCCTGACGGCAGGAGTATGGGGTCATCGGGTCGTGGTCGCGGAGCACGTCGAGGGCGGAGCGGTCCGGCGGCACGTCCAGCACCGCACCGGAGCGCCGCAGTTCCAGGGTGAACGCCCGGCCGTCAACGATCGGCGGGGAGGTGAACCGCTCGAACCGGAACGCGCGGACCGCCTCCCGTCCCGCGGCGGTCGCCGCGGCCCGCACGCCGTCCAGCATCGCGGGCGGCCCGCAGCAGTACACCGCCGCGCCGTGCGGCGCACGGCCGATCAGGGCCGCGCAGTCCGGCACGCCGGTCTCGTCGTCGGCGAGGATCTCGGTGCGCGCCGGGTCGATCGCCGTGACGGCGTCGGTGAACGGCATGCACGCGCGGCTCCGCCCGGCATAGACCAGCCGCCAGTCCAGCCCGAGCGCGGCGGCCTCGCGCACCATCGGCAGCAGCGGCGTGATGCCGATCCCGCCGGCCAGGAACAGCACGACCGGCTCACGGCCGAACGGAAAGCCGTTGCGCGGGCCGACCGCGCGCACCCGCGTTCCCGGCAGCAGCGCGTCGTGCACCTCCGCCGACCCGCCACCGGCACCGGCACCGGCACCGCCGCCGTCGATGCGCCGCACCGCGATCGCGTACCCCGCCGCGTCGGCTGGGTTGCCGCACAGCGAATAGTGCCTGGCCCGGCCCGACGGCAGCTCTATCCGGAGGTGCGCGCCGGGATGCCAGCGCGGCAGCGGCGCGCCGTCCGGCGCGGCCAGCCGCAGCGAAATCACCTCGTCGCATTCGGCGGCGCGCGACGTGACGACCAGTTCCCGGTCGGCGCGCACCGCGCGCGGCGCGGCGGACAGGCCCCGGTCCTTCCCGCGGTCCAGCAGCCGCTGGTAGGCGGTGGCGAACATGGTCAGGCCCCGGATCAGCCGGTCGGCCCGAGGGCGCCCGTATAGGTCGGGCGGCAGCTCGTCCGCCCCGTTCACCGCTCCGCCGCCCGCGCCGCGTGCGAGGAGCCGAGGTAGGCGACCGCCAGCCTGGTGGAGAACTGCTGGGACGGGTGGTAGCCGCGCCGCAGGTAATGCCCGGCCGAACTGGCCGTGCCGCGGAGTGTCGGCAGCAGCCCGCGCTTGGCGCCGGCCACGTACCCGCGCCAGCTCGCCCGCACCGTCCGGTCCAGCCCGGGATCGGCCCGCACCAGGTACCGCGCGCCGCGCGCCCACAGGTAGCACAGGCCTGGGCCCGCCATCAGCATCGCGCGGATCCGTCGGGCGTACCGCGGATCGAGGTGGACCATGAGATCGAACGCCACGTGGCGGTGCTCGACTTCCTCCGCGCCATGCCAGCGAAGAAGATCGAGCATCACCGGATGGGCACCCGCCCGGTCGAGCTGCGGCGTGTGCAGGATCCAGTCGCCGAGGAACGCGGTGAAGTGCTCGATCGCCGCGACGAGCGCGACGTGCTCGATCAGCTCATCCCGCGCCCGCGCCTCGGAGAGCCCGGGGCGCGGCCCGAGGATGCGACGGAACAGCCACTCCATCTGCCGCGTGTACGGCGCTGGGTCCAGGCCATGCTCGGTGAAGTAGTCGAGCACGCCCTGATGGGCCTCGGCGTGGATGGCCTCCTGCCCGATGAACCCGATCACGTCCTCGCGCAGCGTCTCGTCGGTGATTAGTGGCAGCGCACGCTTGAAGACCGAGACGAACCACCGCTCGCCTTCGGGCAGCAGCAGGTGCAGGACGTTGATGATGTGACTGGTCACCGGCTCGCCGGGAATCCACGCCAGCGGCAGCCCGGACCAGTCGAAACGGACATCGCGCGGCTGCAGGACGAGCTGACCTGGATCCGTCTGGTCCGGCCGCCTGATCCACTCCACGCGCGCCTCCTCGGGCCGGCCGAGCCATCGCTTGTTACTCGACGGTAACTCAGGCGGCTGGGATACGCCAGTGTCCCACAAGAGGGTCTCGGTCGTGATCCTGCCGTCACTGACCGTGTAGCGTGCCCGCTTATGTCCGGTAGGTTCGGCCCTAACTGAGGGCCGATAGTGGAGTCGAAATTATTGCGGACATTTACCCTCCCAGTTCTGGGGGGTAAATGTCCGCAATAATTGCGCGGGCCTGCCGATGCGCCCGGAATGTGGCTTATGTTCGTTTAGACGCGGGGTGGGGCGGCGCGCGATGGCAATGAGACCGCGAGGCGCGGCCCGAGCGCACGCCCGCGGCGGGCCTGAAACGCCTCGCCTGGCGCCTTTCCCGCCACAAAACCGGCGCGGCGCGGATCTGGCGAGTACGCGGAGCGGGTGATCGCCGCGCCACTCGACTGTCAGAAGCCACGCTCGTGCAGCCACGCAATGTCGGTTACGGTTGCTTCAACTTCATAGTCCACCGGAGGTGACCAGCTGCGCTCGTGGCGCGCCGAGGTGCTCGCCCGGTATCCGCATCCGGGTCGCGGGTTCACCCAAGGGCTGGTGGCCGGCACCGGGTCCGCGCGCGAGCCGGCGGTGTGGGAGTCGACTGGGCTGTACGGGGAGTCGGCGCTGATCCGCTACCGGCTCGGGCAGCTCCAGCCGCAGCGCCGCGCCGTGCTGGAACCGCGGCTGTTCGGTGAGGGGATCTGCCGGATCGGCGCGTACATCTGGCAGCTCACCTGGCAGGAGCGGGTCGCGCTGCGGTGGGACGCGCGCACGCTCGAACCGCTCAGCCAGGTGGCGTACAACCGGGAGGGCTGGGGCATCTGCGCCGCGCTCGGTTACGTCGTCACCAGCGACGGGAGCAGCGAACTTGTCCGCCGCGACCCCGGCACGCTCGCGCCGTTCGACGTGCTGAAGGTGCGCTGTGCCGGGGCCCGGATCACCGGGCTGAATGACCTCGCCTGGTCCGGCGGGCTGATCTGGGCGAACGTGATCGGCACGGACGTGCTGGCCGGGATCGACCCGGATACCGGCGAGGTCACCGACGTGGCGGACGCGGGATCCGCGCGGGAGCGCGGGGCGAGCCTGGCGGATCCGCAGGCGGTCATGAACGGCGTCGCCGCGCTGCCCGCGCCCGGCGAGTTCCTGCTCACCGGGAAGACGTACCGGCACATCAGTCACGTCCGGCTGGTGCCGGGCCGGGCTCGGCCCGGCCGCCGCGCGCTCACCCGGCTGATCGCCGGGTCAGGCGGCTGATCGCCGGGTCAGGCGGCTGATCGCCGGCCTGGCCGGCTTAGCCGTGTAGCCGCCGTCCGCCAGGCCCGCCCGGCGCTCGAACACGTTGCGCGCGCCGAAGTCACCGGTGATCGCCCACGACCAGGCCGCCGCGGCCAGGTACAGCGGGATCATCAGCACGCCACCGCAGCACGCGAACTGGGTCGCGTGCCTGGCCTCGTGCCGCAGCAGGGCCGAGCCGGCCGGGATCTGATCCCATCGGGTCACGACCACGTTCCCGACGCAGAACGCCGGGGCGGGCGGCACCGGCAACCGGTACCCGGTGGCGATCAGCAGCCCGTCGCCGCCCCTGGTCAGCCGGGCACGACCAGCAAGCGCGACACACACCCCGGTCAGCGTCGAACCGTTGATCGCGTTGACCGCCAGGCGCACCCGGTGCCCGGCGGTCAGCGTCATCACAGCTGCGCGGTGACGGGCTCCGGCTCCTCCTCGCCGCCGGCCGGCAGCGGGAGCTCTCGCCCAGTCTTGCTGTGCGAGTGGTGCGCGATCGCCGCGGCTTCGTGGTACTCGGCCAGCTCCGCGGCGAACTCCGGGTCGCCGTACGGCCTGCCGTCGACCAGCGGGCCCTCGGTGTGCTCGACCACGGCGGCCACGTCGTCGCCACTCAGCGTCTTGTGCCGTTCCAGCGCGTGTGCCAAGGCGAGCACGTCCGCGCGGTGCTCCTTGAGGATTTCCTCGGTGCGCTCGAGCAGGCCGTTCAGGTTGTCCTCGATCCGGTCGGCGAGCGCGCGCCGCAGCTCGGCCTCGGGGTCCTTGCCCTTGTACTGGCGGCCACCGGGGGAGCCGACCTCCAGGCGCTTGGCCGTGGAGTACGACGACACGGTGTTGCCCATGCCCCAGTAGCCCTCCATGAAGGAGGCCACCGCGGTGGCCTGCTCCAGGTCACCGCCCACGCCGGAGGAGCTGTCCCGGTCGAAGAACATCCGCTCGCCGGCCAGCGAGGCGAGCGAGACCAGGATGTCGGTCTCATATTCACTGCGCCACATCGTGAACTGGTCCTCTGGCGGGATGCTGGCCACCATGCCCAGGTAGTTGCCGCCCTTCTCGATCGTCGCGATGTCAATCTCCATGTGGCGCCTGGTGCGGTACGCGACCAGCGCGTGGCAGGCCTCGTGGACCGCGACGGCGTGCCGCTCCCGCTCGATGTACTCCACGTCCTCGGCCGGACCCAGCGCCTTGAGCTGCTTGGCCCTGATGACGTCCTGCCAGGTGATCACGTCCCGGCCGGCCCTGATCGCGGTGATCAGCGCCTCGTTGACCAGGTCCTTGATGCTGGCGCCCGTCGCGTACGGGGTGATCGTGGCGAGCTTGTCGACCTGCTCCTCGGTCAGCTCGTGCTTGACCTTGGACAGGTAGCCGTCGTAGGTCTTCACCCGGCCCGCCTTGGACGGATAGCCGACCTTGTAGATCCGGTCGATCCGGCCGGGGCGCAGCAGCGCCTCGTCCAGCGCCTCGGGCATGTTGGAGGCCATCATGACCAGGATCCGGTACCTGGGCGGCGGCTTCGGCCGCATGCCGAACACCCGGCGCACGTAGCGGTTGACGAAGCCGCGCGGCTTCTTCAGCCCGGACAGCTCGGTGAGCAGCGCCTGGAGCGTGCCCATGCCGCCACCGCCCATGCCGCCCATCATCCCGCCGACCATCTGCCGCACCCGGCGGGTGTCCGGTGGCGCCTCGTCACTGGCCGGACCGGCCGATACCGCATCCCTGGCCAGCCGCCACTGCATGTCGGGTGACAGGTAGGAGAACCCGTGGCAGCCGTTCCCGAACGGCAGCGCGGCTCGCTGGCCGCCGCCGGGTCCGCCCTGGGTCATCAGGCCGCGGTTGCCGAGCGAGTCCGCCTCGTCGAAGAACACGATCACGCCGCCGTACTTCAGCGCGAGCTTGCGCAGCTTGCGGAACAGCGACTTGACCTTGAGCACGCCGATGCCCATGAACATCTGGATGAACGCGCCCGGGTCGACGAACACGTACGGCTTACCGGTCTCACCGGCCACCGCCTCCGCCATCAGCGTCTTGCCGGTTCCCGGCGGGCCCCAGAGCAGGATGCCGCCCGGCACGAACCCGCCGTGGTCCTCCACGATCTCCGGGTTCTCCAGGAAGATGATGTTCTCCTTGACCCGCTCGAGCACGTGGTCCTGGCCCCACACGTCGGTGAACCGGGTGTTGATGTCGTCCGGGAAGTACACGTCCACGCCGCCGCGAGACAGGAACCAGAACATCGCGACGAACTGCATCACGATCAGGCTCATGATGAAGACGACGTAGACCAGCAGCGGCGCCGCCTTCCAGATCAGCTGCGGGCCGCGGATGATCGCGCCGATCGGGGAGGTGTGGATGAACTTGCCGACCACGAACGCGACGGCGAAGATCCAGAACAGCCAGACCACCAGCCGCCACAGCCGGAACCTGGTCCAGTCCGACATGTACCGCCGCGACATCCGGTTGACGCCGCCGAAGACGTGCTGCACCCAGAACTGGTTGTAGCCCCGCCAGTGCTCGCTGATCACGAAGTGCACCTGGCGGATGAACTCCAGGCCGAACAGCACGAACACCCACCAGGCCATCTGGACCTGGGTCTTGAACGCGTCCGAGGCGCCGACCAGCGGATTGTTCGCCATCATGGCCCAGACCAGGACCAGCCACAGCGCCGCGTACAGGAGGAGGAACTTGATCCGGTCCCAGAACGCCAGCGGTTTGCGGGTAACGCGATCCGATTCCCGCGGGCGGCTGCTCGGTGACGGCATGCCCACGTCAACGGGTGCCGGACTGGCCATCAGCGGCTCCTCACGGTGAACGACGAGATCACGTCGTCGATTGCGGTGTGATCCTGGCTGTAACACGCCGCGGTGCAGTGCGCGACGATGAAGTAGACGGTGTCCCCGGCGGAGTCGGCGATGGCCATCTCGTCGTAGGTGTCCGTGATGGTACCGGTCAAGCCGAAGTTGAACGTCTCCCTGACCCCGTGGAAACCCCCGCTCAGTGCGAGGGTGTCGTCCCGGAGCTGCTTGAACCCAGTGAGCTTGGTCCCCTGTTGAGACTCGAACGCGGACCGGGCCGACGCGGTGACCGGCAGGAAGAAGTTGCGCAGCGTGTCGTCAGTCAGCGGGCCGTTGGTCGCGGCGTTGTAGCCGGTGACCTCGGCGAACACGAACGGCTTAGACAGCCTCGGCGAGAGGAAGTCGGTCGCGGCGGGCTTGGTGCCTGGTTCGTACGCGACGAGCCAGCCGGACTCGCAGTTGCTCGCGTTGCTTTTGTCCAGGGCATTGCACAGCTGGGTCGAGGTGATCTGTTTCCAGCCGTACGGGACCTTGAAGTACGTGTGGTTGCCAGAATCCGCTATATAGCTGAAGCTTGGTGCCCCGCAGGAAACGAGCGCAGCGCCAAGCGCTATCGCGCACCCCCAGGCCAGACCCTTCCCTGCGACACGCTGCACCACGCGGTGGGCGTTGATCGCCAAACTCGACCTCCCCTACCGCTCTTGGTTCGAGTATGACTGGTTGAGTCCATTTGGTACAGCTCTGACACCGATCTTGACCTGCGCCAACACTGAGAGTGACGGCCGGACAGGGCGAGCTGCCCGGCGTGCGGTCCGGCTCGCGGTAGTATCCAATCCTCATGGGTAGCACTGTGCTGACCGGATGGGGGCGGATCGCGCCGACCACGGCCGAGCTGGGCGCCCCGGCAGACGCCGCGGCCGCCGCCTCGGATCTGCGCGGGCCCGGCATGAAAATTCCGCGCGGGCTCGGCCGCAGCTACAACAACGCGGCGCAGTGCGAGGGCGGCCTGGTGCTCAGCACCAGACGGCTGAACCAGATCATCTCCTTGGATCCGGCGACCGGGCTGGTCACCTGCGAGGCCGGGGTCAGCCTGGAAGAGCTGATGGTGGCCGGGCTGCCGGCTGGCTGGTTCGTGCCGGTCTCGCCGGGAACCCGCCAGGTCACGGTCGGCGGCGCCATCGCGGCCGACGTGCACGGCAAGAACCACCACGTGGCCGGCAGCTTCGCGCGGCACGTGCTGTCGTTCGACCTGCTGCTGCCGGATGGCACCGAGCGAAACGTGTCGCCAGAATCTGACAGCGGGCTGTTCTGGGCAACCGCCGGCGGCATGGGGCTGACCGGGCTCATCGTCCGGGCCACCGTCCAGCTCAAGCGGGTGCGCACCTCCCGGGTCCGGGTGGATACCGTGCGGACGCCTGATATCGACGAGACGATGGCGGTTCTCGCGGACCATGATCACCGCTTTGGCTACACCGTCGCGTGGTGTGACAGCTTGGCCAGGGGGCGAGGCCTCGGTCGTTCGGTCATCACCAGCGGAGACTTCGCCGAGCCCGGCGACCTGCCCGAGCCGGCGCGGGGTGATCTTTTCTCGTTCGAGCCCAGAGCCAGGGTGGGGATGCCGCGCGGGTTCCCGCCGGGGCTGATGAACAAGTACAGCATCGCGCTGGCCAACGAGGCGCAGTACCGGCGGTCGCCGAGGTCGCGGACCGGCGAGATCCAGACGATCGGGAAGTTCTTCCACCCGCTGGACGGGATCAGGAACTGGAACCGGGTGTACGGGCCTGGCGGGTTCCGGCAGTACCAGTACGTCTTGCCGTTCGGCGCCGAGGATTCGGTGCGGCGCTCGTTCGAGCTGGTCAGCGCCGCGCGGGCGCCGTCGTTCGTGACCGTGCTGAAGCGGTTCGGCGACGGTGATCCCGGGCTGCTGTCGTTCCCGATGCCCGGCTGGACGCTGGCCCTGGACTTTCCGGCCCGAACGCCAGGGCTGGATGATCTGCTGACCGGACTCGACAAACTTGTGGTCGCCGCGGGCGGCCGGGTCTACCTGGCCAAGGACTCGCGCGTGCCGGCCGAAGTGCTGGCCGAGATGTACCCGCGGCTCGAGGAGTTCCGCAAGCTGCGCGCCGAGATCGACCCGCGCGGCACGCTAGCATCCGACCTGTCGAGGCGACTGGGGTTGTGACCGGAGGCCCGCGACGCACGGCTGCCCGCTATGCCCTAGTTTGGCCGATCCAACATGGCTCGTTTCGAGGCCGTCCGGAGCTCCGGGAACGCTCCGAAAATTATTGCGGACACTTACCCCCCCAGATCGGGAGGGTAACTGTCCGCAATAATCCAGACCGCCCGCTATCGCGTCCGGAATGAGGTAAATGTCCCGGTCCGGTAGGCTGCGCGGCTTGGTGAAGCGCGGCCGGTTCGGTGCGGCAGGGTCCGGTTGCGCGCAAACCGGGATGATCCCGGACACTGGTGTGATGACGATTGCACGCGACCTGGACCTCCGTGACCCGCTCGGCCTCGCCGCCGACGCGCCGCTGCTGGCGGCGTGGCTGGACTGGACACGGCGCGTCGAGGCCGGCGAGGTGGCGCCGATGACCACGCCCGGACATAAGACGCGCCAGGATCTGGTCGGCGCCGTGGTCGCGGGCGACGCGCCGCTGTACGGCGCGCTGGACACGATCAAGCTGGCCGACCGGCTGCGTGCCGACGCCGAAGCGCGTGCCGCCGAGCTTTGGGGTGCGGACTGGTGCCGGTTCTCAGTGGCCGGCTCCACGCACGGCAACCAGGCGCTGTGCCTGGCGCTCGGCCGGCCCGGCCAGGAGGTCATCATCACCCGGACGCTGCACCGGTCGCTGCTGCTCGGGCTCGTGCTCGCCGGGCTGCGCCCGGTGTGGGTCCGGCCGGACATCGACCCGGGCTCCGGGCTGCCGGGCGCGGTCCCGGTGGCCGCCGTGCGGGACGCGCTGGCCGCGCACCCGTCCGCGTGCGGTGTCATCCTCGGCGACCCGTCCTACGTCGGAACCACCGGTGACGTGGCCGGACACGCCCGGGTCGCGCACGAGGCCGGCGTGCCGCTGATCGTGGACGCCGCCTGGGCGGCGCACTTCGGCTTCCACGAGGACCTGCCGCCGCACGCGCTCGCCGCCGGCGCCGACGCGATGGTGACCAGCGCGCACAAGGCACTGCCGGCCTGCACGCAGGGTGCGCTCGTGCTGGCCAGGGCAGAACGGCTGGACGCGGCACGGCTGGACCGCGCGTTCGAGGCCACGCACACGACCAGCCCGGCCGGGTCGATCATGGCCAGCATCGACGCGGCGCGGGCGCTGCTCGCCAGGGAAGGCGAACGCCTGACCGGGCGGCTGATCCGCGGTGTGGCCGCCGCGCGCGAGCGGCTGCGCCGGGTGCCGGGGCTGGACGTGCTCGACGGACCGGGAGTGGAGCCGGGCAAGCTCGTCGTGCTGCTGGCCGGCACCGGAGCGCGCGGCGGCCTGGTGGAGGCGGACCTGATCGCGGCTGGCCTGCCGCCGGAGATGGCGGACCGGGACACGATCGTGCCGATCGTCACGCTCGCGGACAGCGAGGAGCAGATCGCGGCATTCACCGAAGTGCTGGCCGAGGCCATCGAGCGGCACCGGGGTACGCCACGCCGGGTCGCCGCCGCCGCGTCCTGGACGGTTTCGCCGGTGACCGAACTCGCGCCGCGCGATGCCTTCTTCGCGGCGAACGAGACCGTGCCGGCCGCCAGCGCGGTCGGGCGGGTCAGCGCCGAACTCGTCGCCCCCTACCCGCCGGGCATCCCGGTGCTGGCGCCGGGTGAGCTGATCACCGCCGAAGCTGTCGCGGCGCTGCAGGACGCGGCGGCCGACGGCGGTCGCATCGCCTACGCGGCCGACCCCTCGCTGGCCACGTTCCAGGTGATCGTCACGATGTGACGCAGGTCACGGGAGCGGACCGCGGGACCGGATCCTCCTTCCTCACGTGAGAGCGATCACGGAGGAGGGATCATGACAGTCGACCGGCCGCTGCCGCACGTGCCTGGCGTCACCCACCGGTTCGTCGAGACGCGCGGCGCGCGGTTCCATGTCGCGGAAGCCGGCTCCGGCAACGGGGGCGAGCCGGTGGTGCTGCTGCACGGGCTGCCCCAGCACTGGTATGCGTGGCGCGACGTCATCCCGCGGCTCGCCGGCCGCTACCGGCTCTACTGCGTCGACCTGCGCGGCTCTGGCTGGTCCGAAGCCGCGGGCCCGGCCAGCGCGTTCGGCACCAGGGAACTGGCGCGTGACGTGCTCGCCGTGCTGGACGCGCTCAAGCTGGACAACGTGCACCTGATCGGGCACGATGCCGGCGGCTGGGTGGGCTTCGAGCTGTGCCGCGCCGCGCCAGCGCGGTTCGGCCGGTTCGTCGCCGTTAACACCACCCATCCCGGGCCGAGCCGGGCCGCGCTGGTCAGGCACGCCTGGCGGTTCTGGTACACGGCGTTCTGGGAGTACCCGGCGCTCGGCCGGCTGGTGCTGCGGCACTGGCCGGGGTTCACCCGGGCCAGGCTCCGCCAGTGGGCGGGCCGCTCGCACCGGTGGGACGAGGCGGCGCTGGACGAGTTCGCCGAGGCCAGCCGGACCAAGCAGACAGCACGGGCGATCCAGGCCATGCTCTGGCAGTTCGTGCTGCGCGACATCCCCGCGCTCGTCCGCGGGAAAACCGCCAGCCCGCAGGCCGTACCGACCGTGCTGCTGGCCGGCCAGCAAGATCCGGTGTCCCGGCTCGCGGCCCGCGAGCAGAAGGCCGGTAACCTGCGGGTGGAGGTCGTGCCCGGCGCGCACCTGCTGCCGGAAACCGCGCCGGCCCTGGTCGCCGCCGCCGCCTTCGAGCACTTCGGCTGAGGAGTCCCGACGTCCGCAGACCCGGCCCTGATCCGCGCCGCCCAGCGCGGCGATCCGATGGCGCTCGGCGAGCTCATGGAGCTGCTGCTGCCGTACGTCGGCCGGATCTGCGGCCCGATCGCGCTCCAGGACGGCCAGGACGCCGCGCAGGAAGCGATGATCGCCATCCTGCGCGGGATCGGGACGCTTAGCGCGCCCGAGGCGCTGTTCGGCTGGGCGCGGGTGATCGCCGTCCGCGAGGCGGTGCGGGTCGCCAGCCGGGCAAGCCGGGCCCGCACCCGAACCGGCGCAAACCCGGTCGAGGAACTAAGCGCGCCGGGCGACCCGCAACTCGCCGTCGACATCACCGACACCCTCGCCAGGCTCAGCCCCGAACACCGCGCCGTGCTCGTGTTGCGCGACATCGAAGGGCTGGACGAGCAGCAGGCCAGCCAGATCCTGGCGGTCCAGCCGGGCACGGTCCGCTCCCGGCTGTTCCGTGCCCGGACCAGCTTCCGGAAGGCGTGGAACAATGACTGAACGCTGGCCCGTCGCCGAACTCGACCCGGTGCGGCGGCTGCGGGTGCTCGCCGCCTCGGTGCGGTTCCCCGTCTACCTGGCCGAGACCGCGATCCCCGCGCCGGTCGAAACGGTGTGGGCGGTCGCCGCCGACCTGGAACACGAGCTGCCGCGATCGCTGCCCACGGTCCGCTCCGCGCGCATCACCAGGCAGGACGGGGAGATCCTCGAACTGCTCGCGGTGGGCACGCTCGGCCAGCGGGCCAGGTTCGACGTGGTGCTGCGGCCAGGCTGGTGCCTGATGCGGAGCAGGTTCGTGCTCGGCGCGATGGCGGCGGTGCCGGATCCGAGCGGCCAAGGCACCCGGTTCGCCTCGCTCGGCGGGTTCCGGCTGCCCGGCGTCCGGCTGGCCGGCCCGCTGCTCACCCTCGCCGGGGACCGGGCGATGGCGCGGTTCGCGAGTCATCCGGCGTTCAGATCCTGAGCCGCAGTGTCCAGAACGTACGGTGGTTCCTGTGCCGAAGCTCCCTTATGCCGCCAGCGGGCTTGACCGTGGCGGGTCGCGCCGCGGCGACGAGCTATGGATCGGCGGACTGCTCGCCGAGCCGGCCACCGAGATCATCCCGATGTGGCGGGACAGGTGCCTGACGACGGGCGCGGGTCCGGTGCGCCGGTGCGTCGCCGAGGCGGCGGACCTGCTCGCCGCGGCCGGGCAGCCGGTGTTCCTCGGCGTCCGGGCCGGCCGCGCGCTGTTCGCGATGGATCTGTCCGAGCTGGCCGAGCCGGCCGCCGTGCGGCTGGCCGGCGCCGGTGCGACATCGGACATCCGGGCGCTGTTCGGCGACCTCAGCGGGCCGGACGCCGCCGCGCTCGCGTACGCCAAAGGCATGCTGCGCTGGCACCGGGAGCAGCGCTTCTGCGGCGCGTGCGGCGGGCCGACCAGGACCGGCCATGGCGGGCACCAGCGTGGCTGCGACAACTGCGGCCGGCTGCTGTTCCCGCGCATCGAACCGGCCGTGATCATGCTGGTGACGGCCCCGCCGGAGCCTGGGCGCGCGGACCGCTGCCTGCTCGCCAGGCACCGCGGCGCCAAGCTCGGCTCGTTCGCCACGCTGGCCGGCTTCGTGGAGATCGGCGAGAGCTTCGAGGACGCGGTCCGCCGGGAGGTGGCCGAAGAGGCCGGCGTCCCGGTCGGGGACGTCGCGTACGTGGGGTCCCAGCCGTGGCCGTTCCCGTCCGGCATCATGGTCGGCTTCCGGGCGCTGGCGCTGGCCGATGCGATCGACGTGGACGGCGAGGAACTCGAAGAGGCGCGCTGGTTCACCCGCGACGAGGCGCGGGCCGCGAACGTCGGTCAGCGCCACGACTCGATCGAGCACTACCTGATCGAGGGCTGGCTCGGCGAGGGCGCCTAGGGCGTGTTTCAAAAGCGAGGTCATAGCCATTCGTTGATGGCTGCGATGTGGACGGTGGCTTCGTAGCGGACGGCGAGCTTGTCGTAGCGGGTGGCGACGGCGCGGTTGCGCTTGAGCCGGCTGATGCCGCATTCGAC
>DASRFJ010000103.1:0-4065 GCA_035651595.1 Streptosporangiaceae bacterium | reverse complement strand
GCGATCCGGCACACCAGCAAGATCGCCAGCGACCCGAACACCGCCGAGGAGAACCGCCACCCGGACGAGTTCAGCCCGAACAGCCACTCACCCACCGCGATCAGCAGCTTGCCCACCTCGGGCTGCACCACATACTCACCGCAGCCGGTGCCGGAACACGCGTTGAAGATGTTCGTGTGCCCGGCCTGGATCAGCGAGTTCGCGTTGGACACCGTGTACCACTCGACCCCGTGCTGGAGGATCGACCAGGCGTCCTTGGCGTAGTAAGTCTCGTCGAAGACAATCGCGCGCGGCACCGCGAGCCGGTCGAACCGCAGGAACGCGCCGAACGCGGTGACCAGCAGCGACCAGATCCAGCTCCACATCCGGTCGTCCGGCATCGGGGACACCAGCCGGCCGCGCAGGATCGCCAGCCGGCCGTCCTCGTCCGTAATCGGGCCGTCCGGGGCGGTAGCCGTGATCGCTGTCATCGGCCACATGCTACTGGGGTCCGCTGCGCTCCGCATTAAGGCCGGGCGGTGCGGGTGACGGCCCCGGTCGCATTAACCTTTCCCAGGTGCAGATACCCGGAGTGCTGACTCTTGCCGCGGTCCCCATCGGTCAGGACGAGGACGCCTCGCCGCGCCTGCGGGCCGTACTCGGCGACGCCGCGATCATCGCGGCCGAGGACACCCGCCGGGTCCGCAACCTGGCCGCCCGGCTAGGCGTCGACCTGCACGCGAAGGTCGTCTCGTACTACGACGCGGTGGAGACCCGTCGCACCCCGGCGCTGATCGCCGAGCTGGAAGCCGGGCAGGACGTGCTGCTGGTAACCGACGCGGGCATGCCCGGCATCAGCGACCCCGGCTACCGCTTGGTCAACGCCGCCGCCGCGAGGAACATACCGGTGACCGCGCTACCCGGCCCGTCCGCGGTGACCACCGCTCTCGCGGTGTCCGGCCTGCCCACCGACCGGTTCAGCTTCGAGGGCTTCGCGCCGCGCAAGCAGGGCGAGCGCACCAGAAGGTTCGCCGAGCTCGCCGCCGACCAGCGCACCCAGGTCTACTTCGAATCGCCGCGGCGGCTCGGCGCGACCCTTAGCGAACTCGCCGCCAGCCACGGCGCGGACCGCCAGGCGGTGGTCTGCCGTGAACTCACCAAAACCCACGAGGAGATCGTCCGCGGCACCCTCGCCGAGCTAGCCCAGTGGGCACAGAGCCCGTCAAGCACTGTCCGGGGCGAGATCACGCTCGTCGTCGCCGGCGTCGGACGGCGACGCGCCCGAACCAGAACCCGCGCTGACGATCCGCTCCCGCCGTATCCCTTCCGTTAGCCGCCGCAGCCAGTTACCGCCCGGAGTGCCCGGCGCGAACGCGAGCGCCGCGGCGAGGCACGCGAACGGCACGGCCGGCAGCACGTACCGGTAGTCGAACTCGGCGGTGGCCGCCGGGAACACGATCAGCATCACCGACGTGGCCCACGGCAGCAGCGCCTCGCCGCCAACGCGCCGCCACGCCAGCGCCATCCCGCCGAACCCCACCAGCAGGACCAGCCCGTACACCGTGCCCGGCAGCCAGACGTATCGCTGCCAGAGGCGGATCACCTCGGCGAATGGCTCGACCACGTGCGTGTACGGGTTCCCCTCGACGTAGGCGGCGGCATAGGAGCCCCAGGGCCCGATCTGAACCTTGTTGTACGACGCGATCGGCAGCGGATGCTTGCTGAACAGGTACTCGTCGTAGGTGGCCGCCTGCGGGAACACCTGCCGGCTCCAGCCGAACACCCGCCAGGTGTCATCCCAGGTGGCCTGGAGGTAGTCGAGCGGCTGTGCCTCGATGGCCTTGATCGCGAAGTTCTCCGCCAGCTTGTTCGGCACCGGGGTGAACTTGGATGCCCCGTACCGGCCGAGCGGCGCGGTGTATCGCATCCCGTCGTTGTAACCGCCAGATGTCCAGATGTAGGCCTGGGCGATCGGCCGCTTGTCCGGCGGCACGGTGGTGCACAGCCATTTCTCGTCGGCCGGCAGGCTCATCCGCGAGCATTCGGCGAACGTCATCACCCGGGAGTAGAGGAATACCCCGTTGCTGGTGGTCATCGCGAACTGGCCGTGCTGGATGTCGAACCAGCCGGCGTACGCGACCACCGGCAGCGCGCACATCACGATCAGCGCGCCGACCCGCCGCCAGCCGATCCGGCGGATGACCAGATAGACCGCGAAGACCGCCAGCAGCGGCAGCGCGACCGAGCGGAGCACGTCGGCGATGCCGAGCAGCAGCCCGATCACCGCGCAGCGCACCAGGGAAGGCGGCCGCCGGTCCCACAGCAGCAGAACCATGGCCAGCGTGATCACGAACAGGAACGGGGTGTCCGCCATGATCAGGTGCTCGAGCTGGATCTGGAATCCGTCGTACAGGACGGGCACGACCGCGAGCGTGGCCCATACCGGGGGCACGGAGTACCGGTGCCTGGCCAGCGCGTAGATCATCACCGCGACGGCCAGGCCCATGAGATGTTGCAGAATCGTTATAAGCGCGTAGGTGTGAAACGGCTCGAGGATTTTCAGCCAGATCGAGTACCCGGACACCCGCGTAGTGTCAAGCTGGAAGTGGACCGTGTTCTGTATGTAATCGAATGAGTCGTTGAACCAGACTTGCCACTGGTAGCCCAGCTCGGCACATACCCGCAGCAGCACCGCGGGCACGGAGACGAGTGTAAAAAGCCGGTGATCACGCCAGGCCCGGCCGGGTAGCGACCGAACTGACCGAAAAGACCAGGTACGCGTGCCCGATTGCGCGCGGGGCGTGGCCGTAGGCATTACCCTCAAGAGCCGTACCCTCCCGGGTGACTAGGACCAGCCAGCAGGATATCGAAGCCCCCGGCGGCGGGGACTAAGGAGACGACGTGGAGCTGACCGTGGTCATGCCCTGCCTCAACGAGGCAGAGACGGTGGCGACGTGCGTCCGCAAGGCTATTGGATTTCTGGCCGAAAGCGGTATTACCGGAGAAGTCCTGATAGCCGATAACGGGAGCACGGACGGCAGCCAGCGGCTCGCCGAGGCGGAGGGTGCCCGCGTCGTCGACGTGACTGAAAAGGGCTACGGCAACGCGCTCATGGGCGGCATCGTCGCGGCCAAAGGCAAGTACATCATCATGGGCGACGCCGACGACAGCTACGACTTCACGAACCTGATGCCGTTCGTCGAGGAACTGCGCAAGGGCGCCGACCTGGTGATGGGCAACCGGTTCAAGGGCGGGATCGCGCCCGGCGCGATGCCCCCGCTGCACAAGTACCTCGGTAATCCGGTGCTGAGCTTCGTCGGCCGGCTGTTCTTCCGCAGCCACATCGGCGACTTCCACTGCGGCCTGCGCGGCTTCAGCAGGGACGCGGTGATGTCGCTGAATCTCCAGGCCACCGGCATGGAGTTCGCCAGCGAGATGGTGGTCAAGGCCACCTTGGCCAAGCAGCACATCACCGAGGTGCCGACCACGCTGGCCAAGGACGGGCGGACCCGGCCGCCGCACCTGCACACGTGGCGGGACGGCTGGCGTCACCTGCGGTTCCTGCTGCTGTTCAGCCCGCGCTGGCTGTTCTTCCTGCCCGGCACGGCGCTGTTCACCGCGGGCTTGGTGGTGGGCGCGCTGGTGACCCCCGGCCCGATCAGCATCGGCTCGGTCACTTTTGACGTGGACACGCTGGTCGCGGCCGGCGCGGCGGTGGTGATCGGCTTCCAGGCGATCTTGTTCTGGCTGTTTACCCAGGTCTACGCCGGGGCCGAGGGCTTCCTCCCGGAGGAGCCGAAGGTTCAGCGAATTCTCGGCAAACTCTCCCTGGAACGGGGCCTTATCCTTGGCGGCGCGATCGGCGTGGCTGGACTGACCGGGATCGTGTCCTCGCTCGTGTACTGGCACGGGCAGGGCTTCCACGGGCTGAACTACGAGCACTCGCTCCGGTTGATGATCCCCTCGGTGACCGCCCTGATCGTGAGCTGGCAGCTGATCCTGGGCACGTTCTTCCTGTCGATCCTCGGCATCCGTCACACCCGCCACCCCGCTATCGGAGCATCCCAAGACGTTCTGTGAAGGGAA
>DASRFJ010000102.1:0-28413 GCA_035651595.1 Streptosporangiaceae bacterium | reverse complement strand
ATCTGCTTGTCGATACTGCGCGGGTCGGCACCGGCCAGCCGGGACATCCGCACTACAGCGTCGAGGCCGGCACGCAAGACCGCGTTCGCGTCGTCGTCGCGGCCAGCGGTGCTAGACAGCGCGCGACGCAGCGCGGCGAGCCGCGCGCGGCGCTTGCGGTTGCCCCAGCCGCGCAGCTGCGGGCGGGCGACCCGAGTGAGGTCGGCGAGCATCACGAAGGCGGCATCGGAGAATCCTGGCGCCGGGTCATCGAGCACCGTGACCAGCCGGTCCGCCGCCTGATGGAGCGGACCGGCGTCGGCGACCTTGAGCACCTTGCGCCCGTCCTGGGGCACGATCCGCACGACCCCAGCGTCGGCCGCGGCACGCAGATACCGGTCGATACCGTACGGGCCGCGTATCTTCACCCAGCCGGGAACCGTCACCGGCTCGCACCGCGCCAGCGCACTCAGTGCGGCACCAGCGACCGGGTCGCCAGCCTGCCTGGGCTGCACGGCCAGGTAGTCCCCGTCCAGCGTGACGCACCCGGCCAGCACCAGGTCACACAGTTCAGCGACCGGCAGCGCGTAGGACAGCCTCGGCCCGAACCGAGCCCGCCCGCTGCCGGCGTCAATCGCGCACAGCACCAGATCCATCGCGGTGGCCACAATTACGAGCGTAACAAGCAAACGGCCGCTCACCCGTCGTCGGCGCTCGTCCTGATCAGCATGGCAAGCTCGGCTCGGGAGCTGACGCCAAGCTTGGGATAGGCCTTGTACAGGTGGTAGCCCACGGTCCGCGGCGAAAGAAACATCTGAGCGGCGATGGTCCGGTTGGACCGGCCGGTCGCGGCGAGCCGGACGACCTGAAGCTCCTGCGTGGTGAGCGCGGCCAGTGGCCCGGCCGAGCCGCCGGCCGGCTGTCGTTCCGCCCGGCCGCCGGCGGCGGCCAGCTCGGTTCGGGTGCGCGCGGCCCAGCCTGCCGCGCCGAGCTCTTCGTAGATGCCGAGCGCGGTGGTCAGCTGGGCCTGGGCGTCGCGGCGGCGCTTGTTCCGGCGCAGCCAGTCCCCGTACAGCAGGTGGGTGCGGGCCCGCTCCATCGGCCGGCCGGGCGCGTCGTGCAGCCGGACCGCCTCCGGGTAGAGCTCTCCGGCTTGGTCATCTTCGACAAGGGCGCGGCAGCGCAGCGCGACCGCCTGCTGCCAGCGCTGCCCCTCGCGCGCGGCCTCCGCCACGACCAGGTCAGCGACACGACGGGCCTCGGCGGCCTTGCCGGTGCGGATCGCCGCCTCGACCAGGTCGGGACGGTACACGAAGGTCGACAGCTTCCACTCTTGCTCGAGCCGGTCCAGGTGGGCGCGGGCGGTGGCGACCCTGCCGTCCGCGAGGTCGAGCTGAGCCAGGCACAGCGCATCCCAGCCGGCGCCGTCCCCTGAGGTCGCATCGGGCGGCCGGAGCCGTGCCGCCTCCTCGATCCATCCGGCGGATTCTTCCCGGTCACCCCGCAGGGCCGACAGCCAGGCGAGCTGACAAGACAGGTAGACGGCGCGCGGGAGCTGGCGCAGGTCAGTGGCCAGCCGAAGGCCCTCCACCGCGTTGGCCCCGGCGTCGGCCCATTCGCCACGCGCGATCTGCGCTATGACCAGGACCTGCTGCGCCCCGGCCAGCCAGCCGATCATGGCGTTGGCCCGGCAGTCCGCTACCAGCTCGGCCGAGATATCGAGTGCGGCATCGTCGTCGCCGAAGCCGAACGCGTAGACGCCGGCGGTCAGCCGGTCAGCGGGCTCGGCGCCCGCCGGGTTCCGCCGGATCGCCGTCACGAAGGCGGTAAGGATGCCGTTGTCCGCGTAGGTGGGGTCGCGGAACTGCAGGTAGAACTGCGTGAGGACCGCGGCCAGCGACCGGGGATCAGCGGGCGCGGTGGCGGGCAACGCCCGGAACCGGGCAATGATCTCCGTGCCGGTCTCGAAATCGGAGCTGGCCACGACCGCGCTGAGCGCCTGGGCCAGCATCGCCGCCGCCAGCTCCGGATCGCGATCGGCGATCGCGGACGCGATAGCTGGCACTTCCCTGGCCCGCTGTAGCCGGTCCCCCGCATTCATCTTCAGCCGGAGCAGACTGATCCTCGCGCGCGGCAGCGGGTCGTCGGTCAGGTCCTCGGCCTGGCTGGCAAGCTGGTCTGCCCGGCTCGGGTCGCCGGCGTCGGCGGCGGCTTGCGCGGCAGCGATCAAGCGGCGCACTTGGTTCCGCGGATCCGGCGTCAGCGCGGCGGCCCGGTCATAGGCGGCCGCCACCGCGGCGTAGCCGCCACGGGTCCTCGCTCGCTCGGCCGCCGCCTCCAGCTCGGCCGCTGCCTGCTCATCTCGCCCGCTGGCCGCCGCGGCCAGGTGCCAGGCCCGCCGCTCAGCGTCGTCGGGTGACGCAGCGCCGACGGCGACAGCGAGCGCGGCGTGCGCGGCCTGCCTGCTCGCCAGCGACGCGTCGTGATACACCACCGACCGCACCAGCGGATGGCGGAATGCCAGCATCCCGTCCCGCACGCGGACGAGGCCGGCCCGCTCCGCCGCGGCCAGCGCGGCCGCCTCGACTCCGAGAGCGCGGCCGGCCGCGAAGATCGTGTCCAGCACGCCCGTCGCGTCCGCCGCGCACAGCAGCAGCAGCGTCCGTGCGTCATCGGGAAGTTCGGCGAGCGGCGCGGCGAACAGCTCCCGCGCCATGTCGGCCGCGAGCGGCTCGGACCCGCCACCGCGGTTCCCCCCGCGGGCCAGCTCGATCAGGGCCAGCGGATTGCCTGCCGCCTGCGCGAGGATCGTTGCCCGTACCGTGACGGGCAGCCCGGGCGCGGACTCGGTGAGCAGCTGCGTGGCCGCCGCCTCATCGAGCACTTCCAGCCGCAGCTCGGGCGGACCCGCCACCCGCGGCAAGCGAGCCGAGTCCCGGGCCGCGCTGATCATCACCACCCGGTCCGCGTCCAGCCGCCGCCCCGCGAACAGCAGCGCCTGAGCCGACGCCTCATCCAGCCAGTGCGCATCATCAATCACGCAGAGCACCGGCCGCTCCTCGGCCAGGTCCGACAGCAAGCTGAGAGCCGCCAGCCCGGTCAGGAACCGGTCATCGGCGCCCGGCCCGGCGTGGATCCCGAACGCCCGGTGCAGCGCGGCCGCCTGCGGACCCGGCAACTCGCCGATCCGGTCAAGCGCTGGCCGCAGCAGCATATGCAGCCCGGCGAAGGACAGCTCCGCCTCGGTCTCCACTCCGGCGGCCCGCAGGACCCGGAACCCGGATGCGGCCGCCTCCCGCGCGGCGTACTCCAGCAGCGCCGACTTCCCGACCCCCGCGTCGCCCCTGATGACCAGCGTCCCGCTGCGCCCGTCCCCGGCGTCGGCCAGCAGGCGATCGATGACCCGCTGTTCCGGTGCGCGCCCGTACAACACGATCAGGAATATAGCGTGTGACAGGTGATGTAATCTCGACGTGATTGTTATGTTATCGTTCCGAGATGTGTCTCAGAACCTCCCGCTTACCGGCACGGAACGATACGACAAGACCGCGCATCATGCACTGGTGCTGTCACTGCTTGTCGCCGTGGTCGTGCTGGATCAGGCAGCCAAGTGGTGGGCTTGGCGGCATGTCCCGTGGACCAGGATCAATTCCGGCGGCGACGTCATCGTCGGGCACAGGATCAGCGCGTGGTATTCCGGCCCGGTCACCGGCGCGCTGCTCGATCTGCTCGACGTCGGCCTGCTGAGCGTCACCGCCACGGTCCTGGCGCGCTGCCGGGTGCCGGCCGTCGTCGGCGTTTCCGGCGCCCTGATGACCGGCGGATGGGTGAGCAACGTGCTGGACCGGCTGGGGACGCACTACTGGACCGCACCGGGGAGCGTCCGCGGTGTGGTCGACTTCATCCACATCGGCCAGCACTACTACAACATCGCGGACTTCTTCATCATCGGCGGCACGCCGGTATTCCTGCTGGCAGCCGGCTATCACGGTGTGCGCGCGGCGCGGCGCCCGCTCGCGACCGGAAACGTATTCCCGCCCGCGCGTGTCCGCCTGCGATCGCGGGCGCGGATCCCCGCGCTGGCCGGAACGGTCCTCGTCGTGGTCGTCGCGCTCGGCGCGGCGAACTACGGCGGCCTGAACGCCACTCCGCGTACCCCGGCACGGCACGCGACGCACACCCGGGCGCATAACCCCGCGCCCGGCTCGCAGCGCACCGACCGGCTCGGCTTCAGGCGCTTACCCGGAACTCCAGTGGCTCTCCGGTCTCGACCAGGCTCTTGAGGCTGGACAAGATCATCGGCCAGCCGGGTGTGACGACCTGGAGCAGCGGCTCGCCGGGTTCAAGACCACGGTGATTGACCATCAGCCGCGTCACGTCGCCCATCGCGACGAAGTCGAACCGCACCACCGACGCGCACCCGCCGTTGATCTCGAGGTAGTCGGTCTGCAGCCACTCACAGGTCAGCCGGCGCGGATCTTCCTCCCCGGCAGGGCAGAACGGCATGCCGGACAGCCAGCTTGGTACCAGGGCTGGTTCCTCCAGCACCTCGCGGACCCGGCGCGGCGCGGCGCGCAGATAGATATCGAAGGCAAGGCTCGTCATGACCGGAAAGTCCTCATACCCACACAGCGCCAGAGCCCGCGCTGATGTCACACCCGTTGTTGCCCCGCGCATTGATGACCTACGCTGTACGGCGGAATCACGGGGAAAACGGAGGGCACGAGCATGGCTCAGAAAGTGCGGACGCTATTCATTGACGACCTGGACGGCACACCCGCGGAGGGTACGATCCGGTTCGCGCTCGATGGCACCGAGTACGAGATCGACCTGAGCGCGAACCACGAGCAGGCGCTCCGGGATACGCTGGCCCGCTATGTGGCGGCCGCCCGCCGGGACCGGGCGAACCGGCGGCCAACCCGCCCCAGGCGGGCCGCGAGCAACGGCCCGGTGAGCAACAGCGAGGTCCGCGCGTGGGCCAAGTCGCAGGGCATGGAGGTAAAAGAGCGCGGCCGCATGCCCGCCGAGCTCGTCGTAAAGTTCCAGGCCGCCACGGGAAACTGATCCCGGCTAGCTGCCGGTACCCGGATCGCGTCCGGTGATGCAATACACCAGTCCGGCCGGATCACGCAGGGTTACCCAGCCGGTGCCTTCGTACAACGACACCGCGCCCAGCCCCTCGTGCCTGGCCGCCTCGGCGGCGACGCCGGAGCACGCCAGGTCGGGGTGGGCGCGGACCGGCGGGCCGGCGGAGTCTTCGGTGCGCTGGAGCAGCAGCCGCAACGGCATGCCCGCGGCCCGCGTCAGGTACCGGAACTCCGGCAGCGGGCTCTCCCGCGGCGCCCATCCGGTCAAGTCCGCCCAGAACGCGCACTCGGCGTCGTACACCTCCGCGGGGATGTCCAGGCAGAACTGGTCGACACGGCTGACCGAGCCGCCGGGCCACCGAACGGCCGGGGGTAGCCCGGGCCCGGCATCTTCCCGGGACACGCAGAACGGCAGACCGTGGGGTGAGCGGAACACGGCAAGCCCCTCCTCGGTATGCACGCGCCGTGCCCCAAGCAGGTCAGCCCGTTCGGACATATCCGTCCAGTCCTGGGCATGGACGTCCAGATGACAGCCGGCCGCACCGTCATAAGTCCGCTGCATCCGCAGGTAAGCGTCACCCTCGCCGGGCACCAGCGTGACGAAGTCGCCCCTCGGCCCCCGCGGCGGCGACAACGTGTATCCGGTGACGCCGGGCCAGAAGTCGCGTCCCGCCTCGAACGCCGGGGCCGGGAGGTCGAGGAATCCCGTGATCCACCCGACCGTCATGTCGCGCCCACCGAGTCGGCGTAGAAGGCCGATCCGGCCACATGGAACGCGATCTGGCGGAACGTCCACGCCTCGCCGGACCTGGCATCCAGTTGCTCGTCGCTGAGCGCCCGCAGGCGGGCGTCCCAGATGAGCGCCAGGCGCCGTAGCCTGCTCCGCGCCTCGTCGAGATCCTCGACGGTGAACGGCGCGAGGTCCGCGGCCGTCGTGATGGCCGAGGCGTGCCACCGGTCGGGCTCGGTGGGCCGGCCGGCCAGCCGTGCCTCGATCTCGGCGAGGTGATCGATCAGGTGGTCGGTGACCCTGCGGATCGCCTTGTGCGGCGCGTACATCCGGGGCGGCTCGCCGTCGACGGGTGTTTCGACCGGGCGGCCGTCCCAGTTCGGCCAGCTCGCGGCCAGCTCGAGGACGTGATCCACCATCGCGGTCACGACGTCCGCGGGGTGACGGCTGTCGGTTTCTGGTCCTGGATCGGTCATGAGCGCACTATGCCACGGGGGTCTGACATTCCCCGCGCTCGCATGCGTTCCTGGAATGTCGGCCTATGTCCGGCATGTTCGACGCTATCCCCCACTCCGAGAGTGGGGTCGAAATTATTGCGGACACTTACCCTCCCGTTTCGGGGGGGTAAGTGTCCGCAATAATCTGGCGGACCAATCCGCATGCCCGAAATATGGCTTATGTCCGGTTTTCGGTTCTCGGCCGGGGCGGGCGGCGCGAAACCGGCGCGGCGCGGAACTCCGTGCGGGCTAGTTGTTGATGCTCTGGATCTCCCGGACGACGATCGTCCTGGTCTGCTGGACGATCGGCGGCGGGTTCGTGAACGTGCCGCCGGTCCCGGCGCTCGAGGTCCAGCTGACGGTCCAGGTGGCGGTCACCGTGATCGTGAACGGGTTGCCGGTCGTCGACGGGCCGGCGAACGTGATCGTGCACGGGGTGGCCTGAAGGCAGCTGTCTTTGCCGTCGTAGCCGACCTTGGCGCCGGGATCGTTGGTCTGGATCTGCACCGTCGGGCCGGTCGTGGCGATCTTCGCCCACAGGTAGGTGCCGTACATCCACTTGGCCTGCGCCAGGTCCCACGGGTCCTTCGGCCCGTTGAACTGGAGATAGACCTTCGTGGCCGTGTTGACATAGGCGGTCGTGCCGGGCGCGGTGCCCGGGTCGGTGACGATCTTGTAGTCCGGCAGCTTCAGCGCGGCCCGGGCGAGGGCGGCGAGGTTCTGCGGACTGATCTGGAAACCAGCGCCGGCCGCGGGCTTCGCGGGCGGCTCCAGGTCCAGGAAGCCGTTGTTCATGCCGGCGCTGGCCACCATGTTCTGGGCGCAGGCCCAGCCGGCCGAGCTGCTCAGCCAGTTCGGCGCCCACCACACCCAGTCGGCGCCGACGGCTCCGCTGCCGTCGTCGTTCTGGCCCTGCTGGACCATCTTGAAGTCATTGTTGATCTCGTCGCGGGCATCCGGCACGTGCGCGATGAGAAACATCATGCCTGGATAGCGCCTTGCCATGTACCACCAGAACGAGTCGGCGTCCGGGGCGCCCGGCGCGTTCCCCGCCAGGGCCGGGTCACCCTGCGCCCAGGAGTTCGGCTGCTTGAACCAGGGCTGGAGCCAGCACTCCGGCGGCTTGTACACCTCGTTGACTCCCCGGCTGGGCGCGGGTTGGCCGCTGATCGTCACGTTGCCCTGGACGACGGTCGAGTAGCCCGGTGTGCCACCGCCGCCATTGCTCGGCGGGGTGACGCCGCCGCCGTTGCCGCCGTCAGCGTGGGCCGTGGCGGGAATCGCGGCACCCGCGGCCGCGAGGCCGGCGATCACGGCGAGCATCGTGGTCTTGCGAACAAGCCTCATGACGCACACACCCCTGCTGAGCCGCCGCTGGCGGCCGGATAGAAGTCGGTATGGACGATCCACCAGGAGCCATTGGCCTGCTTCCCCGCGGCGGCCTGTTCCTGGGAGTGCGTGTACTTGCTGTTGATGATGTTGCCGGCCGGCCGGCCGTTGCCCGGGTTGACCATCTGCAGGCCGGAGTCGTTGAAGCAGGACGAGACGACCACGCCCGAGGTGCCGAACACGTTCGGCACCGTGATGTCGGAGTAGACGACGGTCCCCTTGAGCTGGTAGCGCCCGGCCTTGAACTCGGCGATGATCTGCTTGGCGAAGCTCAGCGCGTTGCCGCTGGTGTACTTCTGGTAGGCCTTGTTCTTGCCGAGGGTGTAGACGGCGTACCACATCGAGTCCACGTAGTTCTCGTACGCGATCACCGCGGAGCGCTCCGGCTCGGTGGCCGGCAGCGGTGTCTGGAACTCGACCTTGATGCTGGACGGGAACGTGAAAGCCTTGAGCCCGGCAGCCGCGGTCGGCGTGCTCGACGGCGCCGTCGGCACGGATCCGCTGGTGCTCGCGCCACCGCCGGGCACGAACGACGTGGCCGTGCTGCCATTCGAGCATGCGGACACCGCCAACGCGGCGGCCGCCAGCACGCCGGCGAGCCGCTTGTCCATGCCTTGCTCTCCCTCGTATACAGACAAGCCCCACGGGTAACCTAGCGAAAACCGGGGCCAGAATTCCTAATGTTGATAAATCCGACATATCCCGATAAGGGCGGCGCGGCGGGCCGCCGGGGGCGGGGCGCGGCCGGCCGGCACGCGGGCGCGGGCCTTTCATGCGGCTGAGGTTCGCCAGGAGGGGAGGAGCTCGTCGATGAGCGCCTCGGTTTCCGGTGCCATCCGCGGCATGACCTCGTCGAGGGCGACGCGGGCCTCGACTTCGGAGACCGCCGCGCGCAGCACGCCTTCCTTGCCGGTGGCGTGCGCGGCGATCAGCAGGTCGCGCCACAGCATCTCGTCGTTGAAGGCCAGCCGAAGCCCGGTCCGGGCCGCTTCCATCGCAAGAGACGGGTCACCCGAAGCCAGGCGCAGCGCGGACAGCCGGTGCGCGGCGTCCGCCACCAGCGCGGTCACCTCGTACTCTACGTCGTCGCTGGCCAGCCACGCGTAGCGCGCGGGATCGCGGCCGTCGAGGAACTGGCCGCGGACCAGCGCGAGCGCCTGCGAGAGCTGCGCGGTCTCCTCCGCGGTCGCGGACGCGGCGGCGGCCTGGCTGGCGCGGTTCATCAGCGCGCGGAACACCAGCCAGTCAACGCGCACGCCGGGCCCGAGGAACAGGCGGCCGGACGGGTCGGTCCGCAGGTTCGGCTCGCCGGACGGGCCGGTGCCCAGCCACGCGCTGACCCGGGCCAGCGTGGCGTCCCTGACCTCGGCCGGCACGCCGCGCGGCCAGACGGCACCGGTCAGCACGTTCAGGTGCACGCCGGCCGGATGCGCGGCGAGGAACACCACGAGTTCGGTGGCGATCGCCAGCCGGTCCGGCTCCAGCGCGCCGGGCGCCTGTACCGTCGCGGGGCCGAGCAGGCCGATCTCCACCGGCATCCGCGCGCCGGGCACCAGCTGTGCGGGCGGCGCGTTGCCCGAGCCGAGCGGGCCGAGCGGCACTCCCCCGGGATCGGGCCGGAACAGGTCCACGATCGCCCGGTACTGGTGCGGGCCGAGCAGCTGCGCGACCAGGTCGAAGCCGAGCGCGTCCGCGCGCACCCGGCCGTCCGCCGAGACCTCCCAGGTCCACGCCGCGTCCGCCACCTCGCCGGCGACCACGAAGCCGGTCGCCATGCGGTGCTTGCCGCGGGCGAGCGCCTTCAGCCGCTCCACCTGCAACGGCGTGGGCGGGACCCCGGTGATCAGGTAGTGCGGCGCCCACAGGCCGGGGTCCGTCGAGTTCGCGCGCCCGGTCAGCACCGAGTCGATGCCGGCGGCGGCCATCGCGGCGTCAAGCTCCGCCGCCCGCGCCTCCAGCAACGGGAGAGCCTCGTCCAGGGTAGGAAGCACCGAGAGCCGTTCGGTAGAAATGTTCTGAAGTCCTTCGCCGAAACCCACCAGCGTGACACGCATTGTGTCTGACCAGAGGTTGGTGACCAGCTCGACAGCGAACGCGGCGAGCGCGGCCTGCACCAGGTTGCCGGGTCCGCGCACCGCGATCAGGCCCTGCGCCACCTCCAGGTCCACCAGCACGCGGCCGGTCGCGTTGGTGCCGAGCGAGACCAGCCCGGGGTAGGGCGCGAGGGTGCCGCCGGGTTCCAGGCCGGCCACCGCGGACACCGGCAGCCGCCACACCTGGCCGCCGTCGGCGGCCAGCCAGGGCCGCGGCGGGTTCGGGTCGGGGGCCGCGATCCACAGGTCCAGGTTCTCCGTGCCGACGTGCGCGGCGAACACCGTGGGCAGCGGGCGCTGCTGGGCGGCGAGCTGCTGGGACAGGTTGCGCAGGCCGAGGTCAAGCATGCGCACCGCGGGATCGTCCGCGCCGAGCCGGAACGCCCGCTCGGCGAGCGCCGCGTCCCCGCTCGGCGCGGCGATGCGCCGGCCGAACGCGCGGCGCCACAGCTGCTCGCGGCGCTGCCGGCCGAGCGCGACCAGGATGCCGGCCGCCATCAGGCTGGCCGAGGCCAGCTCGAACGGCCACTGCTGGTTGTGCGCCGCGTCCGACACGGCGTTGATCACGTTTTCCGGGGCGCTGGCCTGCGCCGGGGCGGCCTGGACCGCCTCATGCGTATGCTCGGCCACGGCCTGGATACCGGGGCCGGCGGCGTCGCGGGGCATGTGCAGGACCCAGCCCGGACGGATCAGGCTGGCGATCGTGAGCTTGGTCCCGTCTGGCTGAACCCGGTCCTTGTTCAGCTCGAAGATCTCCCGGTAGCGGCGCCCGTCCCCGAGGTGTTTCTGCGCGATCTCCCACAGCGACTCGTGGTATCTGCCTTGGGGCGGCTGAACGACATACATCTTGTTACTGGTCGCGTGCGTGTGCTGCACGGCGGGCGCCGCCGGGAACTGATCGAGGATGCCGCCGATCTTCTGCTGGTCCGGCGCCAGCTGCGAGACCGTGTACGCGGGGCGCGGCGGTGCGCTGTGCGAGAGCGCGGGGGTCAGCGCGGCCGCCGCGGTGAACAACAGCAGCGCGGTGCTGACCAGGCGGTGCGCGATCGAGCCGGCCACCGGGACCTGCCGGGCCTGGACGTCCCGGTGTGCCAGCGCCGCCCGCAGCTCGACCAGCACGCTCCACACCAGCACCAGCCAGATCGGGATGACGAGGAACTCCAGGATGTGCAGGATCGCGGTCGCGTCGAGCTGGTGCGTGAGGCTGGCGCCGCTGAACTTCGGTTTGAGTACCGTGACCATCGCGACCGGGATGCCGACGATGATCGCGAGCAGCAGGATCGTCGCGCCGATGCCGAGCAGGACGTCCGCGGGCGTGCGGCGGGGCCGGCCGGTGCGCGGCGGGAGGAGACCGGGAATCGGAGGTGCCATCAGCAGGTCCTCGAGACTTGGTTGGCGGTTCCGCATTTCAGGAACGCGTTCTCATGGGTCGACACGCTGATCGCCCCGAAGAGGTTCGCGGGGATGGCCGGCGTCATCTGCACCTGCACCCACACCTCCACGCCGGGCTGGCCGGCGCCGCCGATGAGCTGGCAGTTCTGCATGGACGCGGTCACGTTGACACCCTTTGAGTAGCTGGCGATGAGCTGCGCCGCGGGGCCGCCGGCCCCGCAGGCGTCGGGGCTGATCACGACGTGGCCGGCCTGGAGTTCGGCCTGGTCGACGTCGTCCGCCGCGGCGCGGGCGGCCTGTTCGGCGATGTCGGCGGCGTGCGCCTTGGCGATCATGACCTCGCCGCCGTCCACGACGAGGACCAGCAGGAGGAACGCCACCGCCGCGACGATCACCACCCAGACCGAGACCGAGCCCTGTTGGTTTCTCATTAGCCCTGCCGTTCCACGAACGGGTCCAGCGCGGCGGTCGCGGTGTCGGTGAACGTCGCGTTCACGTCGATGCCGAGGTCGTGAAACGCCGGGAGCCGCGCCTGGCAGGTCACCGTCACCTGAACGTCCTGCGCCGTGGCGAAGTTGCCGCTGCCCAGCAGCGAGACCGTGGTCGTCATGTTGCCGCCCTGGCACAGGCCGCCGAGGTCCTGCTGGGCGGCCTGATTCGCGAACGTCTGTGCGTCGCCGAACTGACGGGCCAGCGAGGCGGCGCGCACCGCGTCCCTGGCCGCGGCGCTCACCTCGCCCTTGTAGTCGATCCACTCGCCGCCGGCCGCGATCAGCAGCATGAGCACGACAAGCAGCGGCCCGGCCACGGCGAACTCGACGGCCATCGAGCCGCGGTCGTGTTTTGGCCGGCGTTTGTCGCGCCGGCCGCGCCGGATAATCGCGGACACTGAACCTCCCGGATCGGACCTTGCCGGTCAAGATCGGAGGCGAGTTCGGTTCGCTGGCTGTCCAGATGGGACCGACGGCCGCCGGCGGCCTGGATAACGTGGTGGATTTCCCCTTTGCGGAGGCGCGACCCTCGTCCACGAGCGTCAATCTTCCACAAAAGGGCAATCGGACACGCTACTGCCACAGGCACTGATGAGACGTGCCCTGCACGCCAGCGGCCGGACGTGGCGCACCTCCGGCTGGCCGTCAGCATTGCAGTCCCCCGCTCACTTGGGTGCGGAAGCATTCGACCGGGCCGCTGACCGTGACGCTGATCGTCATCGGAATCGGGATGACCCCGTTCAGCTTCCCGGTGACGGTCACCGCGACCTGATTGCCGCCCGTCCGGGTCGCGGTGGGCATGTTGACCAGCGAGATCACGCTGGTGTCGAGGGCGTGGAAGTAGTTGTTCGCCTCGTTCTCCGCGTCGCTGGCCCAGGCCTGGTTGGTGGCGGCCTCCTCGCGCGCGATCCGGTCGCCGGCCTGGGCCGCGGCGAGCGCCGCGTGCCGCGCGTCGAACCAGATCGCGAACTGGATGATGAGCATCGTCATCATGATGAGCACGGGCGCCAGGATGGCTAGTTCGACCGCGCTGGAACCGCGGTCCGGCTCGCGGAGCCGCCGTGGCCGAAGGCCCAGGCCAATCCAGCGCCGCCGCAGTGCCCTCATCACCTGGTGCATGTCCGCTTCCGGTCAGCCGCCGTTCTGGTTGTTGTTGGTGATGTTGGCGCTCTGGTTGGTGACGAACGTCCTGATCACCGCCAGCAGCGCGAACGCGATCGCCAGGATCACCGCGGTGATGACGGCGAGTTCGACCGCGGAGGCGCCGCGGTCTCGGTCGTGCAGCGCCGTGCGGAGCCTGGTCAGGTGCACGCCGAGGAAGGCCTTGAGGTATGGGCAGGGGTTCATGACGTTCTCTCTCTCACAGGGTCATGCGTTCATCAGGACCTTGACGGCCGGGTACATCAGGAACACGAGGAAGGCGGCGACCAGCAGCATCTGCGCCACCAGCATCGACTGGGACTTCTCCCCCGCCTCGCCTTCGAGGTCAGCGATCTCCCGGCGGCGCAGGCTGGCCGCGCGCGCGCTCAGCGACTCGCGGACCTTCGCGCCGTCCTCGGCGACCAGGCTGAGCGCGCTGGCGAGGTCCTTCAGCTCGTTCACCTGGACTTCCTCGCCGAGCACGCCGAGCGCCTGCCAGGGAGTCTGGCCGGTGATCCGGGCGTTGGACAGCGCGTCCCTGATCCGCCAGAACGCCCAGCCCTGACCGATTTCGCCGGCCGCCATCAGCGCCTCCGGCACGCCCCTGCCACCGGACAGGTTCATCGCCACCAGGTCGAGGAACGCGCCGATCGCGTGCCTGAAGTCCTTGCGGCGGGCATCGACTTCCTGCTTGAGCTCCACGTCGGGCAGGAAGAAGAAGACCGCGCCCATGGCGAGGCCGACCCAGACCGGGATGTAGATCGACACGTGCAGGCCCAGCATGCCCGCCCCCGCCACCACGATCGGCGGGACGATCAGGCCGAACACCCCCAGCAGCACCTTCGTCGCCAGGTAGTTCTCGAACGACTTGCCGACCAGGTTGAGGCTCGACTTGAGCGAGCGGAACTCCCAGCCCTGTTCGGCGCAGAACCGGGCGAGCGCGTTGCCGACCTGCTTGGTCAGCGCGTTGTCCTTGCCGTCCCCCGGGTAGCTGGCCGGCCGTGCCGCCGGAGAGCGCCGGGCGTCGAACGAGGCGACCCGCCGGGCCAGGCTGATCCGGCGCGGGGTCAGCGCGTAGACCAGCAGGGCCAGGGCCAGGCCGGTAAGCCCGCCGATGATCCACGGCGTCGCGTTCACAGGTCACCTCCGGTCACCACCGAGTCGCGGCCGAGCAGTCGCTGCGGCGTGTCGAACTTCGCCAGCCTGCGGAGCCAGAGAATGCCCACGCCGTAGATCGCCGCGACCGCGGCAAGCACAAGCTGGCCGCCCACGCTGTTGTACGGGGCGAGGAAGGCCCGGTTCAGCAGCGCGAGCGCGATCGCCATGCCGACCGAGACCAGCACCACGATCTGCACGCTGCGCCGGGTGGAGCGACGGCTGGAGTTGACCTTGCGGCGCATGTCCAGCTCCTCGCGGACCGAGTCGGCGAGCGCGCCGAGCAGGTCACGCAAGCCAGGGCCGCGCAGCCGGGAGTTGATGATCAACGCGGCAATGATCATGTCGGCGCTCGGGTCGTCCAGGTCGTCGGCGAACCGGCGCAGCGCTTCGGGCATCGGCACCCGGGTGTGCAGCCGGTCCACGAGCACCTGGAGCGGCTCTTGGATGGACGGCGTCGCGACCCGGATCGAGGATGGGATCGCCTGCTCCAGGCCCACCGCGCCGGCGATCGTATCCCGCAGCGACTCGGTCCAGGTGGCGAGCCCCTCCAGGCGCGTCATCGCCCGGCGCTCCTCGGCCGCCCCGCCCAGCGAGCGCCAGGAGAACGCGAGCAGCGCGATCGCGACGCCGGCCACCACCCACCTGGTGAGCAGCAGCGCGATCACGCCGATGACCAGGGAGGCCGCGCCGCGCACGCTGAGCGCCTCGCGCAGCTGTCGCTCCAGCCAGCTCGGCCCGCTGTCCGGCTTCACCGGCAGGCCGCGGATGGCCACGATGACACCGAAGACGCCGCCGCCGGTCAGCGCGCCGAGCAGGATGACCAGCAGCTGGGTCGAGGAGCTGGTCATCGCCATGTCCCCCGCATCGGGTCGTAGCCGTAGGCCGCCAGCTCGTCCAGGCAGGACGCGGGCGCGTTGGGAATCGCCCGGCCGTCCCGGCTCGCGGCGAACACCTCGCTGGACAGCACCCGGCCGTCCACGCCGGTGACCTCGCGCACGCTGCTGACGAACCGCCGCAGCCGGCCCCCCTTGGTGAACTCGTTGCGCTTCTCCTGGAAGACCACGAAGTCGATGGCCCCGGCGATCAGCATGTGCGTCGCCTCCACCGGCAGCCGCTCCTGGGCCTGGATCGCGTAGGTCGAGATGCGGTTGAACACCTCCGCGGACGAGTTCGAGTGGATGGTGGACAGCGAACCGTCGTTGCCCTGGGTCATCGCGTTCAGCATCGTGACGATCTCGTCGCCGAGCACCTCGCCGACGATGACCCGGCTCGGGTTCATCCGCAGGGACCTTCTGACCAGTTCCGCCATCGTGATCGCGCCGACGCCCTCGCTGTTCGGCAGCCGCTCCTCGAACGCGACCACGTTGGGGTGCAACTCCGGGAAGTGGTCAAGGCCGAGTTCCAGGGATCGCTCGACGGTGATGAGCCGCTCTTCGCCGGGGATCTGGTTGGCCATCGCGCGCAGCAGCGTGGTCTTCCCGGCGTTGGTGGCCCCCGCGATCATGATGTTCTTGCGCGCGCCGACGGCCGCGGCCAGGAACGAGGCGAGGTCCGGGCTGAGCGTGCCGTTGCCGACCAGGTCGGCGAGGAACACCTTGCCCATCCGGGCGCGCCGGATCGAGATGGCGGGCCGCAGCGTCACGTCCATCACGGCGGACAGCCGTGAGCCGTCCGGCAGGCGCAGGTCCAGCTGGGGGTTCGCGGTGTCGAACGGCCTGCTGGACAGGCCGGAGTAGGCGGCGAGCACCTGGATCAGCTCGACCAGCTCCTGGTCGTTGTCCGCCACCGGCTCGGCCATGACCTCGCGCCCGTCGGCGTAGCCGACGAACACCCGGTCGCAGCCGTTGATGTCGATGTTCTCCACCATCTGGTCTTCGAGCAGCGGCTGGAGCCTGCCGACGCCGAACAGCGCGGCGTGGATCGCCTCGGCGAGATCCTCCTCCTGCTGCGCGTTGAACGGCGGGCGGCCCGCCAGGATCTCGTTCCTGGCATGCTCCTCGAGGACCTGGGAGACGATCGCGCGAGCGAACTGCCGCTCGTCCTCGCTGGACATCGGCGGCATGCCCGCCGCCGCGTCGAGCCGACGCTGTTCGGCCAGCCGGTCACCGACATCGGAGCGGAGGCGCTTGACGAGTCCGTGATCCATGCCGGTCACGCCCCGCCGGACTGCTGGCGTTCGTGCAGCTGCTGTCGTTCCGCATCGAACCAGTTATCCGCGGGGGCCGCTTCCTGAGTCGCGGAGGGCTGGGTGGCGGAGGGCTGGGCCGCGGAGTGCCTGGCGCCGGACGCGACGGGTCTGAGCTGGGTCTGCTGCTGTGCTTGCGGCTGGGGTGGCGAGTAGTTCGGGGTCGCTTGGGGCGCCGGCGCCTGGCCGGGCGCGGGTCCGCCGACGGGCGCGGGTCCGCCGACGGGCGCGGGCAGGCCGGCCACGAGCTGCTGGGCGACCTCGCGCGCGGACTTGATCAGCGGCGTGTTGCCCAGCTTGCCGCCCATCGCGCCGCCGAACAGCGCGGCGCCCTTCGGGTCGTGGGCGATCGCGCCGACGATCCCCACCGGGACGTTCGTCTGCTTGAGCACGTGATCGACCTCGCCGTGGACCGAGGCGAACCTCCTGCGGTCCGCGACGAACAGCACCGCGGCGCCGAACCCGCGCCTGCCTCGGCTGTTCGCCGCCACGGCGAACGCGGTGGCCCGGTCCCGCAGCCGGATCACGTCGCCAAGCTCGGTACGGCTGACCAGGAGCACGACCGCCGCCTCGGCGAGCAGGTCATAGACCGGTCCCTCCGCGCCGAGCCGACCGCAGTCCGCGATCACGTCCGCCTGCGGCACGCCCGCCAGCACGCGGCCGATCTGACCCCAGAGCACGTTCAGGCCGGTGCCCTGCTCGGCGTTTGTCACCCCGGCCAGCACATCGAGGCCGCCGTGCAGCTTCTGCACGTGCTCCCAGACCTGGTTCGGCGCGATGCCGCGGCGCGCGGCGACGCCGAGGCTCAGCACACCGCGCCGCGGGTCGAGGTTCCCGCCGGCCGCGGCCGGGAACCGGTACGCCAGGTCCCCGCCGGCCGGATCGCACTCGGCGAGCAGCACCGGCCGCGGCCAGACCGAGGCGAGCGCCAGGGCCGTCGTGGTGACGCCCGGCGCTCCCTTGTCTGCCGCGATCGCGATCAGCGCCATGCTCAGCCGCCGTTGCCGTTGCCGTTGCCATTTCCGGCGCCGGCGCCGGTGGCGGGCAGAACGATGAGCGCGACCTGGTCGTTGGCCGCCGCGCAGGCGAGCGTGGTGAACGTCGTGGTGGTATCCGGCACGGCGACCGTCACCACCGTGGTGCTGTTGCTGCTCGATGCCTGGCCGAGCACGCCGGTCACCGTGCCCGTGCCCAGGTTCTCGCCGCCCTGGATGCCGCACGGCTGGCCCGGGCCGGCGCCGATGGCCTCGACCTTGTCGCCGATCTGCAGGTTCGCGGGCACCTGACCCGCCTTGAGGAAAATGCCCTCGAGCGCGTCGCCGCTGGTGAGGTTGTAGCTGCCGACCGTCATGTTCTCGGTGAGCAGCGTCCCGGCCGGGATCGTGGTGGCGGCGAACGCCTTCTCTACCTGCGGCACATTGGCCCAGGCCACATAGTCGAAGCCGCTGTTGGCGGCGATCTGCACCTCTTTGAGGGCCGCGGCGGGAATCTGCTCACCCGGCCCGAGCTGCTGGGCGACCTCGATCACGGCGATCGTCTTGCCCGCCTTCATGACCAGCAGGCCCGCCGAGAGTGCGCCGACCACGACGAGCAGCGCGGCGAGTGCGGCCAGCGCCGGGCGGCGCTCGCGCGGCGCGCTCGGCATCCGGCGGCCGCCGGGAGCGGTTGGCTCGCCCCACTGATCGTTCATCGACCCGCGCGTGATTGTGCCTCGGTCGTTAGCCATAAGGCCGGCATCTCCCGTGTAAGTCGGCGCGCGCTCGTGAGGTCCCGCAACTCACTCCGCTCACGCGGCTTATCTTGCCGCCCGGTGGACCCACGACTGATCACGCTGCGCACAAGCAATCACAATGCGCATAGGCGCACGGTGAACAGCGGGAACCATCCTGGCCCTCAAGAACATATCGTGACAAAGCCGGGCTTGACCTGGTTTATGACACATCCGCGCTGGGCGTGCGCTGGTCAATCACTTCGTAATCAACAAGGTCCCTGCCGGTTTGGTGCTCCTGAGGTCCGGTTTGCCGAACCCGCGCTATTGGGTTGCGATATCGTCCCGTTGACGGACGGGAGGCACGGATGCACGATGCGCCAGAGGGCGGGGGCGAGTTCGAGGGCATCGACCCCACACAGCTCACACAGCTCATGAAGTCCATGACCGGCGGCACCGGCAACGCGAGGCCGCTGCTGTACGGCTACTTCAGCCAGTTCGCTTACCTCGGCCTGGACTCGACCAGGCTGAACAAGCTGGCCACCAACTACACCTGGTCCGATGACCAGCAGCCGATGCTCCAGCGCCGCAACTACCTGACCATGCAGCAGCCCAGCGACCAGTGGATCAACGGGATGGGCACGGCGGGCGCGAGCTACCTCGACTTCAACTCCCAGGCGCAGGCGTCGGCCGCCGGCACCGCCGCGGCCAAGCAGTTCCAGGACGGCAAGATCTCCGAGGACCAGCTGTTCGCGCTGATGTCCCAGTACCAGGACGACCCCGACTGGCAGACCGCGCTGGTCAAGCAGCTCGGCCCGGACGGCATCAGGGAGCTCGAGGACGACGGATCCGCGACGCCCAACGATGTGGACGGCACAAGCAACAGGGAATGGCTGGCGCTGGCCGTGGCGGCCGCGATGAACAACGGCGTCAACTTCCGCACCCAGGACACCGACCAGGACGAGAAGAACAGCGAGGACCCGACGATCCTCGCGCCGCTGCTCCAGTACGCGAACTTCCCGCCGCAGGTGCTCGCCACGCTCGGCGCGGAGGTCATGGCGCCCGGCTACATCAGCAACGGGGACGCCCAGCTCGTGTTCTCCGCGCTGGCCAACGACCCGCAGGCCGCGGCCATGTTCGTGCAGCAGAACGCGCAGGACCTGGTGGAGTGGATTGGCGTCGGCGACCACAGCGGCGGGATGCCCGATGACCTGTCCAATACGATCCAGCAGGTGATCTCCGCGGGCACGATCACCGCTAAGGACACCAGCCCCCAGCTCGCCGCCAACGCGGTGACCGCGCTGGTGACCGCCACCGACTCCTACGTCGGGCCGGACAACTCGCACCATCTCCCCGAGGCGTTCGAGGTGCTCTACGGTCAGATCGTGCAGACCTGGTGGCCGGACGTGGTCTATTCCGTCACCTCGCCCGCCGTCGGGCCGAATGGGGTGCTCACCTCGCCCGGCGGGCTCAAGCTCAGCGCCGGGCAATGGTCCACATTCGTCGACGAGGCGATGCGCGACCCGAAGAGCGGCGCCGACCTGCTTGCCTACTCGCAGGCGCAGGTGTCCGAGCTGCAGAAGGAGGCCGCCAACCAGCCGGGCCAGTACGGCGGCAGCAACCTGCAGTTCCAGGCCGGGCTGGTCAGCGCGTTCTTCAACGACCAGGCCAGGAACGCCTACAACTCGATGGGCGACGACAAGAGCGCCTGGGCGGAGGCGGTGCATACCGCGATCGAGCAGACCGTCAGCGGCGCGGCCGAGATCGCGCCCGAGGTGATCCTGGAGCCCGAGGCGGCCCCGGAGATCATCGGGATCAAGCTCACCGCCACGATCGTCGCGGACGTGATCAACTCGTTCAACACCGATACCTCGCCCGCCAACAATGCGCCGACGCCCAACTACACGACCTGGCAGAGCAACTACTCGAACGCGGCGGTGGATGCCTTCCAGAGCGGCAGCAACGGTCCGGCGTTCGTGGCCAGCAAGCCTGGCTTGCAGTCACTGATCGACAGCGCCAAGAACTACGACGGCGGGTCGTTCGTCGCCAAGATGGGCAATCCGCCGGCGATGACCCCGCAGCAGCTCCAGGCGTACAACCAGTGGCTGACGAGCCCGGATGTCGTCGCCTACGTCCTGCAAGAAGGACCGTATGCCTCGTTCGTGACCGGCGAGAGCGCGCTTCAGGACACGGTGACGGCGGGCACGGGCGCCGGGCACCCGGGTGGCTGAGTGAAGAACGCTGGTCCGGTGGGCGCGCTACTGACCGCGGCGAGCGCCGCGGTCATGGTAGTGGGCTGCGGCGGCTCCGGCGCGCCCTCACTGGCCGCTGGCAGCCAGGCCGCCAGCGCGGCCCGCGGCCCGGTCGCCGCCAGGTACTGGCAGGTCATCGCCGCGGTGAACGATCAGCTTGAGCAGAACCTGGCCCCGGGGCGCGGCACGTTCGGCGTGTGCCAGGGTTCGGCTGGCCAGGCCGCGTACCACATCCAGGTGGATCTAGCGGCCCGGGACGCGCAGCTTCCGGTGAGCGAGTTCCGCACCAGTGTCGAGCGAGCGCTGACCGCGCACGGCTGGCCGAAGTTCACCGCGGATAACGGTGCCGACGTGAGCACCAACGGCGGGGACCGGCTGAGCCTGACCCAAGGCGTCGGCAGCCAGCCCGGCCTGGTCGCGCTCGTGCTGACCGGCCCGTGCGTGAGTGTGGGCCCCGACTTCGTTTCCGCGCTCCCGTTGGTGAACGGGGGCATGGCCGATTACTACCCGTTCGCAGAGGTATCCGCGGCGCCCAAGCCGACCGCGCCGGTGCCCACACCCTGAGGTGAGAACCCGATGAGCAATACCGTCGCCAACCCGCTGTACGAGGCACTGCTGGACCTGTACCAGCAACTGGAGAAGGACGCGCCCGCGCTGAGCAACCCGCTCCAGCCCGCCGACCAGCAGATGGCCGCGGGGAAGACCTGGGTCGGCCCGACCGGGCGGGGCTGGGGCGAGCAACTGCACGGTTACTCCGCCGATTGCGCCACCCAGGTGAACGGCCTGCTGGCCGAGATCCAGGCGCTCATGCAGAACACCCCCCAGCAGGTCACGCCGCAGCAAGCGCAGTCCATATCCCAGGGCTTCGGCAAGACCCTGTACACCTGAGCCGCCCCCGCGCCGCCTCGCATGGGGGCCTCGATTACCGTGGTGGATTTGCCCTTCGTGGTAGCGCGACCCTCACGTAAGGGGGGCGATCCTCCACGAAGAGGTAATCTTCCACATTGCTGACGGGACCGCCGGTGCGTTCCTATCCCAGTAGTCACACAGTGCACTCCAGGCACAGGACTACCGGCAGGCCGTATGACAAGCGCGCCACGCCTGAGTAACCTCCGCGGGGTGGCCAACCAGCCGGGCTGGTCGCGCGTACTCCGATAACATTGTCCCCCGTTGTGCCGATATGCCAGGTGCGGAGGGTAGGGATGCGAGTCGCGTTGACGGCGCTCACCGCGCAGGGACCGCGGGACATCGTGGTCAACGGTGGCGAGAACACGACGGTGGGCGAGGTCGCCGCGTCGGTCCAGACCGCGCTCGGCGACCGGCCGGCCCCGACGGCCCCGCCGACCCCGACGGCCCCGCCGGCCTCGGCGGCCCAGCCGGCTCCGGAGGAGCGACTCGCTCCGGTGATCGACCTCCAGCGGCGCGGGAACGGCAGGCCCGGCGGAAACGGGTCGGACGGGGCAAACGGGGCGAACGCGAACGGCAACGAGACGCAGCCGCTGTGGCTGGACGGGCGGCAGGTGGACCCGCGGGCGCCGGCGGTGCGGGCGCTGCGGGACGGGGCGTTCGTGACGACCGACCCGCGCGGCGCGGCGGCGACCGCCACGGCCGCGGCACCGGGCGCCGAACCGTCGGGCGTGGCCGAGATCCGGGTCGCCGGCGGGACCGTTGCCGGGCACGTGCACCGGGTCGGGCTCGGCACGCTCACCCTCGGCGGCGCGCCGGATTGCGACATCCGCGTGCCGGGTTACGGGATGCCGCCGCTCGCCGCCCGGCTGATCGTCACCACCGGCGGCGTCGAGATCGAAGTGCCGCCGGGCCTGGCGAGCGACGCACCGCCGCCGATGCTGGACGGGGCGCCGGTGCAGGGCCGGCGCGCCTGGCCGCCGGGGCTGCCGTTGAAGATCGGCCCGAACGTCCTGGTGAATCACCGGCCGGAACCACCGGACGCGCACCTGTCCCCGGCGGGCGACGGCGGGCTCGCGTACAACAGGCCGCCGCGGCTTTGGCCCTCCCAGCGGGCCCGGCGCATCGAAGTGCCCGCCGAACCCAAGCGCGGGCAACGCGTCCGCCTCCAGTTCCTCGCCGCGCTGATCCCGCTGGCCCTCGGCCTGCTCATGGTCAAGCTCATGCACCAGTGGATGTTCGCGCTGTTCATGATCATGAGCCCGGTCATGATCGTCGGGCAGTGGCTGAGCGACAGGCGCGCTGGCCGGTCCAGCTACAAGAAGGCCGTCAAGGAGTACCACCGCAAGTGGGACGAACTCGACAGCGTCGTGCTGACCGAGTGCGCCGCCGAGGAAGCCGAACTGCGGTTCGCCGCGCCGGACCCGGCGCAGATCCTGCTCACCGCCACCGGCCCGCGCACCCGGCTGTGGGAACGCCGCGCGGACGACGACGACCTGCTGCGGCTGCGCATCGGGCTCGGCGACCGGCCCTCCAGCATCGAGTTCGTGCTGGAGAAGGACGCGGAGTACGGCGCTGAGCTGCCCGATGTCCCGGGCATCCGCGACGTGCCGGTCACGCTGCCGCTGCCCGAACTTGGCGTCATCGGCCTGTCCGGTGTCCGCGAGCCGTCCCGCGGCCTGGCCCGCTGGCTGGTCGCGCAGGCCGCGGCGCTGCACAGCCCGCGCGACCTGTCGATCGTCGTGCTCGTCGCCGACCCGCGGGCCGGAGCCGCGTGGAACTGGGTCCGCTGGCTGCCGCACTGCGCGCCGCGCCTGGGCGAGGAGTGCGTCGCGCTGGTCGGCGCCGACCCGGAGAGCGCGGCCAGGCGGGTGGCCGAACTGGCCGCGATCGCGCAGGAGCGGATCCGGTCGCTCAACCCGATGGGGACGACCACGCGGGGCGCCGAAGAAGAACAGCACAAGATCCTCGTCGTGCTGGACGGCGCCCGCGCGCTGCGCCGCATCCCGGGCATGCCGCAGGTGCTGGCGAACCACCAGCTGACCGGCATCTACGCGATCTGCGTGGACGACACCGACCGCGAGCTGCCGGAGGAGTGCACCGCCGTCGTCTCGTGGGACGCTCAGTATCCCGGCTGGGTGCGGATGCGCGGCGCGGGCCTTGACCTGGCCGGCCTGGCGCTGGCCGACCAGGTCAGCGTGTCCTGGGCGGACCGGGTCGCCCGGGCGCTCGCCCCGATCAGGGACGTGAGCCGGGACGACAGCGACGCGATGATCCCGGCGGCCGCCCGGCTGCTCGACGTGCTGGCCATGCCGGACCCCGCCCCCGAGCACATCACCGAACTGTGGCGGCGGCTCGGCCGCACCACCGCGGTGCCGATCGGCGTCGGCGCCGACGGGACATTCACCGTGGACCTGCGGGCTGACGGGCCGCACGCGCTGGTGGCCGGCACCACCGGCGCCGGCAAGTCCGAGCTGCTCCAGACGCTGATCGCCTCGCTGGCCGTCGCGAACCGGCCGGACGCCATGACGTTCGTGCTCATCGACTACAAGGGCGGCAGCGCGTTCAAGGACTGCGCCCGGCTGCCGCACACCGTCGGCATGGTGAGCGACCTGGACGGGCACCTCACCGAGCGCGCGCTCGCCTCGCTGTCCGCCGAGCTGAAGCGTCGCGAGGAGATCCTGCTGCACGCCGGCGCCAAGGACATCGAGGACTACTGGGACGTGCAGCGCACCGATTCCCGGCTCGCGCCGCTTCCCCGGCTCGTGCTGATCATCGACGAGTTCGCCTCGCTGGTGGCCGAGCTGCCGGAATTCGTCACCGGACTGGTCGGCATCGCCCAGCGCGGCCGGTCGCTCGGCGTGCACCTGATCCTGGCCACCCAGCGCCCGGCCGGCGTGGTCAGCGCGGACATCCGGGCGAACACGAACCTGCGCATCGCGCTGCGGGTCACTGACACCAACGAGTCGATCGACGTCATCGACGTGGGCGACGCGGCGCGCATCGCCAAGTCCACGCCCGGCCGCTGCTACGTGCGGTCCGGCGCGTCCGCGCCGGTCGCGGTGCAGTCCGCCCGGATCGGGGGCCGGCGGCCAGGCGCCAGCTCCGCCATGACGGACACGACGGTGACCGCGGTGCCGTGGCAGGCGCTCGGCCGCCCGCTGTCCAGGGACGCGGCCGCGGCCGCCGCTGCCATGCTGGACGACGGCACGATGGCGACCGACCTGTCCGTGCTGGTCGATGCCATCGCCGCGGCGGCGAACCGGCTCGGCATCGCCGAGCAACGCAGCCCGTGGCTGCCGCCGCTGCCCGAGACCGTCACGCTGGACGCCGTCCCTCGCGCCCCGGAGCGGGGTGCCTCGGACGTGGCGCCTGTGCCGTTCGGGATCACTGATATTCCGGCCAGGCAGGCACGCGAGCCGCTGACGGTAGACCTCGCCCACGGCGGACATCTGGTCATCGCCGGCGCGCCCCGGTCGGGGCGCTCGACGGCGCTGCGCACGATCGCCGGGTCGGTCGCCGCGGGCTGCTCGCCGGCCGACGTGCACATCTACGGGCTGGACTGCGGCACCGGGGCGTTGTTGCCGCTGGCTCAGCTGCCGCACTGCGGCGCCGTCGTGTCCCGCGACCAGAACGACCGGGTGGAGCGGCTGCTCGGCTCGCTGCGCGCGGAGATCACCAGGCGGCAGCAGGTGCTCGCCGCACAGGGCTTCGCCGGGGTGGCCGAACAGCGCGCGGCCTGCGCCGATCCGCGGCAGCGGCTGCCGTGGATGCTGCTGTTGTTCGACTGGTGGGAAGGGTACGCCGCGGCGTACGAGGGCTACGACTTCGGCCGGCTGATCGACGCGATGCTGCTGATCCTGCGCGAGGGGCCGGCCGTCGGCCTGCGCGCCGTGGTCACCACCGACCGGGCCGCGCTGATGGGGCAGGTCGGCACCGTGTTCCAGCGGCGGCTGGTGCTGAACCTGGCGGACAGGGACGACGTCACGTACGCCGGCCTCAACATCCGGTCGATGCCGGCTCATCAGCCGCCCGGCCGGCTGATGTTCCTCGGCGGCAACCAGATGCTCGAGGCGCAGGTCGCGCTGCTCGCCGAGGACCCGGCCGGCGTCGCCCAGGTCGCCGCGCTGCACGCGCTCGCGGCCCGCGCGCGCGAGGCCTACCCGCGGCCGGGGCCCGAGCAGCGAGCGCTGCGGGTTGATGCGCTGCCGATGCGGACCACGATCGCCGAGACGCTCGCGCTCAATCCGGACTTCAAGGCGCCGTCGCCGCTGTGGGCGCTGGTCGGCGCGGGCGGCGACGAACTCGGGCCGCAGGGCATCGACCTGGGCGCGGAGGGGCCGGGCGTGGTGCTCGCCGGGCCGCCGCGGTCGGGGCGGTCGACGGCGCTGACCACGATGGCGCGGTCGCTGCTGCGTTCCGGCACTCCGGTGCTGGCGATCGCGCCGCGCCGGTCGCCGCTGCGGTCGCTGGCGGGCTCGCCCGGTGTGCTCGGGGTGCTGGGCGCAGACGTGGACGCCGCCGCGGTGAACGCCGCGATCGACGGGCTTACGGAATACGTGATCGTGATCGACGACGCGGAACTGCTGTCGGACAGCCTTGTCGCGCCGCGGCTGGACGAGATCCTGGTCAGCGCCAGGGACGCGGAACACGCGATGATCGTGGCCGGCGCGACCAGCGACCTCGGGCGGATCTACTCCGGGTTCGTGCGCACGGCGCTGAAGTCGCGCTGCGGGGTGTTCGTCGGCCTGGAGGGGCCGTCGGACGGGGACCTGTTCGGTATCCGGCTGCCGCGCGGGGCCGGCACCGGGGCCGGGCCGCTGGGGCGGGGGCTGATCGTCCGGCCGGGGTCGATCGCGCCGGTGCAGATCGCCCTGCCGGAGTAACGCTGCCGTCGTTACACGCGAAGGCCCCGGGTTGGTCAGCCCGGGGCCTTTCGACGCGGTGTGGTGCTCAGGAAACGCCGGTCGCGTGCTGGATGGCGTCCATCGCGGCCTTGATGGCCTGCGGTGCGTCCTGCTGCACGGCGGCGATCATCTTGTTGGCCTGCGGCAGGAACTGCGCCCACTCGTCGCGGAACTTGTTGGCGCCAGGGCCAGTCCAGAAGCTGTGGCTCTCGTTCACCGCGCTGCTGAGCTTGGAGACGGCCGCCTGCAGATCCTGGCCGCCCGTCGTGAAGTCCGATGCGAGCTTTTGACCCAGACCGAGGTCAGCACCAACCATTGCCATAAGAGCCTCCGTTTTAACCGTTCCGGGCCCCGTCCGGTGACGGCGGCCTCCCGTCCCGCTCCGGCGGCACAATCTGCCGCGTAGCACCACAAATACTGACACAACGGATGTGGCGGAGGGGGCGATTCGAGATGATTGGCTATGGAATAAGCGTTCGACTCGCGGGTATGCTGACGATATGAGCGCGTACGTACCACCGGGATGGCCCGCCGGGGTGCATCCGCCTGGCACCGAGGAGTTCGAATCGACCGCGGTCGGGTGGCTGCTGGACGTGGTTCCGCCCGACTACCGGCTACACGGCGTGCTGCGCCGGCATCCGCTCGCGCTCGCGGTGATGGCCAAGTACCACTGCGAGGCATGCGTCGAGGGAGCGCGCAAGGGATACCGCACCGCCAGGACCGAGCTCGGCGGCAGGCTGCCGCCGCACGCGATCGAGGCGGTGCTCTCCGCCTACAAGCGCGAGGGCAGCAGGCTGGCCGCCAACGTGGCTGCCGTTACTTTGGTGGAGCGCGCGCTGCGCGGCGAAGAGTTCCGGCCGCGGATCGCCGCTGGCGAGTTATCTCATGAGAATATGAAGCCATGGGAGGGCGGACCCGGATCCTCCTCGTGGACGACAGGACGGCGAACCTGGTCGCGCTCGAGGCAATCCTGGCACCGCTGAACCAGGTCATCGTGGCGACCAGGTCCGGCAAGCAGGCGCTGGCCGAGCTTGCCACGCAGGACTTCGCGGTCGTGCTGCTCGACATCATGATGCCCGGCATGGACGGCTTCGAGACCGCCGACCGGATCCGGCGCGGCACCCGGAACGCGGACGTGCCGATCATCTTCCTGTCCGCCGCCAGCACGCGCCTGGACTTCTCGTTCCGCGGCTACAGCGCCGGGGCGGTCGACTACCTGGCCAAGCCGTTCGATCCGTGGGTGCTGACCGCGAAGGTAGCGGTGTTCGTCAGCCTCTACCTGAAGTACGCGGAGCGGACCGAGGAGCTGTCCGCGCACGTCGCCGCCGTTTCCGAGGCGGCGACGGCGCTAGCCGCCATTCCTTCGGCCAGCAACGACCCGGAAACCGCGGACGCGCTCGCCCGGCTATTGCGCCGGATCGGCAAGCTGCGCACCGCGCTAGGCCCCGACCCCGACTGAGGTATGTGGCGGGGCGCCCTCGCTCCGCGCGGTGTGCCGGCTGCCGCAATACCTCCCGTTTGTCCCGTATGCGTAGCGATGGAAAGCGGCTCGAAATCATTGCGGACAGTTACCCCCCCAATCCGGGGGGGTAAGTGTCCGCGATAATCCGGCGCCCCGTTGGTCCGCCCGCAATGCGTGAAATGTCCCAGGGCCCGAGGGGCGAGTTGCCCGATCGCTGCTGGACCGCACCGCAGCCGGGCCGCTCACGAACCTAGATGATCCATATGTCCGTTTTGTGCCGAGGGGGAGGCGGGCGCGGGCGCGAGCGGGACGGGGCGGACGGGGGTGGGGGTCCAGCCGGTGGCGGGGTCGTAGCGGCGGACGATGCGGGCGGGGACGCCGGCTACCACGCAGTGGTCGGGGACCTCACCGCGGACGACCGAACCGGCGGCGACGACGACGTTGCGGCCGACGCACGCGCCGGGGAGGACGATCGCGCCCGCACCGAGCCAGCTGCCGGCGCCGATGCTGACCGGGGCGTTCACCGGGAATTGCCGGCCGATCGGCGCGTCGACATCGAGGTAGCCGTGGTTCTGGTCGGTTAGCAAGTTATTTATAAAAGTAGGCTACTTTGCACTCCCTGACCTGCGGTTATCTTGATGCAGCCGCCCCGGGCCGCCCTCTGCACGATGCGATCGGACTGTTGACAACCCGTAAAGCGGGCTCATTCGGGGTCGTACCTAGTTACGCATAGTCCTTCCTTACGCTATGTAACCGTTTGCGCGATACGAAAACGCATACAGCACGTTGATCTAGTCCTGTAGCACTACTCGGCCACGTCACTGATGACTAATGGTGCCTAGTTACAAGTAACTAGTAATGACTAGGTCTTACCCGTGATGAGCAATACTCTCAATGTGGTAATGCGTAGCTTATGTCACTTAGTCCGGTTTATACGCGTTGATATAGTAACTTTTAGTGACATGGCACGACATTGCCATCCCAAGTGGGACGCGTTGCTTGTGTCCCGGGCCCACTTACTCTAAGTTGCTTGTTCT
>DASRFJ010000101.1:0-5663 GCA_035651595.1 Streptosporangiaceae bacterium | reverse complement strand
GCGCCTGCGCGGTCTTGCGGCGCCGCGCCCATCCCTCAAGGACCTGCCGCTCCTCAACGGTCAGCACGACCGGGTCCAGCTTCGGGCTCGCCATGAATTCAGTCTAGCGAGTGACTAGAAATTATTGACTCAGGACACTAGAAGTCGCACTGCGCTAGCTCGCCCGGCTCATACGCCGTCCGGCTCGCCAGGTCCGGCGGCAGGTAAGCCGGGCGCAGCTCCCCTACCCCGGTCCTTCAGCACGGTCAGCCCCCGTTCCCAGCCGATCCGCTCGGCGATCACCGTCGCCGGCATCGCCGGATACGCCCGCAGAAGCTCCCGGATCCGCGGCTCGAACGCATCGACCGCCGAACCCGCCGGCTTCCTCGCGTACTTAGGCGGGGCATCGCTTGCCAGAGCAGCCCGCACCGTATTCCTCGAGATCCCCAGCGTCCGCACGATCGCCTTGATCGGCATGTTCTCCGCCCGGTGCAGCCTGCGGATCTCCGCCCAGTCCTCCACTGTGAGCACTCCCTCTCCCCCGGCACACCACCGAGCCGGGAGATTCCCACAGGGGGTTAGCTTTCAACCGTCGCTACAGGGTCAGTATTGGGGATCTGACCCGTATTTCGTGATGATCACAGGCCCCTTGTCAGATGACGAGGAGCACGCGCTTGCGGAGCAGAGGAAATGCGGCGCGGCCGTATGTTTGCCGCTTGAGCATCTTGACCCGGTTGACGTTGCCCTCGACGATTCCTGAGCTCCATGGCATGGTGAGTCCGTTGAGCACGGCGTCGTAGTCACGCTTGATGCCGCGGACGAAAGAGTGCAGGTCAGGCTGGTCATCGGCCTCGACTGCGGTGATCCAGCCGTCGAGGCGGTCGCCGTGCAGGCCGGTGAGGATCTTGGCGAACGCGGTGACGTGCCCGGCGAGGGCATCCAGGTCCGGGCAGCGCTCCCTGGCCCGCGCGAGTTCCGCCTTCTCGTCGTCATCGAGGTGACCGGGGTCGGCGGTGATCCATCTGGCCAGGTCACGGGCTTTGGGCGGGCCGGGGACCGCAGGCGGGGCGGCGCCGGCCTCCCGGAACGGGAGCACGTAGTCGCGGATGGTGCCGTAGCCGCCTGTGTATCCGCGTTCTTTCAGCTCGGCGTGGAGCTGGATGACGTTCGTGCAGCCCTCGTTCCACCGCTGGTGCAGGTAGGGCTTGTGCTCGTCCAGGATTGACGGCCGCCCGTCCTTCACCTTGGCCAGCAGCTCATCAACGGTTTCCGCGTAGTAGAACCGGCGGATGGTGCCCTTGGCCAGGCCGGTCTCGCGCATGATCGGCTTGATGCCCTTGCCCTGGGCCTTCAGCCTTTTGACCAGGTCGTACCGCTGACGGGTCCGGATCGCCAGCGCGGACTCCGCGGCGCGCCGGGCGGCGGCATCGACCGCGGCCTGCTGCAGGTCAGGGACTTCCGCCGGATCAGGGACGGCGGGTTCTCCCGGTTCCTCAGGAGCGGGTTCTTCCAGGCAGGAGCGGTGCCGGGCTGTCGCCTTGCCTACGTGCTCGCACAGGTTGTGGTAGATGTGCCACCGGTCCGCGACCTGGTCAGCGCCGGGAGCGCCCTGCCGGGCGCCGTCGGCGTACGCGCCGGCCCGGTCACGGCAGATCACCTTTATCCCGGGATGTTCCCTCAGCCAGTCCGCGACGGTGTCCGCCTCGCGGTCGCGGAGCAGGTCAACGGGCCGGCCGGTCTCGACGTCGATGAGGATGGTGCCGTAGTCCCGGCCTCGGCGGAACGCGAAATCATCGATACCGAGAATGGTCACGGTGCGGCTCTCGGGGTCGGGCAGCGCCATGACCAGGCGCAGCATGCCGGTCCGGCTGGCCGGCAGGTCCAGCTCGGAGGCGAGCCGGGTTCCGGCCCGCCCGGCCAGGGCCAGCCCGATCGCGGTCAGCATCTTGGCCAGCGGCGGTGTCCGCCTCGCCCGCGGCGAGGTCAGGCCCTCGAACTGCTCGGCGAACGTGACCGCCGTGCAGGCGGCGTTCTTGCAGAAGAACCGCCTGACTCCGAGCCAGAGCAGGACCGGGTGCCCGCCGACCGGCGCGTCGGCCAGCCGCCGCCGGTACGTACTGTGCACCCGTTCCGAGAACTGGCCGCACTTCCGGCAGGCGGCACCTTTGGTGCGGGCGCGCGCCCAGATGCGCAGGCGGTCGTGCGCGAGCTCGGCGGTTTCCACGATGACTACGGCAAGATGCGGCAGCAGCAGCTCCAGGCTGATTCCGCGCTGGCATGACAAATACCCGTTGACCTGTGACAATGTCACGGCGGACTCCTGGGAGGACGGCTGGACTAGACAACCGTCGGCCTACCAGGGGTCCCTCTTCCCACTTGCGCAACACGCCGTCATGCACCGTAACGATCCAGATCGTTACGGATTGCCGCCGATGCGGCCCGGCAGGGGCTCGTTGCCGTCACGAAATACGGGTCAGATCCAGATCCATTTCAGAGTGCTACAGCCACCCGTCCTGCATCCGGTCGCAGAAGCTCACGTAATCGAGATCCTCGATCTCCGCCGAATCCGGACTCAGGCTGAGCCCGTCCAGCAGTGCCGCGTCAGCGGGCGGCTCGGCGGAGTAGAAAGTGCCGGCCTCCAGCACGTAGCTCCAGCGGCCGCTCTCGTCAGCGGCAATCTGCCCTTCGAGATAGCCGAACCGCCGCTCCCGGGCGACAATGCGCTGGCAGGCGATCAGCGTGGCCACACTGGGACACAAGATCTTGTACCAGCGCACGCGCGTGGGCGCCGGAACGAGCGGGATAGTCGCACGGGTAATGATGCCAGCACTGCCCTGCCCGGCGAGCACACCGAAGAACACATCAGGATGCGACGACGGCGAGCACCTGATGACCTCCCCTGACGGGATGACCACCTCAAGGTCCAGGACATGATCGACCTGCGGCCCGTGATGGTGGCTGGCACCCCCGATCCCGCCCACCGACAGCGTGCCGCCGACGCTGAGGTCCAGGTAGTCGGTGAGAACCAGTGGAGTCATGCCCACTCTGGTCGCCGCGGCGAGAACCGCGCGCCACCGCGCCCCGGCGCCGACATCCAGCTTGCCGCTGCTGATGTCATACGTCAGGTCCAGGCCGCCCGTGTAGCAGACGACCCCGCCATCGGCCTGCGCCTGCCCGTACACCGAGTGCCCGCAGCCGCGCGGCCGGAATGTCAGCCCTTCCGCGGCCGCATACCGGGCCAGGGCCGCGACCTGCTCTGCGTCGGTCGGCCGCGCCACCCAGGCAGGTACCTCGTGCACGACGTGGCCGAAGTCATCGGCTGCAACGGTGATCTCCGCGGAGTCGGTCAGGAACCAGGGAACCGTGCTCATAGGTACTAAGAGTAATCGATCAGGTACATTAGGTATTCAAGGTTAACCGTTGTTGCCAGTGTGACCCAGGGGGAAGCTTTGTGAGCACCGCCGAGAAGGTGATTGGGCCTGCGGATTTCTGGGAACGCCCAGAGGTCAGCGATGTGCTGACCCGGCGGGACATCGGCGCGCTGCTCTCGATGGTCCTGACGGCAAGCGGCCTCAGCCAGCACGCCTTCGCTGCCCGGACCGGCGTGACCCAAACGCAAGTCAGCCAGTACGTCAACGGCCAGCGGAAGCCCACTCTCGACCTCATCGCGCGGCTCGCGGACGGCCTTGCGATGCCGCAGGGCGCACGCAGCCACCTCCGCCTATCCGCTCCCGAGGGCTCGGTCCAGGACACCGGCCTGCCTGCGGTGAAGCTGCACCGCGTGCTCGCCCTCGCCGAGCACATCGGCAGGACCGGCGATGCCGGCTCCCTCGAGGGCTGGCGCGAAGCCGCCAGGCCACGTAGCAGCGCCGAGCCATGGGAGCAGCTGGCCAGGGTGATCGGCAAGCGCAGTCCGCCAGAAGAATCTCCCGCTACGACGATGGCAATCCGCACCAGCGGGTTCTACCTGGTCGTAGCGAAACTGCCCGCCCAGTAGGTCATCCGCGCGCTCACCGCCCACGTCCGCGACATCATCATGCTGCTCGACGCCGTCGGCGACGAGCAGCAGCGGCGAGAACTCACGATCACCGGCGGGGAATCCAGCTACCTGGCCACCTGCTGCGACGTCGACCTCGGCAACCTGGCCGGCGCGCTCGACCTGCTCGATACCGTCGCTGCCGCTGCTCGCACGGCGGCGGACCCGGTACTCGCGGCCATGGCGGCTGACGGCCAGTCCCACTACCAGGCATTCCAAGGACACCACCACCGGGCTCTCGAGCTCATCGAGCAAGCCCGCACGGCGTGCCCGCCGAGCGTCTCACCCGGTACCGTCGCCTACCTGTGGCTGCGCACGGCAGAAGAGCAAGCATGCCTGGGGCACCTCAGCAAGGCAGCCAGGGCCTGGGAAGAATCTGAAGAACAGTACGAGTGCACCGATCTGGAGAGCGATCGGAACTGGGTACGGCTATGGCTCAGCCGCGACTGCTTCGAGTCAGTACGCGCGGTCATCTACTCCACTACCGGCCAGCAGAAGAAGGGCGCCGAGAACGCAGAACGCGTCGCGACCCGGCTTGCCCGCCGGGACGGCAAGACAGACGCCATCGCCCTCGTCAATGCCGCGCTCGCTCAAGCGCGGATCGGCCTGTTCAACGCGGCGGCCGCCACTGGCCTGTGCGCTCTGCGCGCCATGCGCGCCGCTGAGGCCTGCGGCTGCTTGCCGCGCGCTCAAGAAGTCGCCGTCCTGCTGGCGGGCCAAGACGGCCGGGGAGCCAAGGTCACCGTGTTCCTCCGTGACCTCGACCGCACCAAGAAGCAACTCGGTATGCCTCTCTAGCCGCAGGCAATCCGTCGGCGCGCTCCGCGACCGCGATTTCACCGCGTAATTTAACCGTGAAATCGGCCCGTTACTTATCGCGTCCGGGCGTGTACATATTGATCACGGGCCGGAACGAGGGCAGTGAGCACAGGAAGGCCGGCACGTGATCGCCGGTTGCCAGGCTCGACGGCCCGGCTCTGAGGGGGAGGCATGGGGCGTGAACTGAATGTCAGTCATTCACACATGAACGCCGCGTACGCCCGCGGGGAAGCAGCGCCGCTGGCCGACTCGATCTCCTGGCTGACCCGTTACCAGGACAGCTGGTGGGTGGTGTACGAAGGCGGCTGGCTCCGAATCACCGATGACCTAGGCGCACCTGCCACATATGGGTGTGCAGTCGGCACAACCGCAGATTCCCAGGCCGAGCGCCGGCATCGGCCTTAGGAAGCGATGGGCCCCCGGAACGGGAACGTGCGGGTGAGGATGGCTTGCTGAAGCTGCTGCAGGTGCCCGTCGTGCTCGCCTGCGACTTGCAGTGCTCGGATGGCGCGGCGGCATACCCGACTGGCGTCTGCGAACCGCTCGCTGCGATACAGGGCAATCACGAGCAGGCGCAGCGCGGTGCCCTCCCTGGGGTTCTCGTGTGCGATCTGCTCCAGCTCCGCGACCGCCTCCCGGTGCCTGCCGAGGCTGATCAGCGCGGTCAGCAAATCGAGCGTCGCGCTAATGCGCCTGTCCAGTAGCTTCTTCCTGGCTTCGCGGGCGAACTCCTGGCTAGCGGCCTCTGGGAGAGGGCGGAGGTCCGCACCGCGGCGGTCGGCCCACGGGTTAATTTCTGTACCGCCGCCGTCCCACAGGGATAGCGCCC